>NZ_JBFUAE010000013.1:0-191052 GCF_056406435.1 Pseudomonas sp. P1_C12 | reverse complement strand
GATGGTCGCCATCACCGTGAAAATGCCCCACGGGCTTTCGGCCAGGGCTTTCACCACGATCAACGCCAGCACCGCGAGGATGATGATCATGATCAGGAAGCAACCGAACAGCGCGATGGTCCCGGGGATGCGGCCCATTTCCTCACGGACCATGTCGCCCAGCGAACGGCCGTTGCGGCGGGTGGACATGAACAGGACCATGAAGTCCTGCACCGCACCGGCCAGCACCACGCCGGCGATCAGCCACAGCGTGCCGGGCAAGTAGCCCATCTGCGCCGCCAGCACCGGACCGACCAGCGGACCCGCGCCGGCGATGGCCGCGAAGTGGTGACCGAAGAGAATGTGCTTGTTGGTCGGCACATAGTCCAGACCGTCATTGTTGAGCACAGCGGGAGTGGCCCGCCGCGCATCGAGTTGCATGACATTGTTAGCGATGAACAGACTGTAGTAGCGATAGGCGACCAGATAGATGGCCACGGCAGCGACCACAATCCACAAGGCGTTGATTGCCTCGCCCCGGCGCAATGCCACGACACCCAGGGCGCACGCACCTGTGATTGCCAGCACCAGCCAAGGCAAATGGCGTAGCGGGCTATTATTATTTTTCATTTTGATATTCCAGCCAGAGTGGACAAGAAAGACAACCACCCCGAGTTTAGCGCTCCTGACGGCAAAGACCATACCCCGATATAGGGCTGGATACCTGCACGCGCTGGCCGCCTTCAAGAGTGCAGGTCTATAGTCAGCGTACATCTAAGAGGATCGCGCCATGAGCGAGCACCCTGCCGAACGTCGCCGCTTCAAACGTATTGCGTTCGATGCCCGAACCGGGCTGAGTCAGGGTGAGTCCACCTGGCCGGTGAAGTTGATTGATCTGTCGCTCAAGGGGTTGCTGATCGAGCGACCCGAACACTGGCAGGGCGATCGCCAGCAGGATTTTTCAGTAGATATTCATCTGAGCGATGACGTCGATATCGCCATGGATGTGCACCTGACCCACGAAGATCACGGCCAGCTTGGCTTTGTCTGCCGGCACATCAGCCTGGAGTCCATCGAACGCCTGCGGCGATTGATCGAGCTCAACCTGGGCGACGAAGCCGAACTGGAGCGAGAGTTGGGTGCGCTGATCGAAGCCTGAACGTACCTCTGTAGGAGCTACCGAAGGCTGCGATCTTTTGATCTTAAAAATGCAAGATCAAAAGATCGTCCGAACGCGGCCCGAGCCTTCGGCAGCTCCTACGGGGGATAGGCGTTACTCGAATAACGCGTCGAGTGCCTGCTCCAGGCGAGTGACGGCAATGATCTGCAACCCCGCCGGCGCCTCTTTCGGCGCATTGCCCTTGGGCACGATGGCCCGCTTGAAGCCGTGCTTGGCGGCTTCTTTCAAACGCTCCTGACCGCTCGGCACCGGACGCACTTCACCGGAAAGCCCGACTTCACCGAACACCAGCAGATCGTGGGGCAACGGCCGGTTGCGCAAACTGGACATCACCGCCGCCATCAACGCCAGGTCGGACGCCGTTTCCAGCACCTTGACCCCGCCGACCACGTTGAGAAAGACGTCCTGATCGTGGGTCGGAATGCCACCGTGACGGTGCAGCACCGCCAGCAACATCGCCAGCCGGTTTTGATCCAGCCCCAGCGTGACCCGACGCGGGTTGGCCAGGTGACTGTCGTCCACCAGTGCCTGAACCTCCACCAGCATCGGCCGTGTGCCTTCCCATGTTGCCATCACCACACTGCCCGGGACTTCTTCCTGGGCACGGGTCAGAAAAATCGCCGACGGGTTGGAGACTTCTTTCAGACCTTTGTCGGTCATGCCGAAAACGCCCAGTTCATTGACGGCACCGAAGCGGTTCTTCACCGCCCGCAGCAGACGCAGGCGCCCGTCAGACTCGCCTTCGAAATACAGCACGGTGTCGACCATATGCTCCAGCACCCGAGGGCCAGCCAGCGCGCCTTCCTTGGTGACGTGGCCCACCAGGAAAATCGCCGTACCGCTCTGTTTGGCATAGCGCACCAGCAACGCCGCGCTTTCGCGCACCTGGGATACACCGCCCGGTGCCGATTGCAATTGCTCGGTAAAGATCGTCTGGATCGAGTCGATTACCATGACCTTGGGTTTTTCCTGACGGGCCGTGGCAATGATGGTTTCGATGCAGGTTTCGGTCATGACCCGCAGTTGATCCTGAGGCAACCCCAGGCGCCGCGCACGCATGGCCACTTGCTGCTGGGATTCCTCACCAGTGACATACAGCGCCGGCATGCTCTTGGCGAGGTTGCACAAGGTTTGCAGCAGAATGGTCGACTTGCCGATGCCAGGGTCGCCACCGATCAGCACCACCGAGCCATCCACCAGACCACCACCCAGAACCCGGTCCAGCTCGCTGGAAGCGGTGGAGAAGCGCGGAATTTCTTCGACACTGACTTCGGCCAGGGTCTTGATCTGCGCCTGCTGGCCGGTCCAGCCGGTACGACCGCTGGGGGCGGCTGCCCCGCCGCTTTCCACCATGGTTTCGGTAAGCGTGTTCCAGGCCCCGCACTCACCGCACTGGCCGGCCCATTTGGGGAAGGTTGAGCCGCACTCGGTGCAGCCGTACATGCGCTTGGCCTTGGCCATCGGAACTCCTGGAAAAAAACGCGATGATAGCTCAGCCAAGGCGCGCGAGTGCGGCCAGATATTTCGCAACCCTTTTGATGACTTCAAATAACCTTATTAAACACAGGCATATTGAGATACACCCACCCTACAAAACCTTGTATAAGTTTTTCGCTCAACTCGGCCAACAAACTCTAGGGACATGCCATACCGCACACTTTGAAAACCTATACAGACTTTGTTCACTTACATACTTCATGCACAACTTCGAAAACATTCAAACAAAACGCAGCCATGATTCAGAGAAACGCGCAACTTGTCAGACACCTCAAACTAACGAAACAGTTCACATCACTACGGCTGCATTTAATTTTCAATGCAGCCTCTTGGCCACTAACTGCCCGATCATCTTGAGCGTCCCGATTCAGGAGTGGTCGCTCAACCTTGGCTCGCCCACACAAATGACGCCATTTCGCTGAAAAAAAACGTCGTATGCGAACTCCTCAGAAGGCCTGACCGACCTCAGATGAGATCAATCGGTGAATTTTTCAACACCACCCGGGTCAATGGCTGGCAAACGCAGCAGGCCGTTGATTCGAGCAGGATGCGATTGGCTGATTTACACTGCTTTCATCTACCTCATCTGTAACAAGGAATAACCTATGGGCGTGCTAAACGAGTTCAAGGCCTTCGCGGTCAAAGGCAACGTGGTCGACATGGCCGTCGGCATCATCATCGGTGCGGCCTTCGGCAAGATCGTTACGTCGTTTGTCGGTGACCTGATCATGCCGCCAATCGGGATGCTGATCGGTGGCGTGGACTTCAGTGATCTGGCCATAACGCTCAAGGCAGCAGACGGCGCCATTCCTGCGGTGCTGCTGGCCTATGGCAAATTCATCCAGACCATCATCGACTTCGTCATCGTCGCCTTTGCGATCTTCATGGGCGTCAAGGCCATCAACCGCCTGAAGCGTGAGGAGTCCGTGGCCCCTAGCCTGCCGCCGGTTCCCACCAAGGAAGAAGAGTTACTGAGCGAGATCCGCGACTTGCTCAAGGCCCAAAACAACCGGCCTTGACTGCACTGGCAAAAAACGGCGCCTTTGAGGCGCCGTTTTGCTTACCAGAAGTTTTCCACCGCCACTTGGCCGGGTCGCCGGCTGAGGCTCAAGTGCATGTCCCGCTGTTTAAGCAACTTGCGCGTGTCATCGATCATCTGCGGGTTGCCGCACAGCATGACCCGTGAATGCTCAGGCGTCAGCGCAACTCCCGCGCTGCGCTCCAACTCGCCGTTTTCAATCAGTGTGGTGATCCGCCCGTTCAATGCGCCAGGATGCTGCTCACGAGTGACTGTGGCGATGAATTGCAATTTGTGTGCGTACTCAGCCAGATACTCAAGTTGCGCCAGCCCCGCGATCAGCTCCTGATAAGCCAGTTCCCGGGCTTCGCGAACGCTGTAGACCAGGATGATCCGCTCGAATCTCTCCCAGACGTCGAAATCCTGGAGTATCGACAGGAACGGTGCGATGCCCGTGCCTGTGGATAACAACCACAGATCGCGGCCATCGACAAAACGGTCCAGCGTCAAGTAGCCGAAGGCCTGGCGGTCGACCAGCAATGTATCGTCAACGCCCAGGCGGCTCAGTTCACTGGTGAACTCACCGCCCGGTACGACAATGGAAAAGAACTCGAGGAACTCGTCAAAGGGCGAGGACACCATGGAGTAGGCGCGCCATACCGTGCTGCCGTCAGCCTTGGTGACGCCCAACCGGGCAAACTGCCCCGCCCGAAAACGAAACCCTGCATCCCGCGTGGCGCGCAGGGTAAACAGGTTCGGGGTCAGCGGATGAACCTCGAGCAAGGTCTGGCGCGTAAATTTTTCTTCACTGACGGACATGGAAGGCTCCAATCAACAGATACCCCAGTGTCCCGCAAAGAAAGCAGCGTAACCACCGACAATTTGTAGTGACATTAATGCGCACTAGTAGTCGATTACAGAATACGAATACAACCCTACATATAAAATTATATGTGGCATTTCATAACCATTTACTCCCTAAGAACCTTGAGCACACTTTTCCAACAGTCAAAAGAGCAAAATTGTCGAATCACTTCCGCAGGAAATGTCCTACACTTCGTGGCGTGCCGGATCCTTGATCCAATACTGCACCCAGAAGACACTCTAATGGAGATCACTGTATGGAGATCTGGAAGGAGTCGCAGCTCAAACAATTGACGCACACACAAGAGATCAGTACTGCCTATCAAATCGCGCTCAATTTCGCTAGAAACCTTGGATATAAATTTTGTGGCTTTTCAATTACTTCAAACTCATTCGGGGTCGACACCAGTACGGTGAACCTGAACAACTACCCCCATGAGTGGAATACTCAATATGAAAAAAACAACGCCATGCAAATAGATCCAATAGTGGCGCATTGCAATCGCTCAATGTTGCCTGTTCTCTGGAGTGAAGAGCTTTTTTCCAGGACGCCATGGTTATGGCAGTTGCTGCGACAACAAGGCTTGCAGCATGGCTGGTCCCAGGCGATCTTTGATGAGGAAACCGGTCTGCGCAGCATTTTCAGCCTGGCCAGAAGCCATTGCCCGATTTCAGCCTATGAGCTGTACGAGCATCTTGGATTCTCGGTGTTCATCAGCCGCCATTTGCACGCTCTGGCGAACGCAATGCAACCGAAAAAACCGGCTCGCCCCCAGGCTCCCCCCTTGTCACGGCGGGAACTCGAAGTATTGAAACTGTCGGCCGATGGCAAGACGGCCTATGAAATTGCCAGGATCCTCAATTTGAGTGAACGCACCATCAACTTTCATGTGCACAGGGCTATCGAGAAGCTCGGCGTCAACAACAAGATTGCGGCAGTCATCGCCGCGGCCCGGTCCGGAGCCATCTGAAAGCGCCCGACTGCGGGAAAACCTGCGGGTAATCCAGGCAAAAAAAACGTACCATTTGCGGTTCCTCCTGAGTGCTGGCGTGTAGACCTGCACGACGCATTACACTCGGACGGCTCCGCCCGCTTCAACGCCTTCGGGCAGCGGGACATCCGTTGATTACCCAGAGCCCCGCCCCATGCCTTTGCTCGAAACAGCCTTCGCCAGCCTCGACCTGATCCGCCAGCCCGAACAGCAGAATGAACCGCTGCAAGCTTTCGATGCGGCCGATGAATACCTGCTCAATCATCTGGCCGAACAGCAGCCGGCGGTCGACACTCGGGTATTGGTGCTCAATGACAGTTTCGGCGCGCTGGCAGCCAGCCTGGCGGGCAAGGTGCGGGTGATCAGCAGCGGTGATTCGTTCCTGGCCTTGCAGGGTCTGGAAAAGAACCTGGTGCGCAACGGCCTGGCGTTTGATGCGGTGCCGAGCGTACCCGCCAGCGAGGCCCCTGTCGGGCCGTTCGACTGTGTGCTGATCCGTGTACCGAAAACCCTGGCACTGCTGGAAGAACAACTGATCCGCCTGCAAGGTCAACTGGCACCCGGCGCCCAAGTGGTTGCCGCGGCCATGATCAAACATCTGCCCCGGGCCGCGGGCGACTTGCTCCAGCGTTACATCGGC
Organism: Pseudomonas sp. P1_C12; assembly: GCF_056406435.1. Lineage (NCBI taxonomy): Bacteria > Pseudomonadati > Pseudomonadota > Gammaproteobacteria > Pseudomonadales > Pseudomonadaceae > Pseudomonas > Pseudomonas sp. P1_C12. Next base: position 184,882 of record NZ_JBFUAE010000013.1, on the reverse strand, counting down.
CCGGTGCAAGCCTCGTTGGCCGTGAAGAAGGCGCGGCTATTGATTGCCACTGCGCAAGACAAAACGCCAGTTGTATCGCCTTACCCAACGCGATACAGACTCGACGAACCGGCTATCGAACTGCTCAACCACGCCAATGTGTTTTGCCGCGAAGGCCTGGACATCGGCACGCGAGCCTTCCTGCCGCACTTGCCGAAAAACCTCGGTACTTCGCGAGTCGCTGACCTTGGGTGCGGCAACGGTGTTCTGGCCATCGCCAGTGCCCTGCAAAACCGCGAGGCCCACTACACGCTGGTGGACGAGTCGTTCATGGCTGTGCAATCGGCCTCTGAAAACTGGCGCGCTGCGTTGGGTGAACGGGAAGTGATCGTGCGTGCCGGTGATGGCCTGGCCGGCCAGGAACCGCAATCGCTCGACGTTGTGCTGTGCAATCCACCGTTTCACCAGCAACAAGTGGTGGGCGACTTCCTGGCCTGGCGGATGTTCCAGCAGGCGCGCGAAGCGCTGGTCGTGGGCGGCGCGCTGTACATCGTCGGCAATCGTCACCTGGGTTACCACAGCAAGCTCGCGCGATTGTTCCGCGGTGTCGAGCAAGTGGCAACCAATCCGAAATTCGTCATCCTCAAGGCGCGCAAGTAACAGGCAAAAAAAACCCTCCGGTCGGAGGGTCGTAAATCCGTGCCTTGAGGCCACGGGAGAGATGTCAGTGCGTGGTCAGGCCGGCCGCGCTCATGAACAGACGCATCAGGCTGGCGACGATGAACAAGGCGCCCACACTGCCGACCCAGATCAGGGCCAACCAGCCGAGCCGCTGCCACAGCGGCTTTTTTTCGGCTTCTTCAATGTCGTGCAGGGAATGTTTGCCGTTCATTGATAAATCCTCCGATGTAGATCGATGGCTTCTGTCAGGACGCCATCGTCGGAACGCCGCCTGGAGCAAGCTCGCTCCCACAGGTTCGCGGTGCACAGGGCTAGTGATAACCGTCTTCATGGGTGACCTTGCCGCGGAACACGTAGTAGCTCCAGAAGGTGTAGCCCAGGATGAACGGGATGATGAACAGTGTGCCCACCAGCATGAAGCCCTGGCTTTGCGGCGGCGCGGCGGCGTCCCAGATCGAGATCGACGGCGGGATGATGTTCGGCCACAGGCTGATGCCCAACCCGCTGTAACCGAGGAAGATCAGCACCAGGGTCAGCAGGAACGGCGTGTAGTGCGCGTTGCGGGCCACGGCACGGATCAGACCGTACATCGTCACCAGCACCAGAATCGGCACCGGCATGAACCAGAACAGGTTCGGCATGGTGAACCAGCGTGCGGCGATTTCTGCGTGGGCCAACGGGGTCCAGATGCTGACGATGCCAATCACCGCCAGCAGCACGAAGGCCAATGGCCGGGCCAGGTCATGCATCTGTTCCTGCAACTTGCCTTCGGTCTTCATGATCAGCCAGGTGCAACCGAGCAGCGCATACGCCACCACCAGCGCCGCACCACAGAACATCGTGAACGGTGTCAGCCAGTCCAGTGAACCACCGGCGAACTGCCGATTGACCACCGGCAGCCCATCGATGAACGCGCCAAGCGCAACGCCCTGGAAGAACGTCGCGGTGACCGAGCCACCGATGAACGCCTTGTCCCACAGGTGGCGCTTGTCGTCCCTGGCCTTGAAGCGGAACTCGAAGGCCACACCGCGGAAGATCAACCCGATCAACATCAGTATCAGCGGCAGGTACAACGCCGAGAGCACCACCGAATAGGCCAGCGGAAACGCGCCGAACAACGCCGCGCCACCCAACACCAGCCAGGTCTCGTTGCCGTCCCAGACCGGGGCGACGGTGTTCATCATCACATCGCGATCGGTCTTGCCCGGAATGAACGGGAAGAGAATGCCGATGCCCAGGTCAAAACCGTCCATGACCACGTACATCATGACGCCGAAGATGATGATCACGGCCCAGATCAGCGGAAGATCAATACCCATGATTCAAATCTCCTTGGTCAGGCTGTGGCCGGCATCGGCGTGATCGTCGTCGGCTGCGGACAACGGCCGGGCCGGTGTGCGTTTCTGGCCGGGGCCCCCGTCGTTGGTTTCCTTGCCTTCATCGGTCTTCGGCCCCTTGCGCACCAGGCGCATCATGTAGCCAAGACCGGCGCCAAACAGCGCGAAATAAACCACGACAAACAGGATCAGGGTGATGCTCATCTGCATGAAGCTATGGTTCGACGACGCATCCGCCGTACGCATCAGGCCATAGACCACCCACGGCTGACGGCCGATTTCGGTGGTGAACCAGCCAGCGAGAATCGCGATCAGGCCGGACGGCCCCATCCACAGCGCCAGGTACAGGAACGGCCGCGAGGAGTAGAGGGTGTCGCGCTTGCGCAGCCACAGGCTCCACAAACCGGTGAAAATCATCAGCAAGCCCAGGCCCACCATGATCCGGAACGACCAGAACACGATGGTCGAATTCGGCCGGTCTTCAGGCGGGAACTCCTTGAGCGCCGGCACCTGTTTGTCCAGGGAGTGCGTGAGAATCAGGCTGCCCAGGTACGGGATCTCGACAGCGAACCTGGTTTTCTCCTCCTTCATGTCCGGCCAGCCGAACAGGATCAGCGGAGTCGCTTCGTTACCGACGTTCTCCCAGTGCCCCTCGATCGCGGCGATTTTTGCCGGCTGATGCTCAAGCGTGTTCAGACCGTGGAAATCACCAATGACCGCCTGGATCGGCGCGACGATCAATGCCATCCACATGGCCATCGAGAGCATTTTGCGGATCGCCGGGTTGTCCCTGCCTCGCAGCAAATGCCAGGCCGCGGAGGAACCGACGAAGAAGGCCGTGGCGACGAACGCCGCCGTGGCCATGTGCATCAGGCGATACGGGAACGACGGGTTGAAGATAACCGCCAGCCAGTCGGTGGGTATGACCTGACCGTTGACGATCTCGAAGCCCTGCGGGGTCTGCATCCAGCTATTGGAGGCAAGAATCCAGAACGTCGAGATCAATGTACCGATGGCCACCATTACGGTAGCGAAGAAGTGCAGGCCACGTCCGACCTTGTTCCAGCCAAACAGCATGACGCCGAGGAACCCGGCCTCGAGGAAGAACGCCGTGAGCACTTCATAGGTCAGCAACGGCCCTGTCACGGAACCGGCGAAGTCCGAGAAGCGGCTCCAGTTGGTGCCGAACTGATAGGCCATGACCAGGCCGGAAACCACCCCCATGCCGAAGTTGACGGCAAAGATTTTCGACCAGAAATGGTAGAGGTCACGGTAGGTGTCGTTATGGGTTTTCAGCCACAGGCCTTCGAGTACCGCCAGGTAACTCGCCAGGCCGATGGTGATGGCCGGAAACAGGATGTGGAACGAGATGGTGAACGCGAACTGAATTCGGGCGAGATCAAGTGCCTCTAAACCGAACATAAGTCTTCCTCTGTCAGGTAGTACGGCTGCTGGCTGGAAGCCTGCACCCACGGTCCCCACGGATATGGAGTGTGGCGAATCTCTGTTTGTTCTTTTTTTGCACGCATCACAACGCAGGGAGTCTGGCCTTGCGGCCGCCGGATCAATTCCTTTTGTGGGTTTTGATCTGGATCAATCAACGTTGAAAGAGTAGTCCCAATTTCGGGGATGAACCGCGTGGTCTTTTGCCGCGTGACAAGTTGCCTCACGGCTTTTGTCATTGGCTGCAACACATTCACTGTGGGAGCGTTGAGGAAATAGATGTCTGGCTAACTAAATTTTTTTGTCATGACAACTTCCTGTTACAGGTTGGTGATAATCTCGCCGCTCCCCTCTCCCCAGATTGTCCCGCAGATGCCCAGCCAAGAGCCCTTGCTGTTACGTCACCATCGCCCTTTTCTCGCGTTCTGGATGGCCCGGGTATTCACCGCCAGCGGCTTCCAGATGCTCACCGTGGCCATCGGCTGGAACCTGTATCAATTGACCGGTAACGTGCTCGACCTGGGTCTGGTCGGCCTGGTCGAGTTCGCCCCGCGCGTGCTGTTCATGCTGCACACAGGACACGTCGCCGACCGCTATGACCGGCGCAAGGTCGCGGCGATCTGCCAGTCCGTGCAGGCACTGATCGCCCTGTCGTTGGCCATCGGCAGTGCCACCGATCATGTCACACGGGAAATGATCTTTATCCTGGCCTTCCTGCTCGGCGCCGCGCGTTCCTTTGAAATGCCGACCACCCAGGCGCTGCTGCCCAGCATAGTGCCCAGCGCGCTGTTTCCCCGTGCGGTGGCCGCCGCGCAATCGGCCCAGCAATCGGCAACCATCGTCGCCCCGGCCCTCGGCGGTTTGCTCTACGCCTTCGGCAGCGTCTGGGTGTATGGCCCGACGGTGCTTTTGTATGTCATCGCCTGTTCGCTGATGCTCAACCTGCCAGCCCGGCAAACCCCGCTGAACAAGGGCAAGGCCACTCTGGATTCATTGCTGGCGGGCATTCGCTTTATCCGCAGTCGTCCGGACATTCTCGGGGCGATCTCCCTCGATCTGTTCGCGGTGCTATTGGGTGGTGCGACGGCGTTGCTGCCGGTGTTCGCCAAGGACATCCTGTTGACCGGCCCGTGGGGGCTGGGCCTGTTGCGCTCGGCACCGGCAGTGGGTGCGCTGCTGATGTCGCTGTTCCTGGCGCGGTTTGCCGTGGAGCGCAACGTCGGGCGGGTGATGTTCACCGCCGTGGGCGTTTTCGGCGTGGCAACCATCGCCTTCGGTCTGTCGACCTCGTTCTGGTTTTCCCTGGCGGTGCTGGTGGTATTGGGCGCGGCAGACATGATCAGCATGGTGATCCGCGCCTCGTTCGTGCAACTGGAAACCCCGGACGAAATGCGCGGCCGGGTCAGCGCCGTGAATGGTCTGTTCATCGGTGCTTCGAACCAGTTGGGCGAATTCGAATCGGGCCTGACTGCCCACTGGTTCGGTACCGTGCCAGCCGTGGTCATGGGCGGGATCGGCACGCTGGTGGTAACCGGGGCGTGGGTCAAACTGTTCCCGACACTGGCCAGCCGCGATCGCATGCACGTGGCTAAAGATGAAGAAAGGGAAGAAGCGAAAGTCCAAGCAGGCTAAACCAGCAATTCCCCCGCCACCGCCGCACGTGTGGCTTTTCCGCAGAGTTGTTCCACCAGCGCCAAGGCAAATGCCAAGGCGCCAGCCGAGCCCTGGGCGGTGATGCAATTGCCGTCGACCACCACCGGTTGATCAACGAAGTTACAGCCCAACAATTGATGGCTGGCCGAGGGCAGGCAGGTCATGCGCCGTTGACGCAATACGCCAAAGGCCTGCAGCGCCACGGCGGGCGCCTCGGCGATGCCGGCGAACAGGCGACCGGCTGCCGCCTGATCCTTGATCAATTGTTGCAGGGGTTGGTGTGCTGCCAAGTGCTGCGAACCCACCGCACCACCCGGCAAGGCGATCAGGTCGAAGGGCTGCGCCAGCAAATCCACCAGCATGGCATCGGACGTCAGGCGCGTGCCGCGGGCGCAGGTGAGCATGCGCCGCCCTTCGATACTGGCCACCACCACTTCTATTTTGGCGCGGCGCAGTACGTCGATCAGGGTCACGGTTTGCAGGTCATCGGTGCCCTCGGCGAGGGCAATCAAGGCTCTAAAGGTCATCAGGTATTGTCCACAGAGTGATCTTTTAAGCGTAGCCAGCTTTCCTGCCCCTTGTTCGGGACCTGTGGTTACTTGATGAAAAGCTGCGTCGACATCGTATTGCCGGGCGCGTTGATCGAGGTATTGCTGAAGGTAAGCGTGCCTTCCTGCTTGCCAGCCAGATCGAGGGCATACAAATAGCCGACGGTTTTTTCCCCGGGGGTGCAACTGGTCAGGTTGCCGTTCTTGAACGCGCAGACCGGTGTGCGGGTGCCATTCACTTCGAAACCGTCCAGGGCGACATGGGCCTCGCGTCCATAACCCACTTCCAGCACGTACACCGTGATGTTCGGGCCATTGTGATCGCAGCGAGTCCGGGTTTGCCCTTCGTCGATGTTTTCAACACCACAGGACGGCGACGCGACTTTGAGCACCTTCAATTGCGTCAGTGACGTAGCAGAGGCCGCCACGGCCGTTTGAGCCCCGAGAAACAACGCCATCCATACGCCGAACAAGCTAACCAGACGCCTTTTCATGCAGGCCCCATCCACCCAAAAAACCAGCGCACAGTATGGCGTACTTGGTGTTGTCGCAAAACATCGACGACGATCACCGCCATAAGCAGCCATATCCCCAAGCTACTGGTATGATGCGCGGCTTTTTCCGGCCCACAGTAATTTCCAGGCGCGCTCTGCTGCCTGTGCTTTGCTGTTGAGGTCGATACATTCACGGCGCCCGGCGCGCCACGGGGAGCAGACATGCTGGAAAGGCTGTTTCAACTCAAGGCACACAACACCAACGTGCGGACCGAGATTCTGGCGGGCGTCACGACCTTTTTGGCCATGGCCTACATTCTGTTCGTCAACCCGAGCATCCTCGGCGAGACCGGCATGGACAAGGGCGCGGTGTTTGTCGCCACCTGTCTGGCAGCCGCCATCGGCTCGACGACCATGGGCCTGATCGCCAACTACCCGATCGCCCTCGCACCGGGCATGGGCCTGAACGCCTTCTTCACCTACACCGTGGTCCTGCACATGGGCCACACCTGGCAAGTGGCACTGGGCGCGGTGTTCATCTCGGCGGTGTGTTTCTTTCTGCTGTCGATCTTCCGCATCCGTGAATGGATCATCAATAGCATCCCGCTACCGCTGCGCTCGGCGATTGCTGCCGGCATCGGCCTGTTCCTGGCGCTGATCGCCCTGCACAATGCCGGAATCGTGGTCAGCAACCCGGCGACCATGGTCGGCCTCGGTGACCTGAAACAACCGGCTCCGATTCTCGCCACCCTCGGGTTTGCCCTGATCGTCGCGCTCGAAGCCCTTGCCGTGCGCGGTGCGGTGCTGATCGGCATTCTGGTGGTGACCATCGTTTCGATCGTGATGGGCTTCACCCCGTTCGGCGGCGTGATGTCGATGCCGCCGTCCCTGGCCCCGACCTTCTTGCAACTGGACATCAAGGGCGCACTGGACATCGGTCTGGTCAGCGTGATCTTCGCCTTCCTGTTCGTCGACCTGTTCGATAACTCCGGCACTCTGATCGGCGTCGCCAAGCGTGCCGGATTGATGAGCAAGGACGGTCACATGCCGAAAATGGGTCGCGCGCTGATCGCCGACAGCACTGCAGCCATGGCCGGTTCCCTGCTGGGCACCTCGACCACCACCAGCTACATCGAATCCGCCGCTGGCGTGAGTGCCGGTGGCCGCACCGGCCTGACCGCCGTCGTGGTCGCGATCCTGTTCCTGCTGGCGCTGTTCTTCTCGCCACTGGCCGCCAGCGTTCCAGCCTTCGCCACTGCACCGGCCCTGCTGTTCGTCGCCGTGCTGATGACATCCGGCCTGGCCGAAATAGACTGGGACGACATCACCGTTGCCGCGCCGGTGGTAATCACTGCGCTGGCGATGCCGTTCACTTATTCCATCGCCAATGGCATCGCCTTCGGTTTCATTTCCTGGACCGCCATCAAGCTGATGTCCGGTCGCGGCCGTGAGCTGAACCCGGCACTGGTGATCCTGTCGATTCTGTTCGTGATCAAGCTGGGTTGGTTCAACGCATGACTTTTGATTCCCAGGCCTATGCCGTTCAGCTCGAAGAAAAGGTCACGCGCTTGCGTGACTTGCTGGCCCCGTTCGATGCACCCGAGCCAGCCGTTTTCGATTCGCCGCTGAAAAACTTCCGCCTGCGCGCCGAGTTCCGCCTGTGGCGCGAGGCCGGCGAGCGTCATTACGCAATGTTTTCCCAGGAAGACAAACGCACGCCAATCCTGATCGAAGAGTTCCCGATTGCCAGCCTGCGCATCAACCAGTTGATGCCGCAACTCAAGGCAGCATGGCAAGCCAGCACGGCCCTGAGTCACAAGCTGTTCCAGGTGGAGTTCCTGACCACGCTGGCTGGCGACGCGATGATTACCTTGTGCTATCACCGCCCGCTGGACGAGCACTGGCACGCGGCGGCGTCGAAACTGGCGACGGACCTGAACGTCAGCGTCATCGGCCGCTCCAAGGGCAAGCGCGAAGTCATTGGCCACGATTACGTAGTCGAGCAACTGGACGTCGGCGGCCGCACCTTCAGCTACCGCCAGCCGGAAGGCGCGTTCACCCAGCCCAACGGCACGGTGAACCAGAAGATGCTCAACTGGGCATACGACGCGCTTGGCGATCGCTCCGATGATTTGCTGGAGCTGTATTGCGGCAACGGCAACTTCACCCTGCCGCTCGCCACTCGCGTGCGCAAAGTGCTAGCCACCGAAATCAGCAAGACCTCGGTCAACGCGGCGCTGAGCAATCTCAGCGAGAATGCGGTGAATAACGTCACCCTGGTGCGTCTATCCGCCGAAGAACTGACCGAAGCCCTGAACGAAGTGCGTCCGTTCCGCCGCCTGCACGGCATCGACCTCAAGAGCTACGAGTTCGGCAGTGTATTCGTCGACCCGCCTCGCGCCGGCATGGACCCGGACACCTGCGAACTGACCCGGCGCTTCGACAACATCCTGTACATCTCCTGCAATCCGGAGACCCTGGCGGCCAATATCGCCCAACTGCACGACACCCACCGCATCACCCGATGCGCGATGTTCGACCAGTTCCCCTGGACCCATCACATGGAATCCGGGGTGTTGTTGACCCGCCGTTGATGGCGCCTGCCAGGCACAAAAAAGCCGTCTTCACGACGGCTTTTTTGTGGGAGCTTACAAGACAACATCGACCTTGCGCGGGCGCCCGCCTTTCCTGCCGTTGGCCCGCGCAGCTTCAGACTTTGCGGCGCTGCTCTGGCGACCATTGCGCGAAGCGACGACCGAGGCCGCCATGGCCATCAGCGGCTTGCTCGCAGAAATCATCCCGGCGATAGATACATGCAGGTCCTTGCCTTCATGGCACAGGGCAGTACCCGCATAGCCGACCGTTAGACTGGCGAAGTCCCCGCCCTCAAAATCATCGAACTCCGAATAGTTGGCCACGGGCAACAATACGCCGCTGCCATCTTCGAAGCTGACGGCCAGACAGGGGGCCAGGTAGGTAACCGCTGTCGCTTGCAGGCTATTTTTTCTACGTAACTCGCCACGTTCAATGGCTTTGTCCAGGCTACTTTCCGTTACGGGACTATCGGCCTGAACCTTGGCTTTTATCGTTTTCATAACTCGATCTCCACACTCTCCTGTGCACCTATCAGGGATAGCAACGTCCTGTTCGATTCAGGTTCGTAGCAAGCCGATCCAATCATATTGGTAGTACTGACAACCCTTTTCACCACAACGACTTCGTTGCTTTGCCAGTCCCACAATTGATTATCGAGACAAGCTGTTTGTAGTTTTCGCCACCAGATGCCGCGGGCGCGCCGCAAATGGGCAGGTTGCTGCAGCGATTGGCGCAATCCCTCAAGCACCGCGATCGGTGGCCGAAGCGAAAGCGGAACTACATCCCAGAGTTCGACACCGTTGTGCCAAAAACTGAACCTGAATCTCGCACTCCACGTACCCGCCTCCACATGCGCATGAGGCGGACAATGCTCGTCTCGCAACATGATCACTACCGACAGTCCTTTGTAATTGCATACCTTCATGCTAACCCATCCGTTAGGTTAATGAATCCGAGAATTCGACACTCCCTGGAAAATCCGACCGCTGGCATTGGCCGTCGAATCATTTCTTGCGTCCTCAGGCTAGCGTCCTGGCATCGCCCGGCCCTGCGGAACACCACGCGAAATGGTAAGAAATCCTTTCATTACCGCGCCAACACCTGATAAATACTGATCCAGCTCCTTCATCTGATCCCCGGTGTAATCAATCATGCAGCGGCAATTCGACGATCTTCAGTTGGGCAGCATCGAGCTGTTTTGCCTGGCCGCCGAGGCCGGCAGTTTTACTGCCGCGGCGCTGGTGGCGGGCGTCACGCCCGCTGCCGTGAGCCGTTCGGTGTCGCGCATGGAGGAACGCCTGGGCGTGCGTCTGTTTGCGCGCACCACCCGCAGCGTGAAGCTGACCGACAGTGGTCGCCGCTATTACGAGGAATGCCGCCAGGCCCTGGCGCAACTGGTCGAGGCCCAGCGTGAGGTCATGGGCCAGCAGCAAGTGCCGTCCGGTACTTTGCGCATCAGCATTCCGACCACCTACGCGCATCATCGAATCCTGCCGCTGCTGCCCGAATTTCGGGCGCGCTATCCGGCGGTGAAGGTCGAGTCGCACATCAGCAATCGCAACATCGATTTCGTCGGCGAAGGCTACGACATGGCGATTCGTGTACGAGCCATCCCGGATTCCGGCTTGATCGCCCGGCAGCTGGAAGATGCCGCCCTGGTGTTGATCGCCAGCCCTGATTACCTGAAACGGGCCGGCATTCCGCAAACCCTCGACGACCTCGAAAACCACGAGTGCATTCAGTACGAATTGCCCAGCAGCGGCCGGCGCATTGCCTGGTTGTTCAACGATGAAGGCGCGCCACGGGAGATTCTGGCCGAGGGCAACCTTAGTTGTTCCGACGATGTACTGGGCGGTGTGACCCTGGCCAAACACGGGGCTGGGTTGTTTCAGACCTATCGTTTTATCGTGGAAAAGGAACTGGCCGACGGCTCGCTGGTGGAAGTGCTCAAGCCCTATGGTGGGCGCTCGCGGCCGTTTACCTTGCTGTATCCACAAAGTCGCCATGTACCGCTGCGCTTAAGGGCGTTCATTGATTTTCTGGTGGAGCATTTGCCGCGCTGAACACCGAAAGTGTCCGATCACCGCCCAAAAACAGCCAGTGCCTCGTCACTTTAATTGACCAAATTAACTAGTTAGTACAATTTATCTCCACAGGTTGAAGCCCTCGGCCGATTCCAAAAATAATAAGTGGAGAGATTCCGATGTCCCCTATCGTTCTGGTGCTCAACGGCCCGAACCTGAACCTGCTCGGCACCCGTGAACCGGCGACCTACGGCCACGAAACCCTGGCAGACATCTCGACCCTGTGCGCACGTGCCGCCGAAGAATTCGGCCTGGCAGTGGAGTTTCGCCAGACCAACCATGAAGGCGAATTGCTCGACTGGATTCACGCCGCCCGCGGTCGCTGCGCCGGAATCGTCATCAATCCTGCCGCGTGGACCCACACTTCGGTCGCCATCCGCGACGCCTTGGTTGCCAGCGAACTGCCAGTCATCGAAGTCCATCTGTCCAACGTCCATGCCCGCGAGCCTTTTCGTCACCACTCGTTCGTCTCCGCCATTGCGACTGCGGTGATGGCCGGTTTTGGCAGTCACGGCTATCGCCTGGCGCTGGAACACTTCAGTCATCGTTTGAAGGGGTGATCGCCGTGACTCAGAACCACGTGATACTGGCCGGCCTGATTGGCGCCGGCATCCAGGCTTCCCGCACACCGGCCATGCACGAGCATGAAGGCGATGCCCAAGGGCTGCGCTACCTCTATCGCCTGATTGATCTTGATCAGTTGAAACTCGACAGCAACGCTCTACCCGACCTGCTGATGGCTGCCGAGCGCATGAACTTCACCGGATTGAACATCACCTTTCCCTGCAAGCAGGCAATCATCCCGTTGCTCGACGAACTCTCGCCGGAAGCCCGCGGTATCGGTGCGGTCAACACGGTGGTGCTCAAGGATGGCAAACGCATCGGCCACAACACCGACTGCCTGGGCTTTGCCGAGGGTTTTCGCCGGGGTTTGAAGGGCGTTGCCGTTGAACGTGTCGTACAAATGGGCGCTGGCGGCGCAGGTGCGGCGGTGGCCCACGCGTTATTGAATGAAGGCGTACAACAGCTGAGCATTTTTGACGTAGATATCCGCCGCGCCCAGGATCTGGCAGACAACCTCAATCAGCATTTTGGCGTCGGTCGGGCGGTGGCCGGGTATGACCTGCCGAGCGCCATGGCCCGGGCTGACGGCCTGGTGAACACCACGCCGATGGGCATGAAAAAACTGCCGGGCATGCCGGTGCCGGTCGCGTTGCTGCGGGCCGAATTGTGGGTGGCGGAGATCGTTTACTTCCCGCTGGAAACCGAACTGCTACGCCACGCCCGCGCCCTCGGTTGCCGAACGCTGGACGGCGGCAACATGGCGGTGTTTCAGGCGGTGAAGGCGTTCGAGCTGTTCAGCGGCGTGGTGCCCGATGCCCAGCGCATGCTTGAGCATTTCCAGAGCATGAATGGCTGAAGCGGCAACCTTGCCGATTCGTAGGAGCCGGCTTGCTGGCGAAACAGGCGATGCGGTGTATCAGGCAGGCCGCCTTCGCTGGCAAGCCAGCTCCTACCGTGTGTTGTGTGTACACATTTGTATTGGGAGCCGGCACAACGCTGTGTATCAGGCCTGCAGGTAGCGCAGAACCGACTCGCAAATCATCTCCCGATGACGCTGCTTGATGCGTTCGTCCGGCAAGTCGATCTGGAAAATCTCGCCCACGGTATGGCGGTTCGACACGCGATAGAAGCAGAACGAACTGATCAGCAGATGCACATCCAGCGGCACCAGGCCGGCGCGGAAGACACCCTCTTCAACACCACGACGCAGAATCACATCGAGGGAATCGAGAACGGTGTTGTTCATCGCCCTGATCGCCTCGGAACGCTTTACATACTCGGCGTTGTGGATGTTTTCGATACTGACGATGCGCACGAAGTCGACGTTGCGATCATGGTGGTCGAAGGTGAATTCAACCATCCGCCGAATGGCTTCCACCGGAGGCAATTCGGTCAGGTGCAGGCGGCTTTCGGTGTTGCGGATATCGCCGTAAAGCTTCTCCAGCACTTCGACGTAGAGCTGTTCCTTACTGCCGAAGTAGTAATAGATCATGCGCTTGGAGGTGTGGATGCGCTCGGCGATGGCATCGACGCGAGCACCGGAAAGCCCCTGCTGGACGAATTCGACAATCGCCTCCTGCAGGATGTTTTCGCGGGTCTTTTCCGGATTGTTCTTGCGACTCTTGCGCGGCTCGGCACCCGATTCTACGGGGGCTGCGGGGAGTTCTGAGGTCATTGTCATTGCGGGCTCACGGCCATCACTGCACAGGCTGGCGATTATGGGCCGCGCGACACGGTGAAGGAAGCTGCACAGCCCACGTTTAATCCCGCGTTTACGAATCCCCTACAACTTCGCCTGGCGCAATGCGCCGCTACGGGATTTGGCCATGGCCGCCAGCCGCACCGCAACGTTGGCCGCGCCGTAGCCGGCATAACCGTTTTTACGCTGGATGATCTCGAAGAAGAATCGCCCCTCGAACGGCTCGGTGTACACATGAAACAGCTCACCGCCCTGGGCGTCGCGGTCGTACAGCACGTTGTAGTAGGCCAGTTCGCTGAGAAACTCGTCGTCGAAATCGAACCGCGCCGCCAGGTCATCGTAGTAGTTGAGCGGGATATCCAGCAGCGGCACGCCCGCCTCTTTTGCACGACTGACCTGGGCAAAGATGTCATCACAATCAAACGCGATGTGATGCACACCGGAGCCGCGATAACTCGACAGCGCGTGTGAGATCGCGGTGTTACGATTTTCGGAAATATTCAGCGGCAGGCGGATCGAACTGTCGCGACTGCGCAAGGCACGGCTCTTCACCAGACCATAAGGATCGGGCAGCACGACTTCATCGTCCGCCTCGAAATCCAGCAGGCTCTTATAGAACAGCACCCAGCTGTCGAGGCTGTCGGCCGGCAGCGCCATGGCCATGTGGTCGATGCGTTTGAGGCCGCCGCTGGCCGGCGCTTGCGGGTACAGATTGAAGTCGGTGCCGTAGACGTCGGCATCCTGGTCCACCAGATAGATCAGGCTGCCATCCGGCGCACGCACCGCCGCCAGTTCCAGTTCATTGGGGCCGACCAGTCCGCGATAGGGCTGGCCCTTGTAGGCCACGGCTCGGGCCAGCGCGCTGGCGCTGTCCTTGACCCGCACGGCGGTGGCGCACAACGAAGGGCCGTGCGCCTCAAAGAAACTGTGACCGAACGAGTAAGGTTCGGTGTTGAGGATCAGATTGATATCGCCCTGACGCAGCAGGCTGACGCTCTTGGAGCGATGCTGCCCGACCTTGGCGAACCCTAGCCGTTCCAGCCAATGGGAGAGTTTGGCGCCGAGGCTTTCGTCCACGGCAAACTCCAGAAACTCGATGCCGTTGTACTCGCTGGCCTTGGGCGTTTCGAACAGAATTTCGGGATTGGTCGCAGGCCTGGCTTCCCGGGCCAGACGCTCGCGGGTTTTCTCCTCCAGGTACAACAACGAGCGCAAGCCGTCGGCGGCGTTGGCTCGTGGCGGCGCGGCGCGGAAACCGTCGTTGAAGATCTCCAGCGACAAAGGCCCGGTGTACCCGCTCTTGATGATCGGCGCGAGGAACCCCGGCAGGTCGAATTCGCCCTGGCCCGGGAAGCAACGAAAATGCCGACTCCACTCCAGCACGTCCATGGCCAGGATCGGCGCGTCAGCCATTTGCACGAAGAAAATCTTGTCCCCGGGAATCTCGGCGATAGCGCTCGCATCGCCCTTGAGCGACAAGGTGTGAAAGCTGTCCAGCAACACACCAAGGCTTGGGTGATCGGCCTGCCGCACGATGTTCCACACCTGTTGCCAGGTGTTCACATGCCGGCCCCAGGCCAGCGCTTCGTAACCGATGCGCAGGCCGCGTGCCCCGGCGCGTTCGGCCAGCAGGCGCAAGTCATCGACCAGAATCCGTTCATCACCGATGGACTCGGCCGAGGCGTTGCTGCACACCAGCACCAGGTCAGTGCCCAGCTCCTGCATCAGGTCGAACTTGCGCTCGGCGCGTTCCAGATTGCGCGACAGCCGATCTCGCCGACAGCCTTCGAAATCACGGAACGGTTGAAACAGGGTGATGGCGATCCCGAGATCGGCGCACATCTGTTTAATTTCCCGTGGACTACCGTCGTAGTAGAGAAGGTCGTTCTCGAAAATCTCGACGCCGTCGAAACCGGCGGCAGCAATGGCTTCGAGTTTTTCCGGCAGGGTACCGCTCAAGGATACGGTGGCAATGGAACGCTGCATATTTCGGCTCCCGGTGGAGGCAATCTTGTTAGGGGGCGTTGCACGCTTTATTACGTGGGTAGCGTTTGTCTTGCGAGAATTATTGGGCTGACAGACTTACACAGCAATTCAAAGTGTACTACCCAGTTAGTTTTGTGTTCGATTATCGAACAAAATGGTGGTTGGCGAATTGACGATTTTTTGTCCACTGCCCAACATCGTCCCCACATTAAGTCCGGACACGCAGCACCGGCCGCGATGTCCAAAACACCAAATAACAAATTCAAAAAACGGGTGGTACACATGATTCCTTCCCAAAGCTCTCGCATGGCTCCGGCCATGAACGTCACTGCCGGTGGCATCGGCGACAAAATCCGCGGCGCCATGGCGGTCGGCAAAACCCGTTGGGGCATGCTGGCGCTGGTGTTTTTCGCCACCACCCTGAACTACATCGACCGCGCCGCCCTGGGCGTGATGCAGCCCATCCTGGCCAAGGAGATGAGCTGGACGGCGATGGATTACGCCAACATCAACTTCTGGTTCCAGGTGGGTTACGCCATCGGGTTCGTTCTGCAGGGCCGGTTGATCGACCGGGTCGGCGTCAAGCGCGTGTTCTTCTGCGCCGTACTGCTCTGGAGCCTGGCGACCGGCGCCCACGGTCTGGCCACTTCGGCGGTCGGCTTCATGGTTTGTCGCTTCATCCTCGGCCTGACCGAAGCAGCGAACTACCCGGCTTGCGTGAAAACCACACGCCTGTGGTTCCCGGCCGGCGAGCGCGCCGTGGCCACCGGCATTTTCAACGCCGGTACCAACGTTGGTGCGATGTTCACGCCGATGCTGCTGCCACTGATCCTGCACGTCTGGGGCTGGCAAGCCGCGTTCCTGTGCATGTCGGCTCTGGGCGGGATCTGGCTGCTGTTCTGGGGCCTGAAGTACTTCAACCCGGAAGATCACCCGAGCGTCAAACAGTCGGAGCTGGACTACATCCAGAACGAAGTCGAACCGGAACAAACCCGCGTGCCGTTCTCGAAAATCCTTCGCATGCGCGGCACCTGGGCCTTCGCCCTCGCCTATTCGATGACGGCGCCGGTGTTCTGGTTCTACCTGTACTGGCTGCCGCCGTTCCTCAACCAGCAATACAATCTGGGCATCAACGTCACCCAGATGGGTATCCCGCTGATCATCATCTACCTCACTGCCGACTTCGGTAGCGTTGGCGGCGGCATCCTCTCCTCGTTCCTGATCGGTCGCGGAGTCAATCCGATCAAGGCGCGACTGATGTCCATGTTCCTGTTCGCCTGCTGCATCATCGGCGTGATCATGGCCGCCGGTTCCAGCAACCTGTGGGTCGCGGTGTTCGCCATCTCCCTGGCCATCGGCGCACACCAGGCCTGGACCGCGAACATCTGGAGCCTGGTGATGGACTACACGCCCAAGCACATGATGAGTACGGTGTTCGGCTTCGGCGGCATGTGTGCGGCGATTGGCGGGATGTTCATGACCCAGCTGGTCGGCCACATCCTGACCGTCACCAACAACAACTACACCGTGCTGTTCACCATGATTCCGGCGATGTACTTCATTGCGCTGACCTGGATGTACTTCATGGCACCGCGCAAGATTCCTACCGTCACCGACTAAAACATCATCACCCTCACAGGTTTTTTAGCGGCGGCTTTGTTGCCAGGCCGCTGCCAACCCGCTGCAGCAAATCACGGCAATGCCGAGCAGGGTGGTCAGTGTCGGCGTATGGGAAAACAGCAGCCAGCCCAGCAGGCCGGCGAAGATGATCTGGCAATAGCTGAACGGTGCCAGCAGTGCCGGTGCCGCGAGGCGGAAAGCCTGGGTCAGGAACAGGTGGGCCGTCATCCCGCAGGCCCCCAGCGCCAGCATCATCGCGCCATGCATCAGGTTTGGCGTCTGCCAGAAGAACGGCACCAGCGCACTCATCACCAGCGTGTTGCACAAGCCTGCGAAGAAGTTGCTGGTGGTCGGGCTGTCGATCTCGCTGAGCTTGCGCGTCAGCAGTTGATAGAAGCAGAAAAACAGCGCCGAGCAGAATGGCAGCAACACCGCCGGGGTAAACAGATCACCGCCGGGGTGAACGATGATCAGCACCCCGCTAAAACCGAAAATCACCGCCAGCCATTGCCCTCGTGTCACCCGCTCCTTCAGCAGCGGCACCGACAACGCGGTGACCAGCACCGGAGCGAGGAAGTTGACCGACGTAGCCTCGGCCAGCGGGATGTACATCAAGCCTGTGGTGAAAAACAGACTGGTGCCCAGCAGGCACAGCGCCCGGATCAGCTGAAGCAATGGCCGTTTGGTACGCAGCACTCGCAGCCCGGATTGCGGCAGGAAAATCCCGGCCATCAGCAAGGTGTGAACCACGTAACGCGCCCAGACCACCATGACAATGGGATAGAAACCCGAGAGATATTTGGAAAAGGCGTCGTGGCTGGAAAACAGGAAGGTCGCGACAACGATCAGCAGGATCCCTTTGAAGGGCTGATTGACGCCGGAAAGCGGGGTGCTGCTGGGCGACGTCAAGACGAAGTCCTTTTATGGGTTGAGGCGAGACCTGAATAATTTAGAACCCAGTTCCACTTTATGACATCAATGACTCAAGAAAGTGTGCGAATACCGCACACTCTATTCAAGCAGACATCACGCTCAACTGAACAACTCTGACGCCTGGCTCGCCAGCGAAAGCTCTTCGGCGTACTTCAACAAGGTCGACGCCAACTCATGCAAGCGCGCACCGGGCATTCGCGCGCTTGGCCCGGCAATACTGAGCACGCCAATCACCCGGCCATCCAGTGGATGACGTACCACGGCGGCAATCGCCGAGGTGCCCACCGCCGAACTTTCCTCGACCCAGGCGTAGCCTTGCTCCCGCGCCAGACGCAAGCGCTCCAGCAGTTCAATATTCGAACGCGGTGCATTAGGCCCGATGTCCCGAGGCAATCCGCCCCCTTGCCGCTCGACCAGCAACAGCGCCTCGGCATCGCTCATGCACGCCAGCCACGCATGCCCGGAAGCCGTGTAGAACAAAGGCGCATCACGCCCCATGTCCGGGTCGTAGCGCAGGCCCGAGCGGGCACCCTGGGACTTGGCGATCCAGACCTGCCGCTCACCCTGAATCACCCCCAGACGCACCAGTTCACCGGTTTCCCCGGCCAGTCGATCAAGCACCGGCTGAACGATATCCGCACCGCTGCCGGACAGGTATCGAAAGCCCATGGCCACCAGCTTGGTCGACAGGTGATAGCGCAGGTTGTCCGGATTCTGCCGCACGTAACCCAGGCGAATCAGTTCGGCGAGCAACCGATGAGTCGCGCTTTTAGGGATTTCCAATTGCTCGGCCAACGTCTGCATCGGCAGCCCCTGCGGTTCACCTGTCAGGCTTTCCAGCACGCTGAAGACACGTTCGATCTGACTGCCGGCCATGGTAGGTCCCAAACAAAATTTGGCTGATTCTAGAAGAGAAGCCCCACGAAGCAAAATTGGAACCAGTCGCACAACCGGCAGTCTGACTATCGGACTGGCGCGGCTCTCAATTCGCAGCAACACTCATCGCACGGCTCTTTACCCGGAACAAAAGAGGATTCCCGCATGCTATGGAAAAAAGGCCGACGCAGTGACAACGTGGTCGATGCCCGTGGCGATGATGTCGGCAGTGGCGGCGGTGGGATGCGCTTCGGCGGTGGCAAGGGCCTGAGCCTGACGGCAATCCTCCTGATCGTCGGCATCGGCTGGATCACCGGCCAGGATCCGTTGCAAATCCTCGGACAACTGACCGGGCAAATGGGCCAGCAAACGGCGCCCGCTACCAACCAGAGTCGCAAGGCACCGCCGGTCAATGATGAAAGCGCGGAGTTCGTTCGTTCGATCCTCGGCGATACTGAGGACACCTGGGGTGCGATTTTCCAGCAGGCTGGCCGCCAATACAAAGACCCGACCCTGGTGCTGTTCAGCAACCGCGTGAATTCGGCCTGCGGCCTGGCCACCTCGGCGACCGGCCCGTTCTATTGCCCGGCGGACCAGAAAGTCTACCTGGACATGGCGTTCTTCCAGGAAATGTCCCAACGCTTTTCCGCCGCAGGCGACTTCGCCCAAGCCTACGTGATCGCTCACGAAGTCGGACACCATGTACAGACCCTGCTTGGGGTTTCCGCGAAAATTCAGGCAGCGCGCCAGCAGGGTCGGCAGATGGAGGGCGACGGTGGTTTGCTGGTTCGTCAGGAACTGCAAGCCGATTGCCTGGCCGGCGTCTGGGCCAACAATGCGCAGAAGCGCCTGAACTGGCTGGAACCGGGCGACATCGAAGAAGCACTGAACGCAGCGAACGCCATCGGCGACGATCGTTTGCAGCAACAGGGTCAGGGCCGCGTGGTCCCGGACTCGTTCACCCATGGTACGTCGGCGCAACGGGTGCGCTGGTTCAAAACCGGTTTCGCCCAAGGCCAGGTTGGCCAGTGCGATACCTTTGCGGCGAAAAATCTGTAAATGAAGAATTGGTTGTTGGTTGTTCTGTTTACTTGCGCAACGTCCCAGGCCGCCGAGCATGAGGTCAAGGAGCTCAGCTCAGGGCGCCTGCTGTTGAAATCAGGTGAAATCGCGGTGGGCATCAGCCCCGCCCCGGCAAAAATCGAACGGGTGCTGATCATCCTCCACGGTCGCTTGCGCAATGCGCAAACCTATCTGCAGAGCGGTGAGCACGCGGCCGAACTGGCCGGACAAAGTGCAACGACCCTGGTGATCGCCCCGCAGTTTCTCAATGAAACCGACGTTGCGGTCCATCCGGTGGCCGACACGGTTTTGCGCTGGCAAGGCAATGATTGGATGGCTGGCGGCGAATCCACGGCACCGTTTCGGCTGAGTTCCTACGCCGCGCTCGACGAAATCATCGCCCGCCTGGGTGACCGCCAGCAGTTTCCGGATGTGAAGCAAATCGTCATCGCCGGGCACTCCGGCGGCGCGCAGGTGGTTCAGCGCTATGCATTGCTCGGCCACGATCAACCAGCCCTTGAAGCAGCAGGCGTGCAGGTGCGATACGTGATCGCCAATCCGTCGTCCTACGCCTATTTCGATGAGCGCCGGCCAGTGGCGTTCAGCCACGCGGGTTGCCCGCAATTCAATCGCTGGAAATATGGGCTGACGGATTTGCCCGCCTACGCCGAAGGACAAACTCTCGCACAACTGCAGGAAAAGTACCTCACGCGTGACATCGTTTATCTACTGGGCCAGCAGGACACCGACCCGAATCATCCGGCGCTGGACAAGAGCTGCGAGGCTCGGGCGCAAGGACCTTATCGATTGGCGCGCGGGCATTTTTACTTTGATTATCTGAAGCGGCTGCAACCGCAAGGGTTGAATCAGCAACTGATTGAAGTACCCGGGGTCGGGCATAACGGCGACGGGATGTTTACCTCGCCAGAGGGGCAGAAGGCTTTGTTTGGTCAGTAGGTTATGCACTGCCTGATCTGACGCCATCGCGAGCCTGCTCGCGATGGCGGTCTAGCAGACAACAAATTCGTCAAACCGACAACATCTGCCGCAACTCGACACAATCCGCCGCATGCCAATCGGTCAATTCCGGCCATGGATTATCCGGCAGATTCACCAAAACAGTCCGCGCTCCCGCCGCTCGCCCGCAATCGAGATCGAAGCGGTAATCACCGACCATCACCATCTCGCTCGCCGGCACCTTCCACGCTTCGGCCAGTTTCAGCAGCCCGCCCGGATGCGGTTTGGGTGGTGCATCATCGCGACCCAACACATCTTCCAGTGCAAAGCAGTCGGCCAGGCCAATGGCCTCCAGCGTGACATGCGCCAGCTCCCGGGCATTGCGCGTGAGAATGCCCAGGCGATAACCGCGCCCGGCCAGCTCACGCACCAGCTCCACCGCGCCCGGTGCCGGATGCGAACCGAGGGCCAGGTCCCGCTCATGCTCCAGCAGCCACGCATGTTTGGCTGCGGCTTCATCGGCCGGCAGTGCGGCGAGGTGAGTCAGGATGTCGTGTTCGGCAGGGATCGCCAACGCCACGCGAATCGCCGCGAAGTCGTGCACGGCGACCGTCAGGGTACCGTCCATGTCGAACACCCAGTGACGTACATCGGCCAGGCTCATGCCCAGTCCTTGCGATGACGGATCAAGCCTTCCTGGGTGACCGAGGCCACCAGTTGCCCGGCGCGGTTGAACACGCTGCCACGGGAGAATCCACGGGAGTTGCCGGCCCACGGACTGTCCATCGCGTAGAGCAACCAGTCATCGGCACGCAAATCCTGGTGGAACCACAACGCGTGATCGAGGCTGGCGACCTGCATGTCCTTGTGCCAGACCGACTTGCCGTGGGGCTGCATCGAGGTGGTCAACAAGCCAAAGTCCGATGCGTAGGCGAGCAAATACTTATGCAGCGCCGGCGAATCGGCCAACGCCCCGTCGGCGCGGAACCAGACGTACTTGACCGGGTCGGAGGGTAGCGGGTTGTAGGGATCCTTCTCGGTCACCGGGCGAAATTCGATCGGCTTCGGGCACAGCAGTTTTTCGCGCATTTTCTCGGGGATCAGGTGCGCGCGCTGCTGGGTAATTTCCAGTTCCGATGGCAGGTTTTCCGGACCGACCACTTGCGGCATTTCGCTCTGGTGCTGAAAACCTTCTTCGTCGTACTGGAACGACGCACTGCACGTGAAGATCGGGTGGCCCTTCTGGATCGCCGTCACCCGGCGCGTGCTGAAACTGCCACCGTCACGCACCCGGTCAACCTGATACACCACCGGCAGCCCGGCATCGCCCGGACGCAGGAAATAGCCGTGCATCGAATGCACATGGCGCGCCTCTTCAACCGTCTGACTGGCCGCCGACAGCGACTGGCCGAGCACCTGCCCACCGAACAACTGGCGAAAACCCAGATCCTGGCTGCGGCCACGGAACAGGTTTTCCTCGATCGGTTCCAGGGTCAGCAGGTCGACCAGATCATCCAACACTTGGCTCATTCAGATGCTCCTCACGCAACACATTGCCGCGCAGCCTTGGCTGCAACGGTCGATTCAGTTTCTGGACCGGGCCCATGAAGGCCATTGTAAACGTCCGTGTCAGGTTATCCATGCAAGGTTTGCAGCCATTGTTCGCGACTGATGCGATACAGCACATGCCGACACAACGGATGATCGGCCTCGAGTCGCGGGTGATCGAAGTCATTTTCCGGATCATGGTGCATGCCGATGGCCTGCATGACTTTCTCTGACGGCAGATTGGTTTGCGTGGTGAAGGCCACAACCTCTTTCAGCGGCAAGCGGTCGAAACCGCAGCGCAGAGCGGTCCACGCCGCTTCACTGGCGTAACCCAGGCCCCAGTGCTCGCGGGCCAGGCGCCAGCCGATTTCCGTGGCAGGGGTGAAAGGCGCGTCGAAACCGACCACACCGAGCCCGGTAAAACCGATGAATTGGCCGGTGTCCTTGCGTTCCAGAGCCCATAGGCCGAAACCATGCTCGGCGAAATGGCCACGGATTCGCCCGATCAATGATGCACTTTCCAGCCGACTCAAGGTTGCCGGGAAATAGCGCATCACCTGCGGGTCGGCACACATCGCCGCAAAGTCCGCTAAATCTTCATCGCGCCACTGGCGCAACAGCAGCCGAGCGCTTTCAAGTTCCAGTATTGGCTCCATTGCTCCCCGCCCTCCGTTTGCATGCCGCAAGTCTACAACGCTGGTAGGATCCTTCTCTCATTCCTGAATGAAATCATCATGCCGCTCCCGCTGATTTATCACGAAGACTACAGCCCCGAGTTTCCGGCGGATCACCGCTTTCCGATGGACAAGTTCCGCCTGTTGCGCGATCACCTGGTGGACAGCGGCCTGACCCGCGACGCCGACCTGTTGCGCCCGGATCTATGCCCCGCAGAGATTCTCGCCCTCGCCCATGACCCTTCGTATATCGAACGCTACATGAGTGGCGAATTATCCCGCGAAGACCAGCGCCGCCTCGGGCTGCCCTGGAGCGAAGCCCTGGCCCGGCGAACGGTGCGGGCGGTCGGTGGCTCGTTGCTCGCCGCCGAGCAGGCGCTGGAGCATGGCCTGGCCTGTCACCTGGCGGGCGGCACCCACCATGCGCACTACGACTACCCGGCCGGGTTCTGCATCTTCAATGACCTGGCGGTGATCAGCCATTACCTGCTGGAAAGTGGAAGGGTGAACCGGGTACTGATCTTCGATTGCGACGTGCATCAGGGCGACGGGACTGCACGAATTCTGCACAACACCCCGGAAGCAGTGACCGTTTCCCTGCACTGCGAGAAGAACTTTCCCGCACGCAAGGCCGAAAGCGACTGGGACATTGCGCTGCCCAACGGCATGGGCGATGCCGACTACCTGAAGGTGGTGGACGATGCACTCAACTACCTGCTGCCGCTCTACCAACCGGATCTGGTGCTGTATGACGCCGGAGTCGATGTGCACAAGGACGACGCACTGGGTTATCTGAAGCTGACAGACGAAGGCGTCGCCGCCCGCGATGAAAGCGTGATGCGCCATTGCCTGGGTCGCGACATTCCGCTGGTCGGGGTAATCGGCGGTGGCTACAGCAAGGACCGCCAGGCCCTGGCCCGCCGTCACGGCATCCTTCATCACAGTGCGCAACGCGTCTGGCAGTCATCAGGTTGTCACTGAGCTGTGGATGCTTTACCCACAATGCCTGTGGAACTGCCTGTGGATAACCTGAGTGAAAGGGACTACAGGCCACACGACTTATAGGCTACAGAGAGATGGTCGTTTTTTAACCACCCTTTCAAAGACACCTCTAAACCCTCTAGGAGTGAGCAGGCTCGCTCCTACAGGGGATGGGGCTGGTAGAATGCGCGGCTTATTCCGTCAGACCGCAGCGCACCCCATGACCCAATCCTCGCCAGCCCTCCCCCCTCACGTCGCCATCATCGGCGGCGGCCCCGCCGGTCTGATGGCGGCCGAAGTGTTGAGCCAGGCCGGGATCAAGGTCGACCTGTACGACGGCATGCCTTCGGTCGGACGAAAATTCCTCCTGGCCGGCGTCGGCGGCATGAACATCACTCACTCTGAAGCCTACCCGGCGTTTCTCTCGCGCTACGCCGAACGCGCCCCGCAGATCGCCCCGCTGCTGCGCGGCTTCGGTGCCGATGCGCTGTGCCAATGGATTCACGAGCTAGGCATCGAAACCTTCGTCGGCAGTTCCGGCCGGGTATTCCCCACCGACATGAAAGCCGCGCCGCTGCTACGCGCCTGGCTCAAGCGTCTGCGCGACAGCGGCGTAGTTATCCACACCCGCCACCGCTGGCTCGGCTGGGACGAGCGTGGCGGATTGCGCATCGACAGCCCGGAAGGCGAAAAGACCGTTCAAGCCGATGCCACCCTGCTCGCCCTCGGTGGCGGCAGTTGGTCGCGGCTGGGCTCGGACGGCGCGTGGATGTTGTCGCTGGAGCAACACGGCGTGGGACTGGCGCCGTTGCAACCCAGTAATTGCGGCTTCGAGGTACAGGCCTGGAGCGAATTGATGGTCAGCAAATTCGCTGGCGCGCCGCTGAAAAACATCGCCATTGGCCTTAACGATGACGTGCCGCGGCTCGGCGAATGTGTGATTACCGCCACCGGGATCGAGGGCAGTCTGATCTACGCCCTGTCGGCAGCGATCCGCGAGGCGATCAACCGGCACGGTTCGGCAACGATTCATCTGGACCTGTTGCCGGGCCGGCCTGTGGATAAAGTTATGGCGGCGTTGAGCAAACCCCGGGGATCGCGCTCCATGGCCAAGCACCTGCACAGTCAGTTGGGTATCGATGGGGTCAAAGCGGCGCTATTGCGTGAACTGACCGGCGTCGACTGCTTTGCTGACATGGCCTTGCTGGCCAACGCGATCAAGGCATTGCCCCTGACGCTGGTGAAAACCCGTCCACTGGATGAGGCCATCAGCAGCGCTGGCGGTGTGTTGTTCGAGGCGATGGATGAGCGATTGATGCTCAAGCAACTACCTGGCGTGTTTTGCGCCGGGGAAATGCTCGATTGGGAAGCGCCGACCGGCGGCTATCTGCTGACCGCGTGTTTCGCCAGTGGGCGAGCGGCCGGGTTGGGGATGGTGGAGTGGTTGAAGCACAAAGGCTGAAGACCGCGGCGCGCCCTTCGCGAGCAGGCTCGCTCCTACAGGGGATTTGTGAACAACGCAGACCCCTTGTAGGAGCGAGCCTGCTCGCGAAGGCGGCTTAACAGACGCCGCAGTTAATCAAGGCTTACGCTTACGCGGCCCGGTATTGAACACCGGCACCTTGCGCACAGGCTTGATCGAAGGCTCCGCCGGCGCAACCTCTCCGCTATCCACCCACTTACCCAGATTGCGTTTACCACCGCCACCACCGGAAGCCTTGGGCTTCTTCGGTTTCTTCGGCTTCTTGACGACCTGGCCACTGGCATCGGTGTCCGGTACGCGGTGCTCGGGCTCGAAGTCCGGCTCGTTCTGCCGCTTCAAGGTCTGGCGGGTCAGCATCTCGATAGCCGACAGCAGATTCACTTCATCGGCGCAGACCAGGGAAATCGCCTCGCCCGTCGAACCCGCGCGGCCAGTACGACCAATGCGGTGGATGTAGTCTTCGGCGACGATCGGCAAGTCGAAGTTGACCACCAACGGCAGGTCTTCGATGTCCAGGCCACGGGCCGCCACATCGGTGGCGACCAGGATCTGCACTTCACTCGCCTTGAAGCGGTCCAGTGCGCGCTGACGAGTCGCCTGGGGTTTGTCGCCGTGGATGCCGTCAGCGTTGATGCCCAGACCCTGGAGTTTATCCACCAGCGCGTCCACGCCGTTGCGGGTCTTGGCGAACACCAGCACCTGCTTCCACTTGCCCTTGCGCATCAGGTGCACGAACAACTCCGGCTTGCGCTTCTTGTCCACCGTCACGATCCATTGCTTGACCGTATTGGCCGCGACGTTGCGCGGGCTGACTTCGATTGTCAGCGGATCGTTGAGCATCTGCCCGGCCAGCAGGCGGATGTCATCGGAGAAGGTGGCGGAGAACAATAGCGTCTGACGTTTCTTAGGCAGCGCGCGGTAAATGTTCGCCAGCTCTTCGGAAAAGCCCAGGTCGAGCATGCGGTCGGCTTCGTCCAGCACCAGGGTTTGCAGCTGGTTGAACTTCAGCGCGTTCTGGCGGAAAAGGTCGAGCAAGCGGCCCGGAGTCGCCACCAGCAGGTCGACACCGCTGCGCAGTTTCATCATTTGCGGGTTGATGCTGACGCCGCCGTACACCGCGTAAGTACGCAGCGGCAGGTTTTCGGCGTACTGGCGCACGGCTTCGTGAACCTGCTCGGCCAGTTCGCGGGTCGGCACCAGGATCAGCGCGCGCACCGAGTTGGCAGTGACTTTCGGCCCTTCCATGGCCAGCAGTTGCAACAGCGGCAGGGCGAAACCGGCGGTCTTGCCGGTGCCGGTCTGGGCCGCGGCCATCAGGTCGCGACCGGCCAGCACCGCCGGAACGGCTTGCGCCTGAACCGGCGTCGGAGTCTGGTAGCCGAGCGTCTCAAGGGAGCGCAGCAAGGGTTCGATCAGGCCAAGGGTGGCGAAAGTCATGGGAGTACCGTAGGAAAATTCAGCGCAGTTGTGCAAAACGAGTGTGCAATGGCGCGCAGTTTACCCTAATTCACACGGGATTCTGTCGGTACTACCGTCGCCACCACTGGCCGCGCTGGCGTGCGACGCCACTGCGGCAGGCCAATCAATACTACGGCGCTGATGATTACCGCCATCGCCAGGGCTTCTTCAATACCGATGGTTTCGCCGACGAACACGATCCCCAGCAACACAGCCACCGCCGGGTTGACGTAGGCATAACTGGTGGCCGCGGCCGGACGCACGTGCTTCAACAGGTACATGTAGGCGTTGAAGGCGATGATCGAACCGAACACGGTCAGATACGCCAACGCGGCCCAACCTTCGATCGGCGGCATCTTTTCCAGGTGTTCACCGCTGACTGCGCTGGCGATCAGCAACACGACGCCGCCCACCAGCATTTCCACGGCACTGGCCATTGCGCCTTGAGGCAACGGCAAGTGTTTGCTCCACACCGAGCCAAAGGCCCAGGTTGCCGCCGCGAAAATCAGCAGGGCCGCGCCCAACGGGCTCGACTGCAGGTTGGAACCGAGGTTGAGCATGGCAATACCGATCAAGCCGAGCACAATCCCGGCCCATTCGAGACGGGTATTACGCGCGCCCCAGAAATATCCGCAGAGCAAGGTAAACAGCGGCACGGTCGCCACTGCCAAAGCGGCCACCCCAGAGGCCACGCCCGTATGCTCGGCCACACTGACCGCACCGTTACCGCACGCCAGCAGCAATACGCCGATCATCCCCGCGGCCTTCCATTGCGCCCAGGTCGGTGCCGGCGCCCCGCGCCAGCGCAGGAAGCCATACATCAAGGTTCCGGCGATCACGAAGCGGATGCCCGCAAGCAGCAACGGCGGCCAGTACTCCACGCCGATGCGGATCACCAGGTAGGTCGAGCCCCAAATCACATACAAGGCGAAGAAGGCAGCGATCAAGGGTAAGGGAAAGCGACGAGGGCCGGACATGGGGGCAGCTCACAGGCAAGGACAAGTGAACGGCTATTCTAGAAAGGCCAGCGTCGAAAAATAAGTTACAAAACCTGTTTAAAGCGCCAGTACACTTTTCAAAACACGGAGTTCAGCGCTATAAACCGTGTTTTCGAAAGTCGGCCATTTTCAGGAGTCGCCCCGATGGATAAGTACGACCGCATGCTGCTCAGCGCCCTGCTGGAAAACGGTCGCGCGTCCTACGCCGACCTGGCGCGCAAGGTCAACCTGTCCGCCCCGGCCGTGGCCGAGCGCGTGGCCAAGCTCGAAGCCAGCGGTGTGATTACCGGCTATCAGGCAAAGGTCGACATGGCCAAGCTCGGCCTGCCGATCCAGTGCGTGATCGAACTGCGCCTGAACCAGCACGGCAACCAGAAAGCCTACGACGACCTGATCAAAATCCCGCAATTGACCGAATGCCATCGGGTGACGGGTGACCCATGCGTGATCATGCAAGCGGCTGTGGGCTCGATGCCGGAGCTGGAAGAACTGATCAACCGGATCGCAACGTTCGGGTTCAGCAAGACGTCGATTGTGTTGTCCAGCGCCATCGAGAAGCGGGTGCCGTTGGGGCATATCGAAGGTAATGGCAAATAGCTTTCTGTAGGACTGTAGGACCGTAGGACCGTAGGAGCTGTCGAGTGAAACGAGGCTGCGATCTCTTGATCTTGATCTTTAAAATCAAAGTCAAAAGATCGCAGCCTCGTTTCACTCGGCAGCTCCTACAGGGATTTGCGGTGTATTCAGAATCCGCGATAGCGCTTGAGGTGTTCGTTCACCTTCGCCGCCGGCACTTTCTGCAATTTGCACAACAAGTCATGGGACAGCTCGCGCAAGCCATGCTTGTGCCGCAACTCCTCGGCCAGGTGCGCCGTCAGGTTGGCGGCCATCTCGGCATCGGCCATGGCCCGGTGGGCCTTGCCGGTGTGGGGCAGGTTGGCGAATGTGGTGAGGGTGCCGAGCTTGTGGTTCGGCGCGGCGGGCATCAGCCGGCGGGCCAGTAGCAGCGAGCAGGCAAAGTTCTGCAAGCGGGTGCGTTTGATTCGCCCCAGTTCGAAGTCCCAGAACTTCTGGTCGAATGCGGCGTTGTGCGCCAGCAGTGGCGTGGTGCCGACGAATTCATTCACTTCGTTCATCACCTGCTCCGCCGACGGCGCCGTACGCAGCATGGCGTTGCTGATGCCGGTGAGTTGCTCGATGAAGGCCGGGACGCGCACACCGGCGTTCATCAGGCTTTGGTAACGCTCGACGATGCGCCCCTGTTCAAGGATCACCACGGCAATTTCCGTGGCCCGGCAGCTGCTGCTCGGGGAGATCCCGGTGGTTTCGAAGTCGATGACTGCTATGCGTTCCAAACCTGGTTCAACTCCGTAAAAATCAATTCTTGAGCAACAACGCGCCTTCGATCGGCACGTAACGGCTGGCGGCGCGGATCAGCGAGTTCGCCGTCAGGCCCGGCACGCCGTAGGCCACCGCCTGCACCCCGTGCTTGCTGATGATGCGTTCCAGCAGCATGTCGAAATCACCATCGCCGGAGGCCAGGACGATTTCATCGACATGGTCGGCGGCATCCATGATGTCGAGAGTAATGCCCACGTCCCAGTCGCCCTTGGCCGAACCATCGCTGCGCTGGATGTACGGCTTGAGCTTCACGGTGAAACCGAGGTTGCGCAGGATCTGCTGGAACTGCTGCTGTTTGCTGTCGCCACGGTCGATGGCGTAGGCGTAGGCTTCGACGATCTCGCCCTGTTTGCTGATGTCAGCCCACAGTGCGGCGTAGTTGAAGTGGCAACCATAAGCCTGACGCACGGTGTAGTAGAGGTTCTGGACATCGGCGAACACTGCGATTTTTTTCACCGGCTTTCCTCAAGGCTGAATCAGGCACCAGGCCCGAAAGGTCGCCCAGTATGCCAGCCCAAAGGATTGTTCCGCGAATAATCAGCTATGTGGCAAGGGAGCAAGCTCCCTTGCCACATATGTGTCAGACGAAGGAATCGTCGTCGCCGCCGAAGAACGATGAGTTGTCATCGCTGTAGTCGGCGTCGCTGAACCCGCCCTGATCGTTGCCGTAGGAGTCGTTACCGGCCATGCGCTGGTCATCGCCCCAGCCATTGTTGCCCTGGTCATTGACCTGGGCCGGCTCTTCCTTGATGACTTCGACGACTTCCGGTTGCTGATTGTGATGGAACAGGCTGCTGATGCCTTGCGCCAGCATCACGCCACCCGCCACGCCGGCGGCGGTTTTCAGCGCACCACCGAGGAAACTGCTGCCGGCCGCTGCCGGAGCCTGCTGTTGCGGCGCATAGCCTTGCTGTGGAAAGTTCTGCTGTGGGGCACCGAAGTTCTGCTGTGGCGGTTGCGAACCGAACGACGAGCGCCCCGGCTCACGCCAACCACCACTCGATGGCGGCGCGCTCTGGGTCGGTGCCGGTTGTGGATCACGGGAAGCGCCACCAAAAATACTCGACAAAAAGCCACCGCTACTCGGAGCCGGAGCCGGGGTTGCCTGAGCCTTGACCTGTTGCAATTCGGCCTGCAACTGCTGGACTTGCCGGGTCAGTTGCTGGTTCTGCTCGTCGAGGCTCTTGATCGCCGCCTCTTGCACCAGAATCGCCTGGGTCATGAAATAACCTGCCGCCGGCTGGCGCGTCAGGTGTTCCTTGATCCGCGCCTCGGCCTGGGCGTCGCGCGGGGCTGAGTCCGTTTCGGCCTGTTGCAGCCGGGAAAACAGTCCATCGATCAGGGTTTGTTCTTCGCTGTTCATGGCGACCTCGTAGATTGCCGGGGGAAATCGTTGCCCTTTTCCACTGAGGATAAGGTGCTCGACCTTAATGGAGGCTGAAACAAGATGTTTCAATGACCTTTACCGAACGTTTACGTTTGCGTCCCCGAGCACTTGATCGGTTAAAGTGAGCGACTGCTTCCAACCTGCGATACCCACTGATGAATCCGTTAGATGTCCTGCGTGACTCGCTGTATTTCTTCAAGCGCAATCTTGGCCAGATCGTGCAGCTGTGCCTGCCGCTGGTGATGCTTGAGGCGCTGCTGCAACAAGTGGTCGACCACTCCACGGAGCCGGACAGTTTCCCCGGCATCAGCGTGATCGTCGGCTTGCTGGTGTACCCGCTGTACACCGCCGCGCTGATTCTGTTTCTCGACGCCCGCAGCCGCGGCGAGTCGCCGCGCAACCGCGACCTGCTGGCGACGGCGGCGAGCCTGTGGCCACGCTTCGCCCTGCTGACGGCGCTCAATACCGTGCTGATTCTGCTAGGCCTGTCACTGTACTTCCTGCCGGGTATCTACCTGATGGTGACCCTGGCGTTTGGCGAATACCTGCTGGTGTTGCGCGGCCTGGCGCCACTGGCGGCCATGAAGGAAAGCCTGCGCATGACCCGCGGCCATTTTCTGCGCATCCTGCTGTGCATCCTGAGTGTGATGGGGCCGTTGTGGCTGCTCAAGGGGGCCACCCTGGCGGTGTATCCGGAACCGCAAAACCCGGTGATCTCGCTGCTTATCGACAGCGCCCACAGTTTCCTGCAGCTGTTTACCAGCGTGGTGCTGTTCCGTCTGTTCATGCTGATCAACCCGTTGACTGAAAGAAATGACAGCTCGCTCTGACCTTGGGCGCGACCATCGCTCTCGGGTATGCTCGGGAACAATTTTGTAACGCCAATAAGCCGAGCCATGACCCGTCTACTGCGCTACACCCTGCTGGGCCTGCTGATCGTGATCGGCCTGATCGCCGTGATGATCTACAGCCTGACCTGGCGCCCCGACGCCAAAGAAGTTTTGCCAGTCAGTTGCAACGCCCAGGCACCCACCCTGGTCCCCGGGCAGGCGTTGAAGGTGATGACCTGGAACGTCCAGTACCTTGCCGGCAAGCGTTACGTGTTCTGGAATGACCTGGCCGCCGGTACCGACGAACGTCCCACAGCGGAAGACATGGCTTTCAGCCTCGACGAAGTGGCGCGGGTGATTCGCGACGAACAGCCGGACATCGTGCTGTTGCAGGAACTGGACGACGGCGCCAAGGCCAGCGATTACCAGCACCAGTTCAAACTGCTGCAAGAACGGCTCACCGACTTGTATCCCTGTGGCACCAGCGCGTTCGACTGGAAGGCCGACTTCGTGCCGAACACGCACATTTTCGGCAGTGTCGGCCGGCAACTGGCGACCCTGAGCCGTTACCAGATCGAACATGCCGAACGGCTGCAACTGCCCATCGCCTCGGGAAATCCGGTCAGCAGCCAATTCAAACCCAAAGACGCCTTGCTGGTGAGCTACTTGCCGTTGAGTGATGGCGGACAAATAACGGTGCTCAATACCCATCTGGACCGCGCCACCCAAGCTGACAATACCTTGCAAAACCAGGTGACCGCCGTGGCCAGGGCCCTCGATAAACTCGAAAGCCGTGGCACGCCGTGGCTGATCGGTGGGGACTTCAACCTGTTACCGCTGGGCCAGTATCGGCGCCTGTCCGATGCGCAACGCGCACCCTACTCCGCCGACAGCCCGCTACACCTGCTGTGGGACAAGTACCCGATGATCCCGAGCAACAACGAAGTCAGTGGTATCGACCGCGAACGCTGGCTGACCCATTACCCGAACGATCCCGGGCTGAACGGACCGGACCGGACCGTCGACTACCTGTTCTACAGCCCGCGGATCAAACGGGTGGAGGCGATGGTGCGGCAGGACGATACGTTGCGCATCTCCGATCACCTGCCGGTGATTGCGCGGTTCCTGTTGCCGGTTGCGCCCTGATTCCGAATCAACACAAAACCTTGTAGGAGCTGGCTTGCCAGCGAAGAGGCCAGTACATCCAACATCAATGTCGTTTATTGCACCGCTTTCGCTGGCAAGCCAGCTCCTACAGGGGTGTGCATTGGCGACTTAATGCACCTCCTCCAGATCATCATGCAGCAGCCCGAAGATCTCGCGTTTCATCTCGATGAACGAGCGCTCCATGACCATGTCCAGGTTACGTGGACGCTCGATCGGCACGTCCAGAATCTGCTTGATCCGCCCCGGCCTGGCGCCCATCACATACACACGGTCGCCCAGCAGAATCGCCTCGTCGATGTCGTGGGTCACGAACAACACCGTCTTCTTGCTGTTGCCCCACACCCGCAGCAACAACTGCTGCATTTGCAGGCGCGTCTGGCTGTCGAGGGCGCCGAAGGGTTCGTCCATCAGCAGGATCTGCGGGTCGTTCGCCAGCGCCCGGGCAATCGCCACGCGTTGCATCATCCCGCCAGACAGCTGCTTGGCGTAGTTGTCGGCAAAGCCGCTCAGGCCCACCTCATTGACGTAGTAATCGACGATGTCCTTGCGTTGCGCCGCTGGCATGCCGCGCCGCTTGAGGCCGAACTCGACGTTCTGGCGCACCGTCAGCCACGGGAACAACGTGTAGCTCTGGAACA
Organism: Pseudomonas sp. P1_C12; assembly: GCF_056406435.1. Taxonomy (NCBI): domain Bacteria; kingdom Pseudomonadati; phylum Pseudomonadota; class Gammaproteobacteria; order Pseudomonadales; family Pseudomonadaceae; genus Pseudomonas; species Pseudomonas sp. P1_C12. The sequence goes on along the minus strand of NZ_JBFUAE010000013.1, from coordinate 151,806 downwards.
CCATGCCGCGATCCGCACCGGGGCCTTCCACCTGTTGGCCGCCGACGTAAATCTCGCCTGATGTCGGTTCGGCCAGGCCGGCGGTGAGGTATAGCAGGCTCGACTTCCCGCAGCCCGAAGGCCCCACCAGTACCGCGAATTGCTGGTCCGGCACCTCGAACGACACTTCCTCCAACGCGGTAAAGGTACCGCCATCGGGTTTCTTGTAACGCAGGCTGACCTTGTCCACTTGCAGCCGAGGGGCGTTCACCGGGGCAGCCTGAGGGGCAACAAAACGATGAGTGGCGGCGGTTACTGAGCCCATGCGGTGATCCTCAGACGTAGGAAACGGAACAGTTGATCGGTGACCAGGCCCAGCAGGCCGATGATCGCGATGGCCAGGAAAATCACATCCACCTGAAAGCCACGCATGGCCTTGAGGCTCAGGTAACCCAGGCCACTGGAAGCGGCGACCAGTTCAGCCACCACCAGGTAAGTCCAGGCCCAGCCCATGGTCACCCGCAAGGTGTCGAGCACGCCCGGCAGGGACGCCGGGGCGATCACATGCAGCACCGCGTCACGACGGTTCGAACCGAGGGTATAGGAGGCATTGATCAGGTCCTTGGAGATGCCTTTGGACACGTCCGCGATCATCACCAGTTGCTGGAAGAACACGCCGAAGATGATCACCGACACCCGCTGCTCCAGACCGATGCCGATCCACAGGATGAACAGCGGCACGAACGAGGTCACCGGTAGGTAGCGAATGAAATTCACCAGTGGCTCAAGGAACGCCTGGACGATGCGGAAGCTGCCCATCAGCAGTCCCAGCGGTACCGCCACCAGGGACGACACGATGAAACCGACCATCACCACTTCGACACTGGCCCACACATGCTGGCCGAGGGTGCCGTCGCGCCCCAGGCGCACGGCGGCCTCGACCACCGCGCCCGGCGTCGGCAGGAACATGCCCGGCACCACGCCACCGTAGGACAAGCCGGCCCACAGGCCGACCAACAGCACCCAGGCAAGACCGCTCGCGCTCCAGATCACCGAGACCGGCAAACCGGTCTTGGGCGTGATGCAGCGGCTCAGCCATGAATTGCGCTTGAACATGCAGCCTCCTAGAGCGGGGTGACGAAGCGGTTGTCGATCAGGTCGTCATTGCTGACGTTGTAGGGCTTGCCTTGCAGCTCGCTGGCGGTCTCGTTGGCCAGCTTGATCAGCGGCGCGCTGTCACCCGGCTTGCCCGGTGCGCCCAGAAGTTTTTCGCTCATGGCCTGATCGTAGAAGCGCACGCCCTGGGCGGCGGCTTCCAGCTCCTTCGGATCGGCCAGGTAACCGCCAACGCCCTTGGCCATGATTTTGTAGGCTTCCTGTGGATGATCCTTGGTGTACTGCACGGCTTTATACAAACCGGCCACCAGTGCCTTGACGTCTTCCGGCTGCTTTTCGATCACGGTGCAGTTCAGTGCAACAACGTCGACGATCACCCCCGGTGTGCTGCTGCTGTCGATCAGCACCTTGCCCTGCTGCTTGTCGCGAACCATCGACAGGTGAGGTTCCCAAGTCACGGCAGCCGGTACGCGACCGGCGATGAACGCGGTGGCGGCGTCGTCGGCCGTCATGTTCTGCACAGTGATGTCGCTCATTTTCATGCCGTTCTTTTTCAACAGATACGACAACCAGAATTGCGAAGTCGAACCTTCGTTTACTGCCACGGCCTGGCCCTTGAGCTCCTGCAGGCTCTTGACGTCCTTGCCCACCAGCACGCCGTCGCCACCATGGCTGTCATCAAGTGCGGCCACAGCCTTGAAGCAGAATTGCGGACGGTACTTGAGCACCTCGTCGATGGTCGACGCCGAGCCGGACAACTCGCCGGAAGCTTGTGCGGCCATGTACATCGCCGCTTCTTCGACCACCGGCAACTCGACGGTCAAACCGTTTTCCTTGAAGTAGCCAAGGTCCTGGGCCAGGTACAGGGTGCCGTAGCCGACCCAGGTGGTATGACCGATGGACAGGGTGCCGGCCTGGGCGCTGGTGGCGACCGTCGCGGCGATGGCGGTGACCGCCAGTGGATGGGCAACGCGGGTAAGCAAGGACTTGATCATGGAGCACTCCCAAAGCTGTTGATTTAGTTTTGTCATGGGCAGTACGGCGAGCCCTGAACAGGCTGCGACCTATGGTCTCTCGGGGACCCTTCGGCGGGCAGCATTCGGCGGGCTGGCGAGATCGATGTTGGCCCAAGGGCGGGATTAGGAAAATGAGGAAATATGTCGATGCGAACGATGAAAAAACTCGTTAGCGCGCACCGCGAAAGGGCGCTGTGGGCGGGGATGCCCGAGGTGGGTGCAAGGCGGTAAAAATGTGTTGAATCGGCCATAGCATTCGCGAGCAAGCCCGCTCCCACAGGGGTTCCAGGTTGACCACAACATTGGGATCAACTCAGTTCCATGTGGGAGCGAGCTTGCTCGCGATAAGGTCCGCAGGACCTTCCAGCAAGATCAGAGCCGACCGTATTCCTGCGCCGTACGATCCAGCGCTTTCAGGGTCTTGCTGATCAGCTCATCAATCTCTTCACGACTGGCAATCAACGCCGGTGCCATGATCATCCGGCCCAACGTCGAACGAATGATCACCCCCTCCTCGAAACCAATCGTACGGCAGCGCCACGCAATATCGTTCTCGTTGGCAAAACGCTTGCGAGTGGATTTGTCTTCGGCCAGTTGCAGCGCCGCGACCATGCCGGTGCCCTGGATATCACCCACCAACGGGTGCTTGCCGAACACTTCGCGCAGGCACTGTTGCAGGTACGGGCCGATGTCGTCTTTGACCCGCGTCACCACGCCTTCATCACGCAGCGCCTTGAGGTTGGCAATCGCCACCGCTGCCGCCACCGGGTGCCCGGAATAGGTCAGGCCGTGGGCAAACACGCCGCCCTGCTCCACCAGCACCGAGGCCATTTTTTTCGACAGGATCAAGCCGCCCATGGGGATGTAGCCCGAGGTCAGGCCCTTGGCGATGGACAGGGTGTCCGGCTCGAAACCGAAGTACTCGTGAGCGAACCATTCGCCGGTACGACCGAAGCCGCCGATCACTTCATCGGCGCACAGCAGCACGTCGTATTTGCGGCAAATGCGCTGGATTTCCGGCCAGTAGCTTTCCGGCGGGAAGATCATGCCGCCAGCGCCCTGGAACGGTTCGGCGATAAAGCCAGCGACCTTGTCCGCCCCCAGTTCGAGAATCTTCGCTTCCAGTTGCTGTGCCGCACGCAGACCGAATTCGGCCGGCGTCAGGTTGCCCTCGTGAGCGAAGAAGTACGGCTCGTCGATGTGCTCGATGTCCGGAATCATGCCGCCCATTTCGTGCATGAATTTCATGCCGCCGAGCGCCGTCGCGGCCAGGGTCGAACCGTGGTAACCGTTCCAGCGGCCGATCATGATTTTCTTCTCGGGCTTGCCGAGCACCTGCCAGTAACGACGCACCGTGCGGATCAACACCTCGTTGGCTTCAGAGCCGGAGTTAGTGTAGATCGCGTGGCTGTAGTGACCCGGCAGCAGGCTGAACAGCAGCTCGGACAGCTCGATCACCTGCGGGTGGGTGGTGTGGAAAAACATGTTGTAGTACGGCAGCTGCTCCAGTTGCTGGCTCGCCGCGAGGGCCAGGTCCTTGCGCCCGTAACCGAGGTTGGTGCACCACAACCCGGACATGCCGTCGAGGTAACGCCGGCCATCGTTGTCCCACAGGTGCAGGCGCTCGCCACGGACCATCACCCGTGGCCCCTCGTCATTGAGGGCTTTCTGATCGACGAACGCATGGATGTGGTGCGCAGCGTCGGCGGCCTGGTAGTCGCGGGTTTCACGTGGTGTGGTCATCGCCAGTTCTCCGTTTTGTTATCAGCGCAATTGAAACCAGGTGGTCTTCAACTGGGTGTATTTATCGAATGAATGCAGGGACAGGTCGCGGCCGAAACCCGACTGCTTGCCGCCGCCAAAAGGCACGGTCACGTCAAGTGCATCAACGCTGTTGACCGACACCGTACCGGCCCGCAATTGTCGGGCCACACGATGGGCGCGGTTGAGGTCGTCGGTCCACAGTGAAGCTGCCAGCCCGTAGACGCTGTCGTTGGCCAAGTGCAAGGCATGGGCCTCGTCGTCGAACGCCGTGACGGCCAGCACCGGGCCGAACACTTCATCGCGAAACAGCGGCATGTCCGGGGTCACGCCGGTAAAAATCGTCGGCTGAATGAAGTTGTCCGAGCCGTTGAAGATCGACTGCCGACCGCCACAAACCTTGGTCGCGCCTTGCTGCTCGGCCTGCTGGATGAATTTCATGATGCGCGCGGTCTGACGGCTGTCGACGATGGCCCCGGCGGCGCTCGACGGGTGCAGCGGATCGCCGGGCTGCCAGCGTTCGGCCTGGGCCTTGAGGCGTTCGACGAACTCGTCATGAATCGAACGCTGCACCAGCAACCGCGAGTTGGCCGAACAGACTTCGCCCTGATTGAAGAAGATGCCGAACGCGGCTTTCTCGGCCGCCAGATCCAGGTCCTGGCAATCGGCGAACACCAGGTTCGCGCTCTTGCCGCCGCACTCCAGCCACACTTGCTTGAGGTTCGACTGGGCCGAGTACTGCATGAAATACTTGCCGACTTCGGTGGAACCGGTGAACACCAGGCAATCGACGTCCGGGTGCAGGCCGAGGGCCTTGCCGGTCTGCTCGCCAAGGCCCGGCAGCACGTTCAACACACCCGCTGGTACACCGGCTTCCAGCGCCAGCTCCGCCAGGCGCAGGGCAGAAAAAGGCGACTGCTCGGCCGGTTTGAGGATTACCGAGTTACCGGCGGCCAGGGCCGGGGCGAGTTTCCACGCAGCCATGTCCAGGGGGAAATTCCACGGCACCACGGCCGCCACTACACCCAGGGCTTCACGGGTGATGGTCGCCAGCACGTTCTGCGCACTCGGCGCGACCTGATCGTAGAGTTTGTCGAGGCTTTCGGCGTACCAGCGGAACACTCCAGCGGCACCCGGCACGTCGATGTTGTAGGCATCGGCGACAGGTTTGCCCATGTTCAGCGAATCGAGCAGTGCCAGCTCTTCACGGTTTTCGAGAATCAAGTCGGCCAGGCGCAACAGCACTTGCTTGCGTTCGGTCGGTGAGCGCGCCGCCCAGGTACCCGCCTCGAAGACCTGCCGCGCATTACGCACCGCCGCGTTCACGTCTTCCTCGCCACATGCCGCGACATTTGCCAGGCATTGACCGGTGGCGGGGTTGATCGCGGCGAAAGTCTGCCCCGACTGCGCCCCACGGTGCTGGCCGTCGATCACGGCATGGTCGGGAAACCGCAGGGATGCGACTTTGCGTTGCCAATACTCAAGCTCGAACACGTTCAGATGCTCCAGAGGACATTCTTGTGTATTGGATAGTCGCTCAGGCCCAAGCGGTGGAAAACCAGTAAAAATGTGTTCGCAGGCCAAGAAAAAACTACGTAGCCAATCTCCCTTCTGGCGCAGCATGTGGTTATTGTTCAATCACAACAAATCGCTGCCCGAGCGGATAGGGGTGGCGCGCAAATTGCCAGGATGCCTGATCTGTTCTCCCCCCGAGGTTTGCTGTGGCTGCCTACAATCTGCGTCAATTGAAATACTTCATCACCACCGTCGAATGCGGCAGCGTCGCCGAGGCCTCGCGCAAGCTGTACATCGCACAGCCTTCGATCTCCACGGCCATCAAAGGGCTGGAAGACAGTTTCGGTGTGCAACTGCTGATCCGCCATCACGCCCAGGGCGTGTCGTTGACCCCCAGCGGTGCCCGCTTTTACCGCAAGGCCCAGGAGCTGCTGCGCATGGCCAAGGAGTTCGAGCAGAACGCCCTGGCCGACAACGACGTGGTGTCCGGGCAGATCGATATCGGCTGTTTCGAAACCGTCGCACCGCTGTACCTGCCGCAATTGATCGCCGGGTTTTCGGCGTTGTACCCGGGGGTGGAAATCCGCATCCGCGACGGCGAGCAACAAGAGCTGGTGCAGGGCCTGACTTCCGGTGCTTTCGATCTGGCGATCCTCTACGAGCACGACCTCGACGGCACCATCGCAACCGAACCCTTGATGCCGGCGCAACGGCCTTACGCATTGCTGCCGGCGGATCACCGCTTTGCCCAGCAGGCGCAGGTGTCGCTGCGGGACCTGTGCCTGGAGCCGATGATTCTTCTGGACGTGCAGCCGAGCCGAACCTACTTCGTCAGCCTGTTCGATGAGCTGGGCCTGACCCCACGCATCGCCTTCAGCTCGCCATCGATCGAGATGGTGCGCGGCATGGTGGGACAGGGTTTTGGGTTCTCGATCCTGGTGACCAAACCGCATTCGGAGTGCACCTACGACGGGCAGAAAGTAGTGTGCGTGGACATCGCTGAAGAGGTCACCGGTTCGGGGCTGGTGGCGGCATGGCTCAAGCGCGGGCAACTGACCAAACCGGCGCAGTTGTTCGCTGACTATTGCCGCGAACAGCTGACCGCAAAATCCGAAAGCTCAACGCCGTCCGTGTAGGAGCTGCCGCAGGCTGCGATCTTTTGACGTTGATTTTTTAAGATCAAAAGATCGCAGCCTGCGGCAGCTCCTACGTAATCGCGATGCGACTACTTACGCGGCTTGATCCGCGCAGTCGCCTCCGCCACCAGCGGATCATCCGGCCAGTAATGTTTCGGATAACGTCCCTTCAAATCCTTCTTCACCTCCGCATAGGTGCTGCGCCAGAAGTTCGCCAGATCCTGCGTCACCTGCACCGGCCGCCGCGCCGGGGACAGCAGATGCAGCTTGACCACCTGCCGGCCCCCGGCGATGCGCGGGGTCTCGGCCAGGCCAAACAACTCCTGCAAACGCACCGCCAGAATCGGCGGCTGTTCGCTGTAGTCCAGACGAATCGACGAGCCCGACGGCACGTTCAAATGATGCGGCGCCAGCTCGTCCAGCCGTTGCGGCAATGGCCACGGCAACAGATTGTGGACGATGCTCGACAGGTCGAGATTGGCGAAGTGACTGAGCCGGGAAACCTTGCCCAGATACGGCATCAGCCAGTTCTCCAGACTCTTGAGCAACGCCGTGTCGCTGACATCCGGCCACTCGCTGTCACCCTTTCCGGCGAGGTCCAGTTGCCGCAACAACGCCACCCGCGCCTGCCACTGACGCAGCTCCGGGGTCCACGGTAATAGCTCCAGGCCTTTGCGCCGCACCAGGTTCACCAGCGCCTGACTGCGGGCGGTTTCGTCGAGGCCCGTGAGTGGCTCGCGACTGAGGATCAGTTCACCGACCTTGCGCTGACGCTCGGCCCGCAGCACGCCTTCACGCTCATCCCAATCCAGTTGATCGACGCAGCGCACCTGCTCTGCCAGCACTGAATCGAACAGCGCCGGATCGAAGTCCGTCGCCAGGTAAATCCGCTCCTCACGCTGGCCCTGGCGACTGCCCAGATCGGCGATCACCAGCCACGCCTGCTTCATCAGACTGTCGGCCTCGGCGAACAGTGCGGCACGGCCGTTGGCCAAACGATACTCAGCGCCACCGGCACGTCGCTGTTGGGCGACACGGTCGGGATAGGCCAGCGCCAGCAACGCGCCGAGCCAGCGCGGATGATCCGGATCGCTGACCGGCTCCGAGGCTTTGCCGCGCAGGTAACCACGATATTGCCGCGCCAGTTGCCGTGCGCGCTGCACGCCGCCCTGGGCACCGCGTGCGGCGCGTTCTTCGCCAGACAGCAGCACCAGCCGACTGTGCAAATCCGCCCCGGCGCCACGCAAGATATCGCGCTCGCCGAGCAGCGCCGCGACGTCGCAGGCCATGTCCGCCAGCCCCAGTGCCTGGCCACGCAACAGCAAATGCGCGATACGCGGATGCGCCGGCAGTTCGGCCATGGCCTGACCGTGGCGGGTCAATGCGTCCCCCTCCAGAGCTCCCAGGCGTTCGAGCAGGTCCTGAGCCTGTGCATAAGCGGCGGCCGGCGGCACGTCGAGCCACACCAGTTGCCCGGGCGTCACGCCCCAACGTCCCAGTTGCAAGGCCAGCCCGGCGAGGTCCGCCGAAAGGATTTCCGCACTGCCATAGGCCGCCAGTTGCTCGTGTTGGTCCTGGGACCACAAGCGATAACACACGCCCGGTTCCAGTCGCCCGGCCCGGCCCGCGCGCTGGGTGGCGCTGGCTTTGGAAATGCGCTGGGTGTCGAGGCGGGTCATGCCGCTGCCGGGGTCGAAACGCGGCACCCGTGCCAGCCCGGCATCGATCACCACGCGTACGCCGTTGATGGTCAAACTGGTTTCGGCGATATTGGTGGCCAGCACCACTTTGCGTTTGCCCGCCGGTGCCGGATCGATCGCGGCCCGCTGCGCGGCGAGGTCCAGTTCACCGTGCAATGGGCACAGTAGAACCTGAGTATTTTCGCCCAAGGCATCCGCCAGTTGCTGATGCACGCGGCGGATTTCCGCCTGCCCCGGCAGGAACACCAGCACGCTGCCGGTCTCGTCGTTCAAGGCTTCGAGGATGGTCTGCACCAGACGCGGCTCGATGAATTCACCAGACTGGAACGGCCGGCCCCAGCGCATCGCCACCGGGTACATGCGCCCTTCGCTGCGCAGGATCGGCGCGTCGTCGAGCAACCCGGCCAAGCGTTCGCCTTCAAGCGTGGCGGACATCAAGAGGATTTTCAGCGGCTGATCGTCACGGAACAGTTCGCGGCCATTGAGGCTCAAGGCCAGCGCCAGATCAGCGTCGAGACTGCGCTCGTGAAATTCGTCGAAGATCAGCAGGCCCACGCCTTCCAGTGCCGGGTCGTCCTGCAGGCGCCGGGTGAGGATGCCTTCGGTGACCACTTCGATACGAGTGTTGGGGCCGACCTTGCTGTCGAGCCGAATGCGATAACCCACGGTCTCGCCGACCTTCTCCCCCAGCTCACTGGCCAGCCGTTCCGCCGCTGCACGCGCGGCCAACCGGCGGGGTTCGAGCATCAGGATGGTCTGCCCGGCCAGCCACGGCTCGTTGAGCAAGGCCAAAGGTACGCGGGTAGTTTTACCGGCGCCGGGCGGCGCTTCGAGCACGGCTTCGTGGCGTGTAGCGAGGGCTTCACGCAGGGCGGGTAAAACTTCATCGATCGGCAAAGAAATCATGCTGGCTCCAAAACAGAGGGCCGAGTATAACGGCGAACTGTCAGGCGTTCGTCAGGGTCTTAATTCATACCGACGACGTTTCGTTTTGAGATTACCCAGGAGATTTCATATGCGTGCTCCCTTTCGCCTGATTGGCGGTGTTCTGGTCGCAACCTTGCTGACTCAAGTGACAGCCTGCGGTTCGATTTTCTACCCCGATCGCCGCGGCCAGATCGAAGGCAAGATCGACCCGGCCATCGCCGCGCTCGACGCCGTTGGCCTGCTGTTCTACATCATCCCCGGCCTGATCGCGTTTGCCGTGGACTTCGCCACTGGCGCGATTTATTTCGAGCCGGGCAAGACCGCCCAGGTCGATCCACAAAAACTCAAGGACGCCATCGGTCCCGACGGCAAGGTCGATAACCGCAAGTTGCAGACTATTCTGGAAAGCGAACTGGGCCGCAGCTTCCCGCTGGACGATCCACGCCTGATCCAGAGCAAGGGCAGCGCCCAACAACTGGCGATGTTCGGCCTGCAACCAGCCGCGTAGTCCCTGCGCGCCAAAGGAATCCTCAAGGAACGATGGCCACTATGACCTCCAGCTCCGAACACGCCCGCCTGCTGCGGCTGGCGACCCGTGCCTCGGTGGCGGTGGCGTGCACCTTGATCGTCGCCAAAGGCATCGCCTGGTGGCTGAGCGGCTCGGTGAGCATGCTCGCCGGGCTCACCGACTCGGCACTCGACGGCGTCACGTCATTGCTCAACCTGCTGGCGGTGCATTACGCCCTGCGCCCCGCCGACAATGATCATCGCTACGGGCACGGCAAGGCTGAGTCATTGGCAGGCATGGCCCAGGCGCTGTTCATTGGCGGCAGTGCGGTACTGATTGCGTTGCATGCCTATGATCGGCTGAAACACCCCGAACCGGTCGGCGCGCCGTGGATCAGCATCGGTGTGATTGTGTTCTCGCTCGCCCTGACCCTGGCCTTGCTGATGTTGCAACATCGGGTGGTCAAGGCAACCGGCTCCAACGCCGTGCGTGCCGACTCGCTGCATTACCGTTCGGACATATTGCTCAACGGCAGCATTCTGCTGGCGCTGGTACTGGCCGGGTTTGGCTGGGATCAGGTCGATGCCTGGTTTGGTCTGGGCATCGCCGCTTATATCTTTTGGAGCGCGGTGCAGATCGCCCGGGAGAGTTTTGCGGTGTTGATGGATGAAGAACTGCCGCCGGATGTCAGCCAGCACATGCTGGAATTGGCGTGTAGCGTGCCCGGTGTGTTGGGTGCGCATGACTTGCGTACGCGGATCTCCGGCAACCAGTGGTTTGTGCAGTTGCATCTGGAGTTGCCGGGGGAACTGACGTTGTCAGTCGCCCACGGCATCAGCGATCAGGCGGCCGCAGCCATTCACAGCGCCTACCCGCGCGCCGAAGTGCTGGTGCACGCCGACCCGCGGGAAGTGGTGAAAGCCGCCCGGGCTCAGTAATTCACCTGATAACCGCGACTGCTCAGGCAGTTGCCCTGAGCCTGTCGGTAGGCTTGCACCACCGCCGGGTCTGGCTGGTAGGTGGCGGTTCGTGGATCGAAACCACTCTGCTGCACCGCGTATTGATAGCACTCGTAACCATCCCGACTGACCTGCTCCGGCGACTGCCCGTTGGCTGGATATGCCTCCACGTCATAACCATTGTTGCCGGCGGGTGGTTGCGATTGGCCAACCGGCGGCTCGACCACGACGTAGTCCTGAGTGCTTTCCTGATAGGCGTAGTAGGAGCCCGCCGCGAGGAACAGCAGCGCCCCGCCGATCCACAACTGCTGGGCGTAATCGGGCAGGTATCTGACTCGAATCCCGCGCGGTGGCTCTACCACCTCATAACGCGGGCCTAGCGGGCGATACCAGTAGCCACCGGAATAGTAGTAATCCATGCCACGGTAAGGCACGCGGAAGTTACGCTCGGGGAAGCGGTCGATCACCTGGCCGGGGCGATACCTGGGGCCTGCCCCCCAGCCGTTACCATGGCCACTCGGGCGCCCCTGCCAGTGATTGTCATTGGACGGTGCGCCTGTGTAGCCATTCCAGTGCTGGTTGTAATCGTTGCGACGCGGCTGATCCTGGTAGTAACCGCGCTGCGGCGGCTGGGTCTGGTGCACGGTGTCGGGGCGGGGCTGGATCGGCATGTCAGTGGCCGGCGCCTGCGGCGGTGGAGGCGGCGAGCGAACCCGGCTGTTGAAGTCCGGCGCTGGACGGTTCTGCCACTGACCATTGTTCTGATGTTGATTCTGGCCGTTGTGCTCGGACTGGCGGTTGTCATTGTTCTGCGCGCGGGGCTGATTCTGCTGCTGGCCGTTTTGCGGGTGCGGCTGGTTGTTGCCACCCTGGCCCTGGTTATCACCCTGATGCCCTCCCTGGCCATGTTGCCCGCCGTCATGGCCACGGTTTTGCTGCTCATCGGCCATCGTTTGCGCAGTGACACTGACACACAGCAAACCAACACCGGCCAAACGCCAGAAACGCGATTTCATGCTTTTCCTCATTAAGAGTCAGGGCCTGTACGTAAGACTGGGAAAGCACCGACCGGTTCTGCAACAGGTTATCAGTCACGCAACTTATTTATTGAGGGTCGGGGGGCAAATTCCACACGCAAGAAAAAGGGGAGACCCGTCGGCCTCCCCTTAGAGAACTTCGTCCTGGCTCGACGCTTGTGGCGCCGGCTCACCTCACGCCGTCTTCTGGACAGTGTGTAGCTCGGGGGCCGGCACATCCCCGGTGGGGGTGGCGACCGCGGCGGGCCTGATTCGGCGAGCCGCACTGGACTGTTTGTCCGAGCAGTGATTCTGGTGATAAGAATAGGCCGGGAGCACCGGCAGAGGATTGCGAAGATTGCTGAATTAAACATCACTTGCGCAATTTTTAACCCCTGACACATAATCCTCAGCAATAGTTACGACAAAGGACCGTTTGATGAGCAAGCTCGACCGTTACGACCTGAGTATTTTGGCGGAATTGCAGCGCGACGCACGCATCTCCAACCAGGAGCTGGCCGAGCGCATCGGCCTGTCGCCTTCGCCGTGCTCGCGGCGGGTCAAGCAACTGGAAGACGACGGCTACATTTCCCGCCAGGTCGCCCTGCTCGACCGCAAAATGCTCGGCCTGAGCCTGACGGCCTATGTGCTGATCGGCATGGACCGTCACACGCCGGAGCGTTTCGAGAATTTCGAAGCGGCCATCCGCACCCTGCCTCAAGTGCTTGAATGCAGCCTGGTGACCGGGATGGATGCCGACTATCAACTCAAGGTCGTGGTGCCGGACATGGATCACTACCAGAAACTGCTGCTGGGGCATCTGACGCGGATTGAAGGGGTGACCAGTGTGCGTTCGAGCTTTGTGCTGAATCAGGTTTTGAACAGCACCGAACTGCCTTTGACTCATCTGCGTAGCTGATGGACTTTCGCAGGAGCTGGTAGGAGCTGTCGAGTGAAACGAGGCTGCGATCTTTTGATCGTCCATAAGAAGCAACATCAAAAGATCGCAGCCTTCGGCAGCTCCTACAAGAGCAGGCCGGGCGACGAATGACTGCGACACACCGACGCAGGTCAATACAGCGCGAACCCGCGCAGGCGTATACTCCCCGCGCCCTTTTAGCCTCGCCCGCGCCGGAGATGTTCGATGGACCCTGCAGTTTTCGAAGAGTGGATGATGACCGGCCTGGTCAGCATCCTGATCATTTTCATGGGTTTCATCGTCTGGGATCTGGCGAAGAAGTCCAAGGCCGGGCGCTTTGGCTCGTTCATTCTGTTCTTCGTGCTGGGCCTGGGTGTGGCGGCGTTCGTGATCAAGAGCGTGGTGATCGGCCTGATCGAATCCGGCGCCTTATAAGCGCGCCGGTACTTCTTTCCACTGTCCCTGATCGAGCCCTTCGATCGTCCAGTCACCGATTCTGACCCGTACCAGGCGCAACGTCGGCAAACCCACCGCAGCGGTCATGCGCCGCACCTGGCGGTTGCGCCCTTCGCGAATCACCAACTCCAGCCAACTGGTCGGCACGCTTTTACGAAAGCGCACCGGCGGATTGCGCGGCCACAGCTCGGGTTCGTCCAGTTGCCGCGCCTCGGCGGGCAAGGTCATGCCGTCATTCAATTCCACGCCGTCACGCAAGCGCTGCAATTGCTCGGCGCTCGGTTCGCCCTCGACCTGCACCCAATAGGTCTTGGCCAGTTTGTGTTTCGGATCGGCGATCCGCGCCTGAAGCTGACCGTCGTTGGTCAGCAGCAACAAGCCTTCGCTGTCGCGGTCCAGCCGTCCGGCCGGATAGATTCCCGGTACTTCGATGTAATCCTTGAGGGTCGCGCGCCCTTCGCCGTCGCTGAATTGCGTCAGCACATCGAACGGTTTGTTGAACAGGATCAGTTTCGGCTCGGCCGGCGGTGCCTTGGCGACACGGCGCTGGGCTGAAGTAGAGGGTTTCGCGCCAGGGCGGCGGGAAACGGGGCGTTGAGGACGGGACATGGCGAAGTGAACATCTAACGATCAGGGCTGCTAATGCTAGTGCCCCGACCGCCAAATGACCACGACAACCGTTAGCGGAACGGTGGCTCGTCGAAGCTGCGCAGTTTGCGCGAGTGCAATGAGTTGAGCTCGGTACGCAACAGATCCACCGCCTCGATACCAATCTTCAAGTGCTGGCTGACCGCGCGCTCATAGAAGGCGTTGGCCGAGCCCGGCAACTTGATTTCGCTGTGCAGCGGTTTGTCCGAGACGCACAACAACGTGCCATACGGTACCCGCAAGCGATAACCCTGGGCGGCGATGGTGCCGCTTTCCATGTCCACCGCCACGGCGCGGGACAGATTGATCAGCGGACGTTCCTGGGCCCAACGCAGTTCCCAGTTACGGTCGTCGTAGGTCAGCACGGTACCGGTACGCAGGCGTTTCTTCAGTTCGTCGCCCTTCTCGCCAGTGACGTTGGCCGCCGCTTGCTGAAGCGCAAGCTGCACTTCGGCCAGGGCTGGAATCGGAATGTTCGGCGGTACCACCCGGTCGAGAATGCCGTCGCGGCGCATGTAAGCGTGGGCCAGCACATAGTCGCCGATGGTTTGCGACTGACGCAGGCCGCCGCAGTGGCCGATCATCAGCCAGCAATGCGGACGCAGAACGGCAAGATGGTCGGTGATGTTCTTGGCGTTGGACGGGCCGACGCCGATGTTGACCAGCGTCACGCCGTGGCCGTCACTGGCGATCAGGTGATAGGCCGGCATCTGGTAGCGGTGCCAGACCACCCCGGCGGCAATCGCCGAGGCTTCGTCGTGGTCCATGCTCTTTTCGATGATCACATTGCCCGGTAACACCATGCGCACGAAACGCGGGTCTTTGCGCAGCTGTTCCAGACCATGGACGATGAACTGGTCGACGTAGCGGTGATAGTTGGTCAGCAGAATCCACGGCTGCACATGCCGCCAGTCGCTGCCGGTGTAATGCACCAGTCGGCGCAGGGAAAAATCCACCCGCGCGGCATCGAACAGGGCCAGGGGCAGCGGATCGGTGTTTTCCCAATCGTACAAACCGTCGGCAATGCCGTCGGTCGCGGCCGACAGGTCGGTACTCGGGAACACCCGCGCCAGCACGGCAGCGGTGACGCCGGAACCCGCGAGCTCATCGCCCTGCTCGACCACATACGGATACGGGATGTTCTGCTCGCTGACACCGACTTCCACGGTCACGGTGAAGTCGTGCATCAGCGGAACCAGCTGTTCCAGCAGGTATTTACGGAAAGCCGATGGATGGGTGACGGTGACGCTGTAGGTGCCCGGCAACTGGACCTTGGCGTAGGCACGGGTGGTCTGCGGGACTTCGCCCTGGCAAAGGTAGGTCAGGCGCAGCTCGGGATAACGGAACTGCGCTCGCTGCTCGGCATCAGGCTCGACGCGATCCTTGAGGTAACGCTTGAGCGCCTGGCTCAGCGCGGTGGTTGCACGATTGTGCAAGAGTGCAAGCCGATCCACGGCTTGCTCGGCGGTTTGAACGACAATAAAAGCTTCGGTCACGATCAGCATCCTGTGTTCTGACTTGCAGACCTTCATCTTGCCTGCATCGTCGCTTCACGGGAACAGCCAAAAAAGATCGCAGCCTGCGGCAGCTCCTACAAGGGCTCGTCGTGCACCCGTAGGAGCTGCCGCAGGCTGCGATCTTCTAACCAATCAGAATCCTTGTGGAGTCGAGCGGGCGACAATGGCTTCCACGTCCAGGCCTCGTGGCAACGCGCCGTAGACTCGCCCGCCACCCTCCAGACGACTGGCGATGAAGGCATCACTGACCACCGCATTCCCGGCTTCCAGCAACAATTTGGCCTGCAGCCCCAGCGCAATGTCCTCGGTCAACTGCCGGGCGCGGTACTGAATGTCGCTGGAGTCCTTGAATGCCGCCTGCAATTGATGGATGTGCGCAGCCAGGCGCTTGTCACCATGGCCATCGCCCAACTCACTGAACAGCGCGTCGAGCACACCCGGTTCTTTCGACAGGGCACGCAGCACGTCGAGACATTGCACGTTGCCGGAGCCTTCCCACGTCGAATTCACTGGCGCCTCGCGGTAAAGCCGCGGCAGGATGCTCTCTTCGACATAACCCGCGCCGCCCATGCATTCGGCGGCTTCGTTGATCATGGCCGGCGCCCGCTTGCAGATCCAGTACTTGCCCACTGCCGTCACCAGTCGGGCGAATTTGGCTTCCTGTGAATCATCCAGATGATCCAGCGCGCGGCCCATGCGCAGGCTCAAGGCCAGGGCGGCTTCGCTTTCCAGCGCCAGATCCGCCAACACGTTCTGCATCAACGGCTGTTCGCTGAGCAGTTTGCCGCCAACCGAACGGTGAGCGCAGTGATGGCTGGCCTGAGTCAGCGCCTGACGCATCAGTGAACTGGACCCGACCATGCAATCGAAGCGGGTCATGGCGACCATCTCGATGATCGTTGGAACACCCCGGCCCTCTTCACCGACCATCCACGCCAGCGCACCACGGAACTCCACTTCGCTGGAGGCGTTGGAGCAGTTGCCGAGCTTGTTCTTCAGGCGCTGGATGTAGAACTGATTGCGTGTGTCGTCCGGGCGGTGACGCGGCAACAGGAAACAGGTCAGGCCCTTGTCGGTCTGCGCCAGTGTCAGGAACGCGTCGCACATCGGCGCCGAGCAAAACCACTTGTGCCCCACCAGTTCATAGGCCTGGCCCGGACCGCTGGCACCGACCGGATACGCCTTGGTGGTATTGGCCCGCACATCGGTGCCGCCCTGCTTCTCGGTCATGGCCATGCCGATGGTGACCCCGGCCTTGTGGGCCATGCCGACGTTGCGCGGATCGTATTCGGTGGCGAGGATTTTCGGCAGCCATTTTTCAGCCAGGTCCGGTTGTAGACGCATGGCCGGAACGCTGGCGAAGGTCATGGTCAACGGGCAGCCACTGCCGGCTTCGGCCTGGCTGTGCAGATACGACATCGAAGCTCGGGCGACATGGGCGCCGTCCTGCGGGTGCGCCCAGGGCAGCGAGGTCAAGCCGTGCTCGACCGCCGCGCGCATCAATTGGTGATAGGCCGGATGAAATTCCACCAGATCGATACGATGACCAAACCGGTCATGGCTGTTGAACACCGGCTTGTTCTGATTGGCCAGGAACCCGGCTTCCATCAACGGGCCACCGGCCAGTGCGCCGTAGGCATCGATCCGCGATTCGGCCCAACCGGCCCCGAACCGCCGCGACCATTCCTGCAACGGCAAATCGATGCGGTACAGGTTGGCGCCATCCAGTGACGGTGGCTGGTTGGTGACTTCGTGGGTTTCGGCGAACTGATGCAGGTTCATGACAGGGCTCCTTTGGTCGGCCAAGGGACTTCAGTTAAGCACCACCCCTCGGCCGAACAAAGTGTCATATACGCCTAACTGTCGGCGCTTTCGCCCTGTTGCGAGCAGAGCACACGGCGGTAGAGCACGGCCTGCAAGTCTTCGAATTTCACCGGTTTGCTCAAGTGATCAATCACCGCACCGGTCGGGCAGCGCTCACGGTCACCGCCCAGGGCAATCACGAACAGCGGCAGTTCGGCATAACCCGGCAAAGCGCGGATCTGGCAGCACGCCGACTCACCGCCCTGCAGCGGCAACTGAGAATCGACCAGCACCGCATCAAACCCTTCGCGCTGCAAGAGATCGAGCGCGACGTCGGCGCTGTCGGCCGTACGCACACGGAACCCCAGCTTGAGCAACATGCCGCGCATCACCAACTGACTGATGCTGTTGTCATCCACCAACAGCACGGCACAATCCTGAGGCAAGCGCAGGCGCGGAAAATCCCGGGACATCAACGGCGTCACCGGGCGTTCGGCCACCGCCAGTCCGACTTCCACATCAAGCTGAAACCGGCTGCCGCGTCCTGGCTCGGTGCGATGCGTCAGGCGTCCACCGAGCAATTCGACCAACTGTCGGCAAATCGCCAGGCCAACACCCAGGCCACCATATTCACGGGTCATCGAGGCATCGAGCTGGAAGAACCGTTGATACATCTTGGCCTCCCCCAAATCAGTGAAGCCAATGCCCGTATCGATCACCGCAAAGGTCAACGCCAGCCGGTCGGGCTCAATGGCCTTGCCGGTCACCCGCAGGGCCAGGCCGCCGATCCTGGTGAACTTGATGGCATTATCCAGCAGACATTCCAGGCACTGCGCGATCTTGACGTTGTCGCCGTGCAAGCGATCCGGCACACCTGGCGCGATATCGACCTTGAAGTCCAGCGATTTGCTTGATGCGTTGCCCTCGAACTGCATGCGCAGTGCCTCGACCATGCCGCGCAAGCTGAAGGTATCGGCCGAGGCCTTGAGTTTGCCGGCCTGCAGTTCGGTGAGGGTGAGGATGCCGTTGACCATACGCATCATGTCCCGCGCCGATCCCGCAGCCGTCTGCTGATACTGCTCGAGCTCCGGGTCCATTTCGACCGTCTGCATCAGCTCCAGCGAACCGATCACACCGTTCATCGGCGTGCGCAGTTCGTGGGTCAGGGTGGCAAGGAACTCGTCCTTGAGCTTGTTACTGCGAGCCAGTTGCTGGTTGAGCACTTCAAGCTTCTGGCTGGCGTCGAATAGCGTTTGCGCCTGCTGTTCGCGCATGTCGTTGATACGGTCGGCCAGCGCCAGGGACAGCAACGCCACTTCGATGGCCGAGCCGATCTGGCTGGAATACATGGTCAGGAACACGTTCGGCAGGTAGCCCAGCACCATCAGCGTATTGACGATGCCGCCGAGCAAAAACGCCGACCAGGCAATAATGAAATACCGCGCCACCCGCAGCCCCCGCAGCCAGGCAAAGATCCCGGCGGCAAAAATCACCACGGTGAACGCCAGCGCCAGCGCCGTGGCCAGGCGCAGGGCCAGGGCGTAACTGCTCATCAACGACAGTCCGACCACCAGTACACCGAAGGCAACCAGCGCCAGCAACAAGCGGTCGAGCCAGCGACTGTGGGTAGCCATTTGCAGGAAACTGCGGGCGAACTGACTGCCGAACAACCCCGCACAGCCGATGAAAAACGGCGTCGCGGCGTTGGCCCACCAAGGGTTGTCCGGCCAGAAATACTGCACGGCCGCACCGTTTACCGACAGCTGATACAAGCCGAACGAGGCGATATAGAAGATGTAGTAGAGGTAACTGGTGTCGCGCACGCTGAGGTAGATGAACAGGTTGTAGACCAGCATCCCCAGCAGCACACCGTAGATCAGCCCCAGTACGTAGAGGCGCACGGGTTGCTCTTCGAGGTAGGCGGTGCTCGACCACAGGGTTACCGGTGCCTGGATCGAGCCTTCGCTTTGCAATCGCAGGAATACGGTTTCGGCCTGGTCCGGTTTGAACGTCAGGTCGAACAAATAGTTGTTCTGACGAATCTCGCGGCTGGCGAACGGCAAGGCATCGCCGGTCTGCCTGACCCGCTGATAGTTGCCGGCCGCATCAGGCAAATAGAGATCAAGATGATCGAGGGGCGGATAGGCCAGTTCCAGCAGCCAGGTCCGTTGCGCCGCCGGATTGGCCGGACGGTAATGCAGGTCGATTTTCAGCCAGAACACCGAACGCGAGTACCCGGCGTTGAGCGTGTCCTTGTGGTGCGGTTTGAAGTTTCCGGCCGCCGCTTGCGCACGGATATCCGCAATGGTCGCCTGACCACCTGCGTCCTCATAGACCTGCAGGGTTCGGCCCAAGGGGAGGCTTTGAGTGAACTCATCGAACTCGACGGCGTTTGCCAGGAGGGGCAAACACAACAGCAACATCAGCAAATAGTGCATTGAAGCCCCAGCGTGGCCTGTCCGGTTCTGTCAGGAAGCCCCCCATTCCTTTTGAGCAGACGTAAAAACGATATTACCTGTTATTGGTTTGGATCCACTCTAGCATAGCCGTTGATAGCCATTAAACACCATTGAAATTTTTCCTACAAAGGCTCTAGGACGGGCGTTCCAGCGCCATGTATTGAGTTAGAGCTGTTGGCTTGGTCAGAAAGATCAAAAGATCGCAGCCTTCGGCAGCTCCTACGGATTTGCATCGATCCACGGTCCATGTAGGAGCTGCCGCAGGCTGCGATCTTTTGCTCGCTGCGCAATCGGCTCCGATACGTGCGCACACCGAAAAAACATGTTTGGTGGTAAGCTCGCGCACCATGAATATCTACAGCTCTCGCCCCGTTGTCCTCTGTCTCTCCGGCCACGACCCAAGTGGTGGCGCCGGCTTGCAAGCAGATATCGAAGCCCTGCTCGCTCAGGGTTGCCATGCAGCTCCGGCCGTCACCGCCCTGACCGTGCAAGACACCGTCAATGTCACTGACTTCCGCGTCCTCGACCGTGAGTGGGTACTGGCCCAGGCCAACGCCGTGCTCAACGATTCCGAAGTCGCGGCAGTCAAACTGGGCATGCTCGGCTCCCTGGAAATGGTCGATACCGTGGTCGAACTGCTTTCGGCGCACCCGCACTTGCCGGTGGTCTGCGATCCGGTGCTGCGCGCCGGCGGCGGCGGACGCCTGGGCAAGGACGAAGTCGGCTATGCCATGCGCGAACGCCTGCTGCCCTTGTCGATCATTGCGACCCCCAACCTTCCCGAAGCCCGGATCCTCGCCGAACTGCCTGAAGGCACCGCGGACGAGTGCGCTGAAAAACTCCTGCCGTTCGTCAAACACCTGCTGATCACCGGTGGCCATGGCGACGAAACCGAAATCCACAATCGCCTGTACAGCCGCGACGGCCTGCGCGAAACCTTTACCTGTCAGCGCTTGCCGGGCAGCTATCACGGTTCCGGCTGCACCCTGGCCAGTGCGCTGGCCGGTCGTCTGGCCCTGGGCGAAAACCTCGCCAGTGCCGTACAGACCGCGCTTAACTACACATGGCGCACCCTGCGTGATGCCGAGCAGCTGGGCAAAGGCCAGTTTGTGCCGCGCCGTTTGCCACTGGATTTCTGTTCGTAACTTCCATTTGTAATGCGGTGAGGCTTGTCCGATGAAACTACGTGGTCTGTACGCCATTACCGACAGTCATTTGCTGGACGGCAAGTTGCTCAAGTACGTGGAGGCGGCGCTGGAAGGCGGCGTCACCTTGCTGCAATACCGCGACAAGAGCAGCGACGAGGCCCGACGCCTGCGTGAGGCCGAAGCCTTGCGCGAGCTGTGCGAGCGCTATAAGACCCGGTTGATCATCAACGACGACGCCGAACTGGCCGCCCGCCTGAACGTGGGCGTGCACCTGGGCCAGGCCGACGGCCCTCTGTCACCGACCCGCGCCCTGCTCGGCTCCAAAGCCATCATCGGCTCGACTTGCCACGCGCAACTCGAACTGGCCGAACAAGCGACAAAAGAAGGCGCCAGTTACGTCGCCTTCGGCCGCTTCTTCAATTCCAACACCAAGCCCGGCGCACCGACCTGCAGCCTCGACCTGCTCGACCAGGCCCGCAAGCAGTTGCACTTGCCGATCTGCGCGATCGGCGGCATCACCCTGGATAACGCCGCCCCACTGGTGGCCCATGGCGTCGATCTGCTGGCGGTGGTGCATGGCCTGTTTGGCGCCGAGAGCACGACGCAAGTGACCCGTCGTGCCCGCGCCTTCAACGAATTGTTTTCTATTTAAGTAGCTTAAAATCTGATTTGAGAGCCCGATCATGTCTCGTTCCGAAACGCTGTTTGCCAATGCCCAAAAACACATTCCCGGTGGCGTGAACTCGCCGGTTCGCGCGTTCAAGAGCGTCGGCGGCACGCCGTTGTTCTTCAAGCATGCCGAAGGCGCCTACGTCACCGACGAAGACAACAAGCGCTATGTGGATTACGTCGGTTCCTGGGGCCCGATGATCCTCGGCCACAGCCACCCGGACGTGCTGGACGCCGTGCGCAAACAGCTTGAGCACGGCTTGTCCTACGGCGCCCCGACCGAGATGGAAACGCAGATGGCCGACCTGGTCTGCTCGCTCGTGCCGTCGATGGAAATGGTGCGCATGGTCAGCTCCGGCACCGAAGCGACCATGAGCGCCATTCGCCTGGCCCGTGGCTTCACCGGCCGCGACAGCATCATCAAATTCGAAGGCTGCTACCACGGTCACTCCGACAGCCTGCTGGTCAAGGCCGGCTCCGGCGCACTGACCCAGGGTGTACCGAGTTCGGCCGGTGTACCGGCAGCGTTCGCCAAACATACCCTGACCCTGCCGTTCAACGACATCGACGCCGTTGAAAGCATGCTCGCCGAAGTCGGCCAGGATGTGGCCTGCATCATCGTCGAGCCAGTGGCTGGCAACATGAACTGCGTGCCGCCGGCACCGGGTTTCCTCGAAGGCCTGCGGACCCTGTGCGACAAGCACGGCGTGGTGCTGATTTTCGACGAAGTGATGACCGGTTTCCGCGTCGCCCTCGGCGGTGCCCAGGCGTACTACGGCGTGACACCGGACCTGACCACCTTCGGCAAGATCATCGGTGGCGGCATGCCGGTCGGCTGCTTCGGCGGCAAGCGCGAAATCATGCAGCGCATCGCTCCGCTGGGCCCGGTCTACCAGGCCGGCACGCTGTCCGGTAACCCGCTGGCGATGACCGCCGGCCTGACCACCCTGCGCCTGATCAGCCGCCCGGGCTTCCATGCCGAGCTGACCGACTACACCACTCGCCTGCTCGACGGCCTGCAACAGCGCGCCGATGCGGCCGGCATTCCGTTCGTGACCACCCAGGCCGGCGGCATGTTCGGCCTGTATTTCAGCGGCGCCGACGACATCGTCACCTTCGATGACGTCATGGCCAGCGATGCTGCCCTGTTCGGTCGCTTCTTCCATCTGATGCTGGAAGGGGGCGTCTACCTGGCACCGAGCGCCTTCGAAGCCGGTTTCACTTCGATCGCTCATGGCGAAGCCGAGCTGAAACTGACCCTGGACGCCGCCGAGCGCGCCTTCGCTGCCTTGAAATAACGCTGTGGCGCTGACGTTGGCCATTGCCGGCGTCAGCCTTCACCTACACGCCCGCCTGTATTCCTACAGTTTCAGCAAAAATCCCTCGCAAAACGGGTGATATATTTCCCGCGCAGCAGAAAAACGAGTAAAGACTTTGTAAGGTTGCCCCTGCTTATTTCATAATGCGCGCTTATTGGATCCCTCGATGGGTCCGCGCGCCCTTCAGAGGTAAGTCGATTCCCATGAACCGCACCGGCCGCACCCTTGCACTGGGCTGCCTGTTGCTTCTTCAGCCCCTGCTCGCGCACGCACAAGCAGGCGGCAACTCGTTGTTAATCCCAGCGATGGGTCGCTGCACCCTCAATACCCAGCCGCAAGACCTGGAACAGGCGCTCGCCGCCTGCCAGAAAGCGTCGGATGAAGGGGATGCACAAGCGCAATACGAGTTGGGTGAGTTCTACTACGAAGGCAAAAACGCGCCGCGCGACCTCAATCAAGCCCTGAGCTATTTCGAAAAAGCCTCGCTGCAAGGCCACGCCCAGGCACAATTCAAGCTCGGTACCATGTTCTTCCACGGCGAAGGCGTGCCGGCCAATAACGTTCAGGCGTACATCCTGCTGAAGATGGCGGCGGTCAACGGCGCCGAAGATGCCCTGGACACCGCCGACGAAGTCACCGAAAAAATGCCCCGCGAAGAACTCGAAGTCGCCACCCAGGTGCTCGGGCAAATTTTCCGTAAATATTTGATGGAGTTGCAGAGCGCTGACGGGCGTACGCCGTTTGCGCCGTTGCCCTGATTTTTGCTTCAAACCATCTGACGCATCCGCTGGCAAGCCAGCTCCTACAAAGACCGCACGTATCTGTAGGAGCTGGTTTGCCAGCGAATGGAGCGACTCGATTCCAGGACTTACTTCTCAGGCATCGGCATCGGAAACGGCATGACATTGCCAACCGTGCCACGGGCTTCGCAGATTTTCGGTGTCCCCAGACGCTCGACTTCGTCGATACGCACGATCGAATGCATCGGCACAAAGCTGCGCACCACGCCTTCGAACTGAGCCTTGAGCTTTTCTTCGCTCGGATCAACAACCACTTGCGTGCGCTCGCCAAAGACGAACTCTTCCACTTCCAGAAAGCCCCACAGATCACTTTGATAGATCTGCTTGGCGTACATTTCGAACACCTGGCCCTGGTTGAGGAAAATCACCTTGTAGATTGGAGCTTCACGTTTAGTCATGGTGGGCGGGTAACACATCGGGGTAAAAATGAGGGCGCGAACTATAGCACAGCCGCCGGACGCACAACGGTAGGAACCATGGGACATGTCCCCTATAATGCGCGGTTCTTTGAATCAGGTGATGACTCTTTCCATGGCCAAGAAGCTTTACATCGAAACCCACGGTTGCCAGATGAACGAGTACGACAGCTCGCGCATGGTCGATCTGCTGGGCGAACATCAGGCCCTGGAAGTCACCGCCCGCGCTGAAGACGCCGACGTGATCCTGCTCAACACCTGCTCGATCCGCGAACGTGCACAGGACCGTGTCTATTCCCAGCTCGGTCGCTGGCGCGAACTGAAGCTGGCCAACCCGGACATGGTGATCGCCGTCGGCGGTTGCGTGGCCAGCCAGGAAGGCGCGGCCATCCGCGATCGCGCGCCGTACGTCGACGTGGTCTTCGGCCCGCAGACCCTGCACCGCCTGCCGGAAATGATCGACGCCGCGCGCATCAGCAAGCTGCCGCAAGTCGACGTCTCGTTCCCGGAAATCGAAAAATTCGACCATCTGCCCGAACCGCGCATCGACGGCCCGAGCGCTTACGTGTCGGTGATGGAAGGCTGCAGCAAATATTGCACGTTCTGCGTGGTGCCCTACACCCGCGGTGAAGAGGTCAGCCGGCCGTTCGACGACGTGATTGCCGAGATCATCCACCTGGCCGAAAACGGCGTGCGTGAAGTGACGCTGTTGGGGCAGAACGTCAACGGCTATCGCGGCCTGACCCATGACGGGCGCCTGGCGGATCTGGCCGAGCTGATCCGTGTGGTCGCCGCGGTCGACGGCATTGAACGCATCCGTTACACCACGTCGCATCCGCTGGAATTCTCCGACAGCCTGATCCAGGCCCACGCCGACGTGCCGGAGCTGGTCAAGCACCTGCACTTGCCGGTGCAATCGGGCTCGGACCGCATCCTCGCTGCGATGAAACGCAATCACACCGCGCTGGAATACAAATCCAAACTGCGCAAACTGCGCGCCGCCGTGCCGGGGATCTGCATCAGTTCGGACTTCATCGTCGGCTTCCCGGGCGAAACCGAGAAAGATTTCGAGCAAACCATGAAGCTGATTGCCGACGTCGGCTTCGACTTTTCCTACTCGTTCGTCTACAGCCAGCGCCCGGGCACACCGGCCGCCGATCTGGCCGACGACACGCCGCAAGAGCTGAAAAAAGAGCGGCTGAATGCCCTGCAGCATCGCCTGAACCAGCAAGGTTTCGAGATCAGCCGACAAATGGTCGGTTCGATCCAGCGGATCCTGGTAACCGATTACTCGAAAAAAGACCCGGGCGAGCTGCAAGGCCGGACCGAGAATAACCGGATCGTCAACTTTCGCTGCGACAATCCGACCCTGATCGGCCAGTTCGCGGACGTGCACATCGATGCCGCGCAGCCGCATTCGCTGCGGGGGTCGCTGGTGTAGGAGCGAGCTTGCTCCGGGCGGCGTTCCGACGATGGTCGTCAACGATGACGCGTGCATCCTGAATGAACGAGGGGCATTCAAGCCCTTCGCGAGCAAGCTCGCTCCTACAGAGTCCGCGCCAGAGGCAGGAATCGGCTTGCCTCACTTAAGAGCTTTCGCGCCCACGCCACTGGCGCTATCCTTGATTCATCACTATTGCCCCAGGGCGGCTAAATACGACCTTGAACGCACCCATAGAACCACATCGTTTCATCCTCGAGCCTTTTGAAGCTCGTCGCTTCGCCAATCTGTGCGGGCAATTCGACGAGCATTTGCGCTTGATCGAACAGCGCCTGACCATCGAGATCCGCAATCGCGGAAACCAGTTCGAGCTGATCGGCGAACCCAAACACACCACCTCCGCGGAAAACCTCCTGCGCCGCCTGTATCGGGAAACCAAGGGTACCGAGCTGTCGCCGGACATGGTGCACCTGTTCCTGCAGGAATCGGCCGTCGAGCAGCTGGACAACCACTCTCCCGCCGAACCGTCCGTGGCCCTGCGCACCAAGAAAGGCATGATTCGCCCCCGCGGCTTGAATCAGCTGCGCTACGTGAAGGAAATCCTCGGTAACGATATCAACTTCGGCATCGGCCCGGCCGGTACCGGCAAGACCTACCTGGCTGTGGCCTGCGCGGTGGATGCACTGGAGCGCGAGCAGATTCGCCGCATCCTGCTGGTGCGTCCGGCGGTCGAAGCGGGTGAAAAACTCGGCTTCCTGCCCGGCGACCTGTCGCAAAAAATCGACCCGTACCTGCGTCCGCTCTACGACGCACTCTACGAAATGCTCGGCTTCGAATACGTCGCCAAGCTGATCGAGCGCCAGGTGATCGAAGTCGCGCCGCTGGCCTACATGCGCGGCCGTACGCTGAACAACAGCTTCATCATCCTCGACGAAAGCCAGAACACCACGGTCGAGCAAATGAAGATGTTCCTGACCCGGATCGGCTTCGGCTCCACGGCCGTCATCACCGGTGACATCACCCAGGTCGACCTGCCTCGCGGCACCAAGTCCGGGCTGCACCACGTGATCGAAGTGTTGAAAGACGTGCCGGGCATCAGCTTCACGCACTTCCAGCCCAAGGACGTCGTGCGTCATCCGCTGGTACAGCGCATTGTCGAAGCCTATGAGCGCTTCGAAACCAAAGCGGCCGATGATGCAGCCGCCAAGGATAGCCGCCGCGATGCTTGAGCTTGACCTGCAAATCGCCACCCAAGCCCCCGCCCCCAGCGAAGCCGAATTTCGCCAGTGGTGCGAACTGGCTTTGCGCCAGCGCACCGCCGATTCGGAGATGACCATTCGCCTGGTCGACGAAGCCGAAGGCCGCGAGCTGAACCACACCTGGCGGCAAAAGGATTACGCAACTAACGTCTTGTCATTCCCGGCCGATGTGCCGGATGAGTTCCTCGACATCCCGCTGCTGGGCGATCTGGTGATCTGCGTGGCCGTGGTCGAGCGCGAAGCCGCTGAACAGGGCAAGGAGCTCAAGGCTCATTGGGCACACCTGGTGATTCACGGCTGCTTGCATCTGCTCGGTTACGACCATATTGATGACGACGAAGCCGAAGAGATGGAAGCACTGGAACGAACGTTGCTTGCAGAACTGGGCTTTCCCGATCCGTACGCGGACGACGAAACCGATTCATCCCCTACCGAAACAACAAAGGATTCAGAGTAATCGCTATGAGCGAAGATCGATCGAGCAACGGGCAAAAGTCATGGCTGGGTAAGCTCACCCAGGCTTTTGCCCACGAGCCGAAAAACCGCCAGGAGCTGCTGGAGCTGCTGCGCGATGCACACCAGAACAAACTGCTGGACAGCGAAGCGCTGGCCATCGTCGAAGGTGCGATCCAGGTGGCTGATTTGCAGGTTCGGGACATCATGGTCCCGCGCTCGCAAATGGTCAGCATCAAGGCGACCCAGACACCCCGCGAGTTCCTGCCCGCCGTGGTCGACTCGGCCCACTCCCGCTACCCGGTGATCGGCGAAAGCCACGATGACGTGATGGGCGTGTTGCTGGCCAAGGACTTGCTGCCGTTGATCCTCAAGGAGAACGGCGACAGCTTCAACATCAAGGACCTGCTGCGTCCGGCCACCTTCGTGCCGGAATCCAAGCGCCTTAACGTGCTGCTGCGCGAATTCCGCGCCAACCACAATCACATGGCCATCGTCATCGACGAGTACGGCGGCGTGGCCGGTTTGGTGACCATCGAGGACGTGCTGGAGCAAATCGTCGGCGACATCGAAGACGAACACGACGTCGAAGAAGACAGCTACATCAAGCCGCTGCCCAGCGGTGATTTCCTGATCAAGGCCCTGACACCGATCGAGAACTTCAACGATTTTTTCGACAGCGAGTTCTCCGACGATGAGTTCGACACCGTTGGCGGCCTGGTGATGAGCGCGTTCGGGCATTTGCCAAAACGTAACGAAATCACTGAAATCGGCCCGTACCGCTTCCGCATCCTGAACGCCGACAGCCGTCGGATTCACTTGCTTCGCCTGACGCCCATTGCTCGCTAAGGATTGAAATGCGCTGGACAACCCGCCCCGGCTGGCCCGGTAACCTGCTGGCCGTGGCGGCCGGTGCAATCACCACCCTGGCCCTGGCGCCGTTCGATATCTGGCCACTGGCACTGCTCGCCGTCGGCCTGTTCTATGCCGGTTTGCGCGAACTGAGCCCACGCCAGGCGCTGGGTCGCGGCTGGTGTTTCGGTTTCGGCCTGTTCGGTGCCGGCACCAGCTGGATCTACTACAGCATTCACCACTTCGGCGGCGCGTCAATGCTGCTGGCCGGCTTCCTGATGCTGATCTTCACAGCGGCGATTGCCTGGTTCTTTGCCCTGCCCGCCTGGATTTGGGCGCGCTGGCTGCGTCGCAATGAGGCACCGCTGGCCGACGCGCTGGCCTTCGCTGCGCTGTGGGTTGGCCAGGAAGCTTTCCGTGGTTGGTTCCTGACAGGTTTCCCGTGGCTGTATTCCGGTTACAGCCAGCTCGATGGCCCGCTGGCCGGGCTTGCTCCCATCGGCGGGATGTGGCTGATTTCCTTTACCCTGGCCCTGACAGCTGCGCTGATCTACAACGGCTTGCGCCTGGTTCGCGCGGGGCGTAAAGGCTTCATCGCTGCCGGTATATTGCTGCTGGTCGGCCCATGGCTGGTCGGTATGGCGCTCAAGCACCACGCCTGGACCAGCCCGTCGGGCCCGCCACTGAGCGTCGCCGCCATACAGGGCAACGTCGAACAAAGCATGAAGTGGGACCCGGCGCAGCTCAACGCGCAACTGGCGTTGTACCGCGACATGAGTTTCAGCTCCAGGCGCGCCGATCTGCTCATCTGGCCGGAAACGGCGATTCCGGTGCTCAAGGAGTCCGCCGAGGGCTACCTGAACATGATGGGCAGCTTCGCGGCCGAACGTAAATCGGCGTTCATTACCGGTGTCCCGGTGCGCATGGAAGTCCGCCACGAGAAGCGTTTCTTCAATGGCATCACCGTTACCGGTGAAGGCGACGGCACTTACCTGAAGCAAAAACTGGTGCCGTTTGGTGAATATGTCCCCTTGCAGGACATGCTGCGCGGACTGATCGCTTTCTTCGACCTGCCAATGTCGGACTTCGCTCGCGGCCCGGCTGACCAGCCGTTGCTGCAGGCCAAGGGTTATCAGATCGCGCCGTTCATCTGCTATGAAGTGGTTTATCCGGAGTTCGCCGCCAGCCTTGCCGCCCGCAGCGACCTGCTGCTGACCATCAGCAACGACACCTGGTTCGGTACCTCCATCGGCCCCCTGCAACACCTGCAGATGGCGCAAATGCGCGCACTGGAGGCCGGCCGCTGGATGATCCGCGCCACCAACAACGGCGTGTCCGGCCTGATCAACCCGTTCGGCCAGATTACCGATCAGATCCCGCAGTTCGAACGCGGCATCCTGTATGGCGAAGTGGTACCGATGCACAACCTCACGCCGTACCTGCAATGGCGTTCGTGGCCATTGCTCATTGTCTGCGTGCTGTTGTTTGGCTGGGCATTGATTGCAAGCCGGATGGCCAAGACCGTCTAGAAAAGATCGCAGCCTGCGGCAGCTCCTACAGGGGATTGCATTCCAACTGTAGGAGCTGCCGCAGGCTGCGATCTTTTGATCTTTACCGGTAAAACAACGAATAACCGATCTGCCCCACCGCCTCGTTCATCAATTGCCCGTTCTGCCAGATCGCCTTGAACTCCGGCAGCCAGCCACCCAGTGGCCGCGCGTTGTCGCCGCCCAGAAACCCTACCGGCGCCGGCACCACCTCAAACCCGGCCTTGCGAAAACTCCAGACCGCTCGTGGCATATGCGCGGCATGAGTCACGAGCACCACACGCTTGATGCCCTGTGGCAGCAGCACCTCGGCGCTGAACTGTGCATTTTCCCAGGTCGTGCGGCTGCGCCCTTCCTGCCAACGCACGCTCACGCCAAAATCGTCGCGCAAGGAGTCAGCCATCATCTGCGCTTCGCTGGGCGGCGTGCCGTAATGCAGGCCGCCGCTGGTCAATACCGGCAGGCCGGAAGCCTTGGCCAGCCGCGCGGCAAAGCGCTGGCGTTCCAGGCCTATACCCGTGGGCTGGTCGGCGCCCCAGGCCACATCACCACGCTCGCGCCCCGAGCCGAGGACCACGATCGCGTCCGCGCGCTGCCCCAGAATTGCCCATTCATCGCGGGCCAGCGGTGGCTCCCGCTCGAGCAGGCCGGCACTCCACTGCACCACCACCGGCAGGCTCATCAGCCAGAAACCACCCAGCCCCAGAGCAAAGCACGCACCGGCAAGCCTTGGCCTTGAGCGGCGCAACCACCAGGCGAGCAAAAGCAGCAGCAATAGAATGCCGGGTGGCAAAAGAAGTTGTTTCACGAAATAACGAAAAGGCATCGAGCATCTCCCGGAGATGCCCGAAGCCTAAGTGGGTTCGCGCAATGCGACAATCAATACAGGAGGACTATGCTTCAAAAAACCATGGAGTACGGCTCTGTGCCCTATTTGAACTGGAAAGACCGGACCTTTACCGCGTCTCTGCCGGGAACCTTGTCCTTGAGCCAGATAATCTTGGCCGAACGTGGTACGTCGAGTTGCTTTACCGCCTCTGACAAGCATCCGTGTGTCTCACGCTCACTGCGATCCAGATACGCCTTGACCAGTGCAAACTCTGCGGGGCTCAGACCACGCAGTTCCAGTTCCAGAGGGTGTTCGTCGCGCAACCGGCCAGCGGTCCTTGCCGCATCCAGGGCCAAGGCCAAACGATCGATCAGCCTTTCGTACAGCTCCGGTTTTGTAGCTTTTTGCTGAGACTCAACCATCCCTCACCTCATTGGAAGATAAGACCTACTCCCCAGTTAGAGCTTAGCTTCCATGAACAAACCGGCTGAACGCCGCGACCAACGGCCCTCGCAGCGGTTTTTGCAGGACGTGCGGCAGCAATCAGGGTTTCCCTCGGTAGAGCGCGGTCATGTATGCTACGGCGCTTCCTGTAACTCCACTTCCAGCTCGGCTGGGCCTCGAAAACGCCAATGTGGCGTGTTCACCGTCCAGCGTTGCATTGAAGAGGATTAGGCCACCCCTATTCAGTTCAAAAGTAGCCATGCACGAACAATATCAGCCCCGTGAAATCGAAGCCGCCGCCCAGTCGTTCTGGGACGAGCAAAAGTCCTTTGAAGTCAGTGAACAGCCAGGCAAGGAGACGTTCTACTGCCTGTCGATGTTCCCTTACCCCAGCGGCAAGCTACACATGGGGCACGTGCGCAACTACACCATCGGCGACGTGATCTCCCGCTACCAGCGC
Source organism: Pseudomonas sp. P1_C12 (assembly GCF_056406435.1). Taxonomy (NCBI): domain Bacteria; kingdom Pseudomonadati; phylum Pseudomonadota; class Gammaproteobacteria; order Pseudomonadales; family Pseudomonadaceae; genus Pseudomonas; species Pseudomonas sp. P1_C12. The sequence goes on along the minus strand of NZ_JBFUAE010000013.1, from coordinate 120,734 downwards.
ATGCAAGGCAAGAACGTTCTGCAACCCATGGGTTGGGACGCCTTCGGCATGCCGGCGGAAAACGCCGCGATGAAGAACAACGTCGCGCCCGCCAAGTGGACCTACGAAAACATCGCCTACATGAAGACCCAGCTGCGCAGCCTGGGCCTGGCGGTGGACTGGTCGCGCGAGGTGACCACCTGCAAGCCGGATTACTACCGCTGGGAACAATGGCTGTTCACCCGCCTGTTCGAAAAAGGTGTGATTTACAAAAAAAGCGGCACCGTGAACTGGGACCCGATCGACCAGACCGTCCTGGCCAACGAGCAAGTGATCGACGGTCGCGGCTGGCGTTCCGGCGCGCTGATCGAAAAGCGCGAAATCCCGATGTACTACTTCAAGATCACCGCCTACGCGGATGAGCTGCTGGAGAGCCTCGACGACCTGCCGGGCTGGCCTGAACAGGTCAAGACCATGCAGCGCAACTGGATCGGCAAATCCCGCGGCATGGAAGTGCAGTTCCCGTACAACGTCGATTCCATCGGCGAAGCGGGCGTGCTGAAAGTCTTCACCACCCGTCCGGACACCCTGATGGGCGCGACCTACGTCGCCGTGGCCGCCGAGCACCACCTGGCCACCCTCGCTGCACAGAACAATCCTGAGTTGCAAGCGTTCATCGCTGAATGCAAGGGCGGCAGCGTGGCTGAAGCCGACGTCGCCACCCAGGAGAAAAAAGGCCTGCCGACCGGCCTGTTCGTCGAGCACCCGCTGACCGGCGAAAAACTGCCGGTATGGGTCGCCAACTATGTGCTGATGCACTACGGCGATGGCGCGGTGATGGCGGTTCCAGCCCACGACGAGCGCGATTTCGAGTTCGCCCACAAGTACAACCTGCCGGTTAAATCGGTCGTGCGCACCAGTTCCGGTGATAGCAACCCGACGCCATGGCAAGACGCCTATGGCGAGTACGGCACGCTGATCAATTCCGGCGAGTTCGACGGCCTCGACTTCGCGGGTGCCTTCGACGCCATCGAAGTTGCGCTGATCAAGAAAGAACTGGGCGCCTCGCGCACCCAGTTCCGCCTGCGCGACTGGGGCATCAGCCGTCAGCGCTACTGGGGCTGCCCGATCCCGATCATCCACTGCAACACCTGCGGTGATGTGCCGGTACCGGAAGATCAATTGCCGGTCGTACTGCCGGAAGACGTGGTGCCGGACGGCGCCGGCTCGCCACTGGCGCGCATGCCTGAGTTCTACGAGTGCAGCTGCCCTAAATGTGGCCAGCCTGCCAAGCGTGAAACCGACACCATGGACACCTTCGTCGAGTCGTCGTGGTACTACGCCCGCTACGCCTCGCCGCACTTTGAAGGCGGCCTCGTGGAGAAATCCGCAGCCGACCACTGGCTGCCGGTGGATCAGTACATCGGCGGTATCGAACACGCGATCCTGCACCTGCTCTACGCGCGCTTCTTCCACAAATTGATGCGTGACGAAGGCCTGGTGAGCTCCAACGAGCCGTTCAAGAACCTGCTGACCCAGGGCATGGTGATCGCCGAGACTTACTATCGTCGCGAAGCCAATGGCGCTTACACCTGGTTCAACCCGGCGGACGTCGAGCTTGAGCGTGACAGCAAGGCCAAGGTTATCAGCGCCAAGTTGAAAGCTGACGGCTTGCCGGTGGAAATCGGCGGCACCGAGAAGATGGCCAAGTCGAAGAACAACGGTGTCGACCCACAGTCGATGATCGACCAGTTCGGTGCAGACACTTGCCGCCTGTTCATGATGTTCGCCTCGCCGCCTGACATGAGCGCGGAATGGTCTGACTCCGGCGTGGAAGGTTCGCACCGCTTCCTCAAGCGTGTCTGGCGTCTGGCTCAAGCGCACGTCACCCAGGGCCTGCCGGGCAAACTGGACGTCGCCAGCCTGAATGACGAGCAGAAAGCCGTTCGTCGCTCGATCCACCTGGCCATCAAGCAGGCCAGCCAGGACGTCGGCCAGAACCACAAATTCAACACCGCCATCGCCCAGGTGATGACACTGATGAACGTGCTGGAAAAAGCCGCGCAAGGCACCGAGCAGGATCGCGCACTGATTCACGAAGGTCTGGAAACCGTGACTCTGCTGCTGGCTCCGATCACGCCGCACATCAGCCACGAACTGTGGAATCAATTGGGTCACGCTGATCCTGTGATCGACGCCGGTTGGCCGGTGCAGGACGACAGCGCACTGGTTCAGGACAGCCTGACGCTCGTCATCCAGGTCAACGGCAAGCTGCGTGGCCAGATCGAAATGCCCGCCAGTGCCAGCCGCGAAGAAGTCGAAGCAGCCGCCCGCGCCAACGAGAACGTCCTGCGCTTCGTCGACGGTCTGACCATTCGTAAAGTGATCGTAGTGCCCGGGAAACTGGTCAATATCGTCGCCAGCTAATTGGATCAGGCGCCAGGTGAGCCTGGCGCCGAGTAAAACCTTTCGGGCCGCTTGATCGGCCCACATGGTTTCAAGGGGAGCAACAAGATGATCAAACGCAATCTGCTGGTGATGGGCCTCGCGGTTCTGTTGAGCGCCTGCGGTTTCCAGCTGCGCGGCACCGGCACCGACGAACTGGCGATCAAGGAACTCGACCTGAGCGCCCGTAACGCCTACGGTCCAACCGTGACCCAGTTGCGTCAGGTACTGGAAGGCAACGGCGTCAAGGTCTATAACGGCGCACCTTACAAACTGGTGCTGACCAATGAGCAGGAAAGCCAACGCATCCTCAGCTACGCAGGTGCCGGTCGTGCTGGCGAGTACCAGGTGACCACCGTATTGAACTACGACATCCGTGGTCGCGGTGACCTGCCACTGATGAGCGACAAGCTTGAAGTGCAGAAAATCTACCTGCACGACGGCAACAACCTGATGGGTTCCGACCAGGAAGCCGCAACGGCCCGGACAGAAGCTCGCCGCGAGCTGGTTCAACGCATGATGCTGCGCCTGCAACAACTGAGCCCAGGTCAACTGGATCAGCTGCAACAGACTGCCGAAGCCAAGGCCAAGGCTGATGCCGCGGCACTGGAAGCGGCAAAGAAGGCTGAAGCGGATACCCCGCGCCAGTCGCCTGTCGAACTGCCGCAGCAGTAAGACTTACGGGGCGTTCAGGCGCCCCGTTCGCCCTCTCTTATGAAGCTCGCCCCCGCCCAACTCGCCAAACACCTGCAAGGCGCCCTTGCGCCGGTCTACATCATCAGCGGCGATGACCCGTTGTTGTGCCAGGAGGCGGCCGACGCCGTTCGCACTGCCGCCCGTCAGCAGGGATTCGATGAACGCCAGGTGTTTGCCGCCGACGCCAGTTTCGACTGGGGGACGCTGCTGCAAGCCGGTGCCAGCATGTCGCTGTTCGCCGAAAAGCGCCTGCTGGAACTGCGCTTGCCTTCCGGCAAACCCGGCGACAAAGGTGCCGCCGCGCTGATCGAGTACTGCTCGCGCCCGGCTGACGACACCATACTGCTGATCAGCCTGCCGAAACTCGATGGTAGTGCGCAGAAAACCAAGTGGGGCAAAGCGCTGTTCGAAGGACAACAGACCCAGTTCGTGCAGATCTGGCCAGTCGATGTCGCCCAGTTGCCAAGCTGGATCCGCCAACGTTTGTCCCAGGCCGGGCTTTCCGCCAGCCAGGACGCCGTTGAGCTGATCGCCGCGCGGGTCGAGGGCAACTTGCTGGCCGCCGCCCAGGAAATCGAAAAGCTCAAGCTGATGGCCGAAGGGGGTCAGATCACCGTTGAAACCGTACAGGCGGCGGTGGCCGACAGTGCGCGCTTCGACGTCTTTGGGCTGACCGATGCGGTGCTCAATGGTGAAGCAGTCCATGCGTTGCGCATGCTCGAAGGATTGCGCGGCGAAGGCGTCGAGCCGCCGGTGATTCTCTGGGCCCTGGCCCGGGAGTTGCGCCTGCTGGCCAATATTTCCCTGCAATACAGTCAGGGCACGCCGCTGGACAAGGCCTTCAGCCAGGCTAAGCCACCGGTCTGGGACAAACGTAAACCGTTGATGAGCAAAGCCCTGCAACGCTACTCGGCGCAACGCTGGGCGCAACTTTTGCTCGAAGCACAGCGTATCGACGCACAGATCAAGGGCCAGGCTGCGGGTTCGCCGTGGATGAGTCTGAGTCGGTTGACGTTGTTGATGGCCGGGCAAAAACTGGCGTTGCCTGCCGAGTGAGATCTCTTGATCTTTCTTCCTACAAAATCCACATCCATCGCCCCTATAGACAGAACCTGAACTTCGGCCGATGATTCGCCTCGCAAAATCCACTCACTTGCGAGAAATCATCATGAGCAAAAAGCCATCGAAGCATGGCCCCAACAAAGCCAAATCCATCATCGCCCAGCCATTGTTCCGCAGCCGCCAGGAACGCCCCACCAAGGGCAAAGGCAGTTACCGCCGCGAAGCCTTCCAGTCTGACAGCTGGGAGGCTTCTTGCTTTCTGGCGGCCTGAAAGGCAAGCATCCGCTCAACATGTTAAGGTTTGCACCTGATCCGTATTCCCTGGACCCGTGCATGCCCTTTTGTCTTTCCCGTCGTTGGCACTTGCGCCAATTGATTGCTGCCTCCAGCCTCGTTTTGCTAGTCGCCTGCGCGGAAAAACCTACCGCCGCCGACGCCCAGCCGCTTCAGACCCTCCCTGTCGCCACCGCCCCGGCGGTTGTTCCGCCTGTGGTTCCGAACGGTGAAGACCTCGACATCCAACCCACCCAGACCTTCGCCGAATGGCAGGCGGGTTTCCGCAAGGATGCCTTGGCCGCCGGTATCCGCGCCGATCTGTTTGATCGCGCTTTCGCCGATGTCAGCTTCGACCCCAGTGTGATTCGTGCCGATCGCAGCCAACCGGAATTCGCAAAACCGGTGTGGGAATACCTCGACGGCGCCTTGTCGCCGCTGCGGGTACGCAAAGGCCAGTCGCTGGTCAACCAGTACGCCGACATCCTGCAAAGCATCGAGCAGCGTTACGGCGTTGATCGTCAGGCGTTGGTGGCCGTGTGGGGCATGGAAAGCAACTTTGGCCAGTTCCAGGGCAGCAAGTCGGTGATCAACTCGCTGGCGACCCTGGCCTACGAAGGCCGTCGCCCCGGTTTCGCCCACGCACAATTGATTGCCGCCCTGCAAATCCTGCAACAAGGCGATATCGAACCCGAGAAGATGCTCGGATCCTGGGCCGGCGCCATGGGCCAGACCCAGTTCATTCCGACCACCTACAACACCCATGCCGTCGACTTCGATGGTGATGGGCGCCGCGATATCTGGGGCAGTTCGGCCGATGCCCTGGCCTCGACCGCGCATTACCTGCAAAGCTCAGGCTGGCAGAGAGGCCAGCCGTGGGGCTTCGAGGTGCAGTTGCCAGGCGGGTTCAACTACGTGCTGGCCGATGGCACGACTCGCAAGAGCGTCGCCGAATGGCGGCAACTGGGGATTACGCTGCCCAATGGTGGCCAGGTCCCGGCCGGCTCCGAGCAACTGTCCGCCGCCCTGCTGCTGCCGGCCGGTTACCGTGGACCGGCGTTCCTGGTGCTCGATAACTTCCGGGCGATCCTCAAGTACAACAACTCGTCGTCCTACGCCTTGGGGGTGAGCCTGTTGTCCGAACGCTTCAATGGCGCGGGACTGATCAGCGGCACGTGGCCAAAGGATGACCTGCCACTGAGCCGTACCGAGCGGATCGAGCTGCAAAACTTGCTGAGCACACAAAACTACGATGCCGGCACCGCCGACGGGATCATTGGTGCCAACACGCGCAAGGCGATCCGCAGCGCCCAACAGTCGTTTGGCTGGCCGGCGGACGGGTATCCGACGCATAAGTTGCTGGAAGGGTTGCGGAACCGCTAAAAGCTTCGCGGGCAAGCCCGCTCCCACAGGTGACCGAGTTCTTCCATAGGAATACAGTCGAATGTGGGAGCGAGCCGGCTCCGGACGGCGATCCGACGATGACTGACTTAAAGGCGACTGAATTTCAACGCCTGACTACTACATCCTGCTCCAGCACCAATTCCTTGCTCCCCGCATCCAGCCTGACCAACGCCCCCATGGGCAGCATCAGGTTCGGATCGCAATGCCCACTGCGCCACCCGGACAACACCGGAATATTCAATGGCTCGAAGGTCTGCTTCAGCAACCTGTCCAGCGCTGCCACCTCAACCCCTGCCACATCCCCTACCAACACGCCGCGCAGTTTGTGCAACGTGCCAGCCAGCCGCAGATGGGTCAGCAACCGATCGATGCGATACAGCGGCTCGTTGATGTCCTCGATCAACAGAATGACGCCCTCGGCGTCTATCTCGTAAGGCGTGCCCATGGTCGCGGCGATCATGGCCAGATTGCCACCGAGCAAGCGCCCATGAGCCACGCCAGGCTCGATCGTGGTCAGCGGATAAGCCACCGGATGAGCCAGCACCGTTCCCGCCCTCACCTGCCCTCGCAGCATGTTGAAGAAGGAAGACTCCGTAGGTTTTTGCTTGCCACCCAGCAGGTCGGCATTGAGCATCGGACCATGAAATGTCACGAAGCCGGCATAGCGACTGATCGCCAAATGCAGAGCGGTGATGTCGCTGTAGCCGATGAACGGCTTGGCGTTGTCACGCAGCAAATCAAAATCAATGCGGTCGAGGAGCCGCGGCGTGCCGTAACCGCCGCGCAGGCAGATGATGGCATCCACCTCGCTGTCGGCGAATGCTGCATGCAGGTCGCCAAGTCGCACCTCGTCGCTCCCGGCCAGGTAGCCGTTTTTTTCGTAGACCCCGGGAAACACTTTCAGTGAATAACCCCGGGCACGCATCCATTGCACCGCCTTGTCGGTGTCCAGCGGCGCGGGACCGGCGGGTGCGATAACGCCGATCATGCCTTCCGACGGCAGTGCCGGGACCGGAGCATGAGGGCAAAGGGTGTGGGTCGGTCGAGCGGTCATCCGTGAATCTCCCTGCGTGAAATCTTCAGCACACAGTAGTCAGGAACGGGGACAAACAGAAGAGGAACCGTTGCCCCGCAGGTTGCAGGAAAAAACAGCCATTGCCGTAGGCCAGGCAAAAAAACGCCCGCGAGGCTGAACACCGTGCGGGCGCTTTTCATTTCATTGCGTCGATCAGGACGACATCAGCTCGGCCTTGACCAGCTTGGCCTGCTCGTCAGCGTGATACGAAGAGCGTACCAACGGACCGGACGCCACGTTCTTGAAGCCCATCTTGTAGCCTTCCTCGGCGAACCAGGCGAAGGTGTCCGGGTGCACGAAGCGCTGCACCGGCAAGTGGCTGCGGGACGGTTGCAGGTACTGGCCGAGGGTCAGCATGTCGATGTCGTGTTCGCGCATGCGCTTCATGACTTCGATGACTTCTTCGTCGGTCTCGCCCAGGCCCAGCATCAAACCGGACTTGGTCGGAATGTGCGGCATCATCTGCTTGAAACGTTGCAGCAGGGTCAGCGACCACTGGTAGTCCGAGCCCGGACGCGCAGCCTTGTACAGGCGCGGCACGGTTTCCAGGTTGTGGTTGAACACATCCGGCGGCTCGGCAGCAGTGATTTCCAGCGCGATGTCCATGCGGCCACGGTAATCCGGGACCAGGGTTTCGAGCTGCACATTCGGCGACAGCTTGCGGATTTCGCGGATGCAGTCGGCAAAGTGCTGGGCACCGCCGTCACGCAGATCATCACGGTCCACCGAGGTGATTACCACGTACTTGAGTTTCAGGTCGGCGATGGCGATGGCCAGGCTTTCCGGCTCGTTGACGTCCAGCGGCTTCGGACGGCCGTGGCCGACGTCGCAGAACGGGCAACGACGGGTGCAGATGTCACCCATGATCATGAAGGTCGCGGTGCCGCCGGAGAAGCACTCGCCCAGGTTAGGGCAGGAAGCCTCTTCGCACACGCTGTGCAGCTTGTGTTTGCGCAGCAGGGCCTTGATGCGGTCGACTTCCGGTGAAACCGGGATGCGGACACGAATCCAGTCCGGTTTTTTCGGCAATTCCGTAGTCGGAATGATCTTCACCGGGATGCGTGCAACCTTTTCGGCGCCGCGCAGCTTGACGCCGGCTTCTACCTTGGGACGCGGGGCCGGGCGCTCGGTGACATCGAGCGTCGGGATCATGGTTTGCACTGCATCAGTAGTCATATCAGTCGATTCCGCCCGTCAGGGTCGTCTGCTCAGCATAGTCGAGGTGTTTGACGAGCTGCGCGCGCAGCCGGGCACTTACCTCGGCAAATTCAATCGATCCTGCGTGATCGCTAAGCTGGGTCATCGCCAGCCCGGCATAGCCGCAGGGATTAATCCGTCGAAACGGTTCCAGGTTCATGTCCACGTTCAGGGCCAGGCCATGAAAGGAGCAGCCATGGCGGATCCGCAGACCCAGCGAGGCGATTTTCGCCCCGTCGACGTAGACACCCGGTGCATCGGGTTTGGCCACGGCGGTGACGCCGTAACTGGCCAGCAGCTCGATCAGGCACTGCTCCATCCGGGTGACCAGATCGCGCACACCAAACCCGAGCTTGCGCACGTCCAGCAGCAGATAAGCCACCAACTGGCCAGGCCCGTGGTAAGTCACCTGACCACCACGATCGACCTGCACCACCGGAATATCACCGGGGAGCAGCAAATGCTCGGCCTTGCCCGCCTGGCCCTGGGTGAACACCGGTGGATGCTCTACCAGCCAGATCTCGTCGGCGGCATCGCTGCCGCGTTCGTTGGTGAAGCGTTGCATGGCATGCCAGACCGGCTCGTAAGCCATCTGGCCGAGCTCGCGAAAGCCCAGCACACCGGACATCACAGCACCATGTGCACGAAACCGGTGGCCCGCAGTTCGCTGTTGATGTTGTACAGCTGGTCCTGGTCGGTCGCGACGATGTGCAACTGGATGGTGGTGTATTTGCCGTTGCTGCTCTGGCGCTCGTCAACACGCTCATCGTTGATCTTGGCGTGTTTCTCGACGATCTTGATGATCTTGTCCTTGTTGCCCACACCGGTATCGCTGATTACCTTAACGGGATAGTCAGTGACCGGGAATTCGATCTTTGGCGCCTTTACTTCGGTATCGGTCATGGCGTAACGGCCTCGTAAGCGTAAGCCGTGGCGACGGGCATGGCTGCGCGCCAGTTCAGCGCGGAGCCATGCAGGTGCACACTAAATTCAGTTGAACAAGCCGTAGAAGAATAGACGGATGCTATCCCACATGCGGCGGAAGATACCACCTTCCTCGACAGCGTCCAGAGCGATCAGATCAGCGCTGTGCACCACCTTGTCGTCCAGCTTCACTTCGACTTTACCGATCACGTCGCCCTTGGCGATTGGCGCGACCAGCTGCGGGTTCATTGTCATGCTGGCAGCGAGCTTTTTCAGCTGGCCTTTCGGCAGGGTCATGGTCAGGTCTTCAGCCAGGCCGGCCTTGACTTGATTGGTGGAGCCTTTCCAGACAGGTGCCTGGGCCAGTTCGGCGCCCTTCTGATAGAAGGTCTGGGTTTCGAAGAAGCGGAAACCGTAGGTCAGCAGCTTCTGGGTTTCGGCGGCACGGGCCACTTCGCTGTTGGTGCCGAACACCACGGCGATCAGACGCATGCCATCACGTACGGCCGAAGACACCATGCAGTAGCCGGCTTCGTCGGTGTGGCCGGTTTTGAGGCCGTCGACGGTCTTGTCGCGCCACAGCAGCAGGTTACGGTTCGGTTGCTTGATGCCATTCCAGAAGAACTCTTTCTGCGAGTAGATCGCGTAGTGAGCCGGGTCTTCGTGGATGATCGCGCGGGCCAGCACAGCCATGTCGTGAGCCGACGAGTAGTGCTCAGGGTTCGGCAGGCCGGTCGGGTTCATGAAGTGGGTGTTGGTCATGCCCAGGTCGGCAACAGTCTTGTTCATCAGGTCGGCGAAGGCGTCTTCGCTGCCGGCGATGTGCTCGGAGAGCGCGACGCTGGCGTCGTTGCCCGACTGGATGATGATGCCGTGCAGCAGGTCGCTGACGGTGACCTGCGAGCCGACCTTGATGAACATCCTCGAACCACCGGTACGCCAGGCGTTTTCGCTGACGGTCACCGGATCGTTTTCGCCGATCTGGCCACGACGGATTTCCAGGGTCGCGATGTACGCAGTCATCAGCTTGGTCAGGCTGGCCGGCGGCAGACGCTGGTCACCGTTGTTCTCGACCAGCACGTTGCCGCTGCTGGCATCCATCAGAACGTAGGCTTTGGCAGCCAGTTGTGGTGGCGACGGCATCATCTCGGCCGCGAAGGCGGCTGGCGAGAGGAGCAGCGGGACTAGCAGACACAGGCGTTTGGCAAAGGTGGTGATGTTCATCCGTCTCTCGAAATCGCTAATGGAAACTGCCCGAAGGCAAAATTAAATCAGATGACTTTCTAACGAGTCATCGCGTGTTCAGTTGCTCACTCCAGTCACCCTTGCCGGGCTTTTGTTCTTCGACGAGCCAACAACCTGATTCACCCCCCAATCGCTGGTGAATCGTCAATCAAGTCCTACGTATTACTCGGTGACCACACTTGGCGAACCAAGGTTGGCCAGGCGCACGCTGTTCTGTACCTGGGCAATCTCACCCGGCGAACCGATCGGCCCCAGGCGAACCCTGTGCAGGGTCTGCTGATTGCGCACGATCGAGCTGATGAACACCGGAGCGCTCACCATCCCGCTGAGCTTCGATCTCAGGAGTTCTGCAGCGTCCGGGTTGGCGAACGCGCCCACCTGCAGATACTGGCCAGAGGCTGGTACAGAAGCGTTTTTTTTAGCATCGAGCTGCACAGGCACCGCTGCGGCGGCGTGTTGCTGCGGCGGCGGTGTCCATTGCTCGACGGTGCCGGCCGAAGCCGTGATCACCGGGGCGCTATTCTGCGCGACTTGCGGTTCGTTGAGCATCAAAGGCGCCGGACGACCTTTGGCTGCCCACCACGTTTGCGGGTCGATGCCTTCGACCTTTACCCGCGCGGTGCCGGTTTCGGCATAACCGAGCTTTTTGGCCGCCGCGTAGGACAAGTCGATGATCCGGTCCGAATAGAATGGCCCGCGATCGTTGACCCGCAGAATCACGCTCTTGTTGTTGTCCAGGTTGGTCACCCGAACGTAACTCGGCAGTGGCAATGTCTTGTGCGCAGCACTCATGCCGTACAGGTCATACACTTCGCCGTTGGCGGTGTTCTGACCGTGGAACTTGGTGCCGTACCAGGACGCCGTACCCGACTGCACGTAGGTCTTGGACTCTTGCAGCGGAAAGTAAGTCTTGCCCAGCACAGTGTACGGGTTAGCCTTGTACGGGCCGGTGTGCAGGGTCGGCGTGGCGTCCGGGATGCGCGAAACATCGACATCCCACCATGGCGCGCCATCCTTGTGGGCGCGGTTGATGTCCAGCCCCGGCGTCGAGCGCACGGCGGTGGTGGACTTCTGGGCCGGCACGCGGCTGGTCGAACAACTGGCGACCAACACGGCCAACGCGGCGAATGCCATCAGCTTCAGGGGTTTATCGATAGGCAATGCCCGCATTACTTGACGCCCCGTGCTTGGACCAGCTGTTCAGACAGTTGATGTACGGCCATGGCGTACATCACGCTGCGGTTATAACGCGTGATCGCGTAAAAATTCTTCAGGCCCATCCAGTACTCGGGGCCATTGTCGCCTTCCAGGCGGAAAGCGGTAACCGGCATATCATCGCGCAGCGCATCATGACTTGACCACCCCAGGGCTCGCAACTCCCCGACGGTTTTTGTCGGTTCGATTCCTGTGGTCAAACCCTCGTCGGCGTGATCGCCACGGACATCGGCGCGACTGACTACCGGTTCGCCGGCGACCCAGCCATGACGCTTGAAGTAACTGGCGACACTGCCAATGGCATCGTCCGGGTTGGTCCAGATGTTGATATGGCCATCACCGTCGAAATCCACCGCATAGGCGCGGAAACTGCTCGGCATGAATTGCGGCAATCCCATTGCGCCGGCGTAGGAGCCTTTGAGCGTCAATGGATCGACCTGCTCTTCGCGGGCCAGCAGCAGGAACTCACGCAATTCCTTGCGGAAAAACTCGGCACGGGGAGGATAGTCGAAACCCAGGGTCGACAAGGCATCGATCACCCGGAAATTTCCGGTATTACGGCCGAAAAAGGTTTCAACGCCGATGATCGAGACTATCACCTGGGCCGGCACGCCGTATTCCTGCTCGGCACGGGCCAACACTGCTTCGTGCTGACGCCAGAAATCCACACCCCGGGCTATGCGCGCATCGGTGATGAACATCGGGCGATATTCGCTCCACTGTTTGACCCGTTCGGCGGGTTTCGAGATGGCGTCCAGAATCGACTGCTTGCGCTCGGCTTCGCGGAACACACCCATCAATTGTTCACCGGCGAAACCATAGTCGCGGGTCATTTCACCGACGAATTCGGCCACCTGGGGTGAGCCTTCGTAGTCGCCGGCCAACGCTTCCTGCACGGTGCCAAGGATGCTTACCAGGCCGACCCATGGCGCATACCGAGTCGCCCAGCCACGCATTACTTGCATTGAAAGTTTCACCTTATTCAAACCTGCGCGATCCACTTGCGATGGGTATGGATTGACATCAAAACCCCAAACGCTGACAGCAGCGTCACCAGCGAAGTTCCTCCGTAGCTAATGAACGGCAACGGCACCCCCACCACCGGCAACAGGCCACTGACCATACCGATGTTGACGAAAACATAAACAAAAAACGTCATGGTCAGGCTGCCCGCGAGCAACTTGCCGAACAATGTCTGCGCCTGGGCGGTAATCACCAGTCCGCGGCCGATCAACAGCAGGTAGATCAGCAACAGCGCGCAGATCCCCACCAGGCCGAATTCTTCACCCATTACTGCAATGATGAAGTCGGTGTGGCTTTCCGGCAGGAAGTCCAGGTGCGACTGGGTCCCCAGCAACCAGCCCTTGCCGAACACACCGCCGGAACCGATGGCGGCCTTGGACTGGATGATGTTCCAGCCCGTACCGAGCGGGTCGCTCTCCGGGTCGAGGAACGTCAGAATTCGCTGCTTCTGATAGTCGTGCATGATGAAGAACCACATGGCAACCGCCACGGGCACGGCGGCGGCCAGTACGCTGAGGATCCAGCGCCAGCGCAAGCCACCCATGAACAACACGAAAGCGCCGCCGGCCAGGATCAGCAGCGAAGTGCCGAGGTCCGGTTGACGCACGATCAGAATGAACGGCACGCCGATCAGCATCAGGCTGACGCCCACATGCTTGAGCTGGGGCGGCAAGGTGCGTTTGGACAAGTACCAGGCGATCGTCGCCGGCATCAGAATTTTCATGAATTCCGAGGGCTGGAAACGGATCACCCCGGGAATGTTGATCCAGCGGGTGGCGCCCATGGCGTTGTGGCCCATGATGTCCACCACCAGCAACAGCATTACCCCGACCACGTAGCCCAGCGGCACCCAGCGCGCCATGAAGCGCGGCTCGAACTGGGCGATGATGACCATCGACACCAGGCCGATGCCGAACGAAGTGGCTTGCTTGCCCAGCAGATCCCAGCTTTTGCCACTGGCCGAATACAGCACGAACAGGCTGCCGGCGGCGAGAGTCAGCAGCAGGATCAACAATGGGCCGTCGATGTGCAGGCGTTGCAGCAGCGTTGCACGGCGACGCATCACATCCTCGCTGGAGAGCATGCGATCGAAGTTATTCATCACGGGCGGTAGCCTCTGCACTGATAGGGCTGGCGTATTCGGGCTTCAACCGACCGTCCTGGTCCAGGAGCCAGGCATCCATGACTTGACGCACCACTGGCGCGGCGACGCCGGAGCCGGACTCGCCGTTCTCGACCATCACCGACACCACGATTTTCGGGTCGTCGGCCGGCGCGAAGCCGACGAACAAGGCGTGGTCACGGTGACGCTCCTGGACCTTGGAGCGGTCGTACTTTTCACCCTGCTTGATCGCGACCACCTGGGCCGTACCCGACTTGCCGGCGATTCGGTATTGCGCGCCGATCGAGGCTTTGCGCGCCGTACCCCGGGCACCATGCATAACCTGCTGCATGCCGTGGTTGACCTTGGTCCAGTCCGATGGGTCGCGCAGGATAATGTCCGGCATCGGGTTAGGGTCCACCGGCTTCTCGCCTTCGATGGTCCTGGCCAGGTGCGGACGATTCCAGATGCCTTTATTGGCCACCAATGCGGTGGCCTGAGCCAGTTGCAACGGAGTCGATTGCATGTAGCCCTGACCGATCCCCAGAATCAGCGTTTCACCCGGGAACCATGCCTGGCGGCGGGTCGCGCGCTTCCATTCGCGGGTCGGCATCAGACCCGGCGACTCTTCGAACATGTCCAGGGAAACCTTCTGACCGATGCCGAACTTGGACAGGTACGACGACAACCGATCGATCCCCAGCTTGTGGGCCAGGTCATAGAAGTAGGTGTCGTTGGAGCGCATGATCGCCGTATCGAGGTCGACAAAACCGTCGCCGGTACGGTTCCAGTTACGGTATTTGTGGTCGTAGTTGGGCAGCATGTAGTAACCGGGGTCGAACACTCGGGTCGAAGCGGTCACCACGCCGGAATCCAGGCCGGCAATCGCCACCGCCGGCTTGATGGTCGAGCCCGGCGGGTACAGGCCACGCAGCACGCGGTTGAACAACGGCCGGTCGATGGAATCGCGCAGCTCGGAATAGGCCCTGGAGCTGATGCCGGTGACGAACAGGTTCGGGTCGAAACTCGGCTGGCTGACCATCGCCAGCACTTCACCGGTTTTCGGGTCCAGCGCTACCACCGCACCACGACGACCACCGAGCGCAGCTTCGGCGGCTTCCTGCAATTTGATGTCCAGGCTCAGGACGATGTCCTTGCCGGGAATCGGATCGGTACGCTTGAGCACGCGCAATACGCGGCCCCGGGCGTTGGTCTCGACTTCCTCGTAACCCACCTGGCCGTGCAATTCAGGCTCGTAGAAACGCTCGATGCCGGTTTTGCCAATTTGATGGGTGCCGCTGTAACTCACCGGATCCAGGGTCTTCAGCTCTTTCTCGTTGATCCGCCCCATGTAGCCCACCGAGTGCGCAAAGTGCGCGCCCTGCGGGTAGTGACGGACCAATTGCGCGACCACTTCCACACCCGGCAGGCGGAACTGGTTCACGGCGATGCGCGCAATCTGCTCTTCGGTCAGTTCAAACAGGATCGGCACCGGCTCGAACGGCCGGCGGCCCTGACGCATGCGCTTCTCGAAGATCAGCCGGTCCTCGGGCGTCAGTTCCAGCACTTCGACGATCACATCGAGCACCTGCTGCCAGTCGCCGGAACGCTCGCGGGTCATGCTCAGGCTGAAACTCGGCCGGTTATCGGCAATCACCACGCCATTGCGGTCGAAAATCAAGCCACGGGGCGGCGGAATCGGCTGCACATGGACGCGGTTGTTTTCCGACAGGGTCGAGTGGTACTCGTACTGGATCACCTGCAGGAAATACAGGCGCGCGATCAGCACGCCAATCAGCGCCACCACTGCAATGGCCCCGAACACGACGCGGCCACGCACCAGACGGGCGTCTTTTTCGTGGTCCTTGATGCGGATCGGCTGGGACATGAGGGCAGAGCTACTTGTGGTAAGGGTGACCGGACAGCACGGTCCAGGCACGGTACAACTGTTCGCCGATCAGGATCCGCACCAGCGGGTGCGGCAAGGTCAGCGGCGACAACGACCAGCGCTGGTCAGCCCGGGCACAGACTTCCGGCGCCAGCCCTTCGGGGCCGCCGACCATGAAGTTGACCGTACGCGAGTCCAGCCGCCAGCGATCAAGCTCGACCGCCAGTTGCTCGGTGCTCCAGGGCTTGCCGTGGACTTCGAGAGTGACAATCCGCTCGTTCGGCCCGACCTTGGCCAGCATGGCTTCGCCTTCCTGACGGATGAAGCGGGCCACGTCGGCGTTCTTGCCACGGGTATTGAGCGGTATTTCCACCAGTTCCAGCGCCAGCTCGGACGGAAGACGCTTGGCATATTCATGCCAGCCTTCTTCCACCCATTTGGGCATGCGTGAACCGACGGCGATCAGTCGCAGTCGCACAGCAGTCCCTTATTCCTGGTCTTTGTTGAGCTTGTTGAAGTGCTCGTGACCAACTTCAGGGCTGTGGTGTTTGCCATCGGCTGCACGGCTCTGCTCGGCCCCCTTCCACAGGCGCTCCAGGTCGTAGAACTGGCGTGCATTGGAAGTCATCATGTGGACGATCACGTCGTCCATGTCCAGCAGAACCCAGTCGCTGTCGCCCTTGCCTTCTTCACCCAGCGGCTTGATGCCCAGGGCTTTGACGGCCTCTCGGACCTTGTCCAGCATCGCGCCGATCTGGCGGTTGGACGTACCGGTGGCGATGATCATGTAGTCAGTGATGCTCTGCTTGTCGCGAACATCGATGACCAGCACGTCCTGGGCCTTGACGTCTTCCAGGGCGGCTACGGCGATCTTGACCAGTTCGTCGCCTTTAGGCGGCTCGGCAGCGAGTACCTTTTCCGGCAGCGGGGCACTCTTGAACGTGCCTTTGCGCTTAACTTTGTTTACGTCGTTGTTCGTCATATAAAACTCGTTTTGCTCGTATGTTCGGGCGCTTCAATACACGTTGTTGCTACGTGCCTTGAGGCACTCCTATTCAGTTCGACGCACGGTAGAGTCCGTGCGCATCGATGTAGGCCAGGACCGCGTCGGGCACCAGGAAACGTACCGACTTACCGCTGGCCAGCAGTTGACGGATCTGGGTGGCGGATACCGCGAGCGGTGTCTGCCAGACGAATGCAATCTGTCCGCTCGGCCCCTTGAGGGCCAGCGGGTCGCTCACCGAGCGCGCGGCCAGCAGGTTGCGCAAGGCATCCGGCGGTTCGCTGTCGGCATCCGGGCGTTGCAACACCAGGATATGGCAATGCTGGAGCAACTCTTCCCAGCGGTGCCAAGTGGGCAGGCCGCAAAAAGCGTCCCAGCCCAAAAGCAGAAAAACCTGGTCTTCTGCGGCCAGTTCGGCGCGCATCAGCTCCAGGGTATCAATGGTGTAGGACGGTTTGTCCCGCTGCAATTCGCGGGCGTCCACCACCAACGGCGCCACACCGGCCACCGCGCACTCGACCATCGCCAGCCGGTCTTTGGCTGACACCTGCGGCGTATTCCGATGGGGTGGCCTGGCACTCGGTGTCAGTCGCAGTTCATCGAGCGCCAGTGTTTCGGCGACTTCCAGCGCACTGCGCAAATGGCCGATGTGCACCGGGTCGAACGTTCCGCCCAGCACGCCAATGCGGCAAGGGACTGGCTCGCTGACGGTGGCCGGGGCTGGCGGGTCTAAGTCGCCCAAGTCAGGCCGGCTCCTGTCCGCGCAACTGCCCGTCGCCGACCACGATGTACTTCTCGCAGGTCAACCCTTCGAGGCCCACCGGGCCGCGGGCGTGCAGCTTATCAGTAGAAATGCCGATCTCGGCACCCAATCCGTATTCGAAGCCATCGGCGAAGCATGTCGGGGTATTGATCATCACCGACGAGGAGTCGACTTCAGCCACGAAACGCCGGGTGTCGCCCTGGTGTTCGCTGACAATCGAATCGGTGTGATGGGAACCGTAATGATTGATGTGCTCGATGGCCTGGCCCAGTCCGTCGACTACGCGGATCGACAGAATCGCCGCCAGGTACTCAGTGCTCCAGTCTTCTTCGGTAGCGACCACGGCATCGATGATTGCCCGGGTACGCTCGCAACCGCGCAGTTCGACGCCTTTTTCGCGGAACTGTGCCGCCATCGCCGGCAGGAAATCCTTGGCAACGGTGTGATCCACCAGCAGCGTTTCCATGGCACCACAGATGCCATAACGGTACGTCTTGGCGTTGAACGCGATGCGCTGGGCCTTGGCCAGATCGGCGTGTTCACTCACGTAAACGTGGCAGATGCCGTCCAGGTGCTTGATCACCGGTACGCGGGCATCACGGCTGACGCGTTCGATCAGACCACGGCCGCCGCGCGGCACGATGACATCGACGTATTCAGGCATGGTGATCAGCGCGCCGACGGCAGCGCGATCCGTGGTTTCGACCACTTGCACCACTGCGGCCGGCAGGCCGGCCTCGGCCAGGCCGCGCTGAATGCAGGCGGCGATGGCTCGATTGGAATGAATGGCCTCGGAACCGCCACGCAGGATGGTCGCGTTACCGGACTTCAGGCACAGGCTGGCGGCATCGATGGTCACGTTTGGCCGCGACTCGTAGATGATTCCGATCACGCCCAGTGGCACGCGCATCTTGCCGACCTGAATACCGGACGGGCGGTAGCTCATGTCACGGATCGCGCCGACCGGGTCCGGCAGCGCCGCAACCTGACGCAGGCCGACGATCATGCCGTCGATGCGCTCCGGGGTCAGCGCCAGACGTTCCAGCAGAGCCGGCTCAAGACCATTGGCGCGGCCGGCGGCCAAATCCAGCTCATTGGCCGCCGTCAGCTCGGCGCGGGCAGCGTCCAGCGCATTGGCGGCAGCCTGCAGGGCGCGGTTTTTCTGCGCGGTGCTGGCGCGGCCGATCACGCGGGAAGCTTCGCGGGCAGCGCAACCCAGGCGGGTCATGTAGTCAAGAACGGACTCAGTCATGGTCTGGCGTGGTCTTTGATAAGGTCTTGGTAAAGAGTAAAGCGGCAGATTATAGCTGTCGCGTCCCGGGACTAACAGCGGTGACGGGCGGATGGTCGAAATGGAGGGCAATTTGCTGACGTTCAGCCGGGATTAAGCTGCAAATTGTTATCATCACGACTCAATCAGCCCTGATAAACGTCGTTCATCATGTCCAACCTGACTGTTCGAGCATCCGCTACGAGCCTGCCCACGGGCCTGCCGGACGCGTTTTTCGACCGCGACGCGCAAATTCTGGCTCGGGATTTACTGGGTAAAGTCATACGCCATCGGGTCGGCGACCTGTGGCTCAGCGCCCGAATCATCGAGACCGAAGCCTATTACCGCGCGGAAAAAGGCAGCCACGCGTCCCTCGGCTACACAGAAAAGCGTAAGGCTTTGTTTCTGGATGGCGGCCACATCTATATGTATTACGCCCGGGGCGGCGATTCCCTTAATTTCAGCGCCCAAGGGCCCGGTAACGCCGTGCTGATCAAGTCCGCCTACCCGTGGGTCGATGAATTGAGCGGGCCGGCCAGCCTGGCACAGATGCTATTGAACAATCCCGACGCCCAGGGCCACCCTCGCCCGTCACAAAAACTCTGCGCCGGGCAAACC
Organism: Pseudomonas sp. P1_C12; assembly: GCF_056406435.1. Taxonomy (NCBI): domain Bacteria; kingdom Pseudomonadati; phylum Pseudomonadota; class Gammaproteobacteria; order Pseudomonadales; family Pseudomonadaceae; genus Pseudomonas; species Pseudomonas sp. P1_C12. The sequence continues at coordinate 101,552 of NZ_JBFUAE010000013.1, read as the reverse complement.
CTGCTCTGCAAGGCACTGGGCCTGAAAGTGCCGGTGTGGGACGCCAAACGCTTTGACCATGAAGTGCTGCTGGTGGAGCACGTCGGCCAGACGCCCGCCCACATCATCCAGACTACACGCCTGGGCATCCCCCACGGGCGCGATGAGCATCTGATGTACCGCTTTGTCGATGCGGCTTATGCGCCGTACTGCACGCGAAATCCGCTGCGACGGGGGCAAACCGAAGGGCGCGATTACATCCTGCTATGAACACAATCCTGTAGGAGCTGCCGCAGGCGGCGATCTATTGATCTTGATCTTTGAAAGGCAAAAGATCGCAGCCTGCGGCAGCTCCTACAGGGGCAACCAATGAAAACGGAGTTGGATTTATGGGCCAATGGCTCGATAGCGTGACCGGTTGGTTGACGGTCAACCCGCAATGGCTGGCGGCGGCAATATTTCTGGTGGCTTTTGTGGAATGCCTGGCGATTGCCGGGCTGATCGTCCCCGGCACGGTTTTACTGTTCACCGTTGCGGTGTTGGCCGGCAGCGGTGCGTTGCCGTTGAGTGAAACCTTGCTGCTGGGCTTCCTCGCCGGTGTGTTGGGTGACGTGGTTTCGTATTTCCTCGGACGGCATTTTCATCAGAACATCCGGCGCCTGCCCGGCTTGCGCCATCACCCGGAATGGATTGCCGGGGCCGAGACCTATTTTCAGCGCTATGGCATCGCCAGCCTGCTGGTCGGGCGTTTTATCGGGCCGTTGCGGCCGATGCTGCCCATGGTCGCCGGCATGTGCGACATGCCCTTCCCACGCTTCATCGCCGTCAGCCTGCTGGCCGGTGCGGGGTGGTCGGTGGCTTATTTGCTGCCTGGCTGGGCCACCGGTGCGGCGATTCGCTTGCCGTTGCCTGAAGGTTTCTGGCCTCAGACAGGAATCGTTGCCGGCAGCATTGCAATGATGGTCGGGCTGAGCGCCACCAGTAGCTTGCGCCAGCATCGCAGGGCTACAGGGTTAATCGCCGGCATGAGTTTTCTCATTCTGGCAGGGCTGTTCATCGGCTATCCGTACCTGAACGCCCTCGATCAAGGGCTGATGACCCTGGTGCAGGAACATCGCAGCCCGATGCTCGATGAGGTCGCGGTGGTCTTCACGCTGATTGGCGAATTCCGCAACATGCTGCTGTTCAGTGCTTTGCTGGCAGGACTGCTGCTAATTACCCGACAGTGGCGGCAGGCGATCTTCGCCATCAGCACATTATTGTTCACGGCACTGGCCAACACCGCGACCAAACTTTTTTTCGCCCGCCTACGGCCGGAAGTGCTGAGCGACCCTCTGTCCAGCTACAGCATGCCCAGCGGCCATGCATCGGGCTCGTTCGCACTGTTCCTGACCCTCGCGGTTCTGGCTGGCCGCGGACAGCCACCACGCATGCGCCTGACCTGGTTACTGGTGGCCTGTTTGCCGGCGATGGCGATTGCCCTTTCCCGAGTGTACCTCGGCGCGCACTGGCCAACGGACGTAATGGCCGGCACGATGTTGGCAGCGTGCATCTGCGCGGCCAGCCTGTACCTGGTCCAGCGAAGGGAGCCGCTCAAGGCACTGTCACCCAAGGTCTGGTGGCTGATACTGCCGGCGATGATGGCGTTGTTCGCGCTCTTCGTATTGCGCCACTTGCCACATACAATGTTGCGTTATGCCTATTAGTTGGCTGGGAACCCAGTAGCAAAAAACCGCTTCACCATTAAGAGTGAAGCGGTTTTTTATCAGACTCCATTAAAGCTAGGCAATGGCAAGTCCGAACGCTCACGCATGCGATACTGAAAGACAGCAGTATCGGCATTCTTTATTACCCAACCCACAACGAACGCCCTGCGCCATTAAAACTTCCAACCAACAACTCCTTATATCGCCTTCATGCCTACTCCTGCAGACACGCAAAATATAGCCATTTAACTTAAAACAAACATATTAGAGATCTTTCAATTTATTTAAAAACGATACCAGCATTACAAATATAAACTAACACACAAGCCAGCCAATTTATCACAACTACCACCAGCCTTATTCTGACTCTTGCAAGAGGCGCTATTGTTGTGATTGATGGCGGCCGGCGGTATCGGCTCGAACATCCGGCCGGGTCGTTATAAGTGGTGCAAATAACGTAGGTTCCCTGATCAGGTAAACATTTTGTGTCTTTGAAAAAAGCTAAAACATTCAGTCGCATTCAGTCGCAGTTTTGCAGTAGTGCATTCATTGCGGCGCTGGGCTGTTTGTATTAGTTTTTTGAACATCGCATCACGTTCCGTGATGCGAGATCTGAAAATCATCCTGAGCTCCTCAAACGTTGCTCCCACCAAGGGTGTTTCTCTGTCGTCAGTCAACAAGGTCCATATGCGAAATGGTGTGACTTTGTTTCATGTTAATTAGTAAGCGGAAAATAAAATGAAAGCAGGAACAGTCAAGTGGTTCAATGATGAGAAGGGTTTTGGGTTTATCACACCTGATGATGGTAGCGCGGACCTCTTTGTTCACTTCAAAGCAATAAAGGCCGAGGGCTTTAAAAGCCTTAAAGAGGGACAAAAAGTGACCTTCAAGCCCGTTCCCGGACCAAAAGGAATGCAGGCAGAAGACGTAAGTCTTATATAGACACAACCTGTTAATAATAACTGATTTTCGGGCAAGCCCTGCGCCGTTTTTTTGTGGGAGCTGGCTTGCCTTTGGAGGAGACATGAAAGAATGGAGTCAAAATAATTCTGCTGACATTAATACCCCCTCGGAGGAGCTCAATGAGCAGAATGTCTTTTTTTTTCCCTCGACCCAGCTGAACTCGAAGCTCTAAAAATCAAGGCTGGCCAAATGGTGAGCTACGATTTATGCCGGGGGGATAATGGTCGGTACTACGCAATCAATCTTGAAGTCGTTGATGAAGAAGAAAGTTAGCAGAGGTGCGCATGCTGTGGCCTTGTTACTGTAGTTCCTGGATGCAGGATGGTCGCACCATTTTTGATAACCCCGAGGGAAGACAGGGAAGGCAGAGTATCGGAATTTTGCCATTGACCCCAAACTGGTTTAATGGCAAAAAACCTTGATTTCGCATCCCACAGATGCCGTAAAATGAAAAAGCCAAACAACACCACCAGAAACCAGGTCGGGCGCATACGTGGTGGTTGTCCGCTGCCGCTAGCCCCATAGTAATTATGGTAATTTACCGCATTGAGTTCTGAAGAATGCTTTCAGGCAAACAACTCGCCCTGCAATTCATCCAGCAACGCCTGAATCGCATCCAGTCGTTGCTGCGGATCATCGAGTTGCAGCAGGTCGATTTTGTCCAGTTCAGCGAAGGGCAACAGGTACGCCAACTGATTGGCCAGTGACTGTTGCCCGGTCGCTTCAGTGCCCATGTTCAAGGCTTCAACCATCGGGTGTTCCGCCAGGGCCTTGAGCAATGCCACCAGGTCGGCGTCCTCGTCCTGCAGTGGCTGCTCCGGTTCGTCTTCCAGCCACTCGACCTCGGCGACGGTCAACTGATCGCGCTGGATCTCCGATCGTAATACATGGAAACGCCGTCCGCCTCGAACCCGAATCCCCAACAGGCCGTTGTCCTGTTGATTGAAATCGGTGATCAGCGCTTCGCAACCCACCAGCGCGTAGCCGGCCGGGGCGATCCCGACCTCTTCACCCTCGAGGATGCACACCACGCCGAAACCACCGCCCTGTTTCATGCAGCGGCCGATCATGTCCAGGTAACGCGCCTCGAAAATCTGCAAGTCGAGGATGCAACCGGGAAACAGCACTGTGTTCAGTGGGAAAAGCGGCAGACTCATAGACATTTCCTTTACACCACCATCGACACCGCCAACGGCAGCAACACCGCCGTGGCCACACCCATCAGACTCATCGCCAGCGCCGCGAAGGCGCCACACTCTTCACTTTCCTGCATCGCCACCGCCGTGCCGACAGCGTGGGCCGTCATGCCCAGCGCCATCCCCCTGGCTTCCGGGCTGTGCACGCCGAGCCGGGTCAACAGGGTCGGGCCGAAAATCGCCCCGATCACACCAGTAATCAAGACGAACACCGCTGCCAGCGCCGCGACACCACCGATCTGCTCAGCCACCAACATGGCAATCGGCGAAGTTACCGACTTCGGCGCCATGGTCATCAGGATCATGTGCTCGGCACCGAACCACCAGCCCAGCAGCACGCCCATGCCCGTGGCCACGACACCACCTATCACCAGCGTAGTAAATATCGGCCAGAACAACTGCCGAATCCGTCGCAGGTTGAGGTAAAGCGGCACCGCCAGCGCGACAGTGGCCGGGCCGAGCAGGATACTCAGGATCTCGGTGCTCTTGCGGTACTCGGCGTAGGTCAGACCGCAGCCCACCAGCACGCCGATCACCAGTAACATGGAGACCAGCACCGGTTGCAAAAAGATCCAGCGGGTTTTCTCGAATGCCGCCAGGACGAGCTGATAGGCGCCAAGGGTAATGCCTATGCCGAACAATGGATGGTGAATCACCGACGTCCAGGCGCCGTGCCAGTCGAAGATCATTGGCTGTCCTCGGAGTGAGCGTGACGCTTGACCATGCGCTGCATCAGCACCCCGGCGAAGGCCATCGAAAGCAGCAGCGACAACACCAGCGCACCGACAATGGCCCAGAAATCCGCCGCAATGTCAGCGGCATAGACCATCACGCCCACGGCTGGCGGCACCAGCAACAGCGGCAGGTAGCGCAACAGGCTGCTGGCCGCCAGGTTCAGTGGCTCGCCGACCTGTCCGCGACAGATGAGGTACACCAACAACAGTAGCAACCCCACAATCGGCCCCGGCAGCACGGGCAAAAACAAATGATTGATCGCCGTGCCGAGCAATTGGAACAGCACCAGCCACGTCAGACCTCGTAGCAACATTGTTGATCCCCCGCAAAATCCGTCACCCGCATTGGCCGGGCATTATAAGCATGCCCGCGCTATAGACCGGCATTCGCCAAAAGCATGTTCGGTTGACCGGAGCGTTTGGCCATGTTGATCTAAAGTGGTAAGCCGGGAGGTTAAATCCCCCGCAAGCCAAATCTATAAAACCGATGAACCCAAGGAGAGTCTCAATGCCCTATGTTCCAGTTGCAGAGCTCAAAGATTATGTCGGCAAGGAACTTGGACGTTCCGAATGGCTCACTATCGATCAGGAGCGCATCAACCTGTTCGCCGAAGCCACAGGGGATTTTCAGTTCATCCACGTCGACCCGGTCAAAGCCGCGCAAACGCCATTTGGCAGCACCATCGCTCACGGCTTTCTGTCGTTGTCGCTAATCCCGAAACTGATGGAAGACATCCTCGTCATGCCCGAAGGCTTGAAGATGGTGGTCAACTACGGCCTCGACAGCGTGCGCTTCATTCAGCCGGTCAAGGTCAATTCGAAAGTGCGACTCAAGGTCGACCTGACCGAAGTCACCGAGAAAAAACCCGGCCAATGGCTGCTCAAGGCCACCACCACCCTGGAAATCGAAGGTTCGGACAAGCCGGCATACATCGCCGAACCCCTGTCCCTGTGCTTCGTATAAACCTTCCCGGATGCGAAGCAGCTCATGCTGTTTCGCGCCTTCTCGCGGTACCTCACCCTATATAAGGACACATAGCTGCGGCATACTCCCTCGCCTAATTGCCCGGAATCCGCTATGCGCCCACTTGCACTCCTTGCCTTGACCCTGATGCTCACCGCTTGCGGCGACGGCGAATCGCTTTTGGCCCCCGACGCCCGCCTGCCGGATGGCGGACGCTATCGCGGTGACCTGGTCAATGGCTTGCTGCAAGGCAAGGGGCGCATCGACTACCCGAACGGCAGCTGGTACGCCGGCGAATTCGACAAAGGCCAGTGGCATGGCCAGGGCGAATGGCACGGCAGCAACGGCGAGGTCTATCGCGGGCAGTTCAATCAGGGACTGTTCGATGGTCAGGGGGCACTGACCACCAACGCCAGCAGCTACAGCGGCGGCTTCAAGGCCGGCCGGCGCAACGGCGAAGGCACCCTCAAAGAAAACGGCATGAGCTATCGCGGCGAGTTCAAGGCCGATCAATACGCCGGCCTGGGTCGCCTCGAACTCGAAGACGGCAGCGCCTATCAGGGCCAGTTCGCCCACGGCAAACCCAATGGCGAAGGCCAGCGCGGCGACGGCAACGGCAATCAGTTCACCGGGCACTTCGTCGACGGCCAGCTGGAAGGCAACGGCACGTTCAACAGCGCCGACGGCGACATCTATGTCGGCAGCTTCAAGAACAATCAACTGCACGGCAAGGGCCGCTACGAAAACGCCGACGGCGATGTCTGGCTGGGCCAGTTCAAGGAAGGCTCGCTGAACGGCAAGGGCGAGTTGATCGGCACTGACGGCAGCCACTACATCGGCCAGTTCAATGACTGGCGCTTTTCCGGCCAGGGCCGACTGAACCTGTCTGACGGCAGTTTTTACACCGGCCAGTTCGACAACGACAGTTACCAGGGGCGCGGCACATTGGTGTTGACCGATGGCACCGTGCTCAGCGGCACCTGGATCAACGGCCAGCGCGTACGCGACGCCGAGGGCAAATTGTTGCCCGACACCCTGGAGCTCGGCCTGCTGGCCCAGGGGCGCCTGCTCGACGCAGCGCTGGCCAACATTCCGCCCTCGACCCCGGCGGTGGAACTGTATTCGTTGACCCTGGGCGGTGATGGCAAGCAAAGCGTGTTTCTGCGCGAATCCGACTACGTCGCCAATATGCTCACCAGCCGTTTTGGCGCTTTCGGCCAGATCCGCCTGGTGAACCATCGCGATCACCTCGCCGACCGCCCGATGGCGACTCGGGAAAACCTGCGCCGTGCCGCCCTGACGCTGGCCGAACGCAGCGGGCCGGAAGACCTGATTTTCATCTACCTGACCAGCCATGGCACCAGCGAACACGAACTGGTGCTTGACCAGCCACGCATGGAGTTGGCCGACCTGCCAGCCGACGAAATGGCGGCTGTTCTCGCCCCGTTGAAAAACCGCGACAAGATCATCGTGATCTCGTCCTGCTACTCCGGCGGTTTCATCCCCGCCCTCAAAGATGAACGGACCCTGATCATGACGGCCTCGCGGGCCGACCGAGTGTCCTTCGGTTGCTCGGAGGAAGCCAACTTCACCTACTTCGGCGATGCCCTGTTCGCCCAGGCCCTGAACCAGACCGATGATCTGGAACAAGCCTTCAAACTGGCCAAGGCCACTGTCGCCGAACGTGAACTGGCGGACGGTTTCGAAGCCTCCGAACCACAGATCTGGGCACCGAAAACCGTCCTCTCGCATTGGCAACTACTGCGCAAACAGCAGGCACGAAAAGCCCTGCAAAGTGCGTCTATGGAAAGCAAGGATGCAAACAGCAACTAAGCTGAACAGTATCAAGGGAGAAACACTATGTACTTGACGCCTCAGCACGTGTTGCTTGCCGGAGCCACCGGTTTGACGGGTGAACACCTGCTTGATCGCCTGCTTAACGAGCCAACGATTACCCGGGTATTGGCCCCCTCACGCCGGCCCTTGGCCAAGCACCCCCACCTTGAAAACCCGGTCGGCGACCCGGCGGAGTTTCTGCAAGAGTTGAACGGTCGTGTCGACATCGCCTACTGCTGCCTGGGCACCACCATCAAACAGGCAGGCTCGGAACAGGCGTTCCGCGCGGTGGACCTGGACATGGTCGTGGCCTTTGCCAAACGCGCACGGGAGTTGGGCGCAAGGCATTTGATCGTGATCAGTGCTCTCGGAGCCGATCGCAGATCCTCGATTTTCTACAACCGGGTCAAAGGCGAGATGGAGTACGCACTGCGCGCGCAGGACTGGCCGCAGCTGACTATTTGCCGCCCTTCGCTGTTGCTGGGCGAACGCACCGAACCGCGACTGGGCGAGAAAGTCGCCGGCCCGTTGTCACGGCTGATCCCTGGCAAATACCATGGTATCGAGGCCTGCCAACTGGCCCGGGCAATGTGGCGCCTGGCGCTGGAAGAGCAGGACGGGGTCAGGATTGTCGAGTCGGATGAGCTGAGGAAGTTGGGCAAGTAGCCTGTGGTGCCTGAGTGGGTCTCATCGCGAGCAGGCTCACTCCTACAATTGATCTGCGTCGTTCACAAATCCAATGTGGGAGCGAGCCTGCTCGCGATAGAGCGCGAAGCGCTCTCTTACAACCCACCTGTCGCCTGAAAGCTGACCCCGATCACCGTCAGCAATGACAGCGGCAGCAGCAGCGTGTCGAGCAACGCACTGGCCGGCAGGTCGACGCCTGGATAGCTCGGTGCTTCCGCGCCAAAACGGTCCTTGGCGCAGCACCCACCGTTCATCGCGTACAAATCCAGACGAGTCCCCGAGTACACCACCGGCGCGCCCGGCTTCGCCGCATCGAGGGTGCGCGCCGTGGCGCACCCGACCAATTGCAGCGCCAGTACCATCACCAGCAGCTTATTCATCACTGGTCATATGATGCTCGCCCCAGCGCGGCAACATGTCCTGAGGAATATTCAGCAGGTTGAGAATCCGTGCCACGACGAAATCGATCAGGTCGTCGATAGTTTGCGGCTGATGATAAAAGCCCGGTGATGCCGGCAGGATTGTCACGCCCATGTTCGACAACTTGAGCATGTGCTCAAGGTGAATGCTCGAATACGGCGCCTCGCGAGGCACCAGAATCAACTGGCGACGCTCTTTCAGCGTCACGTCGGCGGCACGCTCGATCAGGTTGTTGCAGGCACCCGTGGCGATCGCCGACAAAGTACCCGTCGAACACGGCACCACCACCATCGCCGCTGGTGCGCCAGAGCCCGAAGCCACTGGCGACATCCAGTCTTCCTTGCCGTACACCCGAATCTGCCCGGCGGCAGCGCCCGTGTATTCGGTGAGGAACGCCTGCATCATCTGCGGTTTGTTCGGCAGCGTGACGTCAGTTTCGGTGGCCATCACCAACTGCGCGGCTTTGGAAATCAGGAAGTGCACTTCACGATCTTCCCGCACCAGGCAGTCGAGCAGGCGCAAACCGTACTGGGCGCCGGAAGCGCCGGTCATCGCCAGGGTGATGCGGTCCGGGCCGTTGCTCATTTGAGCGCCTCGGCCAGCTTGCCGTGCAGGCCGCCAAAGCCGCCATTGCTCATGATCACCACGTGGGTGCCCGGTTGCGCCTGGCTCTTCACGCGCTCGATGATGCCTTCCAGCGAATCGCTGACAATCGACGGCACCGTACACCGCACCGCAGTGCCGGCCAGGTCCCAGCCGAGGTTGGCCGGTGCATACCAGATCACCTGATCGGCATCGACCACGCTTTCCGGTAATCCGTCACGGTGCGCGCCAAGCTTCATGGAGTTGGAGCGCGGCTCGATGATCGCGATCAACGGTGCATCGCCGATGCGTTTGCGCAGCCCGTCGAGGGTGGTAGCGATGGCGGTCGGGTGGTGAGCGAAGTCGTCATAGATGGTGATGCCACGGACTTCCGCAACTTTCTCCATCCGCCGCTTCACGCTTTTGAAGGCGCTCAACGCGGCGATGCCCATGGACGGCACCACACCGACGTGGCGTGCGGCAGCCAGGGTCGCCAGGGCGTTGGCGACGTTGTGCTGGCCAGTCATGTCCCACTCGACCACACCCTGGGCGACGCCATCGAACATCACTTCGAACTTCGAGCCATCTTCACTGAGCAGCTTGACCTGCCACTGACCGCCGGCACCGGTGGTTTGCACCGGCGTCCAGCAGCCCATCTCGATAACGCGCAACAAGGCCGGCTCAGTGGTCGGATGAATCACCAGGCCTTCGCTCGGGATGGTCCGCACCAAATGATGGAACTGTCGCTCGATGGCCGGCAGATCCGGGAAGATGTCCGCGTGATCGAATTCGAGGTTGTTCAGGATTGCCGTGCGCGGACGGTAGTGCACGAACTTCGAGCGCTTGTCGAAGAACGCACTGTCGTACTCATCGGCTTCGATGACGAAGAACGGCGTATCGCCCAGGCGCGCCGACACCGAGAAATTTTGCGGCACGCCGCCGATCAGGAAGCCCGGGGCCATGCCCGCGTGCTCCAGTACCCAGGCCAGCATGCTGCTGGTGGTGGTCTTGCCATGCGTACCGGCAACGGCCAGTACCCAACGACCTTGCAGCACGTGATCCGCCAGCCATTGCGGGCCGGAGACGTAAGGCAGACCTTTGTTCAGCACATACTCCACAGCCGGGTTGCCCCGGGACATGGCGTTGCCGATCACTACCAGATCAGGGGCCGGATCAAGTTGCGCCGGGTCGTAGCCTTGGGTCAATTCGATGCCCTGGGCTTCCAGCTGAGTGCTCATCGGCGGATAGACGTTGGCATCGGAGCCCGTCACGTGATGGCCCAGCTCTTTGGCCAGAACCGCCATTGACCCCATGAAAGTGCCGCAGATACCAAGAATATGAATGTGCATAGTCGACCTCGTAAAACATGGCCGCAGGTTAGCTTAGGGAGGGGAAAATCGCACCTGATGTTTCAATGGCGCTCAGCGCAAAACCTGTAGGAGCCGGCTTGCCGGCGAAGACAGTCTCCAGACCGCCTTCGCCGGCAAGCCGGCTCCTACAGGTCGACGCAGCAATTACCGAGCGATGCCGTGTTTACGCAGCTTCCGATAGAGGGTATTTCGACTGACCCCCAACTGCTCAGCCGTATGCGTCATGTGCCACCGCGTCTGCTCCAGCGCATTGAGTAACGCCAGCCGCTCGGCATCATCCAGCGGATGCTCTGATGGCTCCTCGATAGCCTGCGCCGCCACCGGCCGCGCCTGGCGAATCATCGCCGGCAAATCTTCCAGACCGATCCGCCCGTCCTCACACAGTGCCGCCAACGTACGCAGCACATTACGCAACTGCCGCACGTTGCCCGGCCAGGCGAATCCCAATAAGGCCTCCCGCGCCGGCCCGTCGATCAACACAGTTTCTGCGCCTGCCTCCTCGGCCAGCAAAAAGTCGAGCAACCGGGATTTGTCGCTACGATCACGCAAGGCCGGCAACGCGACTTCCAGCCCGTTGAGCCGGTAATACAAATCCTCACGGAAGCTGCCGTCCTCCACGCGACCCAGCAAGTTGCGGTGAGTGGCACTGATGATCCGCACATTCACCGCTTCCGGCTCGCCGCCGATCGGCACCACTTGCCGGTCTTCCAGCACCCTCAGCAATCGCGTCTGCAGGGCCAGTGGCATGTCACCGATTTCATCGAGGAACAACGTGCCGCCATCGGCCTGTTGCAACTTGCCGCGCATGCCTTCCTTGCGCGCGCCGGTGAAACTGCCACCGCGATAACCGAACAGCTCGCTTTCGATCAGGCTTTCAGGAATGGCCGCGCAATTGAGGGCGACGAAGGCTTTTTCCGCCCGCTGGCTGGCGTGGTGCACCGCTTTGGCAAAGGCCTCCTTGCCGGACCCGGTTTCGCCGTTGATCAGCAGCGGCACGTCGCGTTCGTAGACGCGCAAAGCCTTACGGAAGTCCGCCTGCAACGTCGCGTCATCCAGGCAAATGCCCGACAGCCGCGGTACTTGTGCAACCTTGGCAGTTGGCACCATCGGAATCGGCAGCGGCCGCCGTGCCTCACCGCGCAATACCGCGAACAGCTTGCGACCATCGCGGGTGCGCAACGGCCAACTGGCGGCGGCATTGGTGCTCGCGCGACCGAGCAACTCATCGAGCGAGCAATCGAAAAACGCCTCCACCGGCTTACCCAGCAAGCCGCCGCGAATATGTCCCAGCAGGTTCAGCGCACTCTGGTTGACCGCGCAAATTCGCCCTTCTCCGTCGAACGCCAGCAACCCTTCGCTGAACAAACCGACAGACTCGGCCTGCAAGTGAAAACGCAACAACCATTGGTTGTCGAAGCAGCGCAGGAAGTAGCAGCTCTCGATCATCTTCGCCGACAGATTGACCAGCGCCATGGTGTGGAACTGGCTTTGCCGCGACACATCGCGCCGCGCCGACGACACGTCGAGCACCGCCAGCAGTTCGCCATGGGGATCGAAGACCGGGCTCGCCGAACAGGTCAGGCCGGTGTGGCGGCCGCGAAAGTGTTCGTCCTGATGGATGGTCAGCGACTGACGCTCCACCAGGCAGGTGCCGATGCCGTTGGTGCCTTCGCAGGCCTCGCTCCAGTCGGCGCCGAGCCAGAGCCCGGCACGCTCGAAAATCTGCCGCTCTGCGGGCGCGGTGACGCAATTGAGGATCACGCCGCGGGCGTCGGTCAGCAATACCGCATGGCCGGCACCGGAGAGCTGCTGGTGCAGGCTGGTCATTTCATTGCCGGCGATGTGCAGCACTTGCTGCAAGCGTTCGCGGCTTTCGAGGACGCGACCATGTTCCAGCACCGTCGGCGCGATGCTCAGGGCCGGATCGAGGTGATAGTCCTCAAGGCAACGCAGCCAGGAACGGGCGATGGACGGATCGCTGCCAGGGCCGTGCAGGTGGGCCTTGCCCTGGGTCACGGTCAATACTTGCTGGGCATGGCGACTCAAATGGTTGTCGTGCATTTCTTATTATTCTCCCCGGGGCTCGGCGTCCCGTGCATGAGGTGATGCCGAGCATCCTCCAGCCTGGCCTGCATTGCAATGCTTGCAAGTCTACCCAGTCACAGGTTGTGCCAGAAGCGGTACAAAGTGTCACGCCGGCTGTACCGAAAGCGTCACAGGCATGTTCCATCCGTCCGACAAAAAATGCGCAAGGCCTTGATTTGCCTGAGCTGCAGCGCACTGGCCCGTCCCTTGCTCTACGCTTAAAGCAAGCGCACATGCGCGACTCCCTATAAGCACAAAAGCAAGGAGAGACCACCATGCGTTACGCTCACCCCGGTACTGAAGGCGCTATCGTTTCGTTCAAAGCCAAATACGGTAACTACATCGGCGGCGAGTTCGTCGCGCCTGTCAAAGGTCAGTACTTCACCAATACCTCGCCAGTAAATGGCCAACCGATTGCCGAATTCCCCCGTTCCACGGCCGAAGATATCGACAAGGCCCTGGACGCTGCCCACGCCGCTGCCGACGCATGGGGTGCCACGTCCGCCCAGGCGCGCTCGCTGGTGCTGCTGAAAATCGCCGACCGCATCGAGCAGAATCTGGAAACCCTGGCAATCACCGAATCCTGGGACAACGGCAAAGCCGTGCGCGAAACCCTCAACGCCGACATCCCGCTGGCCGCAGACCACTTCCGCTACTTCGCCGGTTGCCTGCGCGCCCAGGAAGGCAGCGCTGCCGAAATCGACGGCAACACCGTGGCCTATCACATCCATGAACCGCTGGGTGTGGTCGGGCAGATCATCCCTTGGAACTTCCCGATCCTGATGGCCGCCTGGAAACTCGCCCCGGCCCTCGCCGCCGGTAACTGCGTGGTGCTCAAGCCTGCCGAGCAAACCCCGCTGGGTATCACCGTGCTGGTCGAACTGATCGGCGACCTGCTGCCACCGGGCGTGCTGAACATTGTGCAAGGTTTCGGCAAAGAAGCTGGCGAAGCGCTGGCCACCAGCAAGCGCATTGCCAAGATTGCCTTCACCGGCTCGACCCCGGTTGGCTCGCACATCATGAAATGCGCGGCCGAAAACATTATTCCGTCCACCGTGGAACTGGGCGGCAAATCGCCGAACATCTTTTTCGAAGACATCATGCAGGCCGAACCGTCCTTCATCGAGAAGGCCGCCGAAGGCCTGGTGCTGGCGTTCTTCAACCAGGGCGAAGTCTGCACCTGCCCTTCCCGCGCCCTGGTGCAAGAGTCGATCTACGACGAGTTCATGAAAGTGGTCATGAACAAAGTCCTGCAAATCAAACGTGGCGACCCGCTGGACACCGACACCATGGTCGGCGCCCAGGCGTCAGAGCAGCAATTCGACAAAATCCTTTCGTACCTGGAAATCGCCAAGGGCGAAGGCGCCGAGTTGCTGACCGGCGGCAAGGTGGAAAAACTCGAGGGCAACCTGGCGAGCGGGTACTACATCCAGCCGACGCTGCTCAAGGGCACCAACAAAATGCGTGTGTTCCAGGAAGAAATCTTCGGCCCGGTGGTGAGCATCACCACCTTCAAGGACGAAGCCGAAGCCCTGGCCATCGCCAACGACACCGAGTTCGGCCTGGGTGCCGGCCTCTGGACCCGCGACATCAACCGCGCCTACCGCATGGGCCGCGCCATCAAGGCCGGTCGTGTGTGGACCAACTGCTACCACCTGTACCCGGCACACGCCGCGTTCGGTGGTTACAAGAAGTCCGGCGTCGGCCGTGAAACCCACAAGATGATGCTCGACCACTACCAACAGACCAAAAACCTGCTGGTGAGCTACGACATCAATCCGCTGGGCTTCTTCTAAGCCGACGAATCTGAATCGGGCGTAGGAGCTGCCGCAGGCTGCGATCTTTTGATCTTCGCTTGTCGGTGGCTCCAGTCGTCTGATTGAAAAGATCGCAGGCTTCGCCAGCTCCTACAGGTAAAGCGCTCCAACTCACATACCAAACATAGCCCTGCTGCTCTGGCACGGGCTTTGCGTGCCCGCATCACAGATAAATGCCATACCCGAAAGTCCAACAGATCAAACAATAAAAAAGACAGAGAGGACTTATGACTTCTTCCACACAGCTCAAACCCACACTCGGCACCCTGCATCTATGGGGCATTGCCGTCGGCCTGGTGATTTCCGGCGAGTACTTCGGCTGGAGTTACGGCTGGGGCACCGCAGGCACACTGGGTTTTCTCGTCACCGCACTGATGGTGGCGACGATGTACACCTGCTTCATCTTCAGCTTCACCGAACTGACGACTGCGATTCCCCACGCTGGCGGGCCATTTGCCTATAGCCGCCGGGCCTTTGGCGAAAAAGGCGGGTTGATTGCCGGCATCGCCACCCTGATCGAATTCGTCTTTGCACCACCGGCCATCGCCATGGCCATCGGCGCCTACCTCAACGTGCAATACCCGGAACTGGACCCGAAGATCGCCGCCGTTGGCGCCTATTTCGTGTTCATGGGCCTGAACATCCTCGGCGTCAGCATCGCAGCCACCTTCGAGTTGGTGGTCACTGTGCTGGCGGTCGCCGAATTGCTGGTGTTCATGGGCGTGGTCACCCCGGGCTTCAGCTTCAGCAACTTTGTGCTCAATGGCTGGTCGGGCGCCAATGAATTCACGATGGGCTCGATTCCCGGTATTTTCGCCGCCATTCCCTTCGCGATCTGGTTCTTTCTCGCGATCGAAGGTGCAGCCATGGCCGCCGAAGAAGCCAAGGACCCGAAACGCACCATCCCCAAGGCCTACGTCAGCGGCATTCTGACCCTGGTGTTCCTGGCCATCGGCGTGATGGTGATGGCCGGCGGCGTCGGCGACTGGCGTCAACTGTCGAACATCAACGATCCGCTGCCCCAGGCGATGAAAGCCGTGGTCGGCAACAATTCGACCTGGATGCACATGCTGGTATGGATCGGCCTGTTCGGCCTGGTGGCAAGTTTCCACGGAATCATTCTTGGCTATTCACGGCAGTTCTTCGCCCTGGCTCGCGCCGGTTACCTGCCTAAAGGGCTGGCCAAACTCTCGCGCTTCCAGACGCCGCATCGGGCGATTCTGGCCGGCGGCGTGATCGGCATTGCGGCGATCTACAGCGATGGCCTGGTCAACCTGCAAGGCATGACCCTGACGGCGGCGATGATCACCATGTCGGTATTCGGCGCCATCGTGATGTACATCATCAGTATGCTGAGCCTGTTCAAGCTGCGTAAAACCGAACCGAACCTGGAACGCACCTTCCGCGCCCCGGGCTATCCGATCGTGCCGGGGATCGCACTGTTTCTGGCGGTGGTATGCCTCGTGGCGATGGCGTGGTTCAACACCTTGATCGGCCTGATTTTCCTCGGTTTCATGGCTGCCGGTTACCTGTACTTCCAGCTGACCGCCAAGCAACGTTCCGAGGCACCGGCAGACGCTATGCTCGAAGGTATATGAGATGCACCGGCGCCGGGCCCACTGCCTGGCGCCTGCATTAATGAAGTGCACACCGATTCCCTGTGGGAGCAAGCCCCCTCGCCACAGCTCGCTCCCACAAGGGTCGGTCGTGAACTGAAGACTTGTACATAACAGGAGGCCCCGCCCCATGGCCGTATATGCCCATACCGTCGGCGCCCAGACTTACCGCTTCGACAGCCTCAAGGAAGTGATGGCCAAGGCCAGCCCCGCGCGCTCCGGAGATTTTCTGGCCGGCGTCGCAGCCCTTAATGACGGCGAGCGTGTCGCGGCACAGATGGCTTTGGCCGACACGCCGCTAAGCCACTTCCTGCAGGAAGCGCTGATCCCCTACGAATCCGATGAAGTCACCCGTCTGATCATCGACACCCACGACAAACAAGCCTTTGCGGTCGTCAGCCACCTCACCGTCGGCGGCTTTCGCGACTGGCTGCTCAGTGATGCCGCCGACGAACAGGTCCTGCGCGCCCTGGCCCCCGGCCTGACTCCGGAAATGGTTGCCGCGGTATCGAAGATCATGCGTGTGCAGGATCTGGTGCTGGTGGCGCAAAAAATCCGTGTGGTCACACAGTTTCGCGGCACCCTGGGCCTGCGCGGTCGACTGTCCACACGCCTGCAACCGAACCACCCCACCGACGAACCGGCCGGTATCGCCGCAAGCATTCTCGACGGTCTGCTGCACGGTAATGGCGACGCAATGATCGGCATCAACCCCGCCACCGACAGCATCGCTTCGATTTGCGCCATGCTGGAGATGCTCGACGCGATCATCCAGCGCTACGAAATCCCCACCCAGGCTTGTGTGCTGACCCATGTCACCACATCGATCGAAGCGGTCAATCGCGGTGTCCCGTTAGACCTGGTGTTCCAGTCGATCGCCGGCACCGAGGCGGCCAACGCCAGTTTCGGCATCAACCTCAACTTATTGCAGGAAGGTTACGACGCAGGACTGAGCCTCAATCGCGGCACACTGGGTAAGAACCTGATGTACTTCGAAACCGGCCAGGGCAGTGCCCTGTCGGCCAACGCCCATCACGGCGTCGATCAACAAACCTGCGAAACCCGCGCCTACGCCGTCGCGCGGCATTTCAAACCGTTCCTGGTGAATACCGTCGTCGGCTTCATCGGCCCGGAATACCTGTACAACGGCAAACAGATCATCCGCGCCGGCCTGGAAGACCACTTCTGCGGCAAATTGCTCGGTGTGCCCATGGGTTGCGACATTTGCTACACCAACCACGCCGAAGCCGACCAGGATGACATGGACACCCTGCTGACCCTGCTGGGCGTCGCCGGGATCAACTTCATCATGGGCATCCCCGGCTCCGACGACATCATGCTCAACTACCAGACCACCTCGTTCCACGATGCGCTCTACGCCCGGCAGACCCTGGGGTTGAAGCCCGCACCGGAGTTCGAGCAGTGGCTGGCAAAAATGGGCATCTTCACTCAAGCCGATGGCAGGGTTCTCTTCGGCGACAGCCTGCCGCCAGCCTTCCGGCAGGCCTTGGCGCAACTGGGATGAGCATTGACATGGATAAACTACCCTTCGATCCACACAACCCCTGGCTGGAGCTGCGGCGCCTGACACCGGCGCGAATCGCTCTGGGCCGCACCGGCACCAGCATTCCCACTCGCGCACAACTGGACTTCCAATACGCCCACGCTCAGGCGCGGGATGCGGTGCACTTGCCGTTTGACCATGCCTCCCTCGGCGCGCAATTGGCCGAACGTGATCGCCAGTGTCTTTTGCTGCACAGTGCGGCGACGGATCGCAACACGTACCTGCAACGCCCCGATCTGGGGCGAAAACTCAGTGATGCCTCGGCGCAGACCCTGCGTGATTACGCGACGGCCCATCCGGGAGGCGTGGATCTGGTGATCGTGGTCGCCGACGGCCTGTCGGCACTGGCCGTTCATCGCCATACCCTGCCGTTTCTGACGCGTTTCGAAGAGCAAATGGCAGACGACAGCTGGACTGTTGCGCCAGTCATACTCGTGGAACAGGGCCGGGTGGCCGTCGCCGATGAGATCGGTGAGTTGCTTGGCGCAAAAATGACCGTGATTCTCATCGGCGAACGCCCTGGCCTCAGCTCCCCGGACAGCCTGGGTTTATATTTCACCTACAATCCCAAGGTCGGCCTTACCGATGCCTACCGTAATTGCATCTCCAATGTCCGGCTTGAAGGGCTGAGTTACGGCATGGCGGCACACCGTTTGCTGTATTTGATGCGTGAAGCCTGCCGGCGGCAGTTGTCAGGGGTCAATCTGAAGGACGAAGCGCAGGTTCAGACACTGGCGTCGGACGCGGAGGCCGACATGAAAGCTAATTTCCTGCTCGGCCCGCCGAATGCCTGAACCGCTTCTGCATTGCACATTCGTACCAGTTTCAGGCAGGATCGTTGCGCGGCCGCCAAGGGTTTCCCATCGCCGTCAGAGACGTAAGACAGCCACTTGAAGACGAGACCTACCATGCGGATTATTCAAGCGACCCTCGAACACCTGGACCTGCTGACCCCGTTGTTCGTCAAATATCGCGAGTTTTATGGCTCCCTGCCGTATCCGGACTCGTCCCGGGCGTTCCTCGAAAAACGCCTGCGTCGCAAAGAGTCGGTGATCTACCTGGCGTTGTCCGATGACGACAGCAACAAACTGATGGGTTTCTGTCAGCTTTACCCGAGTTTCTCCTCGCTTTCGCTCAAACGCGTGTGGATCCTCAACGATATTTATGTCGCCGAGGACGCCCGCCGCCAGTTGGTGGCCGACAACCTGATCCGCACCGCAAAAAAAATGGCCAAGGAAACCAATGCCGTGCGCATGCGTGTTTCCACCAGCAGCAACAACGAAGTCGCGCAGAAAACCTATGAGTCCATCGGATTCAAGGAAGACACCGAATTCAAGAACTATGTGCTGCCGATCAGCGACGAACTCTGAATCACCTGCACCTGTGGGAGCGAGCAGGCTCGCTCCCACAGGTTCGGTATCAAGCCATCGGTCTTGTCATGACATTCCCCGCTACAATCTCGACGCGATTTTCACCTCTCGCCTCGTATAATCCCGAACTCCCCGGCTTGTAAGAAAAACTACCCTTATCCGTAGTCTTACGCGAAGTCATCCGCACAGGCCTGCTGAGTCGGGCCGTTACCACAGGTGCTTTCCATGGATTTCAACCCGATCGACATCGTCCTGCATCTCGACGTCTACCTCGACATGCTTGTAACCAACTACGGGGCATGGATCTACGCCATCCTGTTTATGGTGATCTTTTGTGAAACCGGCCTGGTGGTCATGCCCTTCCTGCCGGGCGACTCCCTGCTGTTCATCGCCGGTGCCGTGGCGGCCGGTGGCGGCATGGACCCGGTACTGCTCGGCGGCCTGCTGATGCTGGCGGCGATTCTGGGCGACAGCACCAACTACATCATCGGACGAACGGCGGGTGAAAAACTGTTCAGCAATCCGAATTCGAAGATCTTCCGTCGTGACTACCTGCAACAAACCCACGACTTCTACGACAAGCATGGCGGCAAAACCGTGACTCTGGCGCGCTTCATGCCGATCATCCGCACCTTTGCACCATTCGTCGCCGGTGTTGGGAAAATGCCTTATCCGCGGTTCTTCGCCTTCAGCGTCTTTGGCACTGTCCTGTGGGTCGGCGGGCTGGTGACGCTCGGTTACTTCTTCGGCAACGTACCGTTCATCAAGAAGAACCTGTCGCTGCTGGTAGTCGGCATCATCCTGTTGTCGTTGGTGCCAATGATCATTGGCATGGTACGTAACCGCCTTGCAGGTTCGAACTCCAAAGCCGAATCGCGCTGACACGATGTGGTCCCTGAGCGCCTGGCGTCGCCGGCGCACCTTGGCAAAGCACCCGATTGCCGATGACATGTGGCAACGGGTGCGCCATCACCTGAGTTTTCTCGATGGCCTCAGCGCCGCCGAAGACCAATGGCTGCGCGAAGCCTGCGTGCTGTTCCTCGAAGACAAGCACCTGAGCGCCCTGCCCGGTGTCGAACTGCATCAGGAACAACGCTTGCTGCTCGCAGCCCAGGCGCAACTGCCGCTGCTGCACCTCGGCGACCTGAACTGGTATCAGGGCTTCCACGAAATCATTCTCTACCCCGACGACTTCCTCAGCCCCCAGCGCCATCGCGATGCCAGCGGCGTCGAGCACGAATGGGACGGAGAACACAGCGGTGAAGCCTGGCAACAAGGCCCGATCATCCTCGCCTGGCCCGGCGTAATGGCCAGCGGAGGCTGGGAAGGCTACAACCTGGTGATCCACGAACTGGCGCACAAACTCGACATGCTCAATGGCGTCGCCAACGGCCTGCCGCCGTTGCATGCCGACATGCGCGTCAGCGACTGGGCCAACGTCATGCAAGAGGCCTACGACGACCTCGACCGGCAACTGGAACGCAATCCCGATGCCGAAACTGCTATCGACCCGTATGCCGCGGAAAACCCTGCCGAGTTCTTCGCCGTCACCAGCGAATACTTCTTCAGCGCCCCGGATTTGCTGCACGAGGCTTATCCACAGGTGTACCAGCAGCTGAAGTTGTTCTATCGCCAGGACCCTCTGGCGAGGTTGAAGCAACTAAAGGCGCATGACCCTGTCTATCAGGCACACCAGTGAGCGCCATACGACTTCTGGTGCGTGGCGTCGATCCAGGAATATGCCTATAATCGCCGCCACTTTTTGGTCAATCCGGCCAAGTGTTTTTGGTCAACTAACGGGGGCAACGCCCAATGAGCTACAGCAAGATTCCGGCTGGCAAAGACCTGCCGAACGACATCTACGTCGCGATCGAGATTCCGGCCAACCACGCGCCGATCAAATACGAAATCGACAAAGACAGCGATTGCCTGTTCGTTGACCGTTTCATGGCCACCCCAATGTTCTACCCGGCCAACTACGGTTACATCCCGAACACCCTGGCTGACGACGGTGATCCCCTCGACGTGCTGGTTGTAACCCCTTACCCGGTTGCTCCAGGTTCGGTGATCCGCGCTCGTCCGGTCGGCATCCTGAACATGACCGACGATGGCGGCGGCGATGCCAAGGTCATCGCAGTCCCACACGACAAGCTGTCCCAGCTGTACGTCGACGTGAAGGAATACACCGACCTGCCAGCGCTGCTGATCCAGCAGATCGAGCACTTCTTCGCGAACTACAAAGATCTCGAAAAAGGCAAATGGGTGAAGATCGAAGGCTGGGCCGGCGCAGACGCCGCCCGCGACGCGATCACCAAGTCGGTTGCTGCCTATAAAGGTTAAGAGCGGCCGCGAGCTTCAAGCGACAAGCTTCAAGAAAAACCCTGGTTGAACCAGGGTTTTTTGTGGGCGCTTGATAAGTGCGCTAAACATAACGTTTAACCCTGCTCGATCTTGGTTTTTACTTGTTTAAAATTCCCCAAGAGCGTCTTACATCCCGTCGTAAATTTCCCGCGAAATTTGAACGAGGCGTTTATTCAAACCCTTGTTAGCCGCCAGTAGACTCGCGTTCATGAAAAAGAACACTAGCGGCCCACGCTTCAAGGCTCTCCTCGAAGCAGCGAACATCACGACCACCGGATTTGCCGAATTCCTGGATACGGCTCCGCAAAATGTACATAACTGGTACACCCGCGGTGTGCCCGCCCATTGCATGGAAGAAGTCGCCAGAAAACTCTCCGTCAGCAGCGACTGGCTGAAAACCGGCGAAGGCTCGAAAGATGCCCAGCACCTGCGCCTGCTCGAAGACTCCGGCAACATCTTCGATGCCCAGACCATCCGCGGTGTCTATACAGTCATCGAGCCTGTCGACGTCGAACTGCCATTCCTCAAAGAAGCTGTCACCGCCCCGGGTTCCAACATAACCCACGTTATAGAAGACCCCGAGAAATCCATCCGCCTGCCCCGCAGCCACCTCGATTCCCTGGAAATCAACCACGCCGACGCCATCTGCGCCCTTATGAGCGGCAATAGCATGGGCGAGAAAATTGAAGACGGTTCGACCCTGGCGATTGACCGTGGCCTGACCCAGATTGTCGATGGCGAGATCTACGCCATCGAACATGACGGCATGCTGCGCATCAAGTACCTGCACCGACTACCGGGCAACTCCCTGCGACTGCGCAGCCACAACCGCGCCGAATACCCGGATGAAATCTTCAGACCCGCCCAAATCGAAGAGCAGAACATCAGGGTGCTGGGCTGGGTGTTCTGGTGGTCGACCCTGAACAAACGGCGGCCGGCGCTGCCGTTTCTTTAAGCGCTCCAGAACGCCCATCGGCCGCCCACCCGGGCGGCCAAACGGCTCTGCCCGGCACTTCCCGCTGGGAATTTGCGTCAAACCTGCGTATGCTGCGCCCCACATTTGCGCATCGACCCGCCTTGCGGCTCAGATGCACTGACCTGACAGATGACTTTCTCACCAGGTCCCACAGCCGGACGCAAGATCCGGGTGTACGTTTTGAAGGCTGGCGCGGTTTACCAAAAATGATCCAAGCCAGTCCCCGAGAAGCCGGCCACAAGCCGGCTTTTTAATGCCTGAAAGAAAATGATCAACGACAAAAATCACTCAACGCCTTCAGCATTCAGCGCATAAAACTCCTGCAGTTTGGCTTGCAACAGTTTCTTGTCTGGCAATTGGGTGTGGTACTCCGCGATCAAGGCAGGCGACAGTGAGCGGTTCAGGGCGTACTCGACGATTTCGTCCTCTTTGCTCGCGCACAGCAATACGCCGAGCGCCGGGTTTTCATGTGGTTTGCGGACATTGCGGTCCAACGCTTCAAGATAAAAATCCATCTTCCCCAGGTATTCCGGCTCAAAGCGCCCGACCTTGAGTTCGATCGCCACCAGGCAGTTCAGCCCACGGTGGAAAAACAACAGATCCAGCGCAAAGTCACGCCCACCTACCTGCAACGGATATTGCGAACCCACAAAGCAGAAGTCCCTGCCCAGTTCGATCAGAAAGTCCCTGAGCTTGTGCAGCAGGCCTCCATGCAAGTCTGTCTCTGCATGTCCACGCTCCAGAGCCAGAAACTCGACCACATAGGTATCCTTGAACACATCCAGGGCCTGGAGATGAATTTGTCGCAGCGGTGCTGACACTTTTGCCGGGCTGACCACTGAACGCTCAAACAGAGCCGCCTTGAACTGACGCTCCAGTTCGCGGCTCGACCACTTTTCCTGGATTGCCATGCGCAGGTAAAACTCACGCTCCTCCGGATGTTTGCTCTGGTTGAGGATGATCATGTTGTGTGTCCAGGGCAATTGTCTCAGCAGTGCTGAGACTTTTACGTCATGCCTGTACGCTTCGAAAAATTGACGCATACGAAACAAATTAGGCCGGGTAAAGCCCCGCAGTCCGGGCTGAGTACGAACGAGATGAGTGGCCAATCGAGCCACCACCCCGTCACCCCACTCCGCCGCTTCAATCTTGCGACTAATGTAGGCCCCAACCTGCCAGTGCAGCTCAATCAGCTCTGTGTTGACCGCCTGCATGGCGCGTTGTCGCGCGGTCACAATCAGTTGGGTAATTTCGCTGAAAGCTGAATCGAGAGAGGTATTGCCAGGAAGATCATTCACGTCAGGGCATTTCCATGTAAGTGGGAGAGCCCTTTCAATTACTCCTGATACCGACGCAGGAACATTCACAATGTATGTCTGCATGAAACAACGCTAACAAGCCTCTATCCCGTCCAAAAACCGCTCCCCTTACCCCGGAAGATGCTCTGCCGGTCGGACTTCGCTTTCAAGCTCAACGGGAACCTACGCAATGGATCTGCACATCCCGACCCTGCTGGTAGTCTCGGTCTTCGTTTTCATTCTGATGGGTTTGTTGACCTGTCATGCCTGGTGGCGTGAAACCCGCGAGTTTCCTCTGGCTTATCTGGGTGCAATGATGCTGCTGGCGGCGCTGGGTGTGGTGCTGATCAGTTGGCGGGGTCGATATTGTCCCGCTCGTTTTCAACCGCGAGTCGGGCTACGACCTTTCGAGCCTGCTTTCACAGGCAGATGAAACCCTACATGGCGCCAAGGATCACGGGCGCAATCGTGTGCAAACCCTGCGCAAGTTGTACCTCAACCTCACGGATAGCTGAATGACTTCACCAACGTCAACTCCCCCACCGCACGCATCGGCACCAGGAACGTCTCCATCTTCTCGCTCGGCGTGCCTTCCTCGGTAATCACCGTCACCTGCGCCGTGGTCAGCGCTTGCACCGCGTCTTCCTGCCCCTCTTCATCACTGCTGTAGCCACCGCCAAAGTAGTTCACATAGACCAGATATTGCCCCTTGATTGGCGCGGGCATGGCGAAGATCTCCGGGCCGTAGCCGGTGGTGACGTCGACGTCGAGCGCTGCGCCGTTGGGGGCGACGCGGTCGCCGTACCAGATGTGGGCGCCGTCAGGGGTGATCAGGTGCAGGTCGAGGTCGGTGTTATCGCTGTCCCACGACAGCAAAACGCGCAACTTGGCCGGGGTCGCACCGCCGCTGCGGTTGAGAAATTGCGTGCGGTGACGTTGTTGGCCATCAGGGCTGCGTACTTCGACGCTGTTGCTGCCGTTGGGGAATGAGAACGGGCGATCGAAGCGGCCGGCCGGGTCGATTTTCAGCGGCATGCTCACCCCGTTGACGATCAGCCGGCCGGGCTCTGTCGACTTCGGTGTGGCTTTGATCTGCCCGCTGATGCGAGCGGTGTTGCCCTGCCCTGCCGGGGTATTCACCGACGAGGCCGGGTAGTTGACGGTCTGCCGGAAGCTTTCCCCTTCGCCCTCAGGCGCGCCGGTGCGCCAACCGCCTGCGGGGGTATCGAGTTTGACGCTGTCAGCCGCCATCACCGATGGCAACGCCACCAGCGAACAGAGCAACAGCAAGACCTGTGGATAACGGAGTTTCATGGCCTATTCCAGCAAGAGGTGGCGGGCGAGCCCTTCGATGTAGGTTTCATCCTGGCCGTTGGGGTGTGCTTCGAAGGCCAGGTGCAGGTATTCGTGGGTCAGGTCGAGGCGTTCTTGCAGCGTCTGCGCGCCGCGTACGTAGATGCGCTGACGTTCGCGGTCGACATAGGGGCGGCCGAAGGCCAGGCGGCATACGGCGAAGGTGCTGACTTCGTTGTAGCCGGTTTCGCTTTCAAGCTTTGGGCGCCAGCCGCGCCGTTGTTTCTGCAGCCATTCTTGTGCGACGGGCAACGCTTCGCAGGACGCGACCGGGTTGTCCCAGCGGCTCAGACTGGCGCGTGGGTAGGCGTGCAGCAAGATGGCGTCGTAACGCTGGCCGGCCCGTGCCTGTTCGACGGCTTGCTGCCAGGACAGTTTGTCCGGGCCGGGTTGATCGGAATGGTAGGTGACGGTGCTGCCGGCCAGGACCAGGTCGCTGGTCCACGCGGCGATGTCGCGAGACCCGGACGACGCCGGACGCGGTGCGACCCGCTGACGGCTGCTGCTGTCGTCGATGCTCAGGCAGTCACCGCTGCGCGTGGCGTTTTGCAGCAGGTAGGTGCGGATGGCCACGGCCAGGGCTTTGGCGGCTTCGACCGGTTCGGCACTGGCTTCGCGCTGGAGAACACGGGCGACGTATTCTTCGCGATCCAGCCGGGCGACGAGCTTGTCGTTGAGCAGGAATAGTTCGCCGTCGCTGTGAATATCCAGCGCATTACCGTTGGCGAATTCAACACGGTAGTCTCCCTGCAACGCTCCGGAAGTCACCACACTGCCCCCCGACAGCACGCGCCGAAGTGGATAGCGCGAGAACAGGTCGACCTCTACGCATTTCCCTGTATCCGCAGGCCATGAAGCGGGAATCACCGTAGACAGTGCCTGCGCGAAATCACGCAGTACCCGCTGACTGGTGCCCCGTCCTCCGGCCCAGACCGATGCGCCATCCGCCGTCCAACCGGCAAACCCGCCCTGACGCAACGCAGCATCCTGATCCGCCAACCAGCTCCAGGTCTTCACCCGCAGACGGCTTCCGAGTTCGCCGACGACATGGCCATCGCCGGCATTGAGCACCACATCGAGCAATACACGTCGGGCTTGATCCTGTGCCGGCAGTACCGACAGCACCTTCAACAGTTCCGCCACCGAAACCCGGGTAGCCGGTTGCAACGAAGGCAAATCCAGCACCCATTGCGGCGCCTGCCGCGTCTGCCAATAGGCTCGCCAATCTGCATCGGTGATGCCCAGCCGCGCGGGTTCGAAATACAGACCGCATGACTTCACCAACGCCTGATCACGCTCGATCCTGCCGCCCGCCGTGCAGCAATAAACCTCTTCCTTCGACTGGCCGCGACATTCATAAGCCGGCTCACGCGCGCCGGTGTCCACCAGCCAGGCGTAGACGAACAACTTCCACACACTGCCCAGCGGCGTCTGCAAGGTCTGCGGTAACGGTTCGCGGGTGATCACCTGCGTTCGGCTCAACGAAAACAAGTCGCCCTTGAAGGCCAGGCGCAAAGGTTCGTCCTGCGCCGTTGCCAGCACAGGGATCAAACACAGCAACCCACCTATCAGCAGCCTGTGCACGTCAGTGAACCGTAACCTGGCCAAGGGCTGCCTTTTGTTCAAGCGCCTGATGCTGCGGCGCATAAACCTGAGTGAAACGCACCGGCGGCAAGTTGAACTGCCCCTTCTGCGAGAAACGCACCAAGTGCCGCAGGCGCAACTCGCCACTCAAGGCATCCACCGGAACGGCATAAGCCATTTGCCCCGGTTCGAAACGCGCCTTCTCCAGCGCTGTTGGCTCGGTGTCGGCCTTGCCCATGAGCTTGATGCCCCAGGTGGTGCGCTCGACATCGGCGCCCGGCGGCAGCGGCACTTCCAGCATGCCGTAACGCAACGGTCTGGCGGCTTTGCTGGTGACGATCACTTCGTCGAGATAAAGGTTATCGCTCGACAGTGGCGCATTGCCGACCGCTTCGAGTTTGAAGGTGAAGGCTTCATCCCCCGGCACCAGTCGCGACAGGCGACGGGTGATGGTCACGGCCATCGGATCGACCGCCGGCTGTTGGCTGCGGTAGCTCAGTGCAGCACGTAACGGACGCTCTTGCGCGCCGCTTAGCGTCAATACCGTCGGCACGGGCGCAGCCCCCTGCCACGTCCAATACATCTCACCAGAAACCCCGTACTGCTTCTTCCAGCCTTCACCCGGCGCCAATGCAATGGTGGGCGATGCCTGCTCGATGCTGCGTTGCAGCCAGGTCAACGCCAACGCACGCTCCAGGGTCGATTGCTGCGGCAACAAACGTTGCAACAACGCTTGAGCGTGAGCCTGATCGAAGGGCTGCAGCGACAGGTTCAGCGCTTCGGCAAACGGCTGGGAACTGACCGCCAGACGTTGCTGCGCGTCGGCCAGTTGCCGGTTGAACACATCCGGCAAAGCGACCTTCGCTTGCCTGGCCAGCGATGCCGTCAGCACCCGTGCGGCCGCCAGCCCCAAGGCTGAATCCGGATCGCTCATGACGAGGCTGTCTTCGCCGTCTTCCATCAGATTCGCGGCAGTGCCCTCGCCCGCTTTCGCCAGGTCGTCCATCAAGCCACTGAGCAAGGTGTTGACCGGTAACTGCATCTGTCGGGCAAACGACAGGATCAGCGCCCGCTGCAACAGCGGCGTGCTCTTCGCCTGCTTGGCGTAGACCTCCAGCACCCGCTGCCAATGCTCCGGCGGCAGGCTCAGTTCAAGCACCTGGCTGGCATGCCAGTCGGCGTAATAGGCGTAAGCGGTGAGGAACGCATCCGGCTCGCCGTCCATGCCCCACCAGGTGAAACACGCCGAAGGGCCAGCCATTTGCACCAGGCGCAAGCGACTGTTTTGCATGATCAGGCGCAGGCGATCGCGGATCTGCGGATTCGCCGCCAGCGTCGGGTAGGCGATGCTCAACGGCAACAGGCGACTGGCGGTCTGCTCGACGCCACCGTAGGGGTAGCTCAGCAGGTCGTCGAGGGCAGAACGGAACAACGCTGGCGGACTGTCATCCAGACGCAGGCGGATATCACTGGCGTCTGTCGGCAACGTCAGCGGCGTATCGCCCTCACCCACATCAAGGCTCTGGGTTTGACTCACCTGCCAGCCTTCACCGGTCGCGCTCAGGTGCACCGTCAGGGCGTCAGCGGTTTTGCCGTCCTGCACCAGCTCGGCGCTCCACTCGCCGTTGGCCAGTTCAATCGCCGGCAACGGGATGTAATTGATGCCGCTGTTCAAGGTCAATGGCACGCGCTGTTCGTTGCCGACGTAGCGAGTCACCAGTTCGGCCTTGACCGGTTTCTCGGCCTGACTGAAGGCGAACACGCCGAGGTCCGGTTTGTCGCCGGCGCGGAATCGAGTCGGGCCGCTCCACTTCAGGTACAGCGGTTTTTCCGAGCGTACGAATTGCTTCTTCTGCCCGACCTGACCACCATCGGCGATGGCCCTGGCGGTGATGCGCCAGCGGGTCAGGGAGTCGGGCATTTTGAAGGTGAAGCGGGTTTTGCCTTGGGCATCGGTCAGCAACTCAGGTTGCCACGCCGCCGTGTCGACATCCTCGCGACGCGGTCGCTCCAGCACTTTCACGCCGCGCTCACTGCGATTGGCTTTGCCCGGTGCACCGGGGCTGCCCGGCAGGGCGACGTCATAACTGATGAACGACAAACTGGCGCTGGTGCGCACGTTGTTACGCCGTGGGTGATAGAAGAACTGGTCGATGCTCGGCGCGACTTCCGGTTGCAGCGCGTAGACCATTTCATCGACCACGCTGACCGTCAGGTGCGCGGGAATCGCTTTGCCGGCGAATTGGGTGGTCAGGTCCACCGAGACGGTTTCGCCCGGCTGGTAGGTCTCTTTATCGGTGGCGATGGCCACGTCGATCTGCGGCGTAATCACTTTGATGCCGGCGTTCTGGAAACTGTACTGGCCGCCCTTGGTGTACAGCACCGAGAAGGTCAGGTTCGGCGCGAAACCGTCCTTCACCGGGATGCGCGCGCGGTATTGGGTATCGCTGAGTTTTTCCATCTTCAGCCAGTCGCCGCCTTTGGAAAGTAACGCAGTGGCTTCGACCTTATCGCGCTCCAGAGACAGCAGCGCATCGCTCACTGGCTCGGGGAAAGTGATCAGCGCCAGCGCCTCATCACCTGCTATGTACTCGGGCTTGTCGAGGACGATTTCCACGGTGCCGGGTACGGCTTTGACACCTTCGCCGGTAACCGAATGACCGGTGGCACCGACCACCCGGCCATGATCATCCTTGAGCGTCAGGTTGTAGGTGCCCGGCCGGTCAAAGGCCAGGGTGAACCCCTTGTCGATTGCCGCGAGTTTGCCTTCGCCGATGCTCTGGTCTTCCAGGCGTACCCAGCCGTAGCTGCCCGGCGTAACGGCATCGACCTGCTCACCTTCGCGGGTGTAGCTGAAGGCAACCCTGTCACCCACCGCGCTGAAACGCCGAGGCGCGCTCAAGCGGAAATTCGCCGCGCCACGGTCGATGAGGATTTCCTTGGTGGTCTTGACCCGATACGCCGCACCGTCGCTGGCAAACACCGTGAGCATGTAGCGACTCGGTTTGTCGGCAGCCGGCAAGTCGAGGGACGCGTTGCCCTTGGCATCGGTGGTCAATTCGGTGCTGGTCAGCTCCACCGGAAATTGCCCGAGGTATTGCAGTTCGTTGTCGACCATCGACAGTTGCTGGGCGCGTAGGCTCAGGCTCAACTTCGCATTGGCCACCGGCTTGCCGTCCGGGTACAGCAGCACCAGATTGCCCTTGACCGGCTCGCCAGTACGATAATCCTGCTTGGCCAGATTGAGCGAAATCTCGAAGTGCGGCTTGATGTATTCAGCGACACGAAAGGCGCTGCTGTAGGCCTGATCCTTGTAGTTGAAACGCAGTTCATAACCACCGGCCACGGCGTTATCGGGCAACTGGAATCGGCCTTGAGTGCCAGCCTTGGAATCGAGTTTCAGATCGAGGGATTGCAGCGCCGTGCCGGTCGCATCGAGCACGGTCACGTTGACGTCGGCCGCGGTGGGCTGCACCGAATCCCGGGCATTCTTGAACTCCCGCCCGACGATTTTCAGCGACACCCAGTCCCCCGGCCGATACAGCGGCCGGTCGGTGAAGGCATAGAGTTTGGTGTCATAGATTTCGCTGTCGTAGTAGAAGTTCTCGGAGACGAACACCCCACCCTCTTCGTCTTCGCCGATCACGAACGAGCGCTCGGGGCTGACGTGTTTCAGGCGTAGCAAACCATCGGCATCCGTGGCGCCGCTGCTCATCACGCCGAGGCCGTCAGTCCACAGCACATTGACCTTCGGCACCGAGCTGCCTTCGTGTTTGCGCGCAGTCCACACCAGCAATTCGTCACCGGCAATCTTGCTCACCGCCACGGTGTTGGAGACAAACACCATGGTGGTCGCGCGGTACTTGCCGATCAGCGCCTCCACCAGATAAAGACCCGGTTTGAGATGGCCCAACGGGATGTACACGTTGCCCGGCGCGACGCTGACGAACTCACTGGAAGAACCGGCCAGGTTCACCCCTGCAGGTGGCTGGATCGGCTTGGCCTGCCACAACGGATAACGGAACTGGCTGACCACCGGCAAACCCGGTATCAGCGCGAATTGCGGCTGCGCATCGTAGGGTGTTGGCGCGGCCATCGCGTCGCCCATTTTCAGCTCCGGCACTTCCTCGGTGACTTGTTTACGCGACTCGTAGGAAAACGCCCGCTGCATCACCCGACGGGATTTGCGATACCAGTTGTCCCACAGGTAAGCGAGAGTGTTGGACAGCCCTTCACCTTTGAACTGGCCATCGCTGACCACCCGATGCAGGTTCTTCTGGCGCTTGAGAAAATCCATTGGCTTGTCGATGCGATACACCCGAATGTCGGCACCACCGTAGGGCTCCATGCGAAACCGGCGATAGTCGCGACCCGGCGCTTCGAGGCGC
This sequence comes from Pseudomonas sp. P1_C12, assembly GCF_056406435.1. NCBI lineage: Bacteria > Pseudomonadati > Pseudomonadota > Gammaproteobacteria > Pseudomonadales > Pseudomonadaceae > Pseudomonas > Pseudomonas sp. P1_C12. The sequence goes on along the minus strand of NZ_JBFUAE010000013.1, from coordinate 70,703 downwards.
ACCATCGCCTGTTCATCGCTGGCAAAGCTGCTGTCGGCCAGCAGGAAAAAACTCTCGCCGGCCACTGGTGCATAGCCGCTGGACGGGACCGAGTCGTCCGCATCAACCGCCGAGAAAGGCAGCACCAATACCAACATCAGAGACAGAAAACGCAGCATGCGGGCACCGGTCATTGGGAAAGAAAATTCAGTCGATAGACGCCGATGAAGTTGGGGTTGGCTGCGTCGGGTATCCATCGGGTGTCCTTCCATGTCATGAGTTGCTGCAGGCTTGCCGAACGCATGCCGTTGTCGGTGGGTGTGGTGGTGCCGGTGTGATAGGCAATGTAGCGGCCCATCCAGATCATCAGGTGCTGGTCGTCGCCCTGATCGAAAAACATCAGGTCGCCGGGGCGTGCTTGAGCCACATCGCGGCTGACCAGATGGCTGTTGAACTGGATCAATTTGATCGCATTGACGTATGGCCCGACTTTGCCGCCGCCCTGCTGCCATTGCTGGGCAAGACCGCGCTGGGCATCGCTCAATTGCAACTCCGGCGGCAGATAACGATTGGACAGGCCATTGCTGCGCAGCCATTTGTCGTCATGGACTTTCAGCGCTTCGTTAGCGGCGAAGCGCACCAGTCCGGCGCAGTCTTGCTGATACCAACGGGGGCTCGGGCCCTGGCTCAGTTGCTCCTGGGCGATGCGCACGAACCAGGCACGAAACACCTGGGATTGCTGTGGGTCAAGCGGCGGTGTCTCGACAGCGCGGGCACCCGCGCTCAGCAACAGCGCCAACAGGCCGAGACTTCGGATCAATGCCGTCACAGGGCTTTCCACTCCAGCGGCAGCCACTGCCAATGGCCGTCGGGCTCGCTGCCTTCGGGCAAGGTCAGAGCGTATTTGCCGTAGCCGCCGAGCTTGCGCAGTTTCGGAATCAGGTAGGTTTGCGCGGCGTTGTAGAACACCGGTTCCATGTCCTGGGGCAGGCTGTCGAGGGTTTCCTGCTGCATCAGTTGCGCCATGGACTCCGGACCGAAATAGACCGGCATCAGCAGGTCTTTGGGCACCACGTCGGCCATTGGCGGGAAACGTTTGTCGAGGGTGCCAAGAGCCTTGTCCACCAGCTTGTCATCGAGGGAAAACAGCAGCATCGAACCGTGACGCGCCAGGCTCACGCGCATGAACGCCTTGCCGCTGATGGCATCGGGATCTTGAGCTTCCTTGGCCGTATAGGGACCGAAACTGGAGCTGACCTGACGTTGCCACTGATGGCTCTGGCCTTGCTGTTTTTCCACCACCGGGAAGGCGCCTTCTTCGACATTGCTCTCGTAGGCACCGACCATCGAGCCGAACAGACTGCCCAAATCTCCATCGAGTTTGCCGCCGCCATCATCGTTGAGGCTGGCCACCAGTAAGGGTGTGTACAACCGCGAATCGGCATACCAGCACAGGCCCGCCGCGCCGGCCATGTGTTCGGTCAGCGCCTGAGCCACCTTCTCCTCGGCACCGAGTTTCACCAGCAGCGGTTTCTGTTGTTCGGCAGCCAGCGGCAACGCCACGCAAGCGCTGGCGCCCATCGGCATGGCTTGCCAGATCGGCTTGAAATCGAAGTCCGGCTGATTCTCCAGTTCATCCATGGCCAGGAAGCTGTGCCAGCCCTTGTCGTCCATGTCGAAACGCAGGCCAGCGAAATTCGGAATGAAGCGCTGATACCCCATGGCCAGCACACTGGCATTGACCGACAGGCGTTGTTTCACCTCCGGAGCACGCGGCGGCAGGCCGAAAGCTTCGGGAAACAGTTTGTCGCCATTGAGCAACGCGGCAATGGCCGTGGTCGATACGCTGCCCGATTCTTCCGTTGCACCGCTTTGTGGATCGTAGAGCTTCGCCGGGTTGGACAGCACCACCAGTTTGTCGCCATGGGACGCAAACAGCAGCGCCTTGCTGGCGTTGTAATTGAGTTGATAGAGCGCCACGTCGTCGGTGCCGACCTTCACGTCAGCGACTTTGCTCAACTGCGAGTCGTCCAGCGCCACTTTGGCCAGCGGCTCCAGCACCTTGGCCAGCCCGCCGCGATCCATCACCAGCAGGAAATCCTTGAGCCGCCCATCCGCCCCGCGCCACAACGCTACGTCGGCAGGCTGATCGAACAGCCGCTCGATCAAGGTGTCCTGCAGTTTCAGGTCATGTTCGTAGATGATCCGCCGCAAGCTGCCGATCAACCCCAGGCGGTCGGCATGGCTTTCGTAATAGAAGACGAAGTCTTCGGTCAGGGTTTCCTTGAGAAACGGCACTGCCAGCAAGTCCTTGGGCAACTGGCTCAGGGAATGGGTTTCCAGCAAGCCATCCGGGCGGCTCATGCCCAGTTTGTCACTGGCCAACGCAGGCGCCGGGGCCTTGGGCTTGTGCATGAACCACCCCAACCCACCGGCCACAACGACGACCAGGCATATCCCGATCAGCAGTGTCGGCCAATGCAGGGAATGTTTGGCCGCTGGTGCGCCAGCGGCCGGAGTAACAGCGCTATCACTCATGTTCACAAAACCCGATGTTCATCCGTGGAGCGGGGATGCTTAGTAGTTGAAAGTCTTGACCAGCAGCAGGTCGCCGATTGCGCGCAGGGGCACGAGGAACGTCTCGCGTTTTTCATCGACGGTGTTTTCGTTGAGCACCAGGTTGATCTGCGAGGTAATCACCTCGTTCTGGTTGCTTGTCTCATCGAAGTTATAGCCGCCGCTGCCGAAGTTGCCCCAATAGTTCACGTAAACCAGATAGGTGCCATGCAGCGGTGCGGTCATGGTGAACATTTCCGGACCCGGGCCATCGACGCCGTCAGGGTCGAGGCCGCCGCCGTTGGTCAAGGCCGGGTGCGCCCAGAAGGCATGCTGGCCATCGGGCGTGACGATGTGCAGGTCGAGTTCGGCCTTCGGATCGTCCCAACCCAGCACCACGCGAATCTTCGCCGGAGTGCGCAGGTTGTTGGCTTCATAGAATTGAACACGCTTGAGCGACTGGCCTTCGGCACTGCGGATTTCGACGCTGTTGGAACCGGCACCAAACGCGTACGGCCGGGCGAAACGCCCTTGCTCGTCGGTATAGAGATTCAGCGGATTGCCATTGACCGCCAAGGTGTGCGGCCCGCGCTGAGTGCCGAGGGCCTTGAGGCGGCCTTCGATCATCGTGCGGTTGCGCTGCACGCCTCTATCAATCGGTGGCGTGGGATAGGCGACTTGCGGGTTTTCGCTACGGTCCAGCAGACCGTTGTAACGCCAGCCACCCACCGGCTCCGACAACTCGGCATTCGGCGCGGCCAGAATCACGGGCGCGATAGCCAACCCGATCAGCAGCAAAAGAAATGAGCGCATGCGACGCCTCCTGCCATGCATGACGAAACCTTGCGCCTGATCCTGGGCGCGTTACAGATGTGAATACTGCGTTTCGTCTGAAAGACCCGTGACTATTGGGTCGTAGATGGCGCAAAGGTTAGCCAGTTGGTTGTTTTTTAACAATCGAATGGCTCCGAAATTGCGGTGGGAATCACGGTAACGGGTGGACGGTGAGCCGAATAGCTATGTTATTCGGCTCATAAAGTGAGCCGAATAATCCGTATCGTCTGGTTGCCACGAACTTTGTGGCAACCACAATCAAGGCTTTCGAATCCCCCCTTCATTTGCCCATGAACCCCCTATCTGCTAGTGTCGCGCCGGTTTAACGTCAACCGGAAATCGCCGCCATGGCCCGCAAAAAAGCTGCACTGGATTTCGAACAGTCCCTCGCCGACCTGCAAACGCTGGTGGAGCGTCTGGAGAATGGCGAATTGTCGCTGGAGGACTCGCTGGCCGCTTTCGAGCAAGGCATCGGTCTGACCCGCGATTGCCAGGCGGCGCTGGCCCAGGCCGAGCAAAAGGTTCAAGTGCTGCTCGAGCGTGATGGCGAGTTGGCCGAGGAACCCTTCGACGCGGATCAGCCAGAATGATTGCAGCGTACTCGGCCACCAGCCAGGCCCGCGTCAATGCGGCTCTGGAAACCCTGTTCATCGCGCCGAGCCCTGAACTGGCGCGGTTGTATGAGGCCATGCGCTACAGCGTGATGAATGGCGGCAAACGCGTGCGTCCACTGCTGGCCTACGCTGCGTGCGAAGCGTTGGGCGGCAAGGCCGAGCAAGCCAACGGCGCAGCCTGTGCCGTGGAGCTGATCCACGCCTATTCGCTGGTGCATGACGATTTGCCGGCGATGGACGATGACGATCTGCGCCGCGGCCAGCCCACTACCCACAAGAAATTCGATGAAGCCTGCGCGATCCTCGCCGGCGACGGTTTGCAGAGCCTGGCCTTCAGCGCCCTGCTCGATCCACGCCTGAGCGCGTCGGATGCCGAAATCCGCTTGCAAATGGTCAGCGCCCTGGCGCTGGCGGCAGGCCCGGCGGGCATGGTCGGCGGTCAGGCCATCGACCTCGGCTCGGTCGGCCTGAAACTTGACCAGAAAGCCCTGGAGTACATGCACCGGCACAAGACCGGCGCGCTGATCGAGGTCAGCGTCAAGCTCGGTGCCCTGGCCAGCGGCCGTGCCGAGAAAGACGAACTCAAATCCCTGCAGACTTATGCACAGGCCATCGGCCTGGCCTTCCAGGTCCAGGACGACATTCTCGACGTCGAAAGCGATACCGAAACCCTCGGCAAACGCCAGGGCGCCGACATTGCCCGGGACAAACCGACCTACCCGGCCCTGCTCGGCCTCGACGCCGCCAAGGCCTACGCCCTGGAGCTGCGCGACCAGGCCCTGCACGCACTGCGACCGTTTGACGCGGCGGCCGAGCCATTGCGCGATCTGGCCCGGTATATCGTCGATCGCCGCAGCTGACGGCGAATCCGCCAAAAAAAACCAACGCGTGGGCAGGGACCGATGCATCAGGTAAACTGCCGCATCTTTTATACCTATAACGATTCGCCTGATGCCCACGACGTTTCATGAGATTCCCCGCAAGCGCCCGACCACGCCCCTGCTCGACCGCGCGAAAACGCCGGACGGCCTGCGCCGGTTAGGCGAAGCCGAGCTGGAAACCCTGGCCGATGAGTTGCGCCTGGAATTGCTCTACACGGTCGGCCAGACCGGTGGGCATTTCGGTGCCGGCCTGGGCGTGATCGAGCTGACCATCGCGCTGCATTACGTCTTCGACACCCCGGACGACCGGCTGGTGTGGGACGTGGGTCATCAGGCTTATCCGCACAAGATCCTCACCGGTCGTCGCGAGCGCATGGGCACCCTGCGCCAGAAGGACGGCGTTGCCGCGTTCCCGCGCCGCTCCGAGAGCGAATACGACACCTTTGGCGTCGGCCACTCCAGCACCTCGATCAGTGCCGCGCTGGGCATGGCGATTGCCGCCCGCCTGCAAAACAGCGAGCGCAAGGCGATCGCGGTGATCGGCGACGGCGCGTTGACTGCGGGCATGGCGTTCGAGGCGCTGAACCATGCGCCGGAAGTGGATGCCAACATGCTGGTGATCCTCAACGACAACGACATGTCGATCTCGCGCAACGTCGGTGGCTTGTCGAACTATCTGGCGAAGATCCTTTCCAGCCGCACCTACGCCAGCATGCGCGAGGGCAGCAAAAAAGTGCTGTCGCGCCTGCCCGGTGCCTGGGAAATCGCCCGGCGCACCGAAGAATATGCCAAAGGCATGCTGGTTCCCGGCACGCTGTTCGAAGAACTGGGCTGGAACTACATCGGCCCGATCGATGGCCACGACCTGCCGACCCTGATCGCTACCCTGCGCAACATGCGCGATCTGAAAGGTCCGCAGTTCCTGCACGTCGTCACCAAGAAAGGCAAAGGCTTCGCCCCGGCGGAAGTCGACCCGATCGGTTACCACGCCATTACCAAACTCGAACCGCTGGACGCCCCGGCCGTTGCGCCGAAAAAGGCCAGTGGACCGAAATATTCCGGTGTGTTCGGTGAATGGCTGTGCGACATGGCGGCTGCCGATCCGCGCCTGGTCGGGATTACCCCGGCGATGAAGGAAGGCTCGGATCTGGTCGCATTCAGCGAACGATTCCCGCTGCGCTACTTCGACGTGGCCATTGCCGAGCAGCACGCCGTCACCTTCGCGGCCGGCATGGCCTGCGAAGGCGCCAAACCCGTGGTGGCCATCTATTCGACCTTCCTGCAGCGCGGCTACGACCAGTTGGTGCATGACGTCGCCGTGCAGAACCTCGACGTACTGTTCGCCATCGACCGCGCAGGCCTGGTGGGCGAAGACGGTCCGACCCACGCTGGCAGTTTCGACCTTTCGTACCTGCGCTGCATCCCCGGCATGCTGGTGATGACCCCGAGCGATGAAAACGAGCTGCGCAAAATGCTCACCACCGGTCACCTGTATGAAGGCCCGGCGGCCGTGCGTTATCCACGCGGTAATGGCCCGAACGCGACCATCGAGAAGGACCTGGAGCCGATCGAGATCGGCAAGGGTGTGATTCGCCGCCACGGCAGCAAAGTCGCCCTGCTGGTGTTCGGCGTGCAACTGGCCGAAGCCCTGAAAGTCGCCGAGACGCTGGACGCGACCGTGGTCGACATGCGCTTCGTCAAACCGCTGGATGAAGCGCTGGTTCGCGAAATCGCCGGCAGCCACGAACTGCTGGTGACCGTCGAAGAAAACGCGATCATGGGCGGTGCCGGTGGCGCGGTCAGCGAATTCCTCGCCCGCGAAAACATCCTCAAGTCGATGCTGCACCTGGGCTTGCCCGACATCTACGTCGAACACGCCAAGCCTGCGCAAATGCTGGCCGAGTGTGGTTTGGATGAAGCGGGAATCGAAGCGTCCATTCGCGAGCGCCTGCAACTGCTGAACCTCTAAACGCAAAACCCTGTGTAGGAGCTGCCGAAGGCTGCGATCTTTTGATCCTGGCCTTCGACAACTCCATATCTGAAAAAATCAAAATCAAAAGATCGCAGCCTTCGGCAGCTCCTACGGGGAGTTGCGTCGCATCTGAAATCTCGGATCCTCCATGAAGCTCTCTCCCTTCGCCCTGACGCTGCCACTGCTGTCGGCCGGTCAACTGCTGGCCGACACCTTCGAACGCGATCAGGCCCTGAAGCTGCCCGATGTGTTGATCAGCGCCAACCGCCAGGTCGAAGCGCGCAATGACAGCAGTGCCGCCAACACCGTATTCACCCGCGCAGACATCGATCGCCTGCAACCCGATAGCGTCACTGATCTATTGCGCCGGGTACCTGGCGTTCAAGTCTCGCAGACCGGCGGGCGCGGCAGTCTTCCGGGTGTCTACATCCGCGGCACCCAGTCGGCCCAGAGCCTGGTGCTGGTGGACGGCCAGCGCATCGGCAGTTCGACCTCCGGGGACAGTAACCTGCAGCACATCAACATCGAACAGGTCGAGCGCGTGGAAGTGCTGCGCGGCTCCCGCTCGGTGATTTATGGCAGCGATGCGATTGGCGGGGTGATCCAGATCTTCACCCGTCGTGGCGGCGAACAGGGCCTGCAACCTCGACTGCACATGGGTTTTGGCAGCAACCAGACCTGGGAACGCAGCCTCGGTTTGTCCGGTGGTGATGAAAAAACCCGCTTCAACCTCGGCGCCAGCCTCGACGAAACCGCCGGGATCAATCGCACCCACGAGTCGTATCCCAGCGACGGCGACCATGACGAATACCGCAACAAATCCGTCAGTCTGAGCCTCAGCCATGCGCTGACCGATGACATCGAAGTCGGTGCCAACCTGCTGGATAACCGCGGCAAAAGCGAGTTTGACAACCCGTTCGGGCGCTTCGACATGAATACGTTCAAGTCGGTCCAACAGCAGCCCTACAACGAATTCGATGTGAGCAGTGTCAGCAGCTACATAGACGCGCGCTTCAATGATCTGTGGAAAACCCGCGTCGAGTTCGGCCACAGCGAAAACCGCGAGAAGACCCTGGACAAGCTCAGCGATGAGCGCAGCGTGTTCAACACCTACCGCGATTCGGTGAACTGGCAGAACGACCTGACGCTCAACGAGCGCAACAGTTTGCTGCTCGGAGGTGACTGGTATGAAGACCGCATCAACAGCAGCACCGCGTTCGATGAGGACAGTCGCTGGAACCGAGCGGCGTACATCCAGCACCGCTATCAGGCCGACAGCTTTTCCACGGAGTTGGGCCTGCGTCACGACGACAACCAGCAGTTCGGCAGCCAGAATACCTGGAGCGGCACCTTCACTCTGCCGCTGAACCCGGACAACGACGTGCTGCTGACCTACAGCGAAGGCTTCCGCGCGCCGACGCTCAACGATCTGTACTACCCCGGCTTCAGCAATCCGGACCTCAAGCCTGAAACGTCGAAAAGCTATGAACTGCAATGGCGCAGTCAATTGACCGAGAGCAGTCGCCTGGAGACGTCGCTGTATCGCACCGACCTTGAAGACGCGATCATTTTCGGCAGCAACTTGCGCCCCGAGAACGTTGCTTCGGCGCGAATCAACGGCTTCGAAGCCGCACTGAAGCAGGAGCTGTTTGGCTGGCAGAGCAACCTTGGCGTGGCGATCATCGACCCACGTGACCGTGACACGGGCCATACACTGGCCCGTCGCGCGCGGCGCACCTTGAGCTGGGATCTGGACCGACAGTTCGATCGCTTGGGCCTCGGCGCCAGTTGGCAAGCGGTCAGCAGCAGCTATGACGACTTGAACAATCAACAGCCGCTGGGTGGATATGCCTTGTTGGGGCTGCGCAGCAGTTGGGAGCTCAATCGTGAAATCAGGCTGGAGCTGAAGGTCGATAACCTGCTGGACAAGGGTTACAGCCGGGCGCTGTACAGTTATCAAGGTAGCCAGTATGGGTATCGCGAGGAAGGTCGGGCGTGGATGTTCGGGGTGACCTGGACGCCTGAGATCCACTGAGATCAGTTGTAGGAGCTGCCGAAGGCTGCGATCTTTTGATCTTGCTCTTCAGTGGCTCAACATCTATCCAAATGTAAAATCAAAAGATCGCAGCCTTCGGCAGCTCCTACAGAGGTAGTGTGTCGGTACGCCGTAATTCAGCGCTCAGGGTCGATAAGTTGACACAGCTTTGCAGTCGCCTCAATCATCTGCCCACTCGGCCGCTCCAGGCCCTTGTCCGTCACCAAGCGCAACTGTCCCTGTGCCACGGCCGCCACCTGTGGCCAGGCTTTCCACGCATCGAGCTGCGCCTGTTCGCTGGCCAGAATCACCTCGGGGTTACGCTGCAGCACGGCTTCCACACTGACTTGCGGTGCCGGCAGCTTCAGGTCGGCAAACACGTTTTGGGCACCGCAGACCTCCAGTGCATCGCTGATGATCTGCTCGCCGCCAACCGTATACAGCGGCCGATCCCAGACCTGACAAAACACCCGTAACGGCTTATCCCGTCGATAGCGTTGGCGCAATTCATCCAGCCGCTGGCGTAAATCGCTGGCCAATGAAGTTCCGCGTTCAGGCCGACCAAGCTGAGTGGCTATGGTCTCGATCTGTGCGGCGAGCTGGTGCAGGCTGTGGGGTTCGGCGACGTAGGTGGGAATATTCAGTCGCTTGAGCTGGTCACGCTGGGCCGGGCCGACGCTACCGGGCCATAACAGCAACAGATCGGGTTTCAGGCTGAGCAGGCGCTCCATGTCCAACTGACCATAGCGGCCAACGGAGGGCAGGTCCTTGAGTTGCGCAGGCCGTTCACCGGCGTCCAGCACACCGACCATGAGGTCGGCGGAGCCCAGTTCAACGACGATTTCAGAGAGCGACGGTGCGAGGCTGACAACCCGCTCGACCGCGATGGCCGAGCCACTGGCGGCCAGCAGCAACACCGCCAGCCAGAGCGCGCGCATCAACCGAGTTGACGCGGAATACGGTAGAGGTAGAACAGCACGGCGGTCGACAGTGCCAGCAGCATCAGCGGCACCGCTTCAAGACCGACGAACACCGCCAGGGCACCGATCCAGGCCGGCAGCCCGGCGACGAGGAATGCCGTACGCCGCTTGGCCGCCAGACTGATCCAGGCGGCAGGTTCTTCAGGGGTATCGAGGGCTTTCTGGGTGGCGATCAGCGCGTGTTTGTAGGCACCGAAGAACCTCAGGCTGACAAACATCGAGGCGACTCCGGCGATGAACAACGGCATCGCCAGCACCGGCAGAATGGCTTCGCCCTGGCCGAACACCGCGTTGATCACAAACAGCGGCAACAAGGCCAGTGCCAGGTACTGCCACCAGTTGACGGACAGTCGCCGCCGCACCTGACCGCGGGTCACGCCCGGTCTACCTCGCCCTGATGCTCATTGCCCATCATGTGGTCGAGCTTGCTGGCCTTGGTCGCCAGGTAGAGTCGGTTATGCGGATTGTGGCCGGTGTGCAGCGGCACGCGCTCGGCGACCACGATACCCATGTCGGTCAAGGCTTTGACCTTGCGCGGGTTGTTGGTCATCAGGCGCAGGGATTTCACGCCCAGGTGCTCCAGCATCGGCAGGCACATGGCATAGTCACGCTGATCGGCGGCAAAGCCCAGACGCTCGTTGGCTTCGACGGTGTCGGCACCACCGTCCTGCAGCTCATACGCGCGGATCTTGTTCAGCAGGCCAATGCCCCGGCCTTCCTGACGCAGGTAGAGCAAAACGCCGCGACCTTCGCGGGCGATGGCCTGCAAGGCGGCCTCCAGTTGCGAGCCGCAGTCGCAACGCTGGCTGAACAAGGCGTCGCCCGTCAGGCATTCGGAGTGCAACCGGCCGAGTACCGGGGCACCGTCGGCGAATTCACCCAGACTCAGCACAACGTGCTCGCGGCCGGTGGCTTCATCGAGAAAGCCGTGCATGGTGAATTGCGCAAAAGGCGTTGGCAGCTTGGAAGCGGCGACAAAAACGACAGGCACCGGTGTGCTCCTGATCTAAAGAGTCTGAAGATTCGCAGAGCCGGCATTGTAACAGCAGGTTCCGGGCGACGCTTAGGCTGAATTATCGGCGATAACTATCAAAAAGTTTGATATCTGCCGCACCACATTCCCTGTAGGAGCGAGCCTGCTCGCGAAAACGGACTTCCTGCCAACGCATCTGTGTCTGAACCACCGCCTTCGCGAGCAGGCTCGCTCCTACAAGGGAAGGTGGCAATCATGGGGTCGGCGCAGTGTTCGAATCAAACGGATACGGCTGTTTCCAGCGCTCGAAGATAGGTTTCAGCTCGCCGTTTTTCACCAGTTGCTCCATGCGCTGGTCGAACAGGGCCAACAGGCTGCGCGCCTTCGGGGTCTTGGCGAAGCACAGGTACAGCGGCAACTCGGCGATATGGGTGCGCCGTAGCTGGGACGGATCCTTGGCGCGGTTGATAACGTCATCGACTTCGGTCAGAGCGTCGATATAGAAGTCAGCACGATTGTGGGTCAGCATCGACACGATGCCGGTACGCCGCATCACTTCATCGAAGTGGCGCACATTGGGCAGGTAATGCTGGTAATCGTAGCCGCGGACCCAGGCCAGTCGATAATTGCCCAGGGTTTGCGGGGTGGGTACCGGACTGCTGGCCAGGCCCAAGGCATAGATGTGATCGGTGTCGAAGTTCCAATGGGGATAGAGCACGCCCTCGGATTCGTCACGATAGGAGCCGACGCAGGCATCGACCTCGCCACGCTCGGCCAGACCCAGGGAGCGCACGTACGGCTCGGTGCGGACGTCGACCTTGACGCCCGCCGGCTCGAACACTTGCCGTAGCACGTCCCAACCCAGTCCATGACCGTCAGCAGCGGTGTAGTCTTCCCAGTCTTCGCTGGCCAGATGAATCACCGACGGCGGCGTAGCCCCCCCTGCTTGCGCCTGGAAAAAAGCGCACAACATCGTGAACGCCAACACCATCAATCCGCGTACAGCCATCCCCCGCGCCCCCCGATAAACAGCACTCATGATCAACGCCTGGAAATCCCCGGTCAGGCGAAAAACCACACCAGTCCTTGCATCGCCAGCCAGGCGAACACCCCGGCCAGGACATCATCGAGCATGATGCCGACGCCGCCATGTACGTGCCGGTCAATCCAGCGAATCGGCCACGGTTTGAGGATGTCGAAGAAGCGGAACATCAAGAATCCCACGAGCAACCATTGCCAACCTTCCGGCACCAGCCACAGGGTGATCCACATTCCGACCATTTCGTCCCAGACGATGCCTTCATGGTCGTGTACCCGTAAATCGTCGGCCACTTTGCCGCACAGCCAGAAGCCGAACGACATGGTGATGCCCAGCATCAGCCAGTAACCCCAGTCGGGAAGCATTTGCCACAACGGGATAAAAGGCAGCGCAACTAACGACCCCCAAGTGCCAGGCGCCTTTGGCAAGGTGCCCGAGCCGAAGCCGAACGCCAAAAAATGCCACGGATTACGCCAGACCGACGGCGGTACGTTTTCCGCCGGAACCTGATTGGGATGATCTGTCACGGTGACTCCCGAAAATGTTGATAACCCCGGGTTTGCGGGGTGATGTCGTGTCCGTTGGCATCCAGCAGTGTCACACCTTGCCCATTAACGACGCGCCCAATCAAATGGATCGGCCAGCCGTCGGCCAGCAATAGCGGCAACTCGACGGACGGTAGGGTGAAGACCAATACGTAATCGTCGCCACCGCTCAGTGCCGCAGCCTGTGCGTCCGATTGACCGAGAAAGTCGACCAGGCTCTGCGACAGCGGCAAACGATCCCGCTCGACTTCGATACCGACCTTCGAGGCCAGCGCGATATGCCCGCAATCAGCCAGCAGGCCGTCGGAGATATCCATCGCCGAAGTGGCCTTGCCACGTAGCGCCTGACCCAAACCGAGTTGCGGTTGCGGCGACCAGTAATGCGCCAGCAACGGCGCGGCAATGCTCGCTTGGGCCGTGCGCTGGCCAAGCACCAATGGCAAGGCACCGGCGGCGTTGCCCAGGTCGCCGCCGACACACAGCAGATCGCCCGGTTGCGCACCGCTGCGGGTCAGCGCCAGACCACCCGGCACGCGCCCGAACACGGTCATGGTCAGGCTCAGCGGCCCACGGGTGGTGTCGCCGCCCACCAGCGCCACACCGCAGCTTTGCGCCATCTGGTTCAAACCACGGGCATAGGCTTGCAGCCAATCGGCGGTCACCGTCGGCAAGGTCAGGGCAAGGGTAAAGGCAATCGGGGTGGCGCCCATGGCGGCCAGGTCGCTGACGGCCACGGCCAGCGAGCGCTGACCGAGCAGAAACGGATCGCAGGGATCGGCAAAATGCACGCCGGCCACCAACGTATCGGTAGAAATCGCCAACTGTTCCCCGGGGGGAACAGCCAGCAAGGCGCAGTCATCGCCAATCCCGAGGGCAACGCCTTCGCCGCCCTGCGCACAAGGCGCGGCGGCGAAGAAATTGCGGATCAGCTCAAACTCGCCCATCGCAGATCCAAGCGCTGTTAGCGCTTGAACGCCTTGACTTCAGCTTCACGCAGACGCGGGGCCAGCTTGTCGAGCACACCGTTGACGAACTTGTGGCCGTCGGTGGAACCGAAGACCTTGGCCAGTTCGATACCTTCGTTGATCACAACGCGGTACGGCACGTCGACGCGCTTGAGCAGTTCCCAGGTGGACAGGCGCAGAACCGCCAGTTCAACCGGGTCCAGCTCTTCGATGGTCAAGTCCAGGCAAGGCGTGAGCGCCGTGTCGATTTCGGTCTTGAACTGCGGCACCCCGTGCAGGATTTCGCGGAAGTAGGCGCCATCGACATCGGTGAAATCGTTATCGACCCGGAACTGCGCTTCGATTTCGTTCAGCGATTGCTTGGCCATGTGCCATTGGTACAACGCCTGGGTCGCGAGCTGACGGGCTTCGCGACGCTTGACGCTTTTCGATGGTTTGCCGGCATCCGCAGGCTTTGGATCGCGCGGGTTGAAACGATCGCTTTCGTCGCTAATCACTTGGCCTCCAACTGCGCCAGCAGGCTGACCATTTCCAGAGCGGACAGGGCAGCTTCAGCACCTTTGTTACCGGCCTTGGTGCCGGAACGTTCGATGGCTTGCTCGATGGAATCAACGGTCAGGACGCCGAAAGCGACCGGAACGCCGAACTCCATGGAAACCTGGGCCAAGCCCTTGGTGCACTCGCCAGCCACGTATTCGAAGTGCGGAGTGCCGCCACGAATGACCGCGCCCAGGGCGATGATTGCCGCGAATTCGCCTTTCTGGGCGACTTTCTGCGCAACCAGCGGAATTTCGAAGGCGCCAGGTGCGCGGATGATGGTGATGTCGCTTTCGCTCACGCCGTGGCGAACCAGGGCATCAACTGCACCGCTGACCAGGCTTTCAACGACGAAGCTGTTGAAACGGCCCACTACCAGAGCGTAGCGGCCTTTAGGGGCGATGAAGGTACCTTCGATGGTCTTCAGGGTCATTCGATAAATCTCTTAAAGAGCCGGGACGCGTCTCGTACGCGTCCCTCGGTGATATTTGAACCGCGAATTCAAGGCCGGAAACAACCGGTCATTATTCGGAGGGCACGTATTCTACAACTTCCAGATCGAAACCGGATATCGCATTAAATTTCATGGGTGCCGACATCAGGCGCATTTTGCGTACGCCAAGGTCGCGCAGGATCTGCGAACCGGCACCGACAGTGCTGTAGGTGGTCGGTTTTTTCACCGCGGCGTGATCGGCGGTTTCGCGGATGTGCGCCAGCAACACGTCGCCATCGAGCGGGTGACCGAGCAACAGCACCACGCCGCTGCCGGCCTCGGCAACCGTGGCCATGGCGGCGCGCAGGCTCCAGCGGCCCGGTTGCTTGACCATCAGCAGGTCGCGCAGCGGGTCCATGTTGTGCACGCGAACCAGGGTCGGTTCTTCGGCACACACGTTGCCCAGGGTCAGTGCCATGTGCACGTCGCCTTCCACCGAATCACGATAGGTCACCAGGTTGAATTGGCCCAGTTCGCTGTCCAGTGGCTGCTCGGCAATCCGCTGAACGGTACGTTCGTGGATCATCCGGTAGTGAATCAGGTCGGCGATGGTGCCGATCTTGATGTCGTGTTCGGCGGCAAAAGCTTCCAGTTCGGCGCGACGGGACATGGTGCCGTCGTCGTTCATCACTTCGCAGATCACGCCGCTCGGCTCGAAACCGGCCATGCGCGCCAGGTCGCACGCCGCTTCGGTGTGGCCGGCGCGGGCCAGGGTACCGCCGGCCTGGGCCATCAGCGGGAAGATGTGACCCGGGCTGACGATGTCTTCAGCCTTGGCATCACGGGCGGCAGCAGCCTGCACGGTGCGCGCACGGTCGGCGGCGGAGATGCCGGTGGTCACACCGGTGGCCGCTTCGATCGATACGGTGAACTTGGTGCCGAAACCGGAACCGTTGCGCGGCGCCATCAACGGCAGCTTGAGCAGTTCGCAGCGCTCGCGGCTCATCGGCATGCAGATCAGGCCACGGGCGTGCTTGGCCATGAAGTTGATGTGCTCGGGCTTGCAGCACTCGGCGGCCATGATCAGGTCGCCTTCGTTCTCGCGGTCTTCGTCATCCATGAGGATGACCATCTTGCCTTGGCGGATGTCTTCAACCAGTTCTTCGATGCTATTGAGCGCCACAAGGCACCCCCTTGAGTCAGGATTTGAGATAGCCATTGGCGGCCAGAAAGCTTTCGGTGATGTTACCTGGCCTTTGCGAAGAGTCGCTTGGTTCTGCGGCCTTGTCGCCGAGCAACAGGCGCTCCAGGTAACGGGCCAGCAAGTCCACTTCCAGATTCACCCGGCGGCCTGGCTGGTACGACGCCATGATGGTTTCGCTCAGGGTGTGGGGAATGATGGTCAGCAGGAACTCGGCGCCATCAACTGCGTTCACGGTCAGGCTGGTGCCGTCGACGGTGATCGAGCCTTTATGGGCGATGTACTTGGCCAGGTCCTTCGGCGCGCGGATGCGGAACTCCACGGCACGCGCGTTCTCGGTACGGGCAACCACTTCGCCCACGCCATCGACATGACCGCTGACCAGATGCCCGCCGAGGCGAGTGGTCGGGGTCAGGGCTTTTTCCAGATTGACCGGGCTGCCGCTTTTCAGGTCGTTCATGGCGGTGCAGTCGAGGGTTTCGCGACTGACGTCCGCCGCAAAGCCATTGCCGGGCAATTCCACGGCAGTCAGGCACACGCCGTTGACCGCGATGCTGTCGCCCAGTTTGACGTCGCTCAGGTCGAGCTTGCCGGTTTCGACGTGAACCCGCACATCACCGCCCTTTGGGGTCAATGCACGAATACTGCCGATGGATTCGATGATGCCGGTAAACATGAGGTTCTCCTCGAGAACAAAGCCAAAGCTTGCGCGATGGCCGGAAATTATACGCTTGCTGATGGCAAAGGAATGGCGATGACTCGCCAGTCATCGCCAACCGCACGAATTTCGATGATCTTAAGCTCAGGCGCATCCTTCATTTGCGCGAGTGGCCAGTCCAGCAGCGGCCGCGCCGAGGAACCCAAAAACTTGCCGGCGATGAAAATCTGGAACTCGTCCACCAGTCCGAGCTGGGCAAACGCACCCGCCAGACGCGGACCGGCTTCGACCAGCACCTCGTTGACGCCACGGTTGGCGAGTTCGACCAGCAGCTGACGCAAATCGACCTGGCCGTCATAGCCCGGCACGATCAGGCATTCCGGACCGTTGGCATATTGCTCTTCCACCGCCACGCAGGTGGCGACCAGCGCCGGGCCGACCTTGAAGAACGGTGCATCCAGCGGTACCCGCAGGCGTCCGTCAATCAGGACTCGAAGCGGGGGACGACTCATGGCCAGTGCGGTTTGCTCGGCATCAAGCCCCAACTCATCGGCGCGCACGGTCAACCGCGCGTTGTCCGCCAGTACCGTATCGGCGCCGGTCAGTACCACACTGGCTTGCGCGCGCAGACGCTGAACGGCCGAGCGCGCCGCCGGGCCAGTGATCCACTGGCTTTCGCCACTTTCCATCGCCGTTCGCCCGTCCAGGCTCATCGCCAATTTGACCCGCACGAACGGCAAGCCGTGTTCCATGCGTTTCAGGAAACCTTGATTGAGCTTTCGCGCTTCACCCTCCAGCACACCACTTTCGGTGGTGATACCAGCCTGAGCCAGGCGCTGCAGACCGCGACCGGCGACTTCCGGATTCGGGTCCTGCATCGCCGCGACCACCCGCGCCACACCGGCATTCACCAGCGCATCGGCACAGGGCGGCGTACGGCCGTGATGGCTGCACGGTTCAAGCGTGACATAGGCAGTAGCGCCACGGGCCAACTCACCGGCCGCGCGCAGGGCGTGAATTTCGGCATGGGGTTCACCGGCGCGCTCGTGCCAGCCTTCGCCGACAATCTGCCCACCCTGCACGATCACGCAACCGACCCGCGGATTGGGGTGCGTCGTGTAATGCCCCTTGCGCGCCAGTTCCAGGGCACGGGCCATGAAATGGGCATCGAGGATGGCTTGTTCTGCGGGCGTGTTCATTCTTTCACCGGTTCACGGGCCAGGCGATCGATCTCTTCGCGGAACTCGTTGAGGTCCTGGAAGCGCCGATATACCGAAGCGAAGCGGATGTAGGCGACTTCGTCGAGTTTCTGCAGCTCGGCCATCACCAGTTCACCGACCACGAGGGATTTGACCTCGCGTTCGCCGGTGGCGCGCAGTTTGTGTTTGATGTGCACCAGCGACGATTCAAGGCGCTCGACGCTCACCGGGCGCTTTTCCAGCGCCCGCTGCATGCCGGCGCGGAGTTTTTCTTCGTCGAACGGCTGGCGACTGCCGTCGGTTTTGATCAGGCGCGGCAACACCAGTTCAGCCGTCTCGAACGTCGTGAAACGCTCGCCGCAGGCCAGGCATTCACGCCGGCGGCGCACCTGTTCGCCCTCGGCGACCAGACGCGAGTCGATGACCTTGGTGTCGTTGGCACCGCAGAAGGGACAGTGCATGGTGGCAGGCAACAAAAAAAGGGAGGGCCATGGTAGCGCATCCCGGTGGCAAGACAAGCCATAGGGTTTGCGGTATACAGACGGGATGATCACTTGATCCATGGAATTCAGCTTTATGGAGCCACCAATGTCGTTACGTCCGCTCATTTTGCTCAGTGTTTTCAGCCTGCTGGTGGCTTGCGGCAGCGACGCACCCAGGCCCCAGCCGCCAACGCCAGGCCCGGCGCCACAGCAAGCGCAGAAGAAAGCCCGGGAGGCCGCCGAACTTGGCCCGCTGCCCGCGTATCAGCGCGAATTGAGCGGCACGTTGCAAGGTGTGCCGGCCGGCGCCGAGGTCGAGCTGGCACTGTTGGTGATCGACGATAAAGACCGTCCGCAACAATTGCTCGCCAGTTCCAGCCTGATCGGCAACAACCAGGTGTTGCCGTTTCACCTGCGCTTCAACCCGGATGCCTTTCCGGTCGGCGCCCGCGTTGAACTGCGAGGCCGCGCCAGCCAGTCCGGGCAATTGATCCTGCACTTGCCATCGCAGCTGATCACCCAGCCGACCACCCAGGCCCTGGGCCAACTGCAATTCGTCAAAGCCCCATGAGTGCACCGCTCGACCTGCAAATGGCCTTGGAGGATCTGCTCGGTGACGCGCGATTGGTGGACTGTGATTTACCGGGAACCGATTTGAAACTGTGGCTGATCGACGGCGATAACATGGACCGCGCTTTCAGCCCGGAAGAAACCCGGCGCATCCTGCATGAGCCGCCGTACTGGAGCTTCTGCTGGGCCAGCGGCTTGGCCGTGGCCCGTTATCTGGCCGCAAACCCGCATTGGGTCGAAGGCAAGCGGGTACTGGATTTCGGTGCCGGTTCCGGGGTGGCGGGGATTGCCGCTGCCAAGGCCGGCGCGCTCGAGGTGCTGGCCTGCGACCTCGACCCGCTGGCGATTGCCGCGTGTCGGGCCAATGCCGAGCTCAATGACGTGCAGCTCAATTACTCGACGGATTTTTTCGCCGAGGCCGATCGCTTCGATCTGATCCTGGTGGCGGATGTGCTGTACGACCGGGCCAACCTGCCATTGCTCGACCAGTTCCTCAGTCGCGGCCGGGAGGCGCTGGTGGCGGATTCCCGAGTGCGGGCCTTTCGCCATCCGTTGTACCGGCGCATAGAGATGCTGGAGGCGATGACCCTGCCGGACCTGGCCGAGCCCCACGAGTTTCGGCATGTGAGCCTCTACCACGCGCAGCGCGCTTGAAATCGCAAAAAGATCGCAGCCTTCGGCAGCTCCTACAGGATTGAATATTTACACGGCCAATGTAGGAGCTGCCGAAGGCTGCGATCTTTTACGCCAGCCCTTATAGTGAGCATATTCACGCTTCCAAGAGATTGCCCATGAGTCAGGAAACGCCGTACATCTTCGACGCCACGACTGCCGATTTCGACCAGTCGGTGATCGAGAACTCTTTCCACAAACCGGTGCTGGTGGATTTCTGGGCCGAATGGTGCGCACCCTGCAAAGTGCTGATGCCGATGCTGCAAAGCATTGCCGAGAGCTACCAGGGTGAGTTGCTGCTGGCCAAGGTCAACTGTGACCTCGAACAAGACATCGTCGCCCGCTTCGGCATCCGCAGCCTGCCGACCGTGGTCCTGTTCAAGGACGGCCAGCCTGTCGATGGTTTTGCCGGTGCCCAGCCGGAATCCGCCGTGCGTGCCCTGCTCGAACCCCATGTGCAGATGCCGCCGCCGGCCGCTGCCGATCCGTTCGAACAGGCCCAGGCACTGTTCGATGACAGCCGCTTTGCCGATGCTGAAGCCCTGCTCAAAGTACTGCTGGGTGAAGACAACACCAACGCCAAGGCGTTAATCCTGTACGCCCGCTGCCTGACCGAGCGCGGCGAGCTGGGCGAAGCGCAAGCAGTGCTGGATGCGGTCAAGAGCGACGAGCACAAGGCTGCGCTGGCCGGCGCCAAGGCACAGATCAAGTTTCTCGGTTTAGCCAAGGACTTGCCGGATGCCGCCGACCTGAAGGCCCGACTGGCGAAAGACCCGCTGGACGATGAGGCGGTCTATCAACTGGCGATCCAGCAACTGGCCCGTCAGCAGTACGACGCCGCGCTGGACGCATTGCTCAAGTTGTTCATCCGTAACCGCAGCTACAGCGAAGGCTTGCCGCACAAGACCTTGCTGCAGGTGTTCGAGTTGTTGGGCAATGATCACCCGCTGGTCAGCACGTACCGCCGCAAATTGTTTGCCGCTCTCTACTAATCACGACCTTGTAGGAGCAGCCGGTCGACGCTCGATTGCTCGCGATGGTCGTCAACGATGGCGAGGGCTGCCTGCATGACCGCAGCGCCCTGACGCCCTTCGCGAGCAAGCTCGCTCCTACAACCAGCTGTAGAGCGGTGTATCCCCGCCGCTCAATACCTTCACGTCCGAACTATGGCGCAGGCGCACCAGCAGGCGTTTGCCCGCCGCCGCACTGCCAGTCAGGCCTTCGAGTTGATCGAGCAGATCCGGCCCGCTGAGCTGCCCGGCCTTGCGCAGCAAATCCCTGGCGATCTGCCACAGCGCATCATCCTGATTCAGCGGTTTCGCCGCTGGCGCGCTGACCTCGGATTTTTCCACCTGCAACTGCGCTCCTAGTCGCGCCCAGTCCGCGTCGTCCATCTCCAGGGTCAAATCCACCGGCCAGTCGCCGATGCTTCCGCGAATTCGCAACATAGGTCTGCTCCCGCACTTTTCTTCCCCGCATGCTCCCATGGGACTTGTGCAACGCCAAGCAGGCAGTCAAACTCTCCGCACTTACGTTATAAGATTACATAACATTTTCTTCATTTTACTTTTCGGAGACTCGCCATGCGTCGTCTGCTTCTCGCCCTGCCGTTTGCCATGTTGCCGCTGGCTGTCGCCCATGCCGCCGACGAACACGATCATGAGCATGGCAGCCTGGGTGCCCACGAACATGGCGTGGGACGCCTGAACGCGGCGCTGGACGGCAAGACCCTGGAGCTGGAGCTTGAAAGCCCGGCCATGAACCTGGTGGGTTTCGAGCATGTAGCCACCAGCGACGCAGACAAAGCCAAAGTCGCCGCCGCCCGCGCCCGGCTTGAGCAACCACTGGCCCTGTTCAACCTGCCCAAAGCCGCCGGATGTGTGGTGGAAAACCAGGAACTGGAAAGCCCGCTGTTCGGCGACCAGCCCGATGCCGACGATGATCACGATGAAGACGCCAAGGACGAAGACGGCCACGAACATCACCATGATCACAGCGAAATCCACGCTCGCTATCAGCTCACCTGCGCCACGCCGACGGCCCTGAAGTCGCTGGACCTGGCGAATATTTTCACCAGTTTCCCGGCCACCCGGACAATTCAGGTACAACTGATCGGCCCGAGCGGGCAGCAAGGGGTTGATGTGACGGCCAAGGCTGCCAGCCTGAAGTTCTGAATCCACGGAAGACCCCCTGTAGGAGCGAGCCTGCTCGCGATGGTGTGTCAGTCGACATCAACGTGGCTGACACTCCTTCGCGAGCAGGCTCGCTCCTACAGGAGTTCACCACCAACCACACCGGTTTCCCATGACCCAAGCACTCATCGAACTGTCCGACCTGGGCTTCAGCTGGCCCGGTCACCCGCCACTGCTGGACATCCCGGCGTTTCGCCTGGAGCGCGGGGAAACCCTGTTCCTCAAAGGCCCCAGCGGAAGCGGCAAGACCACCCTGCTCGGCCTGCTCGGCGGCGTGCAAAAGCCTGATCGCGGCAGCATCCGCCTGCTCGGCCAGGAATTGACGCAACTCTCGGCCGGTGCCCGCGACCACTTCCGCGTCGATCACACCGGCTACATCTTCCAGCAGTTCAACCTGCTGCCGTTTCTGTCGGTGCGCGAAAATGTCGAACTGCCCTGCCACTTCTCGAAACTGCGCGCCGCACGGGCGAAACAACGTCACGGCAGCGTCGACAAAGCGGCCGCGACGCTGCTTGCCCACCTGGGGTTGAAGGATGAAAACATCCTCGGTCGCCGCGCCGATTCGCTGTCCATCGGCCAGCAGCAACGGGTCGCCGCCGCCCGCGCGCTGATCGGTCAACCGGAACTGGTGATCGCCGACGAGCCGACCTCGGCTCTCGATTACGATGCCCGCGAGAACTTCATTCGCCTGCTGTTCGCCGAGTGCCGCGAAGCCGGGTCGAGCCTGTTGTTTGTCAGCCACGATCAGAGCCTGGCGCCGCTGTTCGACCACAACCTGTCGCTGGCCGAACTCAATCGCGCCGCTACCCCGTCCGAGGTCTGAGATGTATCTGTTTCGTCTAGCCATGGCCAGTCTGGCTAACCGCCGTTTCACCGCGATCCTCACCGCGTTCGCCATCGCCTTGTCGGTGTGCCTGTTGCTGGCGGTGGAGCGGGTGCGCACCGAAGCCAAGGCCAGTTTCGCCAGCACCATCAGCGGCACCGACCTGATCGTCGGCGCCCGCTCCGGCTCGGTGAACCTGTTGCTGTATTCGGTGTTCCGTATCGGCAACGCCACCAACAACATTCGTTGGGACAGCTTCGAACACTTCGCCAGCAACCCGAAAGTGAAGTGGGCGATCCCGATGTCCCTCGGCGATTCCCATCGTGGCTACCGGGTGATGGGCACCACCGAAGCCTACTTCGAGCATTACCAGTACGGCCGCCAGCAACACCTGGACCTGGCCGATGGCCGGGCGTTTGCCACCGACCCGTTCGAAGTGGTGCTTGGTGCCGAAGTGGCCGAGGTACTGCACTACAAACTCGGCGACAAACTGGTGCTGGCCCACGGTGTGGCGGCGATCAGCCTGGTCAAGCACGACGACAAACCGTTCACCGTGGTCGGCATTCTCAAGCGCACCGGCACGCCGGTAGACCGCACGCTGCACATCAGCCTTGGCGGCATGGAAGCGATTCACATCGACTGGCATAACGGCGTGCCGGCCCGGGGCGAGGGTCGCATCACGGCCGATCAGGCGCGCAACATGGACCTCACGCCGCAAGCGATCACCGCGTTCATGCTCGGCCTCAACAACAAGATTTCGACTTTTGCCCTGCAACGGGAAATCAACGAATTCCGCGGTGAGCCGATGCTGGCGATACTGCCGGGCGTGGCGTTGCAAGAGCTGTGGAGCCTGATGGGCACTGCGGAAAAAGCGCTGTTCGTGGTCTCGCTGTTTGTGGTGCTGACCGGGTTGATCGGCATGCTCACGGCCATTCTCACCAGCCTCAACGAACGCCGCCGGGAAATGGCGATCCTGCGCTCGGTGGGTGCTCGGCCATGGCACATCGCAACGCTGTTGGTGCTCGAAGCCTTTGCCTTGGCACTGTCGGGCGTGATCGCCGGCGTGGCGCTGCTGTATGTGTGCATCGCCGCCGCCCAAGGGTACGTGCAAGCCAATTACGGTCTGTATTTGCCACTGAGCTGGCCGAGCGAATATGAATGGACGCTGCTCGGTGGCATCCTGATCGCCGCGCTACTGATGGGCAGCGTGCCGGCCTGGCGCGCCTATCGCCAATCCTTGGCCGATGGCCTGTCGATCCGTTTATGAGGACGTTGAAAATGCCCCGCGCTGTACTTGCGCTGTTGATGCTGGTCGCCCTGCCTCTGTGGGCGGCCCAGCCAAAAGACCTGACCTGGTCGGAGATGATTCCGCCCGACGCGCCGAAAGAAGTGCCGAACATGACGCCGCTGCACGATCTGTCGCAGATGAGCAGCACGCTCTCGGCAGAGTCGGCGCCAGCAGCCAAACAGGACATGCCCAACGCACCGGTGGTCAAGACCCTCGACGGCCAGAACATTCGCCTGCCGGGCTACATCGTGCCGCTGGAAGTGAGCGAGGAAGGACGTACCACGGAGTTCCTGCTGGTGCCGTATTTCGGCGCCTGCATCCATGTGCCGCCACCGCCGTCGAACCAGATCGTGCACGTCAAAAGCGAAGTCGGCGTGAAGCTCGACGAGCTGTATCAGCCGTACTGGATCGAAGGCGCGTTGCAGGTCAAGGCGTCCACCAGCGAGCTGGCGGATGCGGGGTATCAGATGGAGGCGGAGAAGATTTACCTGTATGAACTGCCGGAGTGAATACCAGCCAGCCTGAAGTTGCAGGGTTGCCCTGCAACATGGAATCTCCCACATTGGAATGCGTTCCCCTGTGCGAGCTCGCTCCGGGCGGCGATCCGACGATAGCGGTGGATCAGTCGACCTTGATGCTGAACGTTATGCCCTCATCGCGAACAAGCTCGCTCCCACCTGGATAGTGATTATCTGGAAGGTATTGGGCACACTGACGGTCTGTTTATTTACAACCCAACCTGACTGAGAGGACTGATCATGGTTCTGCGCTCGGAAATCCTGGTGAACAAAAACGTGCTCCCGACTAAAGAACAAGCTCTGCCCGGCCGCGAAACCGCGATGACCCTGCCCGAAAAGCACTTTGTGTTTAAAGACACCCCCTTGCTCGGCCCGTTCTTCGAAGATGTCGACTTCGCGATCTTCGGCCTCGGCTGCTTCTGGGGCGCGGAACGCCGCTTCTGGCAACGTGAAGGCGTGGTCAGCACCGTGGTCGGCTACGCCGGCGGTTTCACGCCGAACCCGACCTACGAAGAAGTCTGCTCGGGCCTGACCGGCCACGCCGAAGTGGTGCTGGTGGTGTATGACAAGGCCAAGGTCAGCTACGAAGAACTGCTGGCGATGTTCTGGGAACTGCACAACCCGACGCAGGGCATGCGCCAGGGCAATGACATCGGCACCCAGTACCGTTCGGTGATCTACGCCACCAGCCAGGAACAACTGGACGCGGCGCTCAAGAGCAAGGAAACCTACCAGGCCGAGCTGTCCAAGGCCGGTCTCGGTGAAATCAGCACCGAAATCGACCAGGCCCCGACCGTCTACTTTGCCGAAACGTATCACCAGCAGTACCTGGCGAAAAACCCGGAAGGCTATTGCGGGATTGGCGGTACAGGCGTGACCTGCCCGATCTGATCGCTAAAGCAAAAGATCGCAGCCTGCGGCAGCTCCTACGGGTGTACGCACAACCCTGTAGGAGCTGCCGCAGGCTGCGATCTTCTGATCATGCAGCTTGTTACTCGGCTATCAGCCAATCCATCCGCCACCCACCCTGGGTCTGCCCCAGCTTCTGGGACAACCACGGCAGCAACTCACGCAACTCTTCCTCCAGCCCCCACGGCGGATTGGCAATCGCCAGCCCGGAACCGTTCAGGCTGTTCGGCGTATCCAGCGGATGCACCAGCAACTCCACCCGCAACAACTTAGGCGCACCGGTACCGGCCAGGTCCTGGTAGAAACGACGCAGCGCACGCTGATCCTTCACCGGGTACCAGATCGCCGCCACGGTCTGACGCATCCGGCCAATCGCTTCTTTCAACGACGCGGCACAACGCTGCATCTCGTCGAGTTTCTCGAACGGCGGATCGATCAACATCACCGCACGCTTTTCCGGTACCGGCAGCAAGGCCCGCGACACATGCCAGCCTTCGCCCAGATGCACCTTGACCCGGCGATCACCGGCCATGTTGTCCTTGAGCAGCACGCCGTCTTCCGGGTGCTTCTCGTTGAGCAACACACGGTCCTGCGGGCGAGTCAGGCGCCGCGCCAACTCTGGCGACCCCGGGTAATAGCGCAACTGGCCATCCGGGTTCATCTCGTGCAGCACCTGCATGTAATCAGCGGTCAGGATCGGCAGATCCGGCTGATCCCACAAACGCGCAATGCCCTCCAGGTACTCACCGGTACGGTTGGCCTGATCGCCTTGAAGGTCATACAGACCAATGCCGGCGTGGGTGTCGAGATAGGCAAACGGCTGCTCCTTGCGCGACATCAGGGCGATGAGGCGGGTCAAGGTCAGGTGTTTGAACACATCGGCGTGATTGCCGGCATGGAAGGCGTGACGATAATTCATGGTTGCTCCTGCGAAGGGCGGGGAGTTTACCTTTTACCGGCCGGCAAGTCAGGGGTTCGCAGCCAAGCGGCCAGGTCTGGCACCACCCACCCCTGTGGCGAGGGGGCTTGCCCCCGCTCGACTGCGAAGCAGTCGCAAGACCAAACCCTGCGGTGCATCTGACAAAACTGAAATGCCAGTTTCTTGGGGCCGCTCCGCGCCCCAACGGGGGCAAGCCCCCTCACCACACAAACCGCTCGACGCTACTGCGATGGCCGCGCCCGCAACCGCCGCCCAACCACATCCAGCACATCACAGCCATCGCGCAACGTAATGGCGCAGAGCAAGGCGAAATCGCTGAGGATGAAGGACTCACACTCGATCGAACCGCGCATGGACAGGTTCTCAAGCACCTGGGTTACTGCGCGGATTCTGTAGTTGGCAGCGTCGGTGAGGATATCGAGTGGCGCATGGGTGTCGACGAACAGGGTGGGCATATCGGTGCAGTTGCTGGTCAACGCCATGAAGCGGTTGTCGGGATGGGGGATTGGCTTTTCGTAGGGTGGGTCGGGATGTATGGATTTCATTTTCAACGCTCTAAGGAGGAAATGGACCTGCCATTAGCCTTCCTACGGGCTAGGGTGGCAGCTATGCACGGGGTAGGAATATCGAGACCCTTAGAGCAAAACTCGACCACGCCGAAGCGTGCCCGCGCATAGCCGCCGCAACTGATCTTACGGCCGCATGCAAGCGGCCGCAAACCAGGCAGTGACGCCAATGTAGCTCTAACGGTCTTGAGAGGTTCCTACACCCCGCCACTGAATTGTCAGTGACCGCCAAAGACTATCGACGGAACTCAGGTCGCACCACTTCATGAAAACCGCTACGTTTTGAAGGAAACGTCCGAAGACCTTGCCCGGAAATTTCCTACATCTGACGCTGCTGCAGACTCGGTTCTGAAGCACTGCCGAACTGAATTCAGGGTTGATCGATTAAATCCCAGCCTCCCAAAAAACGGCCCGCCACCTGTTGGAGACGGACCGCTTTCTTTTTGGTCGGCATACATACACCGCTGCAACATGTTATGCCTGAGCACAAAATTTACGACGCTGCCCCAGCAAGTTGGCTTGATACCACATGAAGTTTGTCTATCGAAACAACTCTGACTTTCTAATAGCGAAAAGAAAAACCATTGCAGCTAATAAAGCTATAGAAGTCCATTTGATCCATTTCAGCTTTCGCTTCAGGGGAGGCGGGAAATTGTTCAAATCTTCGACGCTAACCCCGCCACGTTTCAGGTAATAACCCGGAAACGTAAGCACTCCGGATATCCATCCAACCAATAGTAGCCGCCCCCAGAGTCCGCCATGCCTCAGAGGGACCTGAGTCATGACGGCCGGACAGTTTTTCAAATGCTCCAGCATAAAATCCATCTTCGTGTAAGCCAAATGAAGGGCGACTGCAAGGCAAATAAATATGCCACCGAAATTCATTAGCCCTACAACAAGAAATATTTTATCAGCTGCGCTCAAGCTCATTGAATAGCCTCATATACGACCTCGCCAATATCCTCTCCAAATGCACTGCCAAGAGTGCCTGCGGCAAAACTGCCTATACCAATCACTATGACGCCACAAGCCAAAGTAGCTAAACCGCCAGTTGGCACACCCAGTCCGACACATATAGCTGTGCTTGCGGTACCTGTTGATGCCAGCCCAAAAAGCGCACCACCTGCCACCCCGCCAGCAAAGCTACCTGACTCAGTAAATTTAATTCGCTTACAGGCCTCAGCATTTCCCGCAGTACACACATCTTGAACCTTCAATGCAGATGCACCACCGCCAATGGCTGTGCCGACCCAACCACCGTAATTAAGGTATTTGGAAGCCTTGGCTACCCCATCAAGATGGGAAGCGTATCCCGGTATATGCTGTGCGCTGCCGGCTTCAGTCCAACGGTGAACCAAACTGCGACTTGAAATGCCCAGCGCACGCTTCAAGTTTGGATGATCAGGGAAACCAATGCCTTTGCGTGTCAGGCTGGTCATATGAGTATCGAGTTTCGCGAACAGCTGTTGGCGCTCTACAAAAAATGTCGGCAAACTCAGGTGTCCATCGCGCAGAAATGAACGCTGGTGCAACGCTTCGATTTCACGCAAGGTTTATCTACGTTATCCAGGTTGTTCTTGAAAATGCTCGCACCGATGCCAATAGCGTCCGAGCCATAGGTCAAGAAGGTCTGGATGACATCCCGGTGTTGCACCATGAAATCCGCCTCTTCCGGGCTAAGCGTTTCAAGCACCCGATTGGTCTTGGCCGCCACGTCCATGAGCAGGGCTTCTTCACGGGTGCACTGGTAGTTGCTGGGGTCGCTCAATACGATCATCGAGCCGGCTTTGATCTCGCCCTGGAGGGGATTGAGCAGCTTGAATTTACCCATCACCGCCGGGTCGCGCAGGGTGAACAACGAGGCCTCGAGCTGTTCGCGGGTGGTGCTCTTGGGCACGATATAGAAGCCAGGCTCTGCTGCCTGGATGCTGTTATCACGCGTTGGCAGGGGAGGGTTTGGCGCAGGCGCGAAGCTGGAAGATCGTGAGGCTACCGGGTTGCTGGCGGCGGTGGGTGTCGCCTGTGGAGCGGCGGTCTGCATGGCGTGCGGTGCAGCACTGCGGCTGGACTCGTAGGTACCCTTGAAAAACGATGGGATCAGCCCGGCTTTACAGGGACAGCTGCTGTAGCTGTCCAGCGAGCCCGCCACCAACCTTCCGTGACTCTTGATGTATGAAACGCCGCCCTCAATGACGTAGGTTTTGTTGTCCTTACCACAGGAAACTTGATCCCCCACACGAGCATGGGCGATGCCAAACATCATGATATTTGTAGCGCCCTCCAGAACCTTGCCACCGCAGGTAGTCTCGTCGTCTTTGCGAATGAAATATCCCTTTGCCATTACTGATCTCCCTCTCTACTGGCGCCCCAGTCATGGGCAGCGCACCACTGTTAACGATCGGTAAGCCGACTCGGGATGAGTGGCTTAACGCAAAGTACGTGGACAGAGAGGAAACTCAAGATGGCCGAGAAAATCAGGAAATGTCTCACGACCAATACTGAAAAGGACCACGGATATTGGAGGGCCAATGCTTGTTTTTCGGACTTGGCTTGCAAAAAAAACGGCCCGCACTGTTAAAGCTGCGAGCCGTTCTTTTATCAGAGTTGGGAAGAGTTCAACCCATCACCCATCACTTGTTCAAACGATAATCACTCTCGGCAGCAGCAAAACGCTGGAACATGCCGGCAGTCGGCGTGCCCATTTTGCTGACGAAGTAGATCGCCAGGCTGGCGAAGATGAAACCAGGGATGATTTCGTACAGGCCCAGCAGTTCGAAGTGTTTCCAGACGATCACGGTGATCGCGCCGACCAGGATACCGGCCAGTGCGCCGTTGCGGGTCATGTCTTTCCAGATCACGGAGATCAGCACGACCGGACCGAATGCGGCACCGAAACCAGCCCAGGCGTAGCTCACCAGACCCAGTACACGGTTTTCCGGGTTGGCTGCCAGCGCGATAGCAATCAGGGCAACCAACAGCACCATGGCACGGCCGACCCACACCAGCTCAACCTGGGAAGCGGATTTACGCAGGAAGGTCTTGTAGAAGTCTTCGGTCAGGGCGCTCGAGCACACCAGCAACTGGCAGCTCAGGGTGCTCATGACGGCAGCCAGGATGGCCGACAGCAGGATACCCGCGATCCATGGGTTGAAGAGGATCTTGGCCAGTTCGATAAACACACGCTCGTGGTTCTCGGAGACTGCGCCAGCCATGTCCGGGTGCGCCGAGAAGTAGGCGATACCGAAGAAGCCGACTGCCACGGTGCCGCCTAGGCACAGGATCATCCAGGTCATGGAGATGCGACGGGCCTTGGCGATCGACTTAACCGAATCGGCAGCCATGAAACGCGCCAGGATGTGCGGCTGGCCGAAGTAGCCCAGACCCCAGCCCATCAGCGAGATGATGCCGATGAAAGTGGTGCCCTTGAGCATGTCGAAGTTGCTTGGATCTTGCGCTTCGATGGCCAGGAAGGTGGTGTCGACACCACCGGTGGCCAGCAGCACGATGACCGGCGTCAGGATCAGCGCGAAGATCATCAGGGTGGCTTGTACGGTATCGGTCCAGCTCACCGCCAGGAAACCACCGATAAAGGTGTAGGCAATCGTCGCCGCAGCACCGGCCCACAGCGCCGTCTCGTAGGACATGCCGAAGGTGCTTTCGAACAGACGGGCCCCGGCCACGATGCCGGAAGCGCAGTAGATGGTGAAGAACACCAGGATCACGACCGCAGAGATGATCCGCAGCAGGCCGCTTTTGTCTTCGAAACGGCTGGCGAAGTAGTCCGGCAAGGTCAGTGCATCACCGTTGTGCTCGGTCTGTACACGCAGACGGCCGGCGACGAACAGCCAGTTCAGGTAGGCGCCGACGATCAGGCCGATGGCGATCCAGCTTTCGGAAAGACCGGACATGTAGATCGCGCCGGGCAAGCCCATCAACAACCAGCCACTCATGTCGGAGGCACCGGCGGACAGTGCAGTCACGACGCTGCCCAGGCTACGGCCGCCCAGGATGTAATCGGAAAGGTTGTTGGTGGAGCGATAGGCCATCAAGCCGATCAGCACCATTGCTGCGATATAGATCACGAACGTGATCAGGGTTGGATTGCTTACGCTCATTAAGTTACGCCCTGGCTTTGTTTTTATGTAGCGGCGGCTGGTGAACCGCTCGCAAACGCATACGTTTGACAGACGATCCGGATTCCCGCGCATTTATGACTGATGTTTCCCCAGGAAAGCCATCAGCCGGAGCACCCGGATTTTGTCCGGGTTGTACCTTGGACGCGAATGCTATTCAACAAAGCAAATAAGGTGCAACCAGTTTCTCGGGATTAAGTTGCACCTAGCGGGAAATAAACGTTAAAAATCGTTTTTTGCTCCTTTTCGGAGCAAAAACGAGTGTTAACTCACCGGAAAAGCACCAAGCAAATGCAGCGCAGCCTTACCAGAATTTATTTCCTGACGAGCTGCGTAATATTCCGACAAAAAAAGGGTTGCACCCGGTTGCACCTCGACAGTCTCACGGCTAATCTTGCCGCCAGCTGATGCCACGCAGTCGTGGCAAACATGAGGATAAAAACATGGCTACCACCACCCTTGGGGTCAAACTTGACGACCCGACCCGCGAACGCCTCAAGGCCGCCGCGACCTCGATTGATCGCACGCCGCACTGGCTGATCAAGCAGGCAATCTTCAATTACCTGGAAAAACTCGAGGGTGGTGCAACCCTGACCGAGCTGAGCGGTTTGACCAAGGACTCCGACGACAGCGTCGACGCGCCTCTGGATCACGCCCACCAGTGCTTCCTCGAATTCGCCGAAAGCATCCTGCCGCAATCGGTACTGCGTGCCTCGATCACCGCCGCCTACCGTCGCCCTGAGCCGGAAGTCGTGCCGATGCTGATCGAGCAGGCGCGCCTGCCGGCACCGATGTGCGACGCCACCAACAAACTCGCCGCCTCGATTGCTGAAAAACTGCGCAACCAGAAGAGCGCTGGCGGCCGTGCCGGCATCGTTCAGGGCCTGCTGCAGGAGTTCTCCCTGTCGTCCCAGGAAGGCGTGGCGCTGATGTGCCTGGCCGAAGCGCTGCTGCGCATCCCGGACAAAGGCACCCGCGATGCGCTGATCCGCGACAAGATCAGCACCGGCAACTGGCAGCCACACCTGGGCAACAGCCCGTCGTTGTTCGTCAACGCTGCCACCTGGGGCTTGTTGCTGACCGGCAAGTTGGTGTCCACGCACAACGAAGCTGGTTTGACGTCGTCCCTGAGCCGCATCATCGGCAAGAGCGGCGAGCCGATGATCCGCAAGGGCGTCGACATGGCCATGCGCCTGATGGGCGAGCAGTTCGTGACCGGCGAAACCATCGCCGAAGCCCTGGCCAACGCGAGCAAGTTCGAAGCCAAAGGCTTCCGTTATTCCTACGACATGCTGGGTGAAGCCGCACTCACCGAGCACGACGCGCAGAAGTACCTGGCCTCGTACGAACAAGCCATCCACTCGATCGGCAAAGCCTCCCACGGTCGCGGGATTTATGAAGGCCCGGGCATTTCGATCAAGCTGTCCGCCCTGCACCCGCGCTATAGCCGTGCGCAGTACGAGCGCGTGATGGAAGAGCTGTACCCGCGCCTGCTGTCGCTGACCCTGCTGGCCAAGCAATACGACATCGGCCTGAACATCGACGCCGAAGAAGCCGACCGCCTCGAGCTGTCGCTGGATCTGCTCGAGCGCCTGTGCTTCGAGCCGCAACTGACTGGCTGGAACGGTATCGGTTTCGTGATCCAGGCTTACCAGAAGCGTTGCCCGTACGTGATCGACTACGTGATCGACCTGGCTCGCCGCAGCCGTCATCGCCTGATGATCCGCCTGGTGAAAGGCGCGTACTGGGACAGCGAAATCAAGCGCGCCCAGGTCGAAGGCCTGGAAGGCTACCCGGTCTACACCCGCAAGGTGTACACCGACGTGTCCTACATCGCTTGCGCCCGCAAACTGCTGTCGGTGCCGGAAGTCATCTACCCGCAGTTCGCTACGCACAACGCCCACACCCTGTCGGCCATTTATCACATCGCTGGTCAGAACTATTACCCGGGCCAGTACGAGTTCCAGTGCCTGCACGGCATGGGTGAACCGCTGTACGAACAAGTTGTAGGCAAAGTTTCCGAAGGCAAGCTGAACCGTCCGTGCCGTGTGTACGCTCCGGTCGGCACCCACGAAACCCTGCTGGCTTACCTGGTGCGTCGCCTGCTGGAGAACGGCGCGAACACCTCGTTCGTCAACCGCATTGCCGACCAGTCGATTTCGATCCAGGAACTGGTGGCCGATCCGGTGGCAAGCATCGAGCAGATGGCGACCGTGGAAGGTGGTTTCGGCCTGCCACACCCGCGCATTCCGCTGCCGCGTGACCTGTACGGTTCCGAGCGCGCCAACTCCAGCGGCATCGACATGGCCAACGAACATCGTTTGGCGTCCCTGTCCTGCGCGCTTCTTGCTACCGCACACAACCACTGGAAAGCGGCGCCGATGCTCGGTTGCGCCTCCAGCACCGAAGCGCCAGCACCGGTGCTGAACCCGTCCGATCTGCGTGATGTGGTCGGCCATGTGCAGGAAGCGACCGTCGAAGACGTCGACAACGCGATCCAGTGCGCCCTGAACGCTGCGCCGATCTGGCAGGCCACCCCGCCCGCCGAACGCGCCGCGATCCTGGAACGTGCCGCCGATCTGATGGAAGCCGAGATCCAGCCGCTGATGGGCCTGCTGGCTCGCGAAGCCGGCAAGACCTTCGCCAACGCCATTGCCGAAGTGCGTGAAGCCGTGGACTTCCTGCGTTATTACGCGGTGCAGGCGCGCAACGACTTCACCAATGACGCTCACCGTCCGCTGGGCCCAGTGGTGTGCATCAGCCCGTGGAACTTCCCGCTGGCAATCTTCAGTGGCCAAGTGGCTGCTGCGTTGGCCGCTGGTAACCCGGTATTGGCCAAGCCTGCGGAACAGACTCCGCTGGTCGCCGCTCAAGCCGTGCGCCTGCTGCTCGAAGCAGGGATTCCGGAAGGCGTACTGCAATTGCTGCCGGGTCGCGGTGAAACCGTCGGTGCCGGCCTGGTCGGCGACGAACGCGTCAAAGGCGTGATGTTCACCGGCTCCACCGAAGTCGCGCGCTTGCTGCAACGCAACATCGCCGGCCGCCTGGACAGCCAGGGTCGTCCGATCCCGCTGATTGCCGAAACCGGTGGCCAGAACGCAATGATCGTCGACTCTTCGGCACTGACCGAACAGGTGGTGATCGACGTGGTTTCGTCGGCGTTCGACAGCGCCGGCCAGCGTTGCTCGGCCCTGCGCGTCCTGTGCCTGCAGGAAGATTCCGCTGATCGCGTCATCGAAATGCTCAAAGGTGCCATGGCGGAAAGCCGTCTCGGCAACCCTGAGCGCCTGTCCGTGGACATCGGCCCGGTGATCGACGCCGAAGCCAAGGCTGGCATCGAGAAGCACATCCAGGCCATGCGCGACAAAGGTCGCAGCGTGTACCAGGTGGCCATCGCCGACGCCGAAGAAGTCAAACGCGGCACCTTCGTGATGCCGACGCTGATCGAACTTGAAAGCTTCGACGAGTTGCAGCGGGAGATCTTCGGCCCGGTGCTGCACGTGGTTCGCTACAAGCGCAAAGACATCGATCAACTGATCGGCCAGATCAACGCTTCCGGCTACGGCCTGACGCTGGGCGTTCACACCCGCATCGACGAAACCATCGCCAAGGTGATCGACAACGTCAACGCCGGTAACGTCTACGTCAACCGCAACATTGTGGGTGCCGTGGTCGGCGTGCAGCCATTCGGCGGCGAAGGCTTGTCGGGTACCGGCCCGAAAGCCGGTGGCCCGCTGTACCTGTACCGCCTGCTGTCGACGCGTCCTGCGGATGCGATCGAACAATCCTTCGCTCGCGGCGATGCTGCCGCAGCACCGGACGTTCGTCTGCGCGACGCCATGAGCAAGCCGCTGACCGCCCTGAAAGCCTGGGCCGACAGCCACAAGTTCGCCGACCTGAGCACCCTGTGCGTGCAGTTCGCCGCGCAATCGCAAAGTGGCATCACCCGTGTCCTGGCCGGCCCGACCGGCGAGCGCAATAGCTATGCGATCTTGCCGCGCGAGCACGTACTTTGCCTGGCGGAAGTCGAAGGCGATCTGCTGACCCAACTGGCGGCGGTACTGGCTGTCGGTGGTTCAGCGGTGTGGCCGGAAGCTGACTTGACCAAGGCCTTGTTCGCACGCCTGCCGAAGGACATTCAGGCGCGCATCAAGCTGGTTTCCGACTGGAACAAGGACGAAGTGGTGTTTGATGCGGTTGTGCATCACGGCCACTCCGACCAGTTGCGTGCGGTGTGCCAGCAGGTTGCCAAGCGTGCCGGCGCCATCGTCGGTGTCCAGGGTCTGTCGCAAGGCGAAACCAACATTGCGCTGGAACGCCTGGTGATCGAGCGGGCGTTGAGCGTTAACACGGCTGCGGCGGGTGGTAATGCCAGTCTGATGACGATTGGCTAAACCGCAACACGACCGGGCAGTTACGGCTGCCCGAGCTTTAAAAGCAAGATCAAAAGATCGTCCGAAGGCTCGGGCCGCGTTCGGACGATCTTTTGCTTCTGTATCACGCACATCAATCATCCTGTTCAGTCTTTATTCCCAAGCCTAGACTCGGCCCACTCCAATAAAAGGTAGGCCGCCATGTCCGAGACGTTGCTCAGTTCCCGCAATCTGGCTTTCGAACTGTATGAAGTCCTTGATGCCGAGGGCCTGACCCAGCGTGAGCGTTTCGCCGAGCACAACCGCGAAACCTTCGATGCGGCCATTGGCACCGCCCGCAGCATCGCCGAGAAGTTCTTCGCCCCGCACAACCGCAAGGGCGACGAGAACGAGCCGCGCTATGAAAACGGTCAGGCGATTCTGATTCCGGAAGTGAAACCGGCGGTGGATGCCTTCCTCGAAGCCGGTTTCCTCAACGCCGCGCGCAGTTTCGACGCCGGCGGCATGCAGCTTCCTACGCTGCTGTCCCAGGCCTGCTTCGCGCACTTTCAATCGGCCAATGCTGCTTCGACGTCGTACCCGTTCCTGACCATGGGCGCGGCCAACCTGATCGAAAGCTTCGGCACCGAAGAGCAGAAGCGCCACTTCCTGCAACCGATGATCGACGGCCGTTTCTTCGGCACCATGGCCCTGACCGAACCCCACGCGGGCTCGTCGCTGTCGGATATTCGTACCCGCGCAGAGCCGGCGTCCGACGGCACCTATCGCCTCAAAGGCAACAAGATCTTTATCTCCGGTGGCGATCATCCGCTGTCGGAAAACATCGTGCACATGGTGCTCGCCAAGCTGCCGGACGCGCCGGCCGGGGTGAAGGGAATTTCGCTGTTCATCGTGTCCAAGTTCCTGGTCAACGATGATGGCAGCCTCGGCAAGCGCAATGACGTGTTGCTGGCCGGGCTATTCCACAAGATGGGCTGGCGTGGCACCACGTCCACGGCGCTGAATTTCGGCGATAACGGCGAATGCGTCGGCTATCTGGTGGGCAAGCCGCACCAGGGCTTGAGCTACATGTTCCAGATGATGAACGAAGCGCGGATTGGCGTCGGCATGGGTGCCGTGATGCTTGGTTACGCGGGCTATCTGTATTCGCTGGAATACGCCCGCGAGCGCCCGCAGGGCCGCGTGCCGGACAGCAAGGACCCGAACACCGCGCCGGTGGCGATCATTCAGCACGCCGACGTCAAACGCATGCTGCTGACGCAGAAGGCCTACGTCGAAGGCTCGTTCGACCTCGGCCTGTACGCGGCCCGGCTGTTCGATGACACCACGACGCTTGCGACCGAAGGCGAACGCAAGCAGGCCCATGAATTGCTGGACCTGCTGACGCCAATCGTCAAATCCTGGCCATCGGAGTTCTGCCTGAAGGCCAACGAACTGGCGATCCAGATCCTCGGCGGCCACGGCTACACTCGCGAATACCCGGTGGAACAGTACTACCGCGATAACCGCCTGAACCCGATCCACGAAGGCACCCACGGCATTCAGTCGCTGGACCTGCTGGGCCGCAAACTGGCGCAGAACGGCGGTGCGGGGCTCAAGCAGCTGATTCGCCTGATCGCCGACACCGCCGAGCGCGCCCAGGCGTTTGAGTCGCTGACGTCGCTGCGCGAACCTCTGGAAAAGCTGGTGGCGCGCCTGCAAACCGTGACCATCGGCCTGCTGACTGATCTGGCACAAGGCAAGGTCAACAGCAGCCTGGCGAACTCGGCGCTGTACCTGAAGGTGTTTGGTCACACGGTGATTGGTTGGCGCTGGCTGGAGCAGGCGATTCGTGCCGAGGAAGGCCTGGCCAAGGGTAATGCGGCGGATGTGAGCTTCTATAAAGGCAAGCTGCAGGCGGCGCGGTACTTCCTGACGTGGGAAGTGCCGGGTTGCCACCATGAGCTGGAGATTCTCGAGGCACGGGATGATGTGTGCCTGGGGATGCAGGATGAGTGGTTCTGATCAGGTATAGATTGGCGTAACGGCCACAAAAAAGATCGCAGCCTTCGGCAGCTCCTACAGAGGAACGCATTCCACATGTAGGAGCTGCCGAAGGCTCGGGCCGCGTTCGGACGATCTTTTGATCTTTTAATTCAACCGAAACCCACCCATCTGCCGCGCCAGATCATCCGCCAACCGCTGCAACGTCTGACAATCATCCCGACAAGCCCTGACCTCCCCCGCCGTCGCCCGCGCCAGATCGGAAATCCCCTGCACGTTACGATTGATTTCTTCGGTCACCGCCGATTGTTCTTCCGTCGCCGTCGCCACCTGATGATTCATATCGCTGATGCGTTCCACTTGCCCGGTAATCGCGGTCAACGAAGCCCCGGTACGCTGGCTCGACTCGACACCCGTGCCGGTCGCGGCCTGCCCGGAATGCATCGACGACACCGCGTTTTCTGCACCTTGCTTGAGGCTGCCGATCATCTGCTGGATTTCATCGGTGGAGGCTTGAGTGCGCCGCGCCAGGGTGCGCACTTCATCGGCCACCACGGCAAATCCACGCCCCATGTCTCCGGCTCGCGCCGCTTCGATAGCGGCGTTGAGCGCCAGCAGGTTGGTCTGCTCGGAAATCCCGCGAATCACCGCCAGCACCTGATCGATCGACGCCACCTGATGCGCCAATTCACCCACAGCGCTGGCGGCGACGCCGATTTCGTCGGACATGCTTTCAATATGCCGGATCGAGCCACCCACCACTTCCCGTGCCTGCATCGCCTCATCCCGAGCCGTTTGCGACGCGACCGCCGCATTGCCGGCGTTTTGGGCGATTTCCTGAACGGTCAGACCCATTTCGTGAACCGCAGTGGCGACCATGTCGGTCATTTCCTGCTGGCGGCCGGAGCGTTCGGCGGTGTTGTCCACAACTCTGGCCACTTGCCCCACAGCCGTACGCAATCGTTCGCTGGTGGTCAGTACTTCGCCGATCATGTCGCGCTGGCTATCCAGGAACCGATTGAAACCGCGAGCCAGATCGCCCAGCTCATCGGCGCGGCTGGAATCTAACCGCTGGGTCAAATCGCCACCACCGCTACCGATGGCCACCAGTGCCGCTGTTACCTGACGAATCGGTCGTACCAACCCACGGGCCAGCAACACCACCAGCAGCAGGCACACAATCGCCACCGCCAGGCCGATGCCACTGCTCATCCACATGGCGCGGCGGGCTTCGGCGTAAATCTGTGATTGCGGCACTTCGGCCACCAGGGTCCAGCCGAGATCACGTAATGGCAGGCTTAACGCGAGGAAGTCTTCACCGTCACGCTGGAAGCCGCTGCTGGTGGCAGCTTTTTGACTCATCACCGATTGTGCCGCCGTAGCACCAATCTGCTCGGTCAAAGTTCGTTTGCCACTCAATTGCGCCTCGGGATGGACCTGGATCAAACCGTCGGAACGCACGAGATAGACCTTGCCGCGCTCACCGAAGCTGAAGTTGTGGATCAGCTCCGACAGCTCTTTCATACTCAGGCCCAACCCGGCAACGCCCACGACTTTACCGGCCTGCTCGACTTTGAAGTCGATGAAAAGCGCCAATTCTCCGGTGGCCGTGTCGTTATCGATGTTGAGAGTGCGCGGCTGGTTGCTGTCGAGGAACGAGTAGAACCAGGCATCTTTCGGATTGGAACGACTGAGGGTGCGGTCCAGGCCTTTTTCGGTGAAGTAATGGTTGGACGTGGTGCCGACAATAATCGCGGTAAAGGCCTTGTGCTCGGCGCGAACACCTTCGAGATAGGTAGTGAACGTGCCGGCCTGGGCACGGTCTTCCCCCCCAGCCAGCCAGTCGCGCACCATGCTGTTGCTGGCGATGTCCTTGGCGGCGGTGAGCGGTTGGACAAGGATGCGTTCGATGTCGTTGCGCATCGCTTCGATGCTCGACGGCAAGGCTTGCTCGACCAGATAGCTCTGGGCGAGGCGGTTAACCACCAGGGTATAGATGCCAACCACGATCAGAATACTGACCAGCAAGGCGCTGCCCATACTCAGGATCAACTGCCATTGAATACTGCGTCGCCAGAACTGCATGGAGCACCCCCAAAGAATAAGAGGCTGAAACACTGCAACAGCCGTGCCGATTGTATACAAGCCAAACGACAATTTATTCTTTGGTTGTGCGCAAAGCCGATCAGGCCTGATTGATCGTCTTGGAGATCACTTCAACCGTGGCGCTGACTTGCTCTTGGTAACGGTCGAGTTCGAGCTTGTGCTGTTTCTGCATTTCGATCTGCTGGGAGCACAGATTCATCGCCGCCAGCACCAGCAGGCGGTCACCGATCAGCGTCGGGTACTTCCTCTTGGTTTCGGCCAGGGCTGCCTTCAACATCATCGCGGCGTCCAGCAGGGTCTGTTCTTCCCCGGCCGGTGCCTTGATCGAATAGTCCTCTCCCAGGATCGAGACGACTTTTACCCCTGCGGCGTTGTAACTCATGCGCTGACAGGACCTGCGCTGACGCGTTCAACCAGGGCCTGAATGCGAGCCGCCGTGGCGCCTTGCTTCTCTTCGTGTTCCATCAGGCTCAGTTGCAGGCTTTCGTTTTCATCTTTGGCCTGGGCCAGTTCCGCGGTCAGGTTCTGGTTCTGTTGCACCAGGTCGCTGACCAGTTGTTCCAATTGGCTTAGGGATGCTTCCAACATTTTGATTTTCCGGGCTTTTTCAAAGGGCGCGTACGATAAAGAAAAGTCACCCTGGATGCCAGGGTTATACAGGCGCAAAGCCTTGATTTTGCTGACGGGCGACCTTCCTCGCGAGTTTTAAAGACTGTGATTGGCCAATCTGGTTCCTGCACTTCGTCGCCACAAGGTGCAACCGGCTAAAACACGGGGGGCTCAAGACTTCAGCCAGGCGACCGATAAGTCATCCATACAGCAGCCTCAGCCCCGCACGGATGCGCTCTTTTCGGTGATCGCCATGTCCCTTCGTAATATGAATATCGCCCCTCGGGCGTTCCTCAGCTTTGCCCTGATCGGCGGCTTGATGATGGTTCTGGGGGTGTTTTCCTTGAATCAGATGAGCAAGATCCGCGGCGCCGCCGAAAACATCACCAACAACAGTGTGCCGAGCATCAAGAGCCTGGACGAGTTCACCCAGCTCACCTTGCGCCTGCGCGTGCTGTCCTACCGTTTGCTGGTGAATCGCGAGCCTGACGTGCAGCAGAAAACCGTGGAATTGCTGGAGACGCGTAACCAGCAGATTCGCGCCGCCCAGGCGACCTACGAAAAGCTGATCGCCAGCCCGCAGGAACGTGCGGCCTACGATCAATACGTACAGCTGCTGGCTCAGTACCGCCAGATCGAAGACCGGATGAAGACCCTGTCGCGCAACAATCAGGTCGACGAACTGCGCAGCTTGCTCAACACCGATTTGCTCAACAACTCCGAAGCGATCAACGCCGTGTTGAACCGCCTGCTGGAGATCAACACCCAGCAGAGCCACGACACTAACCAGCAGGCAGCCGATCAGTATGATTCGGCGTTCAACCTGGTGATCACCCTGTTGGTGATCGCCACCGCCCTGACGTTGCTGTTCGCCTGGTTGCTGACCAACAGCATCACCCAACCGATAGCCAACGCCCTGAGCGCCGCCGAACAGATTGCCGAAGGCAACCTGACGCGCCCGATCAACGTCGACGGCAAAGACGAAGCCGGCCGCTTGCTGCTGGCCATGTCGAAGATGCAGGACAAGCTGCGTGACACGCTGCAGCGCATTTCCGGCTCGGCCACGCAGCTGGCGTCCGCTGCCGAAGAACTCAACAGCGTTACTGACGAAAGCGCCCGAGGCCTGACCCAACAGAACAACGAAATCGAACAGGCCGCCACGGCGGTCAACGAAATGACCAGCGCCGTGGAAGAAGTCGCGCGCAACGCGGTCAGCACGTCCGAGGCGTCGAAGAACGCCACCACATCTGCCGGCGACGGCCGTGACCTGGTACAGGAAACCGTGAGCGCCATCGAACGCATGAGCGCCGACGTGCAGAGCACCGCCACCCTGATCGGCGACCTGGCCAACGAGTCCCGCGACATCGGCAAGGTGCTGGATGTGATCCGTGGCCTGGCCGACCAGACCAACCTGCTGGCCTTGAACGCCGCCATCGAGGCCGCACGCGCCGGTGAGGCCGGTCGTGGTTTCGCCGTAGTGGCCGACGAGGTTCGTGCCCTGGCCCACCGCACCCAGCAGTCGACCAGCGAGATCGAACGCATGATCGGCAGCATCCAGAGCGGTACCGAGCACGCGGTGGATTCGATGCGCAACAGCACCGAACGCGCCGAATCGACCCTGAACATCGCCCGCGGCGCCGGAATGTCGCTGGACACCATCAACAGCGCCATCGTCGAAATCAACGAACGCAACCTGGTGATCGCCAGCGCCGCCGAAGAACAGGCGCAGGTGGCCCGTGAAGTGGATCGCAACCTGGTGAACATTCGTGACCTGTCGGTGCAGTCGGCCACTGGGGCAAATCAGACGAGTGCGGCGAGCAATGAGCTGTCGCGCCTGGCGGTGGACCTGAACACGATGGTTGGGCGGTTTAGCCTTTAAGCTATAAAGCAAAAAGATCGCAGCCTGCGGCAGCTCCTACAGGAAAACACACATCCCTGTGTAGGAGCTGCCGCAGGCTGCGATCTTTTGAGCAGCAAAAGCTTTTTGACAGCATCACATTTCAACAGGTTAGAATCGCTGGCACGCAGACTGCATGGTCAGTTTGCGCCCGCCTTTCAGCTTTCTGGAGTACTGCCTTTGAATGCGACGACCATCAACAGCCTGTTCTTGATCGGCGCGTTGCTGGTAGGTGCGAGCATTCTGGTGAGCTCACTTTCGTCCCGTCTCGGCATCCCGATTCTGGTGATTATCCTGGCCGTCGGCATGGCGGCCGGTGTCGATGGCGCCGGCATTCTTTTTGATAACTACCCCACGGCCTATCTGGTCGGTAACCTCGCGCTGGCGGTGATCCTGCTCGACGGCGGCCTGCGCACCCGGGTGTCGAGTTTCCGCGTGGCGTTATGGCCGGCGCTCTCGCTGGCCACGGTCGGCGTGTTGATTACCACCGGGCTGACCGGCATGGCGGCCGCATGGCTGTTCAACCTGAACCTGATCCAGGGCCTGCTGATCGGCGCCATCGTCGGCTCCACCGATGCCGCGGCGGTGTTCTCGCTATTGGGCGGTAAAGGCCTGAACGAACGGGTAACCGCCAGCCTTGAAATCGAATCCGGCAGCAACGACCCGATGGCGGTGTTCCTCACCGTTACCCTGATCGACATGCTCGCCAGCGGCCAGACCGGCCTGCACTGGAGCCTGCTGACCCACCTGTTGCGCGAATTCGGCATCGGTGGCGTCATCGGCCTGGGCGGCGGCTGGCTCATGCTGCAACTGGTCAACCGCATCAACCTGGCCACCGGCCTGTATCCGATTCTGGTCATCGCCGGTGGCCTGGTGGTGTTTGCCCTGACCAACGCCCTGCACGGCAGCGGCTTCCTCGCCGTGTACCTGTGTGGATTGATGATTGGCAACCGCCCGGTGCGCAGCCGCCACGGTATTTTGCACATGCTCGACGGCATGGCCTGGCTGGCGCAAATCGGCATGTTCCTGGTGCTGGGGCTGCTGGTGACGCCTCACGACCTGCTGCCTATCGCCTTGCCGGCACTGGCCCTGGCGCTGTGGATGATTCTGTTTGCCCGGCCACTCTCAGTGATGGTTGGCCTGTTGCCGTTCAAGGCGTTCCATGGTCGCGAAAAAGCGTTCATTTCCTGGGTCGGCCTGCGCGGCGCGGTCCCGATCATTCTCGCGGTGTTCCCGCTGATGGCCGGCCTGCCCAACGCCCAGCTGTACTTCAACCTCGCGTTCTTTATCGTGCTGGTGTCGCTGCTGGTTCAGGGCACGAGCCTGCCGTGGGTCGCCAAGCTGCTGAAGGTGACGGTGCCCCCGGAGCCTGCACCCA
Organism: Pseudomonas sp. P1_C12; assembly: GCF_056406435.1. Taxonomy (NCBI): domain Bacteria; kingdom Pseudomonadati; phylum Pseudomonadota; class Gammaproteobacteria; order Pseudomonadales; family Pseudomonadaceae; genus Pseudomonas; species Pseudomonas sp. P1_C12. The sequence continues at coordinate 27,863 of NZ_JBFUAE010000013.1, read as the reverse complement.
TCTCCCGCTCGGCCCTGGAAGTGCACGTCACCAGCGAGTGGGAGCTGTTCGTCTATCGCCTCGGCGCGGAAAAATGGTGCATCGGCTCGCCCCTGCGCGAGCTGAAAATGCCCGAAGGCACCCGTATCGCCGCCCTGTTTCGTGGCCAACAATTGCTCCATCCGTCGGGTAGTACGGTGCTCGAAGTCGATGATTTGCTGTGTGTTATCGGCCATGAACACAACCTGCCGGCCCTCGGAAAACTCTTCAGCCAGGCGCCACAACGGGGCCTCGATCTGCGCTTCTTCGGCGACTTCGTACTCGAAGGAGACGCCCAGCTGGCCGCGGTTGCGGCCCTCTATGGCCTGAAGGTCGAAGGCATCGATCCGGACATGTCCCTGGGCCACTTCATTGCCCATAAGGTCGGCGGCGCGCCGGTGGTGGGTGACCAGGTTGAATGGAACAACACCATCTGGACCGTGGCGGTCATGGACGGGAACAAGATCGGCAAAGTGGGCGTCAGATTCCCCGAAGGAAGTCGCCCGGGTCCCGGACTCTTCCTCTAAACTGCTTCCACTATCACTTGCTTGACCGGTCTTTATGCCTAACCTGCGCTCCATTTTCGCCATTGCCCTTTTGGGCTTGAGTCTCTCTGTCGGCCCCCTTGGTTTATCGCAAGCGGCGCAAGCGGCCGAACCACCCTCCAGCGAAGCCGTGCAGGCGAGCCTGGACAAGATCGCCGACCGCAAACTGCCGGAAGCCGATCAGAAGGCCCTGCAAACCGTCCTGCAAAGCACGCTGAACCAGCTCAACAACAAGCGTGACTACGAGCAGAAACTGACCGCGCTCAAGCAGCAATTGAACAATGCGCCCAAACAGACCGTCGAGAACCAGCGGGAACTGACCCGCCTCAAAGCCAGTAACGTGGTGCCGGTGGCGCAGCGATTCGCCAAAGAACCGATCCAGCAGCTTGAGCAAATGCTCACCGAGCGTTCCACCCAGCAAAGCGACCTGCAAAAAGCCCTGGCCGATGCCAACAGCCTGATCATCACCGCCCAGACCCGCCCCGAGCGCGCCCAGGCGGAGATCTCCAGCAGCCAGACGCGCATTCAGCAGATCAATACCATCCTCAAGAACGGCAAGGACGGCGGCAAGGCCTTGAGCGCCGAGCAGCGCGACCAGCTCAATGCCGAGCTTGCAGCGCTGAACGCGCTGATCCCGCTACGGCGCCAGGAACTGGCCGGCAATACCCAATTGCAGGACCTCGGCAACAGCCAGCACGACCTGTTGTCGGAGCGATCCGACCGCCTGGATCGGGAAATCCAGGAACTGCAAACCCTGATCAACCAGAAGCGTCTGGCGTTGTCCCAGGAAACGGTCACCCAGCAATCCATCGAAGCGCAGAAGGCCGGCGGCAGCAGCCTGCTGGCCACCGAAAGCGCGACCAACCTGAAACTTTCGGACTACCTGCTCAAAAGCACCGACCGTCTCAACGAAGTCACCCAGCAAAACCTGCAGACCAAGCAACAGCTGGACAGCCTGACCCAGAGCGACTCGGCCCTGGACGAGCAAATCAACGTGCTCAAAGGCAGCCTGCTGCTCTCGAAGATTCTCTACAAACAGAAACAGGCGTTGCCGCGCCTGCGGCTCGACCGCAACCTGGCCGACCAGATCGCCGACATACGCCTGTACCAATTCGAAGTCAGCCAGCAACGGGAGTTGCTGAGCAATCCGACCACCTATGTCGAAAACCTGCTGTCGACCCAGCCGCCCGAGCAAGTCACGCCACAACTGCGCAAAAGCCTGATGGAGCTGGCCACCACCCGCACCGACCTGCTGGAACGCCTCAATCGCGAACTGAGCGCGGTGCTCAATGAATCCATCACCCTGCAACTGAACCAGAAACAACTGCTCAGCACGGCGCAAAGCCTGCGGGCGACGCTCGATGAGCAAATGTTCTGGATTCCCAGCAACAAGCCGCTGGAGCTGGAGTGGATCAGCAGTGTGCCGGATCGCCTCCAGCGGCAACTCGATTCACTACCGGTTCTTTCAAGCCTGAGCGAACTGACCGACGGCCTGACCCAGCGCCCGCTGCTGTTCCTGCCGCTGGCCCTGCTGATCGGCGCACTGCTGTGGCGGCGCAAGAATCTGTACGCGCGACTGAACAAGGTTCACCAGGACATCGGTCACTTCAAACGCGATAGCCAGTGGCACACGCCGCAGGCGATTCTGATCAATATTCTGCTGGCGATGCCGGTTTCCCTGGGCCTCGCCTTGTGCGGGCTGGCCCTGCGAATCGACGCCCGTGGGCAGAACGCCAATATGGGCGCGGCGCTGCTGCAAATGGCCGGGGCCTGGCTGGTGTTCTACACCGCCTACCGGATCCTCGCACCGGGTGGTGTGGCAGAACTGCATTTCCGCTGGGAAAAGCCCCAGGTGGAATTCCTGCGCAGATGGATCCGCCGCCTCGGCATAGTGGTGATGGCACTGGTGACCGTAGTCGCCGTTGCCGAACAGCAACCGGCGGCGCTGGCCGATGACGTGATCGGCATGCCGGTGGTGCTCACCTGCTACGCCTTGATGACCTTGCTGCTCAGCCGCTTGCTCATCAGCAGCCCGACCCACGAGAACGCCTCGCTGTTCCGCAAGTTCGTGGGGATCTTGTTCACCGCCCTGCCCGTCGCGCTGTTCGTGGCGGTGTGCTTCGGCTACTACTACACCGCGCTGAAGCTCAGCGACCGCTTGATCAACACCCTGTACCTGCTGATGTTCTGGCTGGTGATCGAAGCCACGTTCGTGCGCGGCCTTAGTGTGGCGGCCCGGCGGCTGGCCTACCAACGCGCCCTGGCCAAACGACTGGCCGCAAAAGAAGCCAGCGATGGCGAAGCGGTTATCGAAGAACCGACGATGGACATCGAGAAGGTCAACGAACAGTCCCTGCGCCTGATCCGCCTGGCATTGCTCGGCGGCTTCATGGCGGCACTGTATTGGGTCTGGGCCGACCTGATCACGGTGTTCTCGTACCTGGACAATGTCACGCTCTACGAATACACCAGCGGCACCGGCGCTAATATGAGCATGGTGCCGATCAGCATCGGCGACATGCTCGGCGCGCTGATCATCATCGGTATCACCTTCGCCCTGGCGCGCAACCTGCCCGGTCTGCTGGAAGTGTTCGTGCTGTCGAAACTCAACCTGGCCCAGGGCAGCGCCTACGCGACCACCACATTGCTGTCCTACGTGATCGCCGGCGTCGGTTTCGTCTCGACGCTGTCGACCCTCGGCGTAAGCTGGGACAAGTTGCAATGGCTGGTGGCGGCACTGTCGGTCGGTCTCGGTTTCGGCATGCAGGAGATCTTCGCCAACTTCATTTCCGGCATCATGATCCTGTTCGAACGCCCGGTGCGGATCGGTGACACCATCACCATCGGCAACCTGTCGGGGACCGTAAGCAAGATCCGCATCCGTGCCACGACCATCACCGACTTCGACCGCAAGGACATCATTGTCCCGAACAAGACGTTCATTACCGGGCAACTGATCAACTGGTCGCTGACCGACACCATCACCCGGGTGACCCTCAAGCTCGGTGTCGACTACGGCTCGGACCTGGACCTGGTGAAAGAGCTGTTGCTCAAGGCCGCGCGCGATAACCCGCGCGTCCTGAAAGACCCGGAGCCACACGTGTACTTCCTGAATTTCGGCGAAAGCACCCTCGACCACGAGTTGCGCATGCACGTGCGCGACCTCGGCGACCGCAACCCGGTACTCGACGAGGTCAACCGCTTCATCAACCGCGAGTTCAAGAAGCAGCACATCAACATCTCGTTCCGGCAGATGGAGGTCTACCTCAAGAACCTCCACGGCCAGGAATACAAGATGGTGCCGATCGAGCCGGAAGCGAAGACCATCGTGCCACTGGTCGATGGCAAGCCACCGAAAGAGCCGCCCGCCGCCGAACTCGACTAACCAGCCATTCCCCAGCAGAATGCTCGGACATTCTGCTGGAGCCGGCCCTTGAAAGCCCTCGACGAACTCACTTTCGATAACCGTTTCGACCGCCTGGGCGATGCGTTTTCCGCCCATGTGCTGCCCGAGCCCATCGATAATCCGCGCCTGGTCGTGGCCAGCCCCGCCGCCATGGCGCTGCTGGACCTCGACCCGGCCGTGGCCGAAACCCCGGAGTTCGCCGAACTGTTCAGCGGCCACAAGCTCTGGGCCGACGCGATCCCAAGGGCGATGGTCTATTCCGGGCATCAGTTCGGTGCCTACAACCCGCAACTGGGCGACGGTCGCGGCCTGTTGCTTGGCGAGGTGTACAACGAGGCCGGCGAACACTGGGACCTGCACCTCAAGGGCGCCGGCCAGACACCGTTTTCACGCATGGGCGACGGCCGGGCGGTGCTGCGTTCGTCGATCCGCGAATTCCTCGCGTCCGAAGCCCTGAATGCCCTGAACATCCCGACCACCCGCGCCCTGTGCGTGATCGGCTCCGACACCCCGGTGTGGCGCGAAAAGCAGGAGCGCGCGGCCATGGTCCTGCGCCTGGCGCCGAGCCATGTGCGCTTCGGGCACTTCGAATATTTCTACTACACCAAGCGCCCGGAGCAGCAGAAAGAGCTGGGTGATCACGTGCTGGCCATGCACTTCCCGGAGTGCCTGGAACAACCAGAGCCGTACCTGGCGATGTTCCGCGAAGTAGTCGAGCGCAATGCCGAACTGATCGCCAAATGGCAGGCCTATGGCTTCTGCCACGGGGTGATGAACACCGACAACATGTCGATCCTCGGGATTACTTTCGACTTCGGCCCGTTCGCCTTCCTCGACGACTTCGACGCCAACTTCATCTGCAATCACTCCGACGACCAGGGCCGCTACTCCTTCAGCAACCAGGTGCCGATAGGCCAGTGGAACCTCAGCGCGTTGGCCCAGGCCCTGACGCCGTTCATCAGCGTCGAAGCCCTGCGCGAAACCCTCGGCCTGTACCTGCCGCTGTTCCAGGCCCATTACCTGGACCTGATGCGCCGCCGCCTCGGCCTGACCACTGCTGAAGACGACGACCAGAAGTTGCTGGAGGGCCTGCTGCAACTGATGCAAAACAGCGGCGTCGACTACAGCCTGTTTTTCCGTCGCCTGGGTGATGAAGCACCGCAACAGGCCATCACCCGCTTGCGTGACGACTTCGTCGACCTCAAGGGCTTTGATGCCTGGGGCGAACTCTACGTCGCCCGGGTGGCCCGTGAAGGCACGCTTGATCAACATCAGCGCAGCCAGCGGATGCACGCGGTCAACCCGCTGTACATCCTGCGCAACTACCTGGCGCAAAAGGCCATCGAGGCGGCGCAGAACGGCGACTACTCGGAAGTCCGCCGACTGCACGCGGTGCTGAGCAATCCGTTCGTGGAACAACCGGGGATGGAAAGTTATGCCGAGCGACCACCGGAGTGGGGCAAGCATCTGGAGATCAGTTGTTCGTCGTGAGGCGAGTCAGATAAAGACCTCTGCCGACACACCAAAGCGCTCGGCCAGCCAGCGGATCTGTCGCAGGTTGAGCTGGCGCTTGCCACTCAGAATCTCGGAAACCACAGACTGAGGGCCGATGCCAGGCAGGTCACTCTGACTCAGGCCGTGTTCACGCATCAAGTAGCCAAGAACCTCGACCCCGCCAGGCTTCGGCATCGGGTGATGCTTATGGTCCCACTCCTCAATCCAGTCACCGATGATATCCACCAGACTCATCAGCGGGTGGGACTCATCATCGCCGGTCATCTCGAGCAACTCGTCCAGCGCATGCGCCAGCAGGTCATAGTCATCTTCGCTTTGCGGCTTTCGAAGCAGCGGTGAGACGAACTCCCAGTGCTCGGCAGCTCTTTTGATCAGGACACTCATGCTCTTTCCTCCTTCCATTTGCCGCGGTCATATTCGCGGTGATCCAGCCCATGCTTGATATAAAGCTTTTGCGATCGATATCTGACAAAAGCTATCAGCCGCAACTTGTTGCCACCAATATCGAAAACGTGAAACTCACCTACCTTGTCGACAGCAGGGAATGTGGCTCTCATCGCCGCAAAATCCGGCGGTTTGCTTCCTTTGGCTAATTGATACCAATGATCCAGCGCGTTGGCTGCCATTGGCCATTTGGCCTTGGCTTCACGTACTCTTTTTTCGGTGAGAACATGCATGCAACATCCTTATCGCATTTTGCTATGGTGAGTTAATCACAGATCAAAAATATCGCAAGTTGCGATAATCCTTGACAGACCAGCGGTGTGGCTCGGCACGACCCAGCCTGGTTTCATCGCCCGACACTGCGCGATTGAAAACATGAGCAAACGTCTCCAACTAGGTGTTATCAGCTTCCCATTGGATATCGCTCATGACCGACCCACTCCACATCCCCTGCCCCCACTGCAACGGCCTCAACCGCATTCCCGCCACGCGTCTCGACGATCATCCAAAATGCGGTCGCTGCAAGGCCGAAGTCCTGCTGAACAAGCCGTTTGAATTGAAGCAAGGCGACTACGCCAGCCAGATCAAGGGCGATCTGCCGCTGCTGGTGGACGTGTGGGCGGACTGGTGCGGGCCGTGCAAGTCGTTTGCGCCGGTGTTCGAGCAGGCAGCCGGGCAACTGGAGGGCAAGTGTCGGCTGGCCAAACTGGACAGTGAGGCGAACCAGCAGTTGTCGGCGCAATTGGGGATTCGCTCGATTCCGAGCCTGATCCTGTTCAAGAACGGCCGGGAAGTCGCCCGGCAGAGCGGGGCTTTCCCGTTACCGCAACTGATGGGCTGGTTGCGTAGCCAGGGGATCTGAGACAGCCCGGAAAGATCGCAGCCTGCGACAGCTCCTACAAGGACATCAGCGCCCAATCTGTAGGAGCTGCCGCAGGCTGCGATCTTTTGATCTTCAGGCGTTTTCCAGCAAGTTGTGCAGCTCAACGAATTGCTGGGTCAGCTTGTGCCGCGGGTCGAGATGGATCAGCGGCGTGTTGGCCTGGTGGGATTCGCGCATGCGTACCGAGCTGGCCAGGTACACCGGCAACACCGGCAGGCCTTCGGCGATCAGTTCGTCGAGGATTTGCTGGGGCAGGCTGGCGCGGGCCTGGAACTGGTTGACGACGATGCCTTCGACTTCCAGGCCTTCGTTATGGTCGTCCTTCAACTCTTCGATTTCGGCCATCAGGCCGTACAGTGCCTGGCGTGAAAAACTGTCGCAATCGAAGGGAATCAACACACGATCGGCGGCAATCAACGCTGAAACCGCATAGAAATTCAGCGCGGGCGGAGTATCGAGGTAAATCCGGTCATAGTCTTCGCCCAGTTCTTCAAGCAACTTACGCAGCTTGTTGATCTTGTGCTTGGCCTCAAGCTTTGGCTGCAAGTCCGCCAGCTCGGCGGTGGCGGTAATGACATGGAGGTTATCGAACGGGGTTTCGTAGATGTCGACCTGATTCTTTTTGGAGAACGGCCCGGAAGACAGCGTCTGCTTGAAGAAGTCGGCGATGCCCATCGGGATATCGTTACCGGTGAGCCCCGTCAGGTATTGAGTGGAGTTGGCCTGGGCATCGAGATCCACCAACAAGGTGCGAAAACCCTCGCTGGCACTGACCGCCGCCAGATTACAGGCAATGCTGGATTTGCCAACGCCACCTTTCTGATTGAACACCACGCGCCGCATGTCAAAACCTCCGTGTACCAAAGAATGACCGAGTGTAGTGGTCCACCGCGTTGCTTCGCTACCTTGTCGGCACAGGGACTACACAGTCAGTTGCCTTCTCTTGCTTGAAAAGCCCTGAACGGCTCGGTGATTCGACGCCAGAACCGACAGACGGAGCAAAAAACCTTGTGAATAGTTACCAATCGTTCAATTTTTTCGAGTCAGCCGCTTCATCTTATTGAGCAAAATGTAACCAGCATTTGCTACACGTTCCCGGCACCGGGATAATGCGCGCCACTCGGCGCCAAACGCCACGCAGGGTAAGTCTCGGCCCTCGGCCACTCCCCCGCGTCAAGTAAGCCCGTGAGGGTGGGATGAATGTCTGTGATCAACTTCAACATCGCCCAATGGCGCGCCTGGGCCCCAGGGCTTGAAAGCGTGAGCGATTGGCAGGCCTGGAGCCGACAACCGGCCGTGCTGCCGGACAGCGATGCCGCTCCCGACGTTTCTTTTCTGCCGGCCATGCAGCGCCGCCGGCTCAGCCGCCTGGCGCGGATGGCCTTCAGTGTCGGCTGGCCATTGGCAGAAGGTCGGCAGGATCTGCCATTGGTCTTTGTTTCCCGTCACGGCGAAACGCCCCGCACCGTCGACATTCTCAGTGATCTGGCCGCCGATCAGCCGCTGTCGCCGACCCGGTTCAGCTTGTCGGTGCATAACGCGATCATTGGCTTGTGGTCGATCATGCGGGGGGAAACCAGCGAAATGACGGCCCTGGCCGCCGCAGGCGATGGCCTGGAACACGGCATGCTGGAAGCTGCCGCGCTGCTGGCTGAAGGCGCTCGCGCGGTACTGCTGGTGGTCACCGAAGAGCAGCCGCCCGAGGCTTACTCAACCTGGATCGACGACGTGCCGTTCCCTTATGCCGTCGGCCTGCTGATCACCCCCGGTACCGACTGGCAGTTGTCCCTGAACAGCCCCTCGGATGTGTTGTCCAAATCCCGCTGGCCACACGCGCTGAATCTGTTGCGTATGCTGCTCGGCCAGCAAACCACCTGCCAACATGCCTGGAAAAATCGTGTATGGACCTGGCAACGCAACCCGTGACCGAGAAAAACCGCGACGCCTATTACTGGCGCTTGCTGGCCACCGCCGCGAGCTTTGCCCTGTTCGGGCTGGGCGGGCTGTGCCTGCGCCTGGTGATTTTCCCTGTGCTGAACTGCCTGCCGGGCGACGCCCGGACCCATCGGCTGCGGGCCCGGCAAACGGTCAGCCGCTGTTTCTGGATTTTCGTGCGTTTCATGGCCCGCACCGGCGTACTGACCTACACCATTGAAGGCGCGGAAAAACTCGGTCGCCCCGGGCAAATGATCATTGCCAATCACCCATCGCTGATCGATGTGGTGTTTCTGATCGGCCTGGTGCGTCACACCAACTGCGTGGTCAAGCAAAGCCTCTGGGAAAACCCTTTTACCCGCGGGCCGCTGCGATGCACCGAATACATCAGCAACGACGGCAGCATGGACATGCTCGACGCGGCTGCCGACGCATTGAAAGACGGCCAGACCCTGATCATTTTCCCCGAAGGGACGCGCACTCGGCCCGGCCAGGCGCCGGCCTTTCATCGGGGCGGCGCGGCAATCGCCCTGCGTGGTGCGAAAATCCTCACCCCGGTCATCATCAAGGTCAGCCCGACCACATTGACCAAGGCCGAACCCTGGTATCGCATCCCCAAGCGGCGCGTGCACTTCAGTTTCCGGGTCGGGGCCGATATAGACCCACAGACCTTCGCCACGCAGGGGCCGGCTCCGCAGGCCTCGCGCAGGCTCAACGAATATCTACATTCTTACTTTATTAAGGAGCTCGCCGAAGATGAGCGATCTGCACCGTGATATCAAAATGCTTATTATCGACGCCCTTGGCCTGGAAGACATCAGCGCCGAAGACATCGGCAACGAACAGACGCTGTTCGGCGAAGGCCTGGGCCTGGACTCGGTGGACGCACTGGAACTGGGCCTGGCCATCCAGAAAAAGTACGGCATCAAGATCGACGCCGATGCCAAGGACACACGCAATCACTTCAGTAACGTGGCGAGCCTTGCGGCGTTCGTCACCGCAAAACAGGCAGCTTGAGACCGGACCATGCAAACTCGTGACGACATTTTCAACACCCTGCGCGATGCCTTGGTCGAGCTCTTCGAACTGGACCCTGAGCGTGTGAGCCTGGATTCCAACCTGTATCAGGACCTGGAAATCGACAGCATCGACGCGGTCGACCTGATTGATCACATCAAACGTCAGACCGGCAAGAAAATCGCCGCCGAAGAATTCAAATCGGTGCGTACCGTCAGTGACGTGGTCGAGGCGGTCTACCGTCTGGTTCAACCGGCCGCATGAATCGACTGATTGGCCTCGGCCTGCTGCTGGCAGGCCTTTTGTATCCCTTTGCGGTGTATTTCGGCATGGAGCATTTCGCCCCGTGGCAGTTCGGTCTGCTGCTGGGCGGACTGTGGCTGGCCCGGGCACTGACCGGCAAACGTCGGCCTGGCAGCCTGTGGATGTCCACGGTGGCCATTGTGTTCTGCCTGTTGCTGGCACTGTTCGACAGCCCGGCGCTGTTGCGTTGGTATCCGGTGTTGATCAGCGCCTTCATGTTGGCGCTGTTCGGATCGAGCCTGACATTCGGCCCACCGATCGTTGAACGCCTGGCCCGGGTACGCGAGCCGCAATTGCCGGCCGAGGGCATTCGCTATACCCGTCAGGTAACCATCGCCTGGAGCGTTTTTTTTCTCTGCAACGGTGTGTGCGCCGCCGCCCTGACCCTCTGGGCGCCGCTGAGCTGGTGGACGCTGTACACCGGCCTGATTTCCTACGGATTGATAGGCCTGATGTTTGCCATTGAATGGCTGATAAGACTAAGGGTACGAGGCCGCCCATGAATTGGATAAAACTTGAGCACCTGCTGCTCAAGGCTCCGCCGGAGCGCGCCGTAGCGACCGCTCCGGCACTGGATCACGCCCAACTGTGCGAGCAGGCGCTGCGCCTGGCCGCCGGCCTGCAAGCCCGGGGTGTCCGGCAGATGGCCGTGCACCTCGAGGATGCCGCCGATCTGGCGATCGCGTTGCTTGGCGCCTGGCGTGCCGGGGTCAGTGTGTTGCTGCCGTCTGACCTGCAACCGCAGACTCGCCAACGTTGGTCAGATGAAGTCGATCTGTGGCTGAGCGATCAGCCCGACGATGTGCACCTTGGCGACCTCCAACAGCCGCCGCTCAGTGCCGCCGCGCTGGACCTGGATAACTGCCAACTCAGCCTGTGCACATCCGGCTCCAGTGGCGAACCCAAGCGTATCGAAAAAAACCTGCGCCAACTGGCCAATGAAGTCGAAGCCCTGGAGCAGCTGTGGGGCGCTGATCTGGGCCCGGCGTGCATCATTGGCAGCGTCGCCACCCAGCACATCTACGGTCTGCTGTTTCGGGTGCTGTGGCCGCTGTGCGCCGGGCGCCCGTTCGTACGTCGGCAGCTGGCCTTTCCGGAAGACCTGCAACGCGCCAGCCGCGAGTACCCGGCCTTCGCCTGGGTGGCCAGCCCGGCGTTGCTCAAGCGCATGGGCGACAACCTCGACTGGCCTGCCTTGAGCTCAGTGCGCCGGGTTTTTTCCTCCGGCGGTGCATTGCCGGTCGAGGCCGCACAGAGCCTTCACGAACGTCTGGGGCAATGGCCAACGGAAATTTTCGGCAGTTCGGAAACCGGCGGAATCGCCTGGCGTCAGGGCGCTGAACTCTGGCGGCCCTTTGCCGAAGTCACGCTGACTCAAGACAGTGATGGCGCGCTGTTGATCGCTTCGCCCTACTTGCCTGGCGGTCATGTCGAACAGACTGCCGATTCGGCGCGCATCGCCGTCGATGGGCGCTTCGAATTGCTCGGGCGACTGGACCGGATCGTCAAACTGGAAGAAAAACGCATCTCGCTGCCAATGCTGGAACAGGCGCTGACAGCCCATGACTGGGTCGTCGAAGCGCGGCTCGGTGTCATTCAGGAAAACCGTGCCTCCCTGGGAGCGTTGCTGGTGCTGAGCGAGGCCGGTTTGCATGTGCTGCGCAATCAGGGCCGACGCAGTCTCACCGAGCAATTGCGCCAACACCTGAGCCAACACTGCGAAGCACTGGCCCTGCCAAGACGCTGGCGCCTGCTGCGACAACTGCCGACGAACACTCAGGGCAAACTGCCCCAGGCCGACGTCGATGCCTTGCTGTTGGCACCGCGCCCCAAAGCGCCGGAGGTCTTGGAGCAAGTCGAAAGCCATGGCGAGTGGAGCCTGCAACTGGCCGTTCCTCCGGACCTGGCCTATTTCAGCGGCCACTTCCCCAAGGCGCCGGTGTTGCCTGGCGTGGTGCAGGTGGACTGGGCGCTGAGCCTGGGCCAGCAACTGATGAACCTGCCGAAAAAATTCGCTGGCATGGAAGTCTTGAAGTTTCAGCAACTGGTGCGTCCGGGGGATGAAATCCAGCTGCACCTGCGCTTTGACCCGGTACGCGGCAAACTGTACTTCGCCTATCGCAACGAAACCGCCACTTGCTCAAGCGGGCGGATCTTGCTGGAGGTGGCGCATGCATAAGCTGGGTGAGTGCTGCTTGCGATGCAGACACCTCGGTCCCGAAGAGGTGAGCCAACATGCATAGCCCCTGCGCCATCATCCCGGTGTACAACCACGAAGACGCAATCACCACGGTGGTCGATGCCCTGATCGCCAGCCATCTGCCGTGCATTCTGGTGGACGATGCCAGCAGCCCGCGCTGCGCCCGGGTGCTGGATCGCCTGGCCCAGCGTGAAATGGTTTACCTGATCCGCCTCGCCGAAAACCAGGGCAAGGGTGGCGCGGTCATGACCGGCTTGCGCGAAGCTTCGCGCCTGGGTTTCAGCCATGCCTTGCAGGTGGATGCCGATGGTCAGCACGACTTGCAGGACGTCAAACGCTTCATCGAACAATCACGCCGCTACCCACAGGCGGTGATTTGCGGTTATCCGCTATATGACGCCAGCGTGCCGAAAGGCCGTTTGTATGCGCGCTACCTGACCCACGTCATGGTCTGGATCAACACCCTGTCGTTGCAGATTCGCGACTCCATGTGCGGTTTCCGGGTCTACCCATTGCCACCGGTTCTGGCGTTGATCGAGTCAGCGAAAATCGGCAAGCGCATGGACTTCGACTCGGACATCCTGGTGCGCCTGGCTTGGCGCAATCTGCCGATGCAATGGCTGCAAACCAAAGTCCATTACCCGCTGGACGGCGTTTCGCATTTTCGGATGTTCCACGACAACGTGCTGATTTCCAGCATGCACACGCGGCTGTTCTTTGGCATGTTGCTGCGGGCGCCAGTGATCCTCTGGCGACGGTGGCGGGCATGAGCGCAGACAAACAACACTGGGCCGACCGCGAAGAACGGGGCAGTTTCTGGCTGATGAAGCTCACCGCCTTCGGCGCCAAAGTGCTGGGCCGTCGGGTACTGAGCCCCGTGTTGTACGGCATCGTCTTGTACTTTTTCCTGTTCGGTCGCAGCGCACGCAAAAGTGCCTGGCAATATCAACAACGCCTGGCCGACTGGAGCGGACGCAGCGAGCTACGCCCGAGCCATTGGCGGGTGTTTGGCCAGTTCATGGCCTTCGCCGATTCCATGCTCGACAAACTCGACGTATGGAACGGCAAGCTGAGCATCGAACAAATCGAAATCATCGACCCGGCGCTGCTGCGTGACCAGTTGCGCGGTGCCCGCGGGCAGATGCTGGTGGGCGCGCACCTGGGCAATCTGGAAGTCTGCCGCGCACTGGCGGAAATCGGCGAGAAGGTCACGATGAACGTGCTGGTGCACACCAAGCACGCCGAACAGTTCAACCGTTTGCTGGGTGAAGCCGGAGCGACCAATTTGCGCCTGATTCAAGTCAGCGAACTGGACCCCGGGATCATGCTGCAACTGAGCGAGCGCCTGGAGCGTGGCGAGTGGCTGGCGATTGCCGGCGACCGCGTGCCGCTGCATGGCGGACGCAGCGTGACCGTGGACTTCCTCGGTCATCCGGCCAGGTTCCCCCAGGGCTCGTGGCTGCTGGCCGGTTTGCTGAAATGCCCGGTCAACCTGCTGCTGTGCCTGAAAAAGCCCGACGGCGATTATCGACTGACCATTGAGCCGTTCGCTGAGGCAATCACCTGGAAACGCAGCGACCGCGAACAGGTCATTCATCAGTGGGCCTCCCGCTACGCCGAACGCTTGGGTCACTATTGCCTCGAAGCGCCCCAACAATGGTTCAACTTTTACCCTTTCTGGAAGACCGATGACGACGCCAACGCTTGAGCCGGTAACCTTCGGCGAACGCCCTTTGCGCATTGAAGATGTGCTGGCACTGGCCAACCGCAAGGTGCCGACGCAGTTGCAAAGCGATCCCGCCTACCGCGAGCGCATCGCCAAGGGCGCGCGTTTTCTGGACTCTCTGCTGGACAAGGAAGGCGTGATCTACGGCGTGACCACCGGTTATGGCGATTCCTGCGTGGTCGCGGTGCCACTGCATCACGTCGAGGCGCTGCCCCGTCATCTGTACACCTTCCACGGCTGCGGCCTGGGCAAACTGCTCGACGCCCAGGCCACCCGCGCGGTACTGGCGGCGCGTTTGCAGTCGTTGTGCCACGGTGTTTCCGGGGTGCGCGTGGAGCTGCTGGAGCGCCTGCAGGCGTTCCTTGAACACGACATCCTGCCGCTGATTCCGGAAGAAGGTTCGGTGGGTGCCAGTGGTGACCTGACGCCGCTTTCGTACGTTGCCGCCACGCTGTCCGGCGAACGCGAAGTGATGTTCCGCGGCGAGCGCCGGCAGGCCGCCGATGTGCACCGCGAACTCGGCTGGCAGCCACTGGTGTTGCGTCCGAAAGAAGCCCTGGCATTGATGAACGGCACCGCGGTGATGACCGGTCTGGCTTGCCTGGCGTACGCCCGCGCCGATTACCTGCTGCATCTGGCCACACGCATCACCGCGCTGAACGTGGTCGCCCTGCAAGGCAACCCGGAGCACTTCGACGAGCGCCTGTTCGCCGCCAAGCCACACCCGGGGCAGATGCAGGTCGCCGCGTGGTTGCGCGAGGATCTGGCCATCGACGCACCGACCGCGCCCTTGCATCGCCTGCAAGACCGTTATTCCCTGCGCTGCGCACCCCACGTGCTGGGCGTACTGGCCGACAGCCTGAACTGGCTGCGTTCGTTCATCGAGATCGAACTCAACAGCGCCAACGACAACCCGATCATCGACGCCGAAGCCGAGCGCGTGCTGCACGGTGGGCACTTCTACGGCGGCCACATCGCGTTCGCCATGGACAGCCTGAAAAACCTCGTGGCCAACGTCGCCGACCTGCTGGACCGGCAACTCGCGCTGCTGGTGGACGAGCGCTATAACCATGGCTTGCCGAGCAACCTGTCCGGCGCCACGGCTGACCGCGCCATGCTCAACCATGGTTTCAAGGCGGTGCAGATCGGCACCAGTGCCTGGACCGCCGAAGCGCTGAAAAACACCATGCCGGCCAGTGTCTTTTCGCGCTCCACCGAATGCCACAACCAGGACAAAGTCAGCATGGGCACCATTGCCGCCAGGGATGCGATCCGCGTGCTGGAGCTCACTGAACAGGTGGCGGCCGCCACGCTGCTGGCGGCCAATCAGGGTGTCTGGCTGCGCGGTCAGGCTGAAGATGCACGACCACTGCCACCCGCATTGGCCGCCATGCATGAAGCCTTGGCCAAGGACTTCCCACCGGTCATCGAAGACCGCGCGCTGGAAGGCGAATTGCGCCTGTGCCTGCTACGCATCGCCGAACAACACTGGAGGCTGCATGCGTAGCAAGGGATTTCTCTACACCGACACGGAAATCGTCGTACCGTTCTTTGACGTCGACAGCATGCACGTGGTCTGGCACGGCCATTACGTCAAATACCTGGAAGTCGCCCGCTGTGCGCTGCTGGACAAGATCGGCCACAACTACACGGCGATGAACGAGTCAGGCTACGCGTGGCCGGTGATCGACCTGCAATTGCGCTACGTGCGCGGTGCGGTGTTCGGCCAGACACTCAACGTGCGCGCCAACCTGGTGGAGTGGGAGAACCGCTTGAAGATCAACTACCTGATCAGCGACCTGCAAACCGGCGAACGTTTGACCCGGGCCATGTCGGTACAAGTCGCCGTCGACCTCGCCAGCCGCGAGATGCAACTGGCCTCGCCGACAGTGTTCACCGACGCCGTAGAGAGAGCTCTGCGATGATTTTCTACCCCTCCCGCTTCCCTGTAGGAGCGAGCTTGCTCGCGATGGTCGTTAACGATGACACCGGGCACCTGACAGTCCGCGGCGCCCTCAGGTTTTTCGCGAGCAAGCTCGCTCCTACAGTGTTCTGCGTGCTACTGGGCATTCCTGGACTAGCCCATGCCTTCGACCTGCAACAACTCAGCGATCAACTGGCCAGGCCCGAGGTGATCCACGGCAGTTTCACCCAGGAAAAACACCTGCGCGCCCTGCCCCAGCCGCTGGTCAGCAAGGGCACGTTCGTCCTGGCAAAAAACCACGGCTTGTTGTGGTTGCTGAAAACGCCACTGCAACAGGACTATCGCATCACCGCCAAAGGCATTGCCCGGCGTGACGGCATTGTTTGGCAAATGCTGCCGGGCAAAAGCGCCGGTGCCGAGCAGAACCGTTTGTTCCTGGCCGTGCTGCAAGGTGACAGCAGCGGCCTGCAACGGGATTTCGAATTGTCCCTGAGCGGCGATGCACAGAACTGGAAGCTCACGCTGGTGCCGCGCTCAATGCTGCTCAAGCAGGTGTTCAACCAGATCAACATTGCCGGCGCAGAACTGGTCCACAGCATCGAACTGCTCGAAACCCAGGGCGACAGCACATTGTTGCGCATGCAGGACAGCACCAGCACCCAACCCTTGAGCGACGCGGAGCAACATGACTTTGCCGAGTGAACGGTTACTGCCACGACTGTTTCTGATCCTGCTGCTGGCCGTACTGGCGCTCGCCGGTTGGCAATGGCGTGACGGCGCGCCACTGTCGGCCAACCTGATGGAACTGGTACCCGGCACGGCGCCCGATGCCCTGGAACTGCGCGCCGAACAACGCATGCAGGAACCGCTGAACCGTGAAATGCTGGTGCTGGTCGGCCACACCGATCGCCAGCAGGCCGTCGCCATGGCGCAGACCCTCGGCGAGCAATGGCAGGCCAGCGGAATATTCGAAAAGGTCCAGTGGACCCTGCAAGCCGACTTGCCGGCACTGCGCACGCAGTTGCTGCAAGGTCGCCTGGCGATGCTCCAGGCGGCGGACCGACAACTGCTGATCGAGCACCCCGACACCTTTATCCAGCAACGGGTGCAGGCGTTGTTCGACCCGTTCAACGGTTACAGCCTGGTGCCGAGCCAGGACGACTGGCTGGGCCTGACCGGGCGCATCCAGAACAGCCAGCCGCAACGCGGTTCGGTGCAACTGGACATCGGCAGCGGCGCCCTGGTCGCTGATGCCGATGGCAAGAGCTGGGTGCTGCTGCGCGCGCGCACCACCGGCAACGCCTTCGACATGAACCTGCCGCTGCAAGTGGCCGACCTGCTCGAGCACAGTCGCGAAGAAGCCGCCCGGCACGACGTGCAACTGCTCGCCGCCAGCGGCTTGTTGTACGCAGCCAACGGGCAACAGCAGGCTGCCCGGGAGATGACCTGGGTCGGGGGCGGTGCCACCGTCGGGATTTTGCTGTTGCTGTTGTTGGCCTTCCGGCGCTGGCGCGTCTTGCTGGCGTTCGTGCCGGTGGTGGTCGGCATGCTCTTCGGAGCGGTGGCCTGCGTGGCGTTGTTCGGCCATATGCACGTGATGACGCTGGTGCTGGGCTCGAGCCTGATCGGTGTTGCCGTCGATTATCCGCTGCATTACCTGTCCAAGAGCTGGAGCCTGAAACCCTGGCACAGCTGGCCTGCCCTGCGCATGACCTTGCCCGGATTGACCCTGAGCCTGATCACCAGCGGTATCGGCTATCTGGCCCTGGCCTGGACCCCCTTCCCGGCGCTGACCCAGATTGCCGCATTCTCTGCCGCCGGCTTGCTCGGCGCCTATCTGTCCGCGGTGTGCCTGCTGCCGGCATTACTCAAGGGCGTAGACCTGCGCCCGGCGCAGTGGCCATTGCGTGTTTGCGAGCTTTTGCTGGACTGTCGTGAAGCGCTGCTCAAACAGGCGAAAACACCCGTCTTGCTGGCGCTGCTGATTGCCTTTTGCGTGGGCGGACTGTTACAGCTCGGCAGCAAAAACGACATCCGCCAGTGGATCAGCGCGCCGCAACAATTGACCGACGAAGCCCGGACCATTGCCCGGATCACCGGCTATCAACCCACCAGCCAGTTCTTCCTGATACGCGCCGCCAATCAGCAGCAGTTGCTCGAACGCCAAACCGCCCTGAGAGAGCGACTGGATCAATTGATTGGCCTGGAAAAGCTCCAGGGCTATCTGTCGCTCAATCAACTGGTCAGCCCGCCGAACGAACAGCAACAGGTGCGCGCAGCATTGAGCAAACTGCCGTCGTTCTGGCAACCGTTGCTCGACATCGGCATACCGGCTGAGGCGCTGCAAGCCGAGCTAACGAAGTTACAGGCATTGCCTGTCGAGGACATCGACGCCGCGCTGGCCGGCCCGTTGGCAGAACCCTACCGGGCCCTGTGGCTGGGGCCGACCGATGACGGCGTGGCGGCGATGGTCAGCCTGCAAGGCATCAACAACCCTGCCTTGCTGCGGCTCCAGGGTGAGGATTTACCCGGCGTGACACTGGTAGATCGACTGGGTGAATTGAACAATGTGTTCGCGGCCACCCAAATCAGTGCCGCGGAACTGAAACTCGCCTCCTGCGTGCTGATCGTGCTGGTGCTGATCCTGCCCTTCGGCCTCGGCGGCGCGTTGCGCATCGTGTCCCTGCCACTGCTGGCAGCGCTGTGCAGCCTGGCCAGCCTCGGCTGGCTGGGGCAGCCGTTGACCCTGTTCAGTCTGTTCGGCCTGCTGCTGGTGACGGCGATCAGTGTCGATTACGCGATCCTGATGCGCGAACAGGTCGGCGGCGCGGCCGTGAGCCTGCTGGGCACCCTGCTGGCGGCGTTGACCACCTGGCTGTCGTTCGGTTTGCTGGCGGTGTCGAGCACCCCGGCGGTGAGTAACTTCGGACTGTCGGTGAGCCTCGGTCTGATCTTCAGCTTCCTGCTCGCGCCGTGGGCCGGTCGCCAGGTGCATGAGCCCACGGCCGTGGAGCGGGCAGCGTGATGGTCGTGCTGTTCTGGGCGATGGCGCTGGCGTTGTTCGCGGTGGCGACCCGTGTCGGCCGGCATTTCGGCCTGATTCCCATCGTCAGCCAGTTGTTGCTGGCGACCCTCGGCTTGCCACTGTTGATGTATTTCTGGATCGAGCCCCAATGGCAATTGAGCGGTGCGCTGCTGGTGTCGCCGGGCTGGCTGAAGAACCTCTACAGCCTGAGCTTTGCCCTGTTGCTGGGCTACATCCTCAGCGATGTGATCGACCTGCAACTGGATCGCCAGAGCCTGAAAATCGCCCTGCCCAGCTTTTGCCTTCCGTTTGCCTGCGGCCTGGCCACGGCGGTCTGGTTGTTGCCGGCGCAACCGTGGATCAGTTCGCTGGCCGTCGGCCTGTTGTTCGCCATCACCGCGATTCCGGTGTTGTACCTGTACCTGCGGCACATCGATTACCCACCCGCCGCCACCCGGCGACTGGTGCAAACCGCGATCCTCATCGACCTCGCCTGCTGGACCCTGTTCGGCATCGCCCAAGGCAGCCTGCACCTGAGCAGCCTGTTGCTGCCGCTGGCCGGCGCGTGCCTGCCGGTGCTGCTGCGGTTGCTCGGCTTGCGCCAGACATGGCTTTACAGCCTGAGCTTTTTCGCCCTGCTGGTCGTCGCCGAACACTTCAAGCTCAATGCGCTGATTTTCGGCATCGGCTATGTGTTGATCATGGCCGCACTGAAAGCGCCGCTGGTGCTGCCGTTGCCGGCCTTGTGGATGATCCGGTTGCAGACGTACATCGCCATCCCGCTGATCCTCACATTCGGCATCGTGCAGATCAACGTGCACAACGCGATCGACAGCCTCGGCTGGGGGCAACTGCTGGCCCTGCTGCTGTTGCCGATGCTGAGCAAACTGCTCGGTAACTGGCTCGGCCTCGGCTGGGCCGGGGCCTCGTTCCAGGGCGCCAGCCGTTGGCGGGAAAGTGTGCTGCTGAACATCCGCGGCTTGAGTGAGATCGTCTTTCTCAACCTGCTGCTGCAACAGCAACTCATCAGCCCGCCGCTGTACTTTGCCCTGATGCTGATGGGCCTGATCGCTACACTGCTGCCTGCCCTGACCGGCATGCACCGAATCCCCCTGAAAGCCGCTGTCCCGGCAAGGAGCCCCCATGCCAACCGTTGAAATGGAATGTCGCCAGGTCGTGGTCATCGGCGCCGGCCCTTCCGGTGCCATCGCCGCCGCGTTGCTCAAGTGCAAGGGCCACGATGTGCTGGTGATCGAGCGTCAGCATTTCCCACGGTTCTCCATCGGTGAAAGCCTGTTGGCCCATTGCCTGGATTTCGTCGAAGAAGCGGGCATGCTCGACGCCGTCAACGCGGCCGGTTTCCAGGTGAAAACCGGTGCCGCGTTTGCCTGGGGCGAGCGCTACAGCGCATTCGACTTCGGCGAGACGTTCAGCCACGGCAAATCGACGACGTATCAGGTCCAGCGCGCCGATTTCGATAAGCTGCTGGCCGATCAGGCCGCGCTGCAAGGCGTGGAGATTCGCTATGGCGAAACCATCGTCAGCGTCAACAATGCCCCGGAAAAACCGCAGCTCGGCGTGCGCCGCGAAGACGGTAGCGAATACCGCATCGAGGCTGATTTCCTGCTCGATGCCAGTGGTTACGGCCGCGTGCTGCCACGCTTGCTCGACCTCGAGGCACCGTCGAATTTCCCGGTGCGTCAGGCCGTGTTCACTCACGTCGAAGACCGTATCGACCTCCCGGCCTTCGACCGCAGCAAGATCCTGGTGACCACTCATCCGTCCCAGCGCGACGTGTGGTTCTGGACCATCCCGTTCAGCAATGGGCGCTGCTCGGTCGGCGTGGTCGCCGCCGAGGAACGTTTCGCCGGCCGCAGCGACAATCTGGACGAGTGTCTGCGCGGCTTTATCGCCGAGACGCCAAGCCTGGCCAGCGTGTTGCAAAATGCGCAGTGGGACACCGAGGCCCGGACCATCGGCGGTTACTCGGCCAACGTCAAAACCCTGCACGGCCCGGGTTTCGCGCTGCTGGGCAATGCCGCGGAATTCCTCGACCCGGTGTTTTCCTCCGGCGTGACTATTGCCATGCGTTCGGCAAGCATGGCCGCCGGGGTGTTGCACCGTCAGTTGCAAGGCGAAGCCGTCGACTGGCAAACCGAGTTCGCCGAACCGCTCAAGCGCGGCGTCGACACGTTCCGTTGCTATGTCGAAGGCTGGTACGCCGGGACTTTCCAGGATGTGATCTTCCATGAGGGCAGTTCGCCGGAAATCCGCGGGATGATCAGCTCCATTCTTGCCGGGTACGCCTGGGACCGACGCAACCCGTTCGTCAGCGAAGCCAGGCGCCGGTTGAAGGTGATATCGGAGTTCTGTGCGATGGATGCGTCATGAACTACTTGAGCGACCACTACGTCGAAGAAACCCGTTTCGGTTTGTGGTTCCTGCGCAGCCGGATCTGGCAACACTATGTGCTGCGGTTGGCGATCGACGATTTGCGCAACCTGTTCAGCGAAGCGCTACCGGTTAGCCCGGTGTTGCTGGATGCCGGTTGCGGCCAGGGCAAGTCATTCCCGCTACTGCACCAGGCCTTTGCGCCCGGTCGTCTGATTGGCGTCGATGCTGATCCCCAGAGCCTGGACCAGAGCCGCGCAGAAGCGGCCCGCCAGGGCATGGCAGTGGAGTTGATCGGCAGTGACTGCGCCAGCCTCAACCTGCCGGACGCCTGTATCGACCTGCTGTTCTGTCACCAGACCTTCCATCATCTGGTGGAGCAGGAACAGGCACTGGCCGAGTTCTATCGCGTGCTCAAACCCGGCGGTTATCTGCTGTTCGCCGAATCCACCGAGGCTTACATTGATACCTGGGTGATCCGCTGGTTGTTCCGCCACCCCATGCATGTGCAGAAAAGCGCCGCGCAGTATCTGCAAATGATCCGCCAGCAGGGTTTCGAATTTACCGAGAAAAACGTGTCTTATCCGTACCTGTGGTGGAGCCGCGCCAAAGACTTCGGCCTGCTCGAACAATTGGGTGTGTGCAAGCCAAAACCCTTTGGCCAACGGGAAGAAACCCTGGTCAATGTGGTGGCGCGCAAACCTTTTGAAGGAACTGTGTGATGTTGATTACCCGTCGCTTGAACTGCACAACCTGTGGGAGCGAGCCTGCTCGCGATAGCGGTGGGTCAGTCAAAATGGATGTCGACTATAAAGCCGCCATCGCGAGCAGGCTCGCTCCTACAGGGGTAACCGGTGCTATGCGATTTCTGTTAATCGCCGCGGCCCTGCTGCTGAGCGCCTGCGCCGGCCGGGCGCCGCTGCCCGAAAAAAATCCGGATCTGCCGTTGCCGCTGCAACTGCACATCCAGCTCTTACAGCCCGACGATCGCCAGGACTGGATACTGGTGATCCAGCGTGAAGAGGCGGGTATTCGCTGGTCGATGATGGACCTGCTGGGCATTCCCCAGGCCCGCCAGAAATTGGTCGATAAAACCTGGGAGTCCGATGGTTTCTTGCCACCCAATCCGCGAGCCCGCGAGCTGTTCGCGGCGCTGCTGTTTGCGCTGACGCCGAAAGACGAACTGGCGGCCAACTATCCCGACGCCTGGCAGCACGGCAGACAACGGTCCCTGCCCGAGCGCTGGGACATTCGCTACGCACAACCGCAGAATTTTGAATTGAAGTTTCCAAGTGGTCCGACCTATCAAGTCACGCCCCTGACGGGTGAAACGCCATGACGGCTTACCTCAATGCCCTCGGATTGGTCTGCGCGCTGGGCCGCGACAAGCAGGAAGTGGCCAACAAGCTCTTTGCCGGCGACTGCGGCGGCATGCGCGAACAGACCGGGTGGGTGCCTGAACGCACGCTGCCGGTCGGCGCGGTCCAGGGCAAACTGGCAAGCATTCCAACCGACATGTCACGCCATCACAGTCGCAACAATCAGTTGTTGCTGGAAGCCACGCTGCAAATCCGCGCGGACATCGACAGCGCGATCCAGACCTACGGCCGCGACCGCATCGGTGTCGTGCTGGGCACCAGCACCTCGGGCATCGACGAGGCCAGCCAGGGCCTGGCGCATTACCTGCGCGAAAAGCAGTTCCCTGCCGAGTACGACTATCAGCAACAGGAACTCGGGGCACCGGCGAACTTCCTCGCCGAGTGGCTGCAATTGAGCGGGCCGGCCTATGTCATTTCCACGGCCTGCACCTCCAGCGCCCGGGCCTTGATGAGCGCCCAGCGCCTGTTGGACCTGGGCATTTGCGACGCGGTGCTGTGTGGCGGTGTCGACACCTTGTGCAAACTGACCCTCAACGGTTTCTCGGCGCTGGAAGCGGTCTCGGAACAACGCTGCAATCCGTTTTCGGTGAACCGCAATGGCATCAACATTGGCGAAGCGGCGGTGCTGTTCCTGATGACCAGACGTGCGGGCGACAGCCAAGCGATTGCCTTGCTCGGCAGCGGCGCCAGCTCCGATGCCCATCACATCTCCGCCCCGGAGCCGACCGGTCGTGGCGCCCTGCAAGCGATGCGCAAAGCCTTGGGCCGCGCCAACCTGCAACCGGGGCAGATCGCTTATCTGAATCTGCATGGCACCGCCACCCAGCACAACGACGCCATGGAAAGCCAGGCCGTGGCGACGCTGTTCCCGGCTGGCGTTCTCTGTTCGTCGAGCAAACCCATGACCGGTCACACCCTCGGTGCCGCCGGGGCGCTTGAAGCGGCGTTCTGCTGGTTGAGCCTGAGCCCGGACAATCGCGAGCATGCCCTGCCGCCCCACGTCTGGGACGGACAGCCCGATCCCGAATTGCCGCCACTGCAATGGGTGACCCCGACCACTCGCCTGGCGTCCATTGCACCCCGCTACCTGATGAGCAATTCCTTTGCCTTCGGTGGTAATAACGTCAGCCTGATTATCGGAGACGCCCCATGATTGACTGGCCGCTCGCCGAATTGCTGCCCCACGCTGGCGACATGATCCTTATCGATCAGATCCTGGCGTTCGATGAAGAGCAGATCCACACGCGCCTGACCGTCAAGCCCGATGGCCTGTTCAACCTCCCCGACGGCAGCCTGCCGGCCTGGGTCGGCATCGAACTGATGGCCCAGAGCGTGGCCGCCTTCGCCGGTTGCCATGCGCGCCAGCGTGGTGATGCGGTGGAGTTGGGCTTCCTGCTCGGCAGCCGAAAGTTCGAATGCAACGTCGAAAGTTTTCCGGCCGGTACCGAGCTGACCATCCACGGGATTCGCTCCCTGGAAGACGACAACGGCATGGGCGTGTTCGAGTGCCACATCAACGCCCCCGGGATCCACGTTACCGCCCGTCTGAACGTGTATCGCCCACCCCAGGCCGCTCAATATCTCCATGAACCCGAAGGAGTCCAGTCATGACTGAATCCATACTGGTCACCGGCTCCAGCCGTGGCATCGGCCGCGCCATCGCCTTGCGCCTGGCCCAGGCCGGGCACGACATCGTGTTGCATTGCCGCAGCGGCCTGGCCGACGCCGAAGCCGTCAAGGCCGAAGTCGAGGCCTTGGGCCGTCGTGCGCGCATCCTGCAGTTCGATGTGGCCGACCGCGCCCGTTGCAAGGAAATTCTCGAAGCCGACGTGGAAACCCACGGCGCCTATTATGGCGTGGTGCTCAATGCCGGCCTGACCCGCGATGGAGCCTTTCCGGCCTTGAGCGAGGAAGACTGGGATGTGGTGATGCGCACCAACCTCGACGGTTTCTACAACGTGCTGCACCCGGTGATGATGCCGATGATCCGTCGTCGCGCCGCCGGGCGGATTGTCTGCATCACCTCGGTATCCGGCCTGATCGGCAACCGTGGCCAGGTCAACTACAGCGCCTCCAAGGCCGGGTTGATTGGCGCAGCCAAGGCATTGGCGATCGAACTGGGCAAGCGCAAAATCACCGTTAACTGTGTCGCACCCGGCCTGATCGACACAGCCATGCTCGACGAAAACGTGCCGGTGGAAGAACTGATGAAAATGATCCCCGCACAACGCATGGGCACCCCTGAAGAGGTGGCCGGCGCGGTGAATTTCCTGATGTCGGCGGAAGCCTCGTACATCACCCGGCAGGTTCTGGCCGTCAACGGAGGCCTGTGCTGATGAAGCGCGTCGTCGTCACCGGCATGGCCGGCATCACCTCACTGGGCAGCGACTGGGAGACCATCGTCGGCAACTTCGCGGCCAACCGTAGCGGCATCCGCCGGATGGACGAGTGGGATCGTTTTACCGAGCTCAACACGCGCCTGGCTGGCCCCATCGATGACTTCAAGGTCCCAAGCCATTGGACCCGCAAGCAACTGCGCAGCATGGGCCGGGTTTCACGGTTTGCCGTGGGCGCAGCCGAGCAAGCGTTGGCCGACGCCGGCCTGTTGGGCGACGAGTCGATCAAGGACGGGCGCATGGGCGTCGCCTGCGGCTCCTCCACCGGCAGCACCGACGAGATCAAGGCGTTCGGCAACATGCTGCTCAACTCGGTGGCCGAGGGCCTGAACGCCAATTCCTACGTGCGCATGATGCCGCACACCACGGCAGCCAACATCAGCATCTTCTTCGGCCTCACCGGTCGACTGATCCCGACGTCCAGCGCCTGCACCAGCGGCAGCCAGGGCATCGGCTATGCCTACGAGGCGATCAAGTTCGGGCGCCTGCCGCTGATGCTCGCCGGCGGCGCCGAGGAGCTGTGCCCGACCGAAGCCATGGTCTTCGATGCGCTCTACGCCACCAGCCTGAAAAACGACACCCCACAACGCAGCCCACGCCCTTACGACACCGCTCGCGACGGCCTGGTGATCGGCGAAGGCGGCGGCATGCTGGTGCTCGAAGAACTGGAACACGCCCTGGCCCGTGGCGCGCGCATCCATGCCGAGATCGTCGGATTCGGCAGCAACGCCGACGGCCAGCACACCACCCGCCCCGAACAAGTCACCATGCGCCGGGCCATGGAACTGGCCCTGGAAGACGCCGGGCTGAAACCTTCGGACATCGGCTACGTCAACGGCCACGGCACCGCCACCGAACAGGGCGACATCGCCGAAACCCTGGCCACCAGCAGCCTGTTCGGCGAACACATGCCGATCAGCTCGCAGAAAAGCTTCCTCGGCCACACCCTCGGCGCCTGCGGTGCTTTGGAATCCTGGTTCAGCATTGAAATGATGAACAGCGACCTGTACGCCCACACCTTCAACCTTGACGAAGTCGACCCGCATTGCGGCAAGCTCGACTACTTGCGCGGCGAGTTTCGGCAGATGAGTAACCGGTATGTGATGAATAACAACTTTGCGTTTGGCGGGGTGAATACTTCGTTGATTTTCAAGCGCTGGTCGTAAGGCCAGAAACGACAAAGGGCGCCTTTCGGCGCCCCTTCACAGACAGGTCGGCTTGTCATCGCCCTTCACCTGCCTGGCTCTGTGATTGCTGGTTGCCCAGGATCCTCAGAGTCTCACAAGCCCCTTTCGGGAACGCCGTCAGTATTGTCCGAAATCATCCTGCGAACAACAGCTGGCAACTGGCCTGCCTCAATCAAACTTGCTGTGATTACAGGCCCAAGGCCTTTCGCACCGCGACTTTGATCGCAAAAAACTCGTCTGTTTCAAGTTGTAAAATGACGTAAGTGCGCTTCCCTCGACGATCTCGGCTCTTGATCCGGTCGAGCCTGGAAAGACTGACGGTGGCAACCATATCGCATTTAGCCCAACACGTCGGACTTGCTCCCTGCAGATGATTCGGCAGCTCCAGATGATGTTCAAGCATATGATCTGGAGCGGTTGTACTAAGCGGCACAACCGTCACCAACAAGTTGTTGGTTCTGTGTTTGCGAATCACGACAACAGGTCTGATCTTGATCATCTCGGGAACTTCATACCCCCTGAAATCACAAATCAGTACGCTGCCTTCCCTGGGTTGATATAGAAGTGGCATCCATGGCACTCAACTAAAGAAATCGATTCTGCTCAATAATCGGGTAAATCGCGAAACCGGATCCGTTACGCGAAGTGTCCCAACGCTCCCTGGGTGATTCAGGGTGGATCGAGGTTATCCAACACCCGATTCACCGCCAGCTCCCCCAACATGATCGATTGCTGAATCCCCAACAATGTATTGCTCTGCGCTCCGTTCAGATTCCTCGCGAAATCACTCGCCATGACATTGGCTGATGCCAGCGACACGCAGGCGTATTCCAGCAGGGTGTGGTTGTCGATATCGGGGGCGATGAGGAAGAGGTTGCTGGGTTGGCGTGGCGCGTCCGGATCGGTATCCGGTGGGTTTGGCGTATTGGTCATGACTCAGCGTCCTGAAAGTGGGGGCCACACCGAATCGCTACTGATCAAAAGGGTGGCAGCTGTACGCAGGTTAGCAGACCGGGCCACGATGAAACCGGCGCGCCAGAAGGCGCCCTGCGCACAGCTACCGTCAAAAGCAGGTATGGATATACCTGCCTATCAGGAGCGCAAATGCGCTTCATTGTGGACACGAGCTGCTAAACCCGATCACTGACCATCAGTGACCCGGATCAAGCTACCGATGGCCCTCAAAGCGCACAAGCCGGCGGATTCTGGAGTAGTTGTAGGCAACGCCGCAAGGCGCTGTAGCCATTGCGAGGGATTTCGGAAATGTCCCACGATTAGGAGTGAAGCATCCTGCTGGATTGGACATTCCAGGTCCGTACAGGTGGGCTAATGAGATGGTCACCCCCACACCCTGCGAGGGCTACGCTTTCGCAGGGTGTTTTGTTTTCGGAGGCCATCATCATGATCCAGTCAGCACTGATCGGTATCGATCTCGGCAAACATAATTTCCACCTTCACGGCCAGGATAAATCAGGCCGCGAGGTGTTTCGCAAGAAGCTCTCTCGGGCGCAGATGATGCAGCTTTTCGGCAACGTGCCGAGTTGTATCGTGGTGATGGAAGCCTGTGCG
>NZ_JBFUAE010000012.1:0-192464 GCF_056406435.1 Pseudomonas sp. P1_C12 | reverse complement strand
GATCACCAGCTGAGGCTGTTCCTTGTCGACAACAGCTTTCAACAGTTTGGCAACAGCCAGGGAAGTCAGGTCTTCGGCGGACTCGACGAGGATGGCGCGGTCGGCACCCAGAGCCAGCGCGGTGCGCAGTTGCTCTTGAGCGGTGGACGGGCCTACGGAGACGACGACGATTTCAGTCGCAACACCCTTCTCTTTCAGGCGTACGGCTTCTTCCACGGCGATTTCGCAGAACGGGTTCATCGACATCTTCACGTTGGCGAGGTCGACGCCGGAACTGTCCGCCTTGACGCGAACTTTCGCGTTGTAATCGACGACGCGTTTCACAGCTACCAGGATCTTCATGGGGCAGTGTTCACTCGAAAATAGTTGTTCGTTGCAATCAGATGGCCCCGGCGGCACGCATTTCTTCAATGCGCTCCGTCCCCAGCCCCAATTCCTTGAGTAGCTGTTCGGTGTGTTGGCCTAGGCCCGGCACGGCATCCATACGAGGCTCGAACGCACTGTTGCTACCGGGCGGGATCAGGCTTGGAATGGGGCCGGCAGAGGTTTCGACTTCTCGCCAACGGTCACGGGCCTGAAGTTGCGGATGGTCCCAGACACCTTGCATATCGTTCACCCGAGCGTTGGCGATGTGCGCATGGTCCAGGCGATCAATCACCGCATCGAAGTTGAGCGTGGAGAACGATTCAATGATCAGTTCCCGTAGCGCGTTTCGGTTCTCGACACGTTTGAAGTTGGCGGAGAAACGCGGGTCTTTGGCCAGCTCGGGTGCAAGCAGTACCTTCTCGCAAAACAGCTGCCATTCACGCTCGTTCTGCAAACCCAGCATCACGGTGGTGCCGTCACCGACAGGGAAGGGGCCGTAGGGATAAATGGTGGCGTGCGCAGCACCGGCGCGAGGGGGCGGTGGTGCTCCGTCGTAGGCGTAGTACATCGGGTAGTTCATCCACTCGACCAGGCTTTCGAGCATCGAAACATCGAGGTGGCTGCCTTCACCGGTGCGTTCACGCAACAACAGCGCGGACAGGATGCCGGTGAAGGCGTACATGCCGGCCGCGATATCGGCAATTGAACAACCGGCCTTGGCCATTTCTTCCTCGCCCTGGCCGCCGGTGACCGACAGGAAGCCGCCTTCACTCTGGATCAGCAGGTCGTAGGCTTTCTTCTTCTCATAGGGGCCACCGGCGCCATAGCCTGAAATGTCGCAGACGATCAGGCGCGGAAATCGCTGATGTAACACCTCAAATGACAGCCCCATTCGCGCAGCCGCACCAGGCGCCAGGTTCTGCACGAGCACATCGGCGGTGGCCAGCAAACTGTCCAGCACCTCAGTGGCCGAATCTTGCTTCAGGTCGAGGGTCAGGCTTTCTTTCGAACGATTGGTCCAGACAAAGTGCGAGGCCAGACCGTTGACGCGTTGGTCGTAGCCCCGGGCGAAATCGCCTGTGCCTGGACGTTCGACCTTGATCACCCGGGCGCCGAGGTCGGCCAGTTGTCGGGTGCAGAAGGGCGCTGCAATAGCGTGCTCAAGGCTGACGACGGTCATGCCATCGAGCGGACGGAGGCCTTTGGGCTGGCTCATGATGTTATCTCTCTTGTTATTAGAAAGAGCGCGGCAGCTCGAGCAGGTGTTCGGCAACGTACGACAGGATCAGGTTGGTGGAGATGGGCGCTACCTGGTACAGCCGGGTTTCACGGAACTTGCGCTCGACGTCGTATTCGCAGGCGAAACCAAAACCGCCGTGGGTTTGCAAGCAGGCGTTGGCCGCTTCCCAGGACGCTTTCGCCGCCAGGTACTTGGCCATGTTGGCGCTGGCCCCGGCATTGATGCCGCTGTCGTATTCCTCGCAGGCACGCCAGCGCATCAGGTCAGCCGCTTCGATTTCGATGTGGGCTTCGGCGATGGGGAACTGCACGCCCTGGTTCTGCCCGATAGGGCGCCCGAACACCACGCGATCGCGGGCATAAGCACTGGCCTTTTCGATAAACCAGCGACCGTCGCCAATGCATTCGGCAGCGATCAGGGTGCGTTCGGCATTCAGGCCGTCGAGGATGTACCTGAAGCCTTTGCCTTCCTCGCCGATCAGACTGTCTGCGGGGATCTCCAGGTTGTCGAAGAACAACTCGTTGGTCTCGTGGTTGACCATGTTGGCGATCGGCTGCACGGTCATGCCGTTGCCGATGGCCTCGCGCAGATCGACGAGGAAGATCGACATGCCTTCGGACTTCTTTTTCACCTCGGCCAGCGGCGTGGTGCGTGCCAGCAGGATCATCAGGTCGGAATGCTGGATTCGCGAGATCCACACTTTTTGTCCGTTGATCACGTACTTGTCGCCGCGTTTGATCGCGGTGGTCTTGATCTTGGTGGTGTCGGTGCCGGTGGTGGGCTCGGTCACACCCATCGATTGCAGGCGCAGTTCACCGTTGGCCAGTTTCGGCAGGTAGTAGCTTTTCTGTGCCTCGCTGCCATGACGCAGCAGGGTGAACATGTTGTACATCTGCCCGTGAACGGTGCCGGAGTTGCCGCCACAGCAGTTCACTTCTTCGAGGATGACCGAGGCTTCGGCCAGCCCGAGGCCGGAGCCGCCATATTCGACAGGAATCATCGCGGCCAGCCAGCCGGCGTCGGTCAGGGCTTTGACGAAGGTTTCCGGAAAGCCTTTTTCTTCGTCGATTTTGCGCCAGTAAGCGGCATCGAATTCAGCACACAGGGCGCGCACGCCCTCGCGGATGGCATTGAGTTCTTCAGAGTTGCGGTCAGTCATTATTGTTCTCCTCAACGCGTCACGCATGGCATCGGCCATGCGTGACCGGGTCCGGGTAGGGCGCAATCAGATCGGGTTGAAACCCAGCGCGGCACGAAAGCGATTCTTGATGAAGTGACCATCACGCGGTGGCAGTACACGCGGTGGGTTTTCCGCCTTGATCTTGATCGTTGCGAGCTTGACGCCATCACGGGTAGCGAAGCGTTCGCGCAGGTTGTGTACGCCTTCCATGTCGCGAATTTCGTCGGTCCAGCTGAAACCGCAGGTCTTCGCCACCTGGTCCAGGGAAATACCGAAACCGGCGTGGCTGACCTGCATGCCGGTTTCACCGAAGTGACCGTTATCCAGAACCGCGATGGTCAGGTTGGCGGGCTTCTGCAGCGCCACCGTGGCGAGGGCGCCAAACCCCATGAGCAACTCACCGTCACCGGTAACCACCACCACCGACTTGTCCGGCTGGGCATTGGCCAGGCCCAGGCCCACGGTGATCGCGCTGCCCATGGCGGCCCAGAGGTAATAATTCAGATCGTTGTCACCAGCCGCCATGACGTCATAGGACGCCGAGCCCAGGCCGGTCACGACCAGCACGTCTTTGCGGTCGGCCAGCAAGGTCTTGACCACTTCGCGGCGGCACAGGGTGTGGTTTGCGCTTACTTGACCCATTTCTTTTCTCCAATCAGGCGCTGGCCGAGCAGCAGGGCAGTGGCGGAATCACCGTTGAATGCCATGGTCGCGGCACCGTGCAGCAGCGGGGCGACATCTGTAGGGACGTCCGCGCGCCAGGTCATGACCTTCATCAGGTTCAGGGAAGCTTCGGTGGCCTGGCCCATCGGGTTCTGCCACGCATTGAATTCGGCCCAGTCGCCGCGCATGGTCACCACCATCAACAGCGGGAAACCGGCACAGACCTGAAGTGCCAGGGTGTTGATGCAGTTACCGACACCGCTGGACTGCATCAAGAGTGCACCGCGCTCACCGCCGAGCCAGGCGCCGGCGAGGTAGCCGATACCTTCTTCTTCGGTGGTGAGGACAACGGCCTTGATGTCCGGGTCGGCATACGACATGCGGATGGCCGCCGAGTGACCTGCGTCCGGTACGAAGACCACGTGTTTGACGTCGTGGGCCTTGAGCACGCGGAATACGTCCTCCTGCCAATCCTGTCCCACGGTTTGTTCAGCTTCTGTTGACATGCCTATCTCCCAAGCAGTGCTGCTTTTGTGTTTTCACCCATTCTGGGAGCGCTGAAGGAGAACGACGACTACCGTTTTTGTCTTTGAGATATGCCCGTTTTGTATAGCTGGGCGGTGAATGCGTGGCGCAGCAGTGAGCGGCGATAACCACGAATTATGGGAAAGGGAAAACCGAGAAATTGCCGTTGGAGAAAACGCGGACTTTGAGCGCGCCGCCATCGCATTTGGGCATATCTGGTAGAGCGCGATCGGCTCTTATTGGGGGAGCAGCACTAGCGTAGTTTCCGGCTACGTCGGTACAGCGCGTAACCGACGCAACCACAACTATAAGATCCGAGGGTTGCACCTATGTATGACAGCCTCCTGCAGTTGGCTTGCCCCGTCCTGTCCTCTGTCCATGATCTGTTCCACCCGCATCCATCCTCGGCCTGCCGATACAGGCACTTTGCACTTGCCTTTTTCATTCCGTAGCACTGCGGCGGCCCTTGCGCTTTTCAACGCTGTCGCGTGATCACGCGGGCGTTTACCCAGGCTACTTTCCAGAAAATACGACAACAGGTGCGTTATGAAGAACAGGCTACCGGCTGCGGCAGGCATATTGATCGCCATGCTGCTGGGGATCCTTATCGGCTACATGATTTTCCTCAACTTCCCAGACAAAGCGGCGGCGATCAGGATCGCCGGGTACATCTCGATCATCTCCGACATTTTTCTACGCCTGATCAAAATGCTCATCGGACCTTTGGTGTTTTCGACGCTGGTAGTGGGCATCGCCCACATGGGCGACGCAAGCGCTGTGGGCCGGGTCTTTTGCAAGGCGCTGGGCTGGTTCGTCACCGCGTCTTTGATTTCGCTGTCGGTGGGGTTGGTCATGGCCAAC
Organism: Pseudomonas sp. P1_C12; assembly: GCF_056406435.1. Lineage (NCBI taxonomy): Bacteria > Pseudomonadati > Pseudomonadota > Gammaproteobacteria > Pseudomonadales > Pseudomonadaceae > Pseudomonas > Pseudomonas sp. P1_C12. Next base: position 187,629 of record NZ_JBFUAE010000012.1, on the reverse strand, counting down.
CTGCTGCAACCCGGGCACAACCTGGGCTTGCCATTGCCAGAGGTGACCAGTGCGACCAACCTGCAAACGTCGGTGTTCACCCTCAAGGATTTCGCCACGCATTTGGTGCCCAGGTCTTTCGCCGAGGCCATGGCCACGAACGAAATTCTGCAGATCGTGGTGTTCTCGCTGTTTTTCGGTGTGGCGTTGGCTTCTCTGGGCAAGAAGGCCCAGGGGCTGATCAATGTCATCGAGGAGCTGTCCCAGGCGATGCTGAAAGTCACGGGTTATGTGATGAAGCTCGCGCCGCTGGCGGTGATGGCGGCCATGGCCGCGACCGTGGCGGTCAACGGGCTCTACATTCTGGTGAAATTCGCGGTCTTCATGCGCGACTTCTATTTCGGGTTGATCGTGCTCTGGGCGATGCTGGTCTTTGCCGGTTGGATGTTCCTGGGGCGGCGCGTATTCAAACTGGTGGTGCTGATCAGGGAGGCTTTCCTCCTGTCTTTCGCCACGGCCAGTTCCGAGTCGGCTTACCCGAAGATTCTTCATGCGCTGGATCGTTTCGGGGTCAGGCGCAGGATCTCCAGTTTCGTCATGCCCATGGGGTATTCCTTCAACCTCGACGGCTCGATGATGTACTGCACGTTTGCCGTGCTGTTCATCGCTCAGGCCTATGGCATCGAGATGTCGATCGGCACGCAGATCACTATGTTGTTGACGTTGATGCTGACCTCCAAAGGCATGGCCGGCGTGCCACGCGCCTCGCTGGTAGTGATTGCCGCGACGCTGACCCAGTTCGATATTCCCGAAGCCGGTTTGCTGCTGATTCTGGGGATCGACACCTTCCTCGACATGGGCCGCTCGGCGACCAACGCGGTGGGCAACTCCATCGCCACGGCGGTCGTGGCCAAATGGGAGGGGGAGTTGGTGAGTGAGGACGAAGCAGACCGTCATGCTGCTGGGCAGCCTATCCAGAATGACAGCGGAGAAAAACCGCTGACGGTCTGACCTGTTATCGGTGTGTCTTCAAGATCAAAGGGGGAGCATTCACAGACGTGGCTGCTCGCCCTTTGTCGTTCGCCAAGACTCTGGACGCGCAAGCAAAAAAAGCCCTCACATTGCGCTGTCGTGGGCAGGCAGTGAGGGCAAAAAGGGAAGGGGTTGTCAGGCGAGGGTCAGGACTTGCGTTGCAGGGTGTGGTAACCCAGCGCTGTCCTGGCTTCCTTGAGGGATTTGCCTTCAGCGATCAAGGCACGAATACGCGATTCCACCTCTTCGATTGAGCGGGCACAGGCCGCCACCTCATGGGCTCGATCCCGGGGCACGATCACCACGCCGTTGGCATCGGCGACCACGATGTCTCTGGCGCACACGCGGGCCTGGCCGATAGACACCGGCTGATTGACGGATTCCACTTCGACCCGATCCTTCCCGGTGCGCATGAAGCGGCCTTTGCTGAACAGTGGGTAGCCTTCACCGAGTGCCTTGCTGACGTCCCGGCAGACACCGTCGATAACGGTCGCCGCGATCCGTTTGCTCCCGGCATATTGGGTCATGATGTCGCCCCAGACGGTGCAGTCGGTGCGCCCGTCATTGTCGATAACCACCACGTCGCCTTCTGCCACATCATCGATGAAATCTCCGACCGTTCCCGGCGGGCAACTGGCGGTGACGTAGCTCACGGTGTAGGCCGGCCCGACCACCACTTGCCGATAATTGTCCAGGGGCATGACGCCCAGGCACTGGCCAGGCAGACCCAGTTTATCCAGGGCATCGGACACGCCAGGCGTATCCAGGCCTTCAAACAGGGCAACCAATTCTTTGTCTTGGGGGGACATGTGTAACACCTCGCAGTGATGACAGAATCGTTCAGACAGAAGCCGCTCAAACGAGCGGCCCGGTTTTATTCGGAATGCGCTTCAACCAGGGGTGCTCAATCTCGCCCGTGGCTCGGAAATGGTTAGCAAGAGGATGAAACTCATGAACGATCCGATCGCCAGCCAGGCAAACACATAGTTCCAGCCATAGTTATCCAGCAGCAGCCCGGTAATGAACGGCGTCGCCGCCGCGCCCAGTTGACCGACCATGTTCACGACGGCGTTGGAGATGGGGAACGTTTTTTTTGTGGTCAGCCCCATCGGGTAAACCATGTAGGAAGAGAAACCCAGGCTGAGAACGGCACCAGTCAACAACAGCAGCAAGCCGTAGGGAATCGGTTCGGCAGGCGAGTTGATCAGCAGGTACATCATCAGCGACGTACCCAGCGCAGATAGCAGCATGCCGGGTTTGCGCCGCCCACCCATCAGCCGATCCGAGCAGAAACCACCCAGCAGGTTGCCGAGTACGGCGCCCACCCATGGCGCAGCCGACACCAGCCCCATGTTCATGATCGAGAACTGTTTTACGGTCATCAGGTAGGTTGGAATCCAGGCCAGCAGTACGCTCGATACGCCCAGTTGGAAGCAATAACTGGTGGCGCAGCCCCAAATGTTCCAGGACTTGAACACCTGCCGGTTGGTTTCCAGGGGCGTTTCATGGCGGGCACGTATGACTCGGTCGAGTTTGCTCACCCAAGCAGGAGTCTGCTGGGGACGGGTTTGTTGAGTCGCTTCAGTGCTGCCGGTTTCTTCGATGATGTAGCTGAGCTCGGCTGCGTTGACGAACCGGCTTCGGGAGGGGTGGTCGGTGACCATGAAATACCAGACGACTGCCAGTGCGATGCCGGGCACGGCAAAGAAGTAGAAGATCTCTCGCCAGCCCCATACCGAAATGATCACGGCACACAGTGGCGGCACAATCACCGGCCCGAACTTGACGGCGGACAGAAAGATCCCTGACGCGGTGCCTTTTTCCCGCGCAGGAAACCAGTTGTTGATGGTCGTGGTCATGCTGATCGGCAGTGGACCTTCAGCGACGCCAAGGCCAAGGCGATACAGTTTGAGGGCCAGCAATGAACTGGCTGTACCCACTAGCCCCGTCAGCATTGATGTCAGCACCATGGCGCCGGGCAGGATCCGGCTGACGCCGAAACGGCCGAAGGCAAAGCCGGAAGGAATCTGTACCAAGGCATAGGCCAGTAGAAACAGGCTCATTAAGCCGCCGGCCTCGGCATTGCTCATTTCAAACTCTTTACGAATAAACGGTAGCGCGACGCCCAGGTTGGCCCGGTCGGCGGCTGCGATGGTGTAAATCAGAAAAATCAGGGCCGCGACCACCCAGCGGTAATTGCTGCGCACGGCGGGTTTTATGACTTCAGGCATAGACATGGGGCGGACCTTATTTTTCTGTTGGTGTTGTCCGGCCAAAGTAATGATTGTGAATCTGCAAAAAAAGCGACAAATACTCCTCTCAACAGATCACTTTTATTGATGAAAAGGTTTGAGACGCAGGCATAAAAAAACCGGGCTGGAGGCCCGGTTGGATGGTGTTGAGAGGTCCCTGCAGCAAGGCGATTACGCAGTGTTTTTCAGTTCGCCAGGCCAGCCTTTTCCAGCACCTTGTCCAGCCATGACTGATCGATGGCGCCAGTGGCGATTTCGGCTTTGACCTGCTGTTCGTGCGCGTCATGCTCGCGCGCCTTGACCAACACCTGCTCGGCATGGTCGGGCGAAAAGGCAACCAGCCCATCCTCGTCACCGACAATGATGTCGCCCGGATTGATGATCATCCCGCCGATTGACACCGGGACGTTGATTTCCCCTGGGCCGCTTTTGTAGGGGCCGCAATGCACCACGCTGCGGGCATAGCACGGTGTGGCTTCAAAACTGGCGACATCGCGGACGGCGCCGTCGACGACGAAGCCGACACAGCCGCGTTGCTGGGCATAGAGCTTGATCAGCTCACCGATGACCGCGTTGGTCGCGTCACCCTGGGCGTCGATCACCAACACATGCCCCGGTTCGATCAGCGTCAGGGCCTTGTAGATGTAGAGGTTGTCACCGGGGCGAGTCTTCACCGTCAGGGCGGTGCCCACCAGTTTGCCGGTGTGGTTATAGCGCGTCAGCCCCCGGGCACCGATGTGACGCCCGAGGTTGTCGCTGATATGCGGCGTGACGACGCTCTGAAAAGCGTCCAGCAGCGAGCGTGGCGCCTGGGGTGGAGAAGGGTAGATACGTGAACCGGGCAATGACATAGCGACCTCCATGAACGACTGAACCCTTGTGGGCTATGCGTTCATAGTAAGAAAGGTCGCTCGGCACTATTAGCGATATTTATCTATGTAAAAGCATCGCTTTTTTTCTTGTTTCAAGAGCTAAATCACCATGCGGCTGAAATCACAGCAATCTGCCGCCAGACGTGCAACTTCGACACTGAGGCCCTGAAGACGATCGGAGCGGTGCACGGCGATGTAGTGGATGGGAGGCAGCGCAGGCTCGGTTTCGATGACCAGCAGCCGGCCCTGGTCCACCAATGGCGAGAGACACTGGCGAGGCAGGTAGCTGATGCCGACACCGGACAGGGTCAGGCCCAACTGGGCGATCAGGTAGTTGCTTTTGATCGTACGGTGGACCCGGACGTCATTCTGGGCAAACCAGCGCTCATAGATCAACCCGGTGCCGGAGCCGCCGCCCTGAGTCAGGACGGTGTACGAGGAAATAGCCTGCATGTTCATGATCTCGTTACCCTGATGCAGCGAAGGTGCACACATCCAGGCGTTCTCCACTGAACTCAGCGGCGTGCTGACGAAACGCGCGTCGGCAAAGATGTCGGGAACGATGATCAGGTCGAGCTGATCGTTCTCCAGTTTGGCCACCAGTTCGGTGCTGAGCTCGACCGAGGGTTCCAGTGCCACTTTGGGATAAGCACTGCGAATACCCTCGACCAGCGCCGGTAGCCAAGTCATGGCGGTCAGCTCGGTGACGCCGATGCGAAAGCGCCTGACCAGCACTTCCTTGGAGCTTATGCGTTCAAGCAGGTAATCGCGCTGGTGCAGAATCTCCGTGGCCTGCTCAAATAGCTCCGTGCCTTTTTCCGTCAGGCGCGCACTGCGTTTGGAACGATCAAAGATCGGCATGTCGAAGGCATCTTCCAGCTCCTGAATACGCTTGGAGATGGCTGACTGGGACATGTTCAGTTTCATGGCTGCGGATTCGAAGCTACCCAGTTCCACAATCCAGTAGATGGCTTCCAGTTGCTTGAACGTGATCATGGCTCAGGCTCGATTGAAAAAAAGTGATCGATTGTTTACCAGAAGCATCGAGTTAACGCAGCTGATAAACAGCAAAACCCGGCCATGGCCGGGTTGGTTTTTCAGCGGCGGATTAACGCAGGCTGGTACAGAACGAGCGGATGGACTCGCAGGCCTTGCGCAATGAAGCGTCATCCAAGGCGTAGGCAATGCGAATGTAGGGGCCGAGGCCAAAAGCGCTGCCATGCACCACCGCCACATTCGCTTCGTCGAGCAGTGCATGGGCGACATCTTCGTCAGTGTGCAGCACTCGACCGCCCGCCGAGGTACGACCGATCAGCCCCGCACAGGAAGCGAACGCGTAAAACGCCCCCGCTGGGCTGACGCATTCAAGACCTGGTGTGGCGTTCAAAAGCTCCACCATCAAATCGCGACGCCCCTGGAACGCGGCGCGGCTTTCGTGGATGAAATCCTTGGGGCCCTCCAGTGCGGCAAGTGCCGCCTGTTGCGAGATCGAGCTTGCGCCGGAAGTCTGCTGCCCTTGCAGTTTTTCCATGGCCTCCAGCAGCCAGCGTGGCCCCGTGGCAAAACCGATGCGCCAGCCCGTCATGGCATAGGCTTTCGAGACACCGTTCATGGTCAGGGTTCGTGGCGCCAGTCGTGGTTCAACCTGGGCCAGGGTGTGGAACGTTTGATCGTCAAAGATCAGGTGTTCGTAGATGTCATCGGCCAGAATAAACACATGAGGATGTGCCAACAACACCTGCGCCAAGGCGTGAAGCTCATCCCGGCTGTACACCGCCCCCGTCGGGTTGGACGGCGAGTTGAGGATCAGCCAGCGGGTCTGAGGCGTAATCGCCGCGGCCAGCGCCACGGGCGTCAGCTTGAAACCGGTATCGGCATCGCAGGTGACTATTCTGGTTTCACCTGCGCACAGTTGCACCATCTCCGGGTAACTGACCCAGTACGGCGCCGGCACGATGACTTCGTCACCCTCATTGAGGGTCGCGGCCAAGGCGTTGTAGATCACCTGCTTGCCACCGTTGCAGACAAGGGTGTCTTGCCAGGTAACGTCCAGGCCGTTCTCACGGCGGAACTTGGCGGCCACCGCTTCTCGCAGTGAACGTACACCGGCGACCTGGGTGTAGCGGGTGTGGCCATGCTCGATGGCGTGAATTGCGGCCTCCCGTACGTGTTTGGGCGTATCGAAATCAGGCTCGCCGGCGCATAGCGAAATGATCTGCGCACCTTGCGCCCGACGTTCTGCCACCCGATCCATGATGCGATAGGTCGCTGATGGCCGCGCGCTGGCCAGGCGTTGGTTCAGCCGTTGGATATCAGCGCTCATGCCCGGGTTCTCCACTCTGTGAGGTTCATCAGTTCCAGTGTCGTGCGGCCGTCAGAGAGCGCTTTCATCATCTGCGCCTCCTTACTCGCCCTTGCTTCACCTTCGGTCAGTGTGCGTGCCGCATCCGCCTTGGGAATGATGATCACTCCGTCATCGTCGGCCACCACTAGATCGCCCGGTGCCACCTGTGCACCATTGAAATTGAACGCTTGGCCCACGGAGGGCGCACTGGCCTTGACCGTGCCTTTCACCGAAATGCCGCGGGCAAAAACCGGGAACTGGCGTTTCTTCAGGGCGGCGATATCACGTACGCCGCCATCAATGATCAGCCCGACGACGCCAGCCGCTTCGGCCGCCACAGTGAGCACCTCGCCCCAGTAACCGGCGATGAAACTCCCGGTGCCCACGACCAGCACGCTGCCACGGGGCACACGTTCCATCGCCAGGTGCAAGGCTAGGTTGTCACCCGGCGAACATTCCAGCGGATAGGCGGGGGCGGCGATGAAGGCGCCATCCCAGATCGGGCGGATCGCACTGTCGACGGCGCAGGGCAGATGGGATGCCTCATACAGTGTCGAGCTGCCCAGCACTTTTGCCCGTGCGTGAAAATCCAGGGGGAGGGGGAGCGTGGTCATCAGACTTTCCTCTGCAGGCTGTGGTAACCCAGTGCGTCGCGGGCTTCTTTAAGGGTTTTGCCTTGAGTGATCAGGGCGCGGATATTGGCCTCGACGGATTCGATCTGGCGGGCAACAGCCGCGACTTCACGGGCGCGGGCTCGTGGGACGATCACCACGCCATTGGCGTCAGCGACCACGATGTCGCGGGCACAGACCCGGGCCGAACCGATGGACACCGGCTGGTTGACCGACTGAACCTGCACTCGGTCTTTACCGGTGCGCATGAAGCGGCCCTTGCTGAAGATCGGGTAACCGTCGCCCAGCGCTTTGTTGACATCACGACACACGCCGTCGATGACCGTGGCAGCGATCTGCCGAGTACCGGCGTACTGGGTCATGATGTCACCCCATACGGTGCAGTCGGTGCGGCCGCCGTTGTCGATGACCACCACGTCGCCCGGTGCCACGTCTTCGATGAAATCACCCACAGTGCCTGGAGGAACGCTGGCCGAGACGTACTGCACAGTGAAGGCAGGTCCGACGACGACCTTGCTGTAATTGTCCAGTGGCGCCACGCCGAGGCATTGGCCGGGCAGCCCGAGTTTGTCCATTGCATCGGACACGCCTGGGGTGTCCAGGCCTTCAAACAAGGCGACCAGCGTTTTGTCTTCAAGATTCATCAGGCGTGCTCCACGCGGATCGCTTCGAACTGGGTGTCATGCATCACCTCGGCCACCGAGCGACCGTTGCGAACGGCTTCCACCATGCCGTCCTGCCGGCGGGCGATCCGCTCGCCGAGGTCGAGTACCTTCTCGATTTCAGCCTGGGGAATAAACACCGTCCCGCAGGTATCGGCGATCAGATAGTCATCTTCACTGACGTCGACACCGGCCACGGTGATTGTTACGCCCGCATCAATCTGCACCACCCGATTGCGCGCGCTGATCATGGTCACGCCGCGGCCGTAAACCGGGTAGCCAATCGCTTCGCTGCCGTCGATGTCGCGACTGAAACCGTCGATCACCGTGCCGCGAACGTGCTTGCCGGCTGCGGCGTTGGCAAGGATGTCGCCCCAGCAGGAAATACCTTCGATTCCGCCGGCGATCACCAGTACGCGATCGTTGCTGGCAATCTGTTCAACCACCGGGGTAATCAGGTGCACCGTGGGTGCGCTGTCGAATTTTGGGGCGAGCATGACCGTACTGGCGCGGCCGACGATTTTCGGGCAGTTCCACAGCGGGCGCAGCCCCACGGTGGCACCCGGCAAGCCGAGGAAATCGAGCGCATCGGACACCGTGTTGGTGTCCAACGCTGCCAAGCGATCCAGCAAACTCTTGTTAGTCATGGGAGAGCCCCTGTGGTGACGGAGGCGCCCAGTGTCAACGAGGCAGTTTGATAGGTATATTACTAATCACAGAAGCATTAGATACGTTAAACCTATGGAATGATCATGATCAATTTCCGCCTGATTCGTCACCTCTGGTTATTCCTGGCCGTGGCCGAAGAACAGAATTTCGGCCGCGCCGCCAAGCGCCTGGGAATGTCCCAGCCCCCCCTGAGCGAACAGATCCAGGTGCTGGAGCAGGCTCTCAAGGTCAAGCTGTTCGACCGTTCGCGACGCGGGGCGAAACTGACCCCCGTCGGCGCAGCGATCCTGCCGGCAGTGCGTAAATTCGCCGAACAACTGGAGCGCCTGGAACTGGCGGTGGAAGAGGCGGTGGCTGGGCAGTCAGGGATGTTGACCATCGGCGCGATTTCCACGGCCATGTTTGATGTATTGCCAGGCTTGATCGAGCAACTGAAGAGCGATTACCCGCATCTCACTGTCTCTGTGCGGGAGATCGACAGTGTCGAAGCGGTTCCTGCGCTGGAAGCCGGCGACATCGATCTGGCTTTCGCCCGCCTGGACGGCGACCTCGGGGCCTCGATCAAATCGTTGCCGCTGACCGAGGATCGGCTGGTCGTAGCCTTGCCCATTGATCATCCACTGGCTTCGCGCAAGCGGATCAGCCTGTCCAGTTTGTCCAACGAGTCGTTGGTGATGTTTTCCCGCAAGGTCAGCCCGGTCTACTTCGACAACCTGATCGCGACCTGCCGGGCCAGCGGATTTTCCCCTCGGGTGCTGCATGAAGTGCGCTCTGTGGCTTCGCAAATTGCGTTTGTCAGCTATGGACAAGGCATTGCCCTGGTCCCTGCCTCACTGAAAAAACTCGCGCCCGATAATGTGGTGTTACGACCGCTGAGCAAACCACTGAATGTCGTGACGACCGCCGTGGCCTGGAATACGGACAGGGCCAATCCGCTGGTGGAAGAGTTGGTTGCCCGGTTTCGAACCCAGTCCTGATAGGTTTGACGTATCAAAGCGTTCCCCAATCAGTCATTTACAGTTGGCGCGATACCCTTGAAATTGTGCGCCATGTGGCAATCTATTCGTTCAAGGAGTCATCCACGTGTTCTCGCAAGAACCCTTCATTCAAACGAAGCTCCCTCTAACGGTGGAGGGTGTCGAACTGAACATCGCCGCCATTCACCGCGCTGGAACCCTGGCGCCCATCGTGTTCCTGCATGGTTTTGGCTCGACCAAGGAAGACTATGCCGACATCGTGCAGCAAGCCGCATTCGCCGGACATCCTTTCGTCGCCTACGATGCGCCGGGTTGCGGGGAAAGCCAGTGCAGTGACCTTTCCAAAATCACCATTGAATTTCTGATGAGGACGGCACTGCAGGTGCTCGAGCATTTTGGCATTGAGCGCTTTCATTTGGTCGGCCACTCCATGGGTGGACTGACCGCATTGATGCTCGCTCATCAATACCCGAACAGGGTGCTCAGCTTCGTCGATATCGAGGGCAATATCGCCCCGGAAGACTGCTTCCTCAGTCGTCAGGTGGTCGACTATCCGGCCGCCGATGGCGAAACATTTTTTGCCGCTTTCATCGAACGCACCCGACGTGCACCAGCCTATGCCAGTGCGCTCTATGCGGCGAGCTTGAAGCACAAGGTGCGTGCCGGTGCGGTACGAGGGATATTCCAGTCGATGGTCAATCTCTCCGATAACGCCGACCTAATGGGCAAGTTTCTCGGATTGAAATGCCCGCGCATGTTCATGTACGGCGATCAGAACGCGTCACTGTCCTATCTGCCGCATATTCAGGCCGAAGGTGTGCGGTTGGCGCAAATTCCTGAGTGCGGGCACTTCCCGATGTACTCCAACCCGATTGCAATGTGGCAGCAAATTGCCGATTTTCAGAAAAGTACTGCGCAATGATGCCAAAAGGGCCCAACGGGCCCTTCCTAATCGTGCCGCTGTAATGGTCAGACTCTGGCAGCGCTCGGTTTTGAACAACCCTTGAGCCCCGTACGCTCCTCGATCTCACCGGAGCCGCTGATGTACCCGTAGCGAGACAAATTTGGCATCAACATCGCGGCGATGAAGGTGATGGTCACTACTGCTGCGACATAGAAGAAAAAATACTCCTCGATACCCTGTGATCGGAGCGACAGGGCCACGTACTCGGCAGTGCCACCGAATGCCGCGTTGCCGACGGCGTATGGAAAGCCCACGCCCAGCGCACGCACCGCAGGCGGGAACAGTTCAGCTTTGACGATCCCGGCAACCGGGGTGTAGAGCGACGCAATGGCCAAGCCGCCAAACACCAGCAGGAATGCCGTAAACGGGTTACTGACCGACTGTAGTGAGTAGAGCAGGGGAATCACCAGCACCATGGCCAACCCGGAAAACATCAGCATGTGCGTCTTGATCCCGATACGGTCGGCGAGCAGGCCAAACAGCGGCTGGCAGAGCATGAAGCCGACCAGGGCCGCCGTCATGATGAAGCTGACCGTTTCCGGGCTGAAACCGGCGGAGATCACCAGGAACTTCTGCATATAGGTGGTGAAGGTATAGAAATACAGCGAACCGCCGATGGTGAACGCCACTACCAGGGCAACGGCCCGCTTGTGTTTGAACATACCGCGCAGAGAGCCGGCATCTTTGCGGTTCATGTCTTTCTTGGTGGCGGTTTCATGCATCGCGCGGCGCAGATACACCACCACGATCGAGCTCAAGGCGCCGATGAAGAACGGGATCCTCCAGCCCCATTCGCGCAACTCTTCGCCGGTCAGGGTTTGCTGGAGAACGACCACGGTCATCAAGGCCAACAGCTGACCGGCAATGATGGTGAAGTACTGAAACGATCCATAGAAACAGCGACGGCCCGGTGTCGCGATTTCGCTGATGTAGGTGGCGCCGGTGCCGTATTCCGCACCGACGGACAGGCCCTGAATCAGCCTGGCAACCACGAGCAGAATCGGTGCCGCGACCCCTATGGTTGCGTAGGTGGGCATGACGGCGATCAGCAGCGAGCCGGCGCACATCATGAACACTGAGATAATCATCGAAACCTTGCGGCCGCGAGTGTCAGCGATCCAGCCGAATATCCAGCCACCGAGCGGGCGCATGAAAAAACCGACGGCGAAGATGCCCGCAGTCGCCAGTAGCTGGCTGGTAGTGTCTCCCTTGGGGAAAAACGAAGCGGCAAAGTAGATGGCGGTGTAGGCGTAAATGAAAAAATCGTACCACTCCACCAGATTGCCCGAGCAGGCACCCATGATGGCTTTGACGCGGTTCGGCGCTCTCATCGGAGCGGCTTCGGCAGCGTGGTCTTTGGTGTCTGTGATTGATGCGGACATGCTGTTCACCCTTTCTTCAAGGCGAGGCGATACGAGGAGCACGCTGATGCGTATCCGACGTGACTGACTCGATGGGTTGTTGGGTTTAACGAAGAGGCGTGAACCCGTTCACGGCCGGGTTTCTGAAGAGAAGGGGGAGGGAGGATGCACGAGCGTGGCGAGCTTTACGTGGTCGGAGGAAGCCGGACAGGTCAGGTAAGACGAAGCATTGAACATCATGGCGCGAGCCCTCGAATCTTATTCTTGTAGTGAGTCGAGCGCTCTTTGGCGCCGACGTTGATTGCACGCTACCGCAGAGTCAGAAGGGTAATAAGCCGTCAGGCAGGCCTAACTGATATACCTAAATTCTATAGCTTGGCGTGCAGCCCCGGTGGGCCGGGAGATACAGCCGACTCGAAACTCCTGAGACCTCACGACACGCGGTTTGCGGTGCATTCCAAGGTGCGCAAATGCGATTACACTCACAGCACTTTCGACGCATATCGCGCCGAGCCCGATGCTGACTGGCCTGGTAATGGATGTCGTTCAACTCAAGACCCTGATTCATGTGGCCGAGCTAGGCAGTCTCAGCAAGGCCTCCGACCGACTTCACATCGCGCAACCGGCACTTAGCCGGCAAATTCGATTGTTGGAAAAGGAGCTCGGCACCTACCTGTTTGATCGACACGGGCGAGGCATGGAGATTACCGATGCCGGCCGCGAAGTGCTGGCACATGCCACCCGAATCATGGAAGAAATGGAGTCCATTCGAAGTTCTGTTGTGGGCGGAAAGACCTCTTTTCGGGGAACGGTCGTCATCGGTACGACGCCGACGGTGGCGGAAATTGTCACCGTTCCGTTGGTACGCAAGATCAAAGAGGCGCACCCGAATCTCGCCGTCAGGTTTTCCTCGGCCTTCAGCGGCTATCTGCTGGATTGGGTTCAGCGTGGCGAATTGGAACTGGCGATTTCTTACGATCCCCAACCCCTGCATACGCTGCGTATCGTGCCGGTGATGATGGAGAATTTGCTGCTGGTCGGCCCCGCCAGCGCCAACCTACGGCTTGATACGCCGGTGTCGTTCGAGTCTTTGGCTGAGCAGCAATTGGTATTGCCAAGCGCTCGACACAGCCTTCGCGTGATTCTGGATGATTGTGCGCGTGAAGTCGGGATCAAGCTCAAGACCAGCGTTGAAGCCGACTCCTTCGGTGCGATGATCGACCTGGTCCGCAATGGCTTCGGTTTGACGGCTTTGCCTTTGGCATCGATTTACCCGCAAATCGAATCTGGCGTGCTCAGTGCCGCACCCTTGGTCGACCCCATTCCCATGCGCAAACTCGTCCAGGTTTTTCCTGCTGACAGACGGGTCAGTCCGGCTGCAAAATTCGTCGGGGATGCCTTTATCGAAATTGCTGCCGACCTGGTCAATCGTAAGATTTGGGCTGGCTACATGCTTTGAATCATCAGTCAATCTATTAACCCCGCCGTGTAATAGCTGCCCATCCTTGACGCAACCTTTCGGGGGGAGACTTCTGTTGGCTTTCAACAACACACCGCTCGTGCTGATACCTGGATTGCTATGTGATGAACGCCTTTGGGCGCATCAAAAAGCGACCCTGGAACACTCAAGGCCTATCTACATTCCGGAGGTCTCCCTCGACGCCAGCATTGCGCAGATGGCGAAGCGAATACTGGATGAGGCACCACCGTTTTTTGCACTCGCCGCCTTGTCCATGGGCGGGTATGTGGCCATGGAAATCATGCGGCAAGCGCCTGAACGGGTGATGAAACTGGCCCTGTTGGACACCATTGTGCGACCGGACGATGAAGCCCGAGCCAAGGCACGATGGGGTCTGCTGACACTGGCTCAAATGGGCAGGTTCAAGGGCGTGACGCCGCAATTGCTCCCCAGGCTCGTGCATCCACGCTGCATCGGTACGCCCATTGCAGATACCGTTCAGGCGATGGCGCAAACGATTGGAAAAGAAGGTTTCGTTCGTCAGCAACAGGCGATCATCGAGCGTGCGGACTATCGGCCTCTGCTCGAAACGATTGCAGTGCCTACGTTGATCGTTGTGGGTCAGAACGACGAAATCACCCCTCCTGCCGAATCCGAAGAGATCCATCGGGGCATACCGCATTCACGTCTGGTTGTGCTGGCTGAATGTGGACATCTGCCACCGCTTGAGCATCCGCAGTTGACGACGCAGCTGCTGATTCGATGGCTAGATGAATCGTTCACTTACCCGTAGTTGCGCAGCTACCCACCACTTCCGTTTTTTACTCACCACTGATGACACTGTCTTGAACCATCAAACGCAACTGCCTGGCGTATTCGGCATTTTTACATTGGGAATGCTGCAAGTTCTGGTCTGGGGAGGTTCGTTCTTCCTCATGGCCGTCATGGCCGATCCGATCATGAGAGAGACTGGTTGGGCCAGCCAATGGGTGTACGGCGCGCTGTCGCTGAGCATTCTGGTTTCCGCGATGCTGGCGCCATTGACCAGCCGGCTTATCGCCCACTACGGCGGCCGCCCCATCCTGGCCAGTAGTGGCCTGGGCGTCGCCATCGGGCTGTTTCTGATGGCCAGCTCGACCTCGCTGCCGATGTTTCTGTTGTCTTGGGCAGTGATTGGCGTCGGTATGGCGCTGGGACTGTATGAAGCGCTATTCGCCGCATTAGGTTCTCTATACGGGGAGCGGGCGGGCAGTGCGATTACCGGGATCACGCTTATTTCAGGGTTTGCGACAACGCTATCATGGCCCGCGGTTGCGCTGGTCATCGAGCATTTTGGCTGGCGCACGACGTGTGTGGCTTATGGCGTGTTATTGGTCATTGCTGTGGCACCACTTTATCTCTGGGTGCTGAAGCGTGGCGCGGGGGCACTCGCAAAAAGCAATGCAATGGGTGGTGAAAACCTCTCAATAGATCGGCGGATCTACCTATTGCTTACGCTGATTTTTGCGTTGGGCGCCGTGATCATGACGGCAATGTCAGTCCAGCTGATTTCATTGCTGCAGGGGCAGGGCTACTCGCTTGCGGCCGCCATCGGTTTGAGCGCGTTGCTGGGGCCGAGCCAGGTAGGCTCACGTGTTCTACAAGTGTTTTCGCGAAAGCGTCACCCTATCTGGACGACGTTGATCTCCGTGGTTTTCGTGGCAGTAGGTCTACTGTTGGTGACTATCGTACCGGCAATGACGGCGCTAGGTCTGGTGATCTACGGCGCGGGTAATGGGTTGCGGGCGATCGTTCGAGGCCTGCTGCCACTGGCCCTGATGTCGCCCGCTCAATATGTTTTGCTGATGGGGCACATGGCTCGACCTTCGCTCATTGGCCAAGCCTTGACTCCCCTCGCAGGCGGTTACCTGTTACAGACCTGGGGCGCTGGCGGTGTGCTGGCGGGCCTGAGTTCGCTGGCCGTATTGAATGTGCTGTTGGTGTTTTTGCTCATTCGGTGGGTGTGAAAAAACTAATCACTTCACGACAATTTTTTAGCTCTTCACAATGGCCGCTTTCGAAAGCAGTCGGCTTCCATACCGGCGGAGAGTGTGTAGTTAACTGACTGCACAATTTATAAAGTTCTGCAGGAAAATCGAGTTGTCACTGCGACGCCAGGCGAGTGTAAGCCGGGCGATAGGTGATACATCATTTATCTCTTTGAAAACCACCCCTGCGGCATGCACTTGCTGCATCGAAGCCGGTACAAGCGAAACACCCAGTTCCGCTGCTACCAAATGCACGACAGAGGCAAGTTGTGGAGCGCTTTGTCCCAGAATCGGATCAAAGCCCGCATCGCGGCAAGCAGCGATAACGGTGTCGAATAAGGTAGGTCCTACTTCTCTGGGATAGAGAATGAAAGGGTCCTGGCTGAGATCTTTCAGGCTCAATTTTTTCTGGCGTGCAGCCACATGATCTTTTGGCAGAACCGCGAGCAACGGTTCCTCCGAGAGAGTTCGCATCGTCAAATGATCAGCTTCAGCTATTCCTGGGCGAATAAAAACCGCGTCCAGGTCACCTTCCTTAAGGCCTGCCATTAATCGAATGGTATTGCTTTCCTCCAGGGTCAAATCGACGTCCGGGTATGCCCGCCGAAAATTGCGAATCGCCGCAGCCACGACCGGATTGAAACTTGCGGAGGCAGTGAAACCTATGCGCAGCGCCCCCAACTCGCCCCGAGCGGCTCGTTGAGCCGCATGCGTTGCTCGTTCTACCTGAGCCGGTATGTTTCGAACCAGGTCATGAAACGCCTGCCCAGCCGCAGTCAACTCTGCGCCTTGCGGAATTCGGTGAAATAACCGGGTGCCCACCTCACGCTCCAGGTCGCGGATCTGCAAGCTCAATGGCGGTTGTCCGATGCCGATTTTCTGAGCAGCACGGGTGAAATTCTGCTCTTGAGCGACGGCTAGAAAGTAGCGGATGTGACGTAATTCCATAGGTATTTGTAAAACATATGAAGATCGAGAGCTCCATACAATAGTCCATTGGAATTCGTCTAGCTATGGTGGTTCACGCCGGCAAGGATCACAGCACGCCTTGCGGCACCTCACCACCTCTGGAGTAGAAAATGTCCATACGTCTGCGCAGTGCTCTTTTCACGCCGGCAACACACCCTGAACGTTTCGCCAAAGCCGAGGAGGTGGACGCCGATATTTTGATCATTGATCTGGAAGACGCGATAGCGCCTAAAGACAAAAAAAGTGCTCGTGCTACTGCTTTCATCACACTCAATGCTGCCAAGGAAACGCGGTTCCCTTGCATTATTCGTATCAACGGACTGGATACGTCCGCGGGGCTTTGTGACGTGCTCGAACTGTTGGCAAGTCCGGTTCAGCCTGAATTTCTGCTACTTCCCAAAACCGAATCTGCTGCGCATTTGCAGATAGTGGACCGTCTGCTCAGCGAAAAGGGACTGAGCACCAAGTTGATCGGCTTGATCGAAAGCGCGGTCGGACTCAAGGCGGTATCAGACATCGCTCATGCAACGCCCCGACTCGCCGCACTCATGTTCGGGGCTGCGGATCTGGCGGCGGATCTAGGCTGTGGACCCTTTGCAGCGAATCTCACCTTCGCACGTGTATCGCTTGTGAGCGCGTGCGCGACAGCGGCTATCGCTGCTATCGATTCTCCTTTTTTCGATATTCGCGACTTGGCCGGGCTTGAGCGGGCAGCGCTCCAGGCTGCCGACATGGGGTTTGCCGGTAAAGCGGCGATCCACCCGAGTCAGATTGCTGCCATCAATCAGGCGTTCACACCGACCGCCGATGAGATCGTCGCAGCGCGGGCCATTCTGATTGAAAACTGTCGGGGCGTCGGGCAAGTGAACGGGGTCATGGTCGATGAGGCCGTCGCTCGCCAAGCCCGCCGAGTGCTGGTCCGCGCAGGCCAATCCACTGAGGTATAAGAACTGGGAAACATGCTCTCATGCGCTATCGATCATTTCCGGGCTGACAAAGAATCTCTATCAGGTTGTCTCGCAACGCGTTCTTTTCTCGCGGGTTGCGCTGTACGCACACTCGTAAATCACGCTTGGCCCATCCTTCTACAAGATCGATAACCTGAAGGCGATCCAGGTCTGCTGGTTCCAACGCTGAGCGTGGGGCGATGCCGATACCCGCTCCCGATGAGACCAGGCGAGCAATCGCCCGAAATCCGGAGACCTGGACGCGCACATCTAATCGCCCGCCAAGGGCACTGGCGTGATTCATTAAAAAGGTATGCAGTGCCGCACCCGATTGAAGGCTGATAAATGGGAGCCCCAGGCATTCGGAAAAACTAACCGAATGCAGGTTGTCAAATCGACCGTTCAACGGCGCTAACAGGACTAATTGGTCCTGCCGGTAGGGTAGAAACTCCAGATCTGGATGGTCGGACTCCAGGGCTACTACTCCGATGTCGGCACGGCCTGAGGACACGGCTGAAATAATGTCATGGCTCAATCGCTCCTCAAGAGTGATGCGGACATTGGGGTGCTTGGCGAAAAAGCGCGCCAGGTCATCCGGTAAATATGAGCTGATGGCATTGTTGTTGGCAAAAAAGGTCACGTGGCCGATCAAGCCATTGGCGAACGGTTGCAAGTCAGTAGTCATCTGCTCCAACTGAGCCATGCAGCGTCTTGCATGTTCGACCAGCACATGACCCGCCGGGGTCAAACCCACACCCCTGGCCTGGCGCAGCAGCAAGGGGGTACCGAGGCTGGCTTCAAGCCCTTTTATGCGCAAACTGACTGAGGAGGGAGCGAGATTACAGCGCTCGGCGCCCCGCGACAGATTGCTTTCCTCGGCGACGGCCAAGAAGACCTTCAGGTCGATCAAGTCGTACATCATTGCGTTAGTCTCCGGCGAAATCACGAGGATTTTGTCTAATCTAACCTCTCGTAAGTCCCACAGTGTTTGTATTTTACAAACGTTGTCTTCGTAAAAGCTCGCTGCTCCCCTGACCGTGATTTGCACATACTTGTGTACGCGAACTGTCAATGGGAGAACCTGATGTCCACTACAAAACCTTTAAAAGGCATTACCGTCGTTTCCATCGAACAGGCGTTGGCTGCGCCTTTATGTACCTGTCGTTTGGCGGAAATGGGTGCAAGGGTCATCAAGGTCGAGCGCGCAGAAGGGGACTTTGCCCGGGGCTATGACGACGCCGCCAAAGGTCACTCTTCGTATTTCCTGTGGACCAACCGAGGCAAGGAATCGCTTGTGCTGGATTTCAAGAATGCCGACGACGCGACGCTGCTGAAACGGATCATTGCCAGCGCCGATGTCTTTGTTCAAAACCTGGCGCCCGGTGCCCTTGCTCGCGCAGGATTTGACAGCTCGGAACTCCGCGCACTGAATCCACAATTGATCACCTGCGATATCAGTGGCTACGGTACTGAGGGGCCCGCCAGTGGTTTGAAGGCGTATGACCTGTTGGTGCAATGCGAAAGTGGTCTGGCCGCCATCAGCGGTTCACCTGAAGGATATGGCCGCATCGGCGTGTCGATATGTGATATCGGGGCAGGTTTGAATGCTGCGATTGGCGTGCTTTCGGCGTTGCAGTTACGAGAACGAACCGGGCAGGGCTCCGGGATCTCCGTTTCGTTGTTCGATGGTGCTGCGGACTGGATGACTATTCCCTACCTGCACGAGATTTATGGCAATGGAGCTCCAACACGCCAGGGGCTGCGCCACCCTTCAATTGCTCCATACGGTGCTTATACCACTGGCGATCAGCGAGACATCGTGATCAGTATTCAGAACGAACGCGAATGGCAGCAGTTCTCTAACCTGTTCCTTGAAGGCACTGGCGCATCTACTGATCCTCGTTTTGCATCCAACACAGAACGCGTCCGTAACCGAGACGCGCTGGATGCGCTCATCAGTGCGTCCTTCACCACCCTGAGCGCCGAGCAGGCGATCCACAAACTGGCTCAGGCCAATACCGCTTTTGGCCAGGTGCGCTCCGTAGCCGAGATGGCAGAACATCCAGGCCTTCGTAAATGGCCGATGGCAGTCGAGACCGGTGAAGTCGAGATGATTGCTCCTCCGGTACGCGCTCCTTGGGACGAACAACGATTCGAAAAAGCTCCGCTCCTGGGCGAACACAGTGATCGCTTGCGCGAAGAATTCCAGGCGACAGCAACACAGAATAAACAAGAGGAGGTCCCTGCATGAGCACTATTGATCTTCAACACCTTCGGCAATGGATCGGCAAGACCCATGTCGACCACGATGTCCTGTCTTCACGCCATGCGCGTTTGATGGCTGCAACGCTGGGCATCCCACAAAGCGATTTGGTCTCGGGTTATCCATTGCCGCCATTGTGGCACTGGTTGTATTTTCTTGACGGGCTGCCGCCTGAAGAGTTGGGGCGTGATGGTCACCCGGCGCGAGGAGGCTTCTTGCCTCCCGTGCCGTTGCCGAATCGTATGTGGGCCGGTGGACAGCTTGAATTCAAGAAAGCGTTGCCGTTGGATGGCAGCGTCGAGAAACGCTCCAGTATTGTTTCGATCGAGTACAAACGAGGCCGCAGCGGCGACCTGGTGTTTGTCACCGTATTGCATGAAATATTGCATGCCGGCGAAGTTGCCATTTCCGAACATCACGACATCGTCTACAAGGAGGCAACTCCAGTCGACTCAAACAAACCTTTCGCCGCTATGCCGCAAGCCAATCATTCCTTTGAAATGCTGCCTACCTCGACCACTTTGTTTCGCTATTCAGCACTGACTTTCAATGGTCATCGTATTCACTATGACGCTGATTACTGCCGAGATGTTGAAAATTACACGAGTCAAGTAATACATGGTCCACTGAGCGCGACTCTGCTGGCAGGCTATGCCGAACGTATCGCGGGAAAGCCAGTAAAACTCTTTAATTATCGAGGCGTTCGTCCTGCCTTGCTGGGAGTGACGCTAACATTAAATGCTGTCCATGAAGGTGATGACTTGCTGTTATGGGTCAGTTTGCCTGATGGCGCAGCTTCGATGCAGGCACGCGCCAGTTTTTGAGTCTGCATTGCAGTGAGAAATGCACTATGAAGACACATCAAGGCGTTTACCGTTTCGGTTGAAGTAGCCTTTTTCCTAAATGATTTTATTAATTGATTAGATGATTGAATTGGCAGTCTGTGCGATTGGCGTTTGTCTTCGCGTGGACTGTTCTTAGGCTGGTGGTTTAGCGCATAAACGCGTCAACAGATTGTTTCTGCTCGTGGAGATTGAAATGATAATAATAAGTAATGCTGGTAACGGTGCTGTCAAGCGTCCTCCTATTACAAATAAAGCACGGGTTCGAGCGATACTTGGAGCTTGCTCGGGCAATTTGGTTGAATGGTATGATTTTTTCATCTATGCCTATACTTCTATCTATTTTGCTTCGCTGTTTTTTCCGGCAGGAGATCAAAATAGTCAATTGTTAGCGACAGCGGGGATTTTTGCTGTCGGCTTTTTTATGCGCCCCCTCGGTGGTTGGATATTTGGCTACATTGCCGATACGCGCGGTCGAAAAATATCAATGATCATTTCGATTTTCATGATGTGCGGTGGGTCTTTGATGATCGCGATCATGCCCACTTATGAGACGATTGGTGTCGCGGCACCCATCCTGTTGGTTGTAGCCAGGCTGATGCAGGGACTTTCAGTGGGCGCTGAGTACGGAACAGGTGCCACTTATATCAGTGAAATGTCGACTGTCGGGCGCCGATCATTTTTCGGTTCATTTCAATATTCCACAATTATTGCCGGTCAGCTACTTGCGCTGCTGACGGTTGCTGTTCTTCAGCACGTATTGCTTCCGGAAAATTTGAAAGCCTGGGGTTGGAGAATTCCATTTTTCATCGGAGCAATTAGCGCCATTGTGGTCGTGTTTCTACGTCGGTCCATGACCGAAACGGCTTCAGTAAAAGAAATGAAGAGTAAGGAGGCCGGATCTGTTCGTGCATTGTTAAAGCATAAGCGGGCCGTAATTTTAACTGTGGCTATCACCATGGGATGTTCGCTGTACTACTATACGTTCACATCGTATATGCAGAAATACCTGGTGCTGTCGGTGGGGATGGATGCGGGGACGGTAAGTTTTATCATGACGTCTGCCTTAGTGTGCTTCATGATTTGCCAGCCATTTTTCGGCATGCTGGCAGACCGTATTGGCGTGAAAAAAAGCATGATGATATTTGGTGGTTTGGCAACAGTGTTGGTTGTGCCGATTTTAACCACGTTAAAGACGGTGTCGAGCCCTTATGCGGCCTTTGCGCTTATTATGTCAGGGCTCCTTATCGCTGCCTTTTACACGCCCGTAACTGGCGTACTTAAAGCGGATCTTTATCCGGCCTCGGTCAGGGCATTGGGCGTTGGACTGCCTTATGCGATCGGCAATGCATTGTGTGGCGGCACCGCGGAGTACGTCGCATTGATGCTTAAGTCGATGGGTATTGAAAGTTACTTTTTCTATTATGTGGCTGTGTTGGTATGTGTGACGTTTATTGCTTCGGTATTAATGCCTGATTTGCGTAAGCACGGGTATCTGGATGGCACTGGAACTGTCGAGGACAATTTCGCGCGGTCGCCTGGGTACGGTCGTAGTGCGCACTCGTAAATTAGACGTGAGGTAACTATTGCGCTTTTGCCACTGTCGCATGTGCCACGCACACATGAGGCAGTGGTTTTTTTGATGATTTGGCCACCCGTAACCCAAGTGCGCGGACAGGGACATTTACGCCGCTGTTAGCCGTGCACGCTGCTCAGATACTCAAACAACTTGGCCGCTTCCGGGGCCAGTTGCGCCTGACTCACAACCCCCACGAACAAGGTGCGATGAGCCCAGTCATCACTCAAGTCGACCGCAATCAAGCGGGTACCGAGCAATTCGGCACGTACAGATGGCAACGGCAAGATCCCGATACCCAAGCCTGCTTCGATCATGCGACAGATGCCGTCGAAACTGCTGACCTGGATCCTGACCTTGAGGATCTTGCCCGCACTCACGGCGGCATCGGTGATTCTACGCAGTAACGAGCTGCCTTGGTTGAGCGCTACATAATCGAAGCCAAGCGTATCGGCAAAGGACACGCAGCTCTCATTGGCCAGTTCATGGCCGATGGGCAGCAATAGCACGAGTCGGTCATCACGGTAAGGCAGTTTGTACAAGCCCTCAGCCGGCACGTTATCGGCAAAAATGCCGATATCGGCACGCCCGTTCTCCACGGCTTGAATAATGGGTTCGCTGAGTGCTTCTTCCAGCCCGATACGCACGTTCGGGTTTGCACGCAGGAATGACGCGAGGTCATCCGGCAGGAACTGGACGACGGCGGAAGTGTTGGCGAACAACCGCACATGCCCGCGCACACCGACCGCGTAATCACTGGCGTCGCAGGCCATACGGTTCACGCCTTCCAGAATCGTTCTGGCATGTTCAACGATCCCTTGTCCCGCCGCGGTCAGTTCGAGCCCCCTTGGCAGGCGCACGAACAGCGGACACTGCGTCGTTCGTTCCAGCTCGGCCAGACGTTTGCTGGCCGCCGAGACCGTCATATTGGCCTTTTCGGCAGCACGGGTCAGGTTTCGGGATTCGGCGGCGAAGATCAGCAGGCGTAAGGACAGCAGATCGAAATGCAGGGGATTAATCATCAAGGGGATCCAAGGTTTTCCAATCTGGAAAGAGTAGTGGCGAAATATGAAATTTTCATCTGCCCGGTTTGTGTCGATTATCCATGCCACAAGTACTCAACAAGAACGGGAAACGTCATGAGGTTACCTCTGCAAGGTGTCAAGGTCGTCGAGCTCGGTCAACTCATTGCCGGGCCATTCGCGGCGAAAATGCTCGGTGAATTTGGCGCCGACGTGATCAAGATCGAGCCTCCGGTTACCGGTGACCCATTGCGCAAATGGCGCTTGCTGCACGACGGTACTTCCGTCTGGTGGGCTGCGCAATCGCGCAACAAACGCTCGCTGACCCTCGATTTACGTCAGAGTGAAGCCCAGCAGGTCATGCGCCAGTTGTTGGCCGAGGCGGATGTGCTGATAGAGAATTTTCGCCCAGGGACCCTGGAAAACTGGGGGTTGGGCTGGGACACACTGCACGCCCTGAATCCGAAACTCATCATGCTCCGGGTCTCCGGTTACGGCCAGACCGGGCCTTACCGCGACCGTCCCGGATTCGGTGTGATCGGCGAAGCGATGGGCGGGCTGCGGCATCTTTCCGGTGAGCCCGGGCGCACACCCGTCAGAGTCGGCGTTTCCATTGGCGACTCGTTGTCGGCCTTGCACGGGGTGATCGGGATTCTGCTTGCCCTGCGTCATCGCGAGCAGAACGGCGGTGACGGCCAGCAGATCGACGTGGCGCTGTACGAATCGGTGTTCAACATGATGGAAAGCCTGTTGCCCGAATACTCGGTGTTCAACGTCGTTCGTGAGCCCGCCGGCAGCAGTTTGCCGGGTATCGCTCCGACGAATGCCTATCGCTGCCGCGACGGCGGTTTTGCCTTGATCGCCGGCAATGGTGACAGCATCTATCAGCGCCTGATGGAAGTGATTGGTCGCCGTGATCTGGGGGTCGATCCCGAGCTCGCGCAGAACCACGGTCGAGTGTTGCAGGTTGAGCGCATCGACGCCGCGATCTCCGAATGGACCGCGCGGCTCACCCTCGACGAAGTTCTGTCGATCCTGACCGAGGCGCGCATCCCGGCCGGCAAGATTTACAACGCTGCCGACATTGCCCAAGACCCGCATTACCGGGCGCGCGACATGTTGCTCGACAGCCAGCTGGATGACGGCACGCCGGTGACGTTGCCCGGCATCGTCCCCAAGCTTGGCACCACACCTGGCAGCGTGACTCGTTCGGCGCCGACCCTTGGGCAGCATACCGCCGAGATTTTGGGTGAGCTTGGCATCGACGCCGCGCAGCAAGCCGACTGGCGCCAACGCGGCATCATTTGAATCAGAGGAATGAACATGCAACGTCTTTTCTTGCAGGAAGTCGCCACCCGTGACGGCTTCCAGAATGAAGCGCGTTTTATCGAAACTGTCGACAAGATCGCCATGATCGACGCCCTCAGCCAGTGTGGTTTCGCCAAGATCGAGGTCACCTCGTTCACATCACCCAAGGCCATTACCGCGCTGCGGGACGCCGAGGCGGTGATGCAGGGTATACGCCGTAATCCGACGGTGGAGTACACCGTGCTGGTGCCTAACGTGCGGGGCGCCGAACGAGCCCTTGCGTGCAACATTGATGAAGCCAACCTGGTGATGTCGGTCAGCGAACCGCACAACCGTTCCAATTTGCGCATGACCCGCGAGCAGTCGTTTGCCCAGCTCAGCGAAGTAGTCAGCGTCATCGGCAAGGGCCCGGTGGCGATCAATGTGTCGTTGTCGACGGTGTTCGGCTGCCCGATGCAGGGCGATGTACCGGTGAGGGAGGTGTTGCACTGGGTCGAGCGGTTTGCCGACCTGGGGGCTCGCGGCGTGACCCTGTGTGACACCACTGGCATGGCGTACCCGAGTCAGGTCGAGGCGCTGTCCCGGGCAGTACGTGAGCGTTTTCCGGCGCTGCAACTGACCCTGCATTTCCACAATACCCGCGGCATGGCCCTGGCCAATGCGCTGGCGGCCATCGAGGCCGGGGTCGATCGTTTCGATTCGTCTCTTGGCGGCCTGGGCGGTTGCCCTTATGCGCCGGGGGCCAGCGGCAATGTGTGCACCGAAGACCTGTTGCACATGCTGCAGTTGATGGGCTTCAACACCGGGGTTGATCTGGATCGGGTGCTGACGGTCGCCGCGCAGTTGCCGGGCCTGATCGGCCACGAGATTCCCAGCCAGATCCTCAAGGCCGGTAAACGCCTGGACCTGCATCCGATACCCGCCCATGTCGCGAGCCTGGAAAAACAGGTGCCGTCGGCCCGCTCCCAGGAGCTGCGCCCATGATCGATCATCTCGACCATCTGGTGCTGACCACCATCGACCCCGTGGCTGCCGAGGATTTTTACGTGCGGGTCATGGGCATGCAGGTGCAAACCTTCGCCGGTGGGCGCAAGGCGTTCGCTTTTGGTCAGCAGAAAATCAACCTGCACGTGCGTGGCCACGAGTTCGAGCCCAAGGCGCACTTGCCGGTTCCGGGAGCGCTGGACCTGTGTTTTATCGCCTCGATCCCCTTGGACCAGGTGATTGCCCACCTGGCCCGTGTCGACTGGCCAATCATCGAAGGCCCGGTGTTGCGCACCGGTGCCAACGGGCCGATCCGTTCGGTGTATGTGCGTGATCCGGACCTGAACCTGATCGAGATTTCCGAACCCGTCCAACCGGAGCGTGCAGCATGAAAGTAGTGTTTCTCGACAGCGACAGCCTGCCCGTTAGCATTGCCCGGCCGACCTGGGTTAAGGACTGGCAGGACCGCCCCGACACGATGCCGGACCAAGTGGTGGACGCGGCTCGGGATGCCGAAGCCGTGATCACCAACAAGGTGCGCATCGGCCGGGCTGAACTTGAGCAACTGCCGAACCTGCGATTCATTTGCGTCGCGGCCACCGGTTATGACTGCATCGACCTGGCGGCCAGCCGCGATTTTGCCGTGACGGTGTGTAATGTCCCGGCCTACTCGGCGCAAAGCGTCGCCGAGTCGGTGATCGCGTCAATCTTCGCCCTGCGTCGACAGTTGTTCGTCTATCAGGCCGCCGCGCTGCGGGACTGGCCGGACTCGCGACATTTTTGCGTGCATCGCGCACCGATTCAGGATGTTCAGGGCAGCGTGCTGGGCATCGTCGGCCGGGGCGGCATCGGCCTGGCCACGGCGCGTCTGGCGAGCGCCCTGGGCATGCAGTTGCTCTTTGCCGAACACCGTGACGTGGTCCCGGTGCGCAAGGGCTATCAGGCTTTTGAAACGGTGTTGGCGCAAAGCGACGTGATTTCTCTGCACTGTCCATTGACCGCGCATACCCGACACCTGATCGGGGCTCCGGAACTGGCACTGATGAAACCCGGTGCCTTGCTGATCAATACCGCTCGCGGACCATTGGTGGATGAGGCGGCGGTGCTCGATGCACTGGACAGTGGTCGCCTCGGTGGCGCGGCCCTTGATGTGCTGTGCCAGGAACCCCCTCCGGCCGACCACCCATTGCTCAATAGCCGCCATGCCAACCTGATCGTCACTCCCCATGTGGCCTGGGCCAGCCAGAGCAGCCTGCAACGGCTGGCCGACGGCATCCTTGGAAACCTGCAGGGCTACCACTCGGGGAACCTGATCAACCTCGTGTCGTAAGTGCTTCACCACTCAACAAGAAGGTCCACACATGAAAACAATAACAATTACACCGGTCCGTCAGCTTGTCTCGTTGTTCATTGCCGCACTGTCTCTGGGCGCATTGCTGCAGGTAACGCCTGCCGTAGCGGCGGCCATCGTGCCGCCAGGTGCCCCGGTGACAGGGATGATCGATCACGTCGACCACATCGTCCTGACCGCCACCGACCCGCAAGCGACCATTCATTTCTACACAGAGGTGATGGGCATGCGCCTGGAAAAATTCGGTGAGGGCCGGGTGGCCTTCACGTTCGGCAACCAGAAAATCAATATGCATGTGCGCGGTCATGAAATCGAACCCAAGGCCCACCTGCCGGTGCCGGGTTCCCTTGATCTGTGTTTCATTGCCAGCGTGCCACTGGATCAGGTCATCACCCATCTGAAAACAGTGAACTGGCCACTGGTCGACGGACCGGTGACCCGCACCGGTGCCAGGGGACCGATTCGCTCGGTGTACCTGCGTGATCCCGATCTCAACCTGATCGAGATTTCCGAGTACATCCAGAAGTAATCATCCCCCCGAAACACTCTTTCCCTGGCGATCGGTCGCGCATCGGTATGGCGATCAGTTGCCCGAGGAAATGCATCACGCCTGCGAGGAAGCCATCATGACAACAACAATTACACCCTCGATTGCCGAAAAACCACCGAGCCATTCACGACTGCGCCGCGTGTTCCGCCATCTGTATGTGCAGGTGCTGCTGGCGATTGTGCTGGGCATCATCTTCGGCCATTTCTACCCCAGCCTCGGCGAAGAAATGAAGCCTTTGGGCGACACGTTCATCAAGCTGATCAAGATGCTGATTGCGCCGATTATCTTCTGCACCGTGGTCAGCGGCATTGCCAGCATGCAGAGTCTGAAGCGCATCGGCCGGGTCGGCTTCAAGTCGTTGCTGTACTTCGAAGTGCTGACCACCCTGGCGTTGGTGGTCGGGCTGATCGGGGTCAACCTGATGCAACCCGGCTCAGGTATGCACATCAACCCGGCGACCCTCGACGTCCATGCCGTCGACAGCTACAGCAAGCTGGCCCATGAGCAGAGTGTGGTGGGGTTCCTCACCCATATCGTGCCCAGTACTGTGTTGGGTGCTTTTGCCGAGGGCGATATCCTCCAGGTGCTGTTCATTTCCATCCTGTTTGCCTTCGCCTTGCAGATGCTCGGTGCCGCCGGCAAGCCGCTGCTGAACCTGATCGACCTGGTGGCCCAGGCGTTTTTCCGGATGGTTAAGATCGTAATGTACGTCTCGCCGTTGGGGGCCTTTGGCGGCATGGCCTTTACTATTGGCAAGTACGGCGTGGGTTCCCTGGGGGCGTATGGCAACTTGCTGATCTGCTACTACGTGACCGCGCTGTTTTTCGTGTTTGTGATTCTCAATCTGGTCGCACGCTTGGCGGGTTTCAGTCTGTGGCAGTTTCTCAAGTACATCCGCGATGAGCTGTTTCTGGTGCTGGGTACCTCGTCTTCGGAGTCGGCATTGCCTCGGTTGATGGGCAAGCTTGAGCGCTTGGGGTGCGAGAAGTCGGTGGTGGGGCTGGTGGTGCCTTCGGGTTACTGTTTCAACCTCGATGGCAGTTGCATCAACATGACGGTACTTGCGATTTTCATTGCCCAAGCGCTGGATATCCCGCTTGACCTGTGGCACCAGATCACCTTGTTGCTGATTCTATTGCTGACCTCCAAAGGCGCGGCCAGTGTCACCGGCGGTGCGTTCATTACCCTTGCTGCGACCCTCGGCAGCCTGGATGTGATCCCGGCGGCGGGGCTGGTGTTGGTACTTGGGGTGTACCGTTTCATTTCCGAGGGCGGGGCGTTGATCAACGTCATCGGCAATGGTGTCGCCACGCTGTTCATTGCCAAGTGGGAAGGGGCGCTGGACGAAGAGAAGCTGGCGGCCGAATTGCACAAGGGTTGTGCCCGTGAGCTAGAGGCACAGCCCTGAAGGAGTTGTCGCAAGACAGCCCCAAGACCGCTCAGTCCACGAAAGCTGAGCGGTTTTGGGTTTCTAAAACAGGTTGTTTTGAAAGACGGTACCGGTTTGCCGTTGACCTGATAAAGGACGGTCGCACGCTCATCCGTCCAGACCTCTGGTCTGGATTGAGGGATCAAGAGGTAGCTACTGAATCAGAGCTGCACTACTCGGTTTGATCAGCTTTTTTGGGCGCACTGTTAGTGATGTTTAAATATCTATTTAGCTCATGCTCACCACTTTTACGTCCACATGCCCATCATCCTGCTTGTTCGGAAAGCACCACTGGGAATCTCCCGTCTAGGTCTTGAGTTCCTGAAAGAAATGCAGGGCGAAGGGGGAGAGGCAGACATGGTGGTCCTGTTTCTTGCCCCAGGTGCCTTTGACGTTTTCGCTGGGGAGGAACCAGGTCTGCTGTACCAAATCGATATTTCGGGCAGAGATTCGACCGGCCAGATTGCCATCCTCCCTGAGGATTCGGCCGGCATCGTTGGCGGTCAGCGACTCGAGTTCTTTGATGGTGATTTTGGCCATGAAACGGAATCCCCCTACTTTTCCCCCCACAAAAACGTCGGCTCTTGATGGACGTTACTGGACTCTCGTAGAGCAGAAAACCGCTGGAGCTCAAGTAAATACTAGCTTTTGAAAATCCACAGTGAAATTTTCGAGGCTTTCAAGAAATATGAAAAAGGAGATGGGGTGCTAGGGGTCGAGTGTTCGAATCACTCCGTCCCGACCATATAATTCAAGGGGTTGCGAGATTTTATCTCGCGACCCCTTTTTATTTTTATTGGTTTTTACCCCGACAAAACGACTGGCTCTGGGTGGAATCTTCAGCAGATATCAAGGCCGGAATGTGTCCTGGGGGAGGGCTATGGTCCCTGCTTTATGAGTGAATTGACGACTGTTTTTGGGATAATCCCTGTCGCATGTTAACGGTGCTATTGGCCGGTTTCTGCCTTACGTTACCGGCCGAAATTAATTCGGCTCCCGCCGTGGATCGACGCGTGGTAAGCGATCGGCGATCGAGGAACTAAACAGTTCTGACTGCCAAAGATTTTTGCCGACGATACAGAATCGTCGTCGCCGTGAACCCACACAGCGCCGCGAACATCAGCCAGTAGGCAGGTGATGCCTTGTCGCCCGTGGCCTGGACAAGCAGCGTCGAGATTGCCGGGGTAAAACCGCCAAACACCGCAGTGGCCAAACTGAAGGCCAGAGAAAACCCGACTACCCGCACGTTTTGTGGCATGACTTCGGTCAATGCCGCGACCATGGCGCCGTTGTAAATGCCAAAGAAGAATGAGAAGTACAGGAGAACAGCGAGCAGTCGTTCGAAACTCGCCGCCTCTGCCAGCCAGTGCATGGCGGGATAGGCGGTGAAGATGCACAGCAACGATATCGCCAGCAAGAGTGGCCGACGGCCAATGCGGTCGGAGAGGGCGCCGCCGATAGGCAGCCAGATAAAGTTGCTGATGCCGACCAGCAGTGTGACCACCAGGCTGTCGGTGGTGCTCAGGTTCAGAACTGTCCTCCCAAACGTCGGTGTGTAGACCGTAATCAGATAGAACGTGGTGGTGGTCATGGACGCCAGCAAGCCGCCCGCCAGTACGGTGCGCCAGTTGTCACGCATCGAGCGAAAAACTTCGCGAGTTGTTGGACGATGGCTGCGAGCAGTGAAGGCAGTGGTTTCTTCCAGTGAGCGGCGAATAATGAAAATGAACGGGATGATCACGCAGCCAATGAAGAACGGAATACGCCAGCCCCAATTGGCGATTTCAGCGGCTTGCATCGTGGCATTGATCGTGTAGCCCAACGCAGCCGCGACGACGATCGCCACCTGTTGGCTGGCCGATTGCCAACTGGTGTAGAAACCGGTGTGACCGGGGGTGGAAATTTCCGCCAGATACACGGAAACACCGCCCATTTCCGCGCCGGCGGAGAAGCCCTGGAGCAGCCTGCCCAACAACACGAGAATCGGTGCCGCCACGCCGATGGCGGCATAGCCCGGCACCAGGGCGATCAATACGGTACCGGCGGCCATGATCGACAGCGTCACGATCAGCCCCTTGCGACGGCCCACCTTGTCGATGTACGCCCCCAGCACAATGGCGCCTAACGGACGCATCAGGAATCCGGAGCCGAATACTGCGAAGGTCATCATCAGCGACGCGAACTCGCTGGTGGCTGGAAAGAAGGTCTGGGAGATGTAGGTCGCGTAGAACCCGAACAGAAAGAAGTCGAACTGCTCGAGAAAGTTACCGCTGGTGACCCGCAAAATGGCGCCTGATTTGGACCCCTTTGCTCGGGTTGTTGCCGTTGTCGTTTTCATCATGGCTACCGTTATGCTCACTATTATTTTTGGAATGAGTGTTTTAATTGTCAGTCGCTGCCGGCGTTGATCGGGTTGGGTTGACGCTTCTCGATGGCGTGTTTGAGCAGCGCTGCGCTGCGGAATATTCCATGGGCAAATTTGCTGTAGGGCATGGTCAAGAAAAACGCCATGACCAGGCCGAGATGGATAGCTAACATCAAGCCCAAGGCGCTGGTTTCACGGAAAGCCAGTAGCGCCAGGCCGCTTGCGCTGACCAGAAACAGCAGCGCGATGAAGCCGCGATCCATGGGTTTTTGGTTCTCATCGCCGTGCGCAGGGTTGCGACGCAGGTTCAGCCAAAGAAGACCCGCGGGGCCGATCAGCAGGCCGATGCCACCGGCAATACCCAACATCACCGGCAAGCTGAAGATCGGATAAGGCGCCGACCACTTCAGCAGATAGTGAAAGAGCGTGGCGACACCGGTGGCGGCGAAGCACAGCATGAAGCCGTAGAAGGTGAGGTGATGGAATCGGCGTCGCCACAAGGTGAATTGATCATCGGCATTGTTGCAGCCCTCGCCATGGCCGCCGTCCAGATATTTGAGCTTCGCGACGTTGGCCGTAGCCTCCAATGCAGCGGACGTTTTCAACGGCAGTGGCGCTGCGACCGGTGAAACGTTGCGCCAGAAGCGCCGTACACCCAGGGTCAAGGCAAGTACCGCAAAGCCGAACACTGAGCCAAACATCAGCGCCAGGGTGTTATGCGGGAAAATCTTGTAGAAGTCGCCCCCGGGAATGGCCGTGAACAGGTTGCCCATGAGCATCAGGGTCAGGCATAAAAACAACGCCAGTCCCCCACCGGAAGCCAGCGCCAGGGTCAGGCCGTTGCGCTGATACAACTTGCCCATGGCTTGCGGCCAGGCGTATTCGGCGTAAGTATCCAGGCGCACTTTGGCCATGGCTTTGGGTATGTTGACGTCGAATTCGTGTGGGGCGGCGTACTGACAGGCGTGCAGGCACGCGCCGCAGTTATGGCACAAGTTCGCCAGGTAATGGATGTCGGCCTGAGTGAATTCCAGGCGCCGGGTCATCGCCGGAAATACCGCGCAAAAGCCTTCGCAATAACGGCAGGCATTGCAGATGGTCATCTGCCGCTGGACTTCACTTTCGTCAAGATTCAACACCGGGATCAACCCGCCCGACGCTTGGGGATCAAACAGTTGCATGTCGAGACTCCGTGTTTGCAGATGAAACGCCAAAGCCCACCGAAGCGGCCGCCTGCACACCGGCGATGCGGCCAAACGCGGTACCGATGGCCATGCCGATGCCGGCGGTGTAGCCCTTGCCCAGAACATTGCCGGCCATCATTTCTCCCGCGACGAACAGGTTGGGGCTCGCGTTGCCGTTGAAATGCACGGCAGCGGTTTCGTCGGTGGCGAGGCCGAGGTAGGTGAACGTGACACCCGGTTTAAGCGGGTAGGCGTAGAAAGGTGGTTTCACCAAAGGCCGCGCCCAATGAGTTTTGGCGGGCATCAGTCCTTGGGTGTGGCAGTCGTCCAACGCCGTGTGATCGAACGTGCCAACGCGGCAGGCACGGTTGTAGTCCTCGACAGTCTTGACGAATTTTTCTTGAGGCAGCTTCAACTGGCGGGCAAGGTCTTGCAGAGTATTGGCGGTGGTGCCGGGAAAGACCGGCGGCATGAAGCGGCCGATGGCTTGTTGATCGATGATCGAATACGCCTGCTGACCGGGTTGTCCGGCCACCAGACGCCCCCAGATCGCATAACGTTTTGGCCAGAAATCCTCACCTTCGTCGTAGAAGCGTTCGCCATCACGATTGACCACCACACCCAGAGATACGCAGTCGATTCGGGTGCAGATGCCGCCGTCGTAGAGCGGCGCGCGGGCATCAATCGCGACCATGTGTGCTTGCGTCGGATCGCCGATCACATCTGCGCCAAGGTCGAGCATGCGCCGTAGCAAAATGCCGGTGTTGAATCGGGTGCCCCGGATCAGGAAATTGTCCGATGGCCATTCACCACGCTCATTCTGGCCCCAGGCTTCGCGCAGCCATTCACGGTTGGATTCGAAGCCGCCGGCCGCCAACACGCAGGCCCGGGCTTCGATGCGTTCTGCGGCGAAACGCAGACCATCGACCTCATGTTCGCCCACGTGGGCGGCGACGAATTTCCCCTCATCCAACTCGATGTCGGTCACTTGCGTGTTGTAGCGAACTTTTACACCCAGGCGTTCGGCGCTGCGGAAATACGCATTGACCAGCGCTTTACCGCCTCCCATGAAAAACGCATTGGTCCGCGCCACGTGCAGCGCGCCGGACAGCGGTGGCTGAAAATGCACGCCGTGTGAACGCATCCAGTCGCGGCAAGATGACGATGCCCGAATGGCGATGCGAGCAAGCTTTTCATCCGTGAGGCCACCGGTGACCTTCAACAGGTCTTGCCAGTATTCTTCTTCCGGATAGGCATCGATCAGCACGTCCTGCGGTTCGTCGTGCATGCACCGCAGATTACGGGTGTGTTGGGAGTTGCCACCGCGCCAGATTTTCGGAGAGGCTTCCAGCAGCATCACGCTGGCGCCCGCTTCTCGCGCCATCAGAGCGGCGCACAAGGCAGCGTTGCCACCCCCTATGATTAAGACATCGATCATTATCGCTCCTCGATTGGCAAGGAAGCGGGAACGAAGTGCTCCTTGCGAGTGGGGAGAACGATAGGGTGGGGAAGGAGTGGCCGAAAGGCTGCTTTTGACGCGGGGTGTTTAGTTTTTCTAAAGGCTTTGTCGTCAGGAGATGTCCGGGGTTGAAGGAGGATTACGCGTCTACCCCTTCTATCCACGTAGCTCCAGGCCACTGTTTGTCGACGACCAACTGTCGCGCCACGTCGACGATGACCAACCGCGTTGCCAGCGCCGCCGGAGAGAGTTCGTCGTCAGCCAGCGTCGCCAGAAGATTACGTCGGCCCACATGGGGATCGGCAATCCTGATCAGTGAAAGTCCGGACCCGTCTTTCAATGCAGCGGCCGCCCCCGGTTGTATCGTCGCCGCATGACCGGCCCGAACGGCGTTCATCAAAACAGCGAGACCGTCGACTTCCATAATGACATTGGGTGTTAGCCCGACCCGCTCGAACGCGCTCATCAATGCCGAGCGCAATCCATGTTGCGCGCTGGGCATCACCAGCGGCAGGCCGCCAAGGTCGGCTAACTGCACGCTGTCACCAGAAGGCGCTTGTGGCAGGCTGGGCGAGGCAATGACAAACAGCTTTTCATCCAGCAGCGGAGTCACGCTCCAGCGTTTACCCCCTTCGAGCTGGAACAGGATGGCCAGGTCAATTTGCCGTGCGTTGAGCTGCGCCGCCAAGTGGCCGGAAAGCATTTCCACCAAATGCAGTTGTATGTCCGGATAACGCGCACGCATTGCGTTGATCAACGGCAACGCGAGCACCGTCGCGGTAGTCGGTGGTAAGCCGACGCTGACATAACCGCTCATTCGCCCGCGATGGGCGGCCATGATTGCGTTTTCCGCCTGGCGTAGCGTCAATTGGGCATGGTGTAAAAACGCAAATCCGGCGCTAGTGGGCGTCACGCCGGTAGAGGTTCGATTCAGGAGGCGGGTGCACAGTTCGCTTTCCAGCTTGGAGATTTGCTGACTGAGGGCTGACACACCAACGTCCAGTTCAAGTGCCGCACGCCCCAGGCTGCCAAGCTCGATGATTTTTACGAAATAGCGCAGTTGTCTCAATTCCAATGTGGCTGCTCCCCGCGAATTTGTTATTCAAATACCTGAACGTTTGCCACGCAAGTTACGAAGCCCGAAGAGGCAGCATTGTCGCAGGTTTGGGTTGACCGTTGAGCGCGTGCGCTTTGTCGAGGACTGGTAGCAGTTGACCCGAAGCTGTCATCGAGACTGTGGCCACTGATCCTGTACTTCATACCAGGGCGCCTTGGACGTCACTTCTACATGTTGCTGCTTGTCGGTAGTAAAGGTCGTGTCTAGCGAACCCAGCGCTATAGATATCCAGTCTGCGTATCCACCCCGGCTTTGCGACCAGAACAGCGACGACCCGCACTGGCCGCAGAACTGACGAAGCACTGATTCGCAAGAGCGGTAAGTCGTGATGCACTCCGCGCCCTGGATGATATGCAGGTCAGTTCGCAGCACGCTGCCATAGCTGGCAAACGCTGCCCCGTGACTTTTACGGCATTGGTTGCAATGGCAATGTGAAACCGCTTTGGGGCGTGATTTTATTTCGTAACTGACGGCGCCGCAGAGGCAGCTGCCTTGGAAAGTGCCGGTCATTTTTTGAGGTGGCCAGGTAACTAAACGGGTCAATTTAAACGTTGGCACGAGGAGTGTCGAATGACTGCTCCTGGCCGATTGTGTTGAAAAAGTCGGCCATGGTTTGCGCATCGGAAAAGTACGCGTCCGAGATTGAAATCTTTACTTTTGGCAGAGGCTTCCGGACTCGGATTTCACGTAGCAGTGTGCAAAAAAGGCGTTTTAACCAGTCAATGACCAGGCTGTTTGGTCGAACCGACTTTTTCAACAGAATCGGCCAGAAGCGGTCAGTAGCTCAAAACACTTAAAAACCACTGGTTGCTAAAGTAATCAGGATCCGAAAATAGCTCACTCGGTCGAAGGTACGGATGCTTTGCTGCCCAAGCGGATTAGTTCATTGGAGAAACACAGGCCGACGATGATCAGTGCCGCTCCCGCGTACAGGCTTTCGCGCGGTACTTCATTGAGCGCCACAAACGCCAGCAGGGCGGCGAACAGCGGCTCGGTCAGTTCCAGCGCCTGCACTTGGGATGGCTTGAGATACTCGATGGCCTTGGTGGTGCAGAAGAAGCCAAGGATTGTCGGCAGCGCGGCCAGCGCTAACAGTGCGGCGATCGCCAGCGGCGACAGCTCGCCGATCACGAAATCATCGGCCGCGGCCGGCATCAGCAGGTACAGGCTGCCAAAGAACAGCAATTGCCGGGTGAAGTGCAGTCCCCCCGACACGCCCATCCGCTTCATGGCAACCGAAAACGCCCCATAGCCGCAGCCGGCCATGGAGGCTAGCGCAGCACCTTGCAGGGTAAAGCCCTGCTGCAGGTCGGCGCCGAAGATCACCGCGATCCCGGCGATAGCCAGTGCGGCGCCCACGGTCGCGTTCGCGGTGATGGCATCCTTGAGAAAAATGCGCCCCAGAATGATCGAGGAAATTGAGGCACTGGCCATCAGCACCACCACCACACCTGCTGCAGCGTAATGTCGATAGGCGGACGTTTCGAAGTGGAACAGCAAAAAGATGCCAAGGAACGCGCAGATAGCCGCCTGAGTCCATTTGGTCGTCGACGCCGGGCGCTTGAGGAAAAGCAGTAAGATCGAGAGAAGCATGCAACCCAGTACGGTCTTGATGACGGCGACACTGCTGGCGGTGAAGCCATTACTCATGAGTACTTTGCTGAGTACACCGATCGTTGCGTTCAGTGCCGCAGCGGAGAGTGCAAACATGACGCCATTGCTGAAAGTAGATTGCATTGATGACGATCCCTGTCGCTGAATTGTCGTTCGATAGAATGCCGCCCTACATCGACGGCGCAAAGTTCGAGGATACGAAGATCCCACCAACCCCAGTATTTATTGTGGGATAAGCTGGATCGCCCAGTAGGATGCTGTCGACCTTCTTGAAGTTCCCGTACGAAATGGCGGAAAAAAGTTGGTGGATCAGGTGGCGTTCACTCCCAAGCATCGCTGTGAAGTAGTGCTCAAGCGGATGATTGAGGCGATTGAGTGTTAGTTAAACATACCCCCAAGCTAGAGGCGATTATGCACCCTGCTCTCCCAGCATAGGATCAACATGACTCGACAAGGGCCGATTTCAAGCACGATGGTTGCACTTCTAAGTTGATGAGTCCGCATTACTTACCTTAGGAAAGTCCATTTAATCGGGGCTAACGACTTTGTCGCCCCCAAGGGAGAAGTCAGAGGGCTTAGCCCTTGGTTATGCAATATGAGTTGACGAACGTTGCAGTGTGCTGCAAAGACTGACGTATATCCGGTTTGGCTATTCCATACCTGTTGGCAAATTGCTCGACCGCCGCTGTATCAAAACGAGTGGTCTGGATAAAGTCCAAGGCTTCGGGTTTTGTATTCAAAATCCGCGCGACGGGAGGAATACTCAGTAGCAACTTCAGCAATCGGAGTGAAATGTAATGCTTGGGAGACTTTAAGCCCAAAGGTTGTGCCACCTGTACCAAGAGTTCTCGCAAATTGGGAGTTTGGTCATCAAGCGCCAGCAGTTCCTGACCCACCATGGCAGGATCAAAAGCACAAACCGCCACCAGTTCAACCAGGTAATCCACGGTGACCAGTGGCAGCCAGTGCTTGGCGGTACCAGGCACTGCAGTCAGCTTTCCCTGCACAAGGTTGCGTATCAGCTCCACTAGCGGCTGACCGTCAACGATATGCCCCGTGCGGCTGTGGCCACAGACCGTCGCGGGGTGGACAACGGTAATCTCCCCACCCTTGGCGGACATGACCTCCAGGGTCGCAAAATGCGCCTCCAGCTTGCTCGCCTCGTAACCACCGACATGCCGGTAGACGGCAGGCCAATTCGTCAGCTCCGGATTACGAGGATCAATCCCGATGCGTTGCAGATGTTCATGATTTTTCAGCATGTAGCCGCCGATCATCACTAACCGGCTTTTTTGCTCAGCCGCCAACAGCGCCACGCGCTTTGCCCCTTCTACGTTCACCGCACGAGATTGCTCCACTGAAAGTCCCCAGGCGAAGTGGGCGCCCAGGTGGAATACGACGCTGGCGTGCCTTAGCACTTCTCGATCAGCAAGACTCAGCCCCAGGTTGTCCCGTTCCAGATCGCCAGCTACGGCAAATACCCGGGTTGCGCACCCGCCCAAATTGTCGATTTGCTCCCGCAGTTCAGCTAGTCGCT
Source organism: Pseudomonas sp. P1_C12 (assembly GCF_056406435.1). Taxonomy (NCBI): domain Bacteria; kingdom Pseudomonadati; phylum Pseudomonadota; class Gammaproteobacteria; order Pseudomonadales; family Pseudomonadaceae; genus Pseudomonas; species Pseudomonas sp. P1_C12. The sequence goes on along the minus strand of NZ_JBFUAE010000012.1, from coordinate 149,882 downwards.
CCGGGCGACGCATCAACACCCGAATGGTGTGACCTTTTGCACTCAGGTACGCCACCAAATGTTGACCGATGAAACCGGTACCCCCCGTGACAAAGCACTCCACGCTCATTTCCCTGTTCCTTGTTTAAGGTGAGGAACCAAGCGTAAACTATCAACCCAACTCTATGGTCAAGCGGTGTTTTCATGAAAATCGGCGAACTCGAGGCCCGCAGCGGTGCCAGCCGCCATACGCTACGTTACTACGAGCAAATCGGCCTGATCTCACCGCAGCGGCGAACTAACAACTATCGCGATTACACAGCGCAAACTCTGCAGGATCTGGACTTTATCCAGCGCGCGCAAAGCATGGGGTTTTCCCTGGGGGAAATAGGCGAGATTCTGGATGCGCAGCGGAACAAGCTGATCGATTGTGCTGACGGCGCCAAGCTAATTGAAAAGAAGATGGCAGAAGTCAAACAGAAAATCGCCAACCTCCAAAGTATTTATCGGTATCTGGATGAAGAGCGTGCAAACCTCGAAGCCAGTGCTGCCAAACAACTTGAGCTTCAGCAGTTGAACAACTCTTCCAACTGAACGGTCAGCATCTAGAGAGCGGAAGCTGCAGCCTGCTTCAAGTTTCAAGCCCCCTTATGCATTTTCTAAAGCCTTCTGGCCAGGCCCTGGACAGCAAACGTCCGCCCAACAGACCTTGCGTGGTTAAACGGGCGCCCATCTATGCGGCAGCAACTCGGTAATCTGTATCCATCCGGCGGTGTCCTCTAGCCCGCCCTGAAAAGCTATGGTATCCGTCCTTTGGGCGAGTCGGCGAAACAGAGTGACTTGTCTTCTCACCTGCTACACCGGAGCACGCTAAACCTAGGTCAGATTCAACCCGCCGTCTGAGAGGAGTATCTCGCCGGTTAAGTAGTCCGACTCGACCAGCATTACAACAGCTTTTGCGATGTCGTCTGGGCTAGCGGCCCTGCGCATAGGTGCACGAGTTCGCCACAACTCTTGAGCACCTGTCCACTCTGCGGTCAGAGGCGTGTCGACCAAGCCAGGCGCCACAGCGTTTACGCGAATTTCTGGCCCCAGCGATACCGCGAGCAAGCGGGTCATGTGATTAAGCGCAGCTTTGCTTACCGCATAGGGAATCGATGCACCCTTAGGACGGATACCGGCATGCGAACTGATGTTTACGACGCAACCTGCTCGACGGTCACGGGCGGCATCGCGTAATGCCGACTCGGCCAATGCGACCAGGTGGAACGGCGCCACGACATTAACCTCGTTAAGTTCGTGCCACACCGTCGAGTTGGCCGAGGCAAGGTCGCAGTGCGGAATGACTCTGCTAATACCGGCGTTATTGACCAATACGTCGAGCTGCCCCCACGCGGCGATCGCCTCGTTAATAAGCCTGACCCTGTCAGCTTCGAAAGCAAGATCAGCTTGCACGTAAATAGCCTGCTTCATTTCGGCAACCATAGCGCGTCCCGCATCCGCAGAATTTCGCGAATGGAGCACCACCGCATAGCCTGCACGGCTTAGTACACGTGCAATGGCTGCGCCGATACCGGAAGTGGATCCTGTAACCAACGCGACGCGTAATACGTTATCGATTGTCGGATTGGGTTTCATATGGATATCTCGAATTGGTTGCTAAAAAGCCATCACCGTAGCACCAAGCGGGCAACGTCGGCGTCAGGCGGTCACGATAGGCAGGTATCCATTTTCAAATCAGGTTGGCGCTTATTCTGCGGCGCAAAGCTACGCTTTTCATTGAGACGTCCGGCTGTACGTATTCTTGGACGACTTGGGCTTTAAAAGGTTTGGGGCAAGAAGTTCTCTGACGCATGGAAATCCTGGCGATAATGGCGAAGGTGTCCACGTACTTTTAAGTGAAAAACACCGCCTTTGTCACAGCTATCGGCTAGGTTTATGCGTCCGACACCACGCCTTGCGTGATGAAACCGGTTGCCACTTATGCGGCAACAACTGATCGACTTCACTCGCCCGCTGCGTCGGCAGGCGCGTGAACACGCCCTTTAAATACGCATACGGTTCATGGATGTTAAGCCGTGCCGACTGGTTCATCTGCAACACTCCTTCTGCTTACACAGAATTTAGTTGTGTTGCATCGACCGGTTGAATCCACAGGCCGTTTGCTGCCTTTTGTGGCTAAAGCTTTCGACCACTAGCCGTCACTCATCGGTGGTGACTAACAGCCCCCTCCTCATCTCACGCCACCGCAGCCGCACTCGTTCTGGAGCGCCGGGCAAAAGCCAACACCATCAGCAGCCCCAGACCCGCCATCGCCGCTCCGGCCAAGGAGATCGCGGGATAACCCAACCCAGTATTGATCACCGCTCCGCCCAGCGCCGCACCAATCGCGTTACCAAAATTGAAGGCACCGATGTTCACCACCGAGGCCAGATTGGGCGCGTCCTTGGCAGCTTCCATCACGCGCATCTGTAGCGGCGGCACCAGGGCGAAGCTGGCGATACCCCATATCAGGATGGCGACGGCGGCCGGTAGCGGCCAACGCATCAGTACGGTGAACGCCAGCAAGACGAGAATCAGCACGCTTAACGAAACGACCAGGGTGCGATCGATCGATCGGTCGGCGGCCTTGCCGCCCCACATGTTGCCCAGCGTCAACCCTACACCGAACAGCACCAGCATGGCGGTGATGTAGGCAGTGGAAGCGTGGGTTTCGCTGCTGAGGATCGGCGCGATGTAGGTGAAGACGGTAAACATTGCACCCGAGCCGACTACGGTCAGGGCCAATGCTCCCAGCACCGGGCCTCGGCCCAGTACCCGTATCTCGGCAAGTACACCCACGCCCTGCGGCGCCGGCAGATTGGGCAGGGCGAACCACAACGCGGCCATAGCTACTACGCCAAGACCGGTAATACCCCCGAATGCGGTACGCCAGCCGAACAGTTCGCCAAACCAGGCGGCCAACGGCACACCGCCGATGGTCGCCAGGGTCAGGCCCATGAACATTGCCGCAACCGCCCCGGCACGTTTCTCCGGCGCGACCACGCTAGCGGCGACGATGGAGCCGACGCCAAAGAACGCACCGTGGTTGAGCGAGGTCACCACCCTGGCGAACATGAGGCTGTAGTAATCGGTAGCCAGGGCTGACATCAGGTTACCCAGGGTGAAAATCGCCATGAGTCCGATCAACAGATATCGCCGGGGAATCTTGCCGGTGGTCAGGGTCATCAGCGGCGCGCCGAGCAGTACGCCCAAGGCGTAAGCACTGACCAACAGACCTGCGGCGGGAATGGAAACGCCCAGATCCGCAGCGATTCCCGGCAACATGCCCATGGGGGAAAACTCAGTAACGCCGATGCCAAAGGCACCGATGGCGAGTGCGACAAGTGGTGGATTGATACGCATGGAAGGCTCCTTATCTATGCCGCCAATGCTACGATCCAACCTTTTGAGGCGGTAGATAGCATTTTCGGCAATCACCTTTGCGTAAGGGGCACAAGTGGACTTCAATGGCAGGTCAGGTGAAATGAGCGTGTTCGCCACCGTGGCGCAGGAAGGCAGCCTGTCGGCCGCCGCGCGTGCATTGGGGCTGACACCCTCGGCGGTCAGTCGCATCATCGCACGGGCCGAACAACGTCTTGGCACCCGCCTGCTGTTGCGCACCACACGAGCGATCACCTTCACCGCCGAGGGCGAAGCTTTCCTGCGGGGGGCCCGGCGTATCTTGGCCGACATGGACGAGGTTGAAGAAGCCATTGCCGATCAGGGCGTACCGAAGGGCCGATTGCGGGTTAGCGCCGCCCTTGGCCATGGACGGCTGGCCATCGTTCCTTTGGTGGCAGCATTCAGCGCTCGTTACCCGAACATCGTCGTCGACCTCACGCTCGGCGACGAAGTGGTCGACATTCTCGGTGGCCAGGCGGACGTGGCGGTGCGCTTTGGTCATCTGCCAGACAGCCCGCTGACCGCGCGCAGGATCGGCGACACCGGCCAGGTAGTGGTGGCATCTCCCGAGTATCTGCAGCGGCACGGCACTCCCCAGGAACCGGAAGACTTGCTAAGGCACAACTGCCTACGCTTCAACTTCCGGCGTGCCGAACCGAACTGGCCGTTCATCCGCGACGGAAGAGAGTTCTCCCTGAAGGTCAACGGCAACATCGAATGCAGCAGTGGTGAAGCACTGGCACAACTCGCGAGAGTAGGTGCCGGCATTGCGCGCATTGGCGAATTCAGCGTGAGCGAGGATCTGCAGCGCGGCCAACTGATACCGCTGCTCGAAGCCTGGAATCCCGGCGACCAGGAACCGATTCATGCGGTGTTCGTAGGTGGCTCGGCAATGCCGGCGCGGGTGCGGTTGTTTGTGGACTTCTTGCTGGAACATCATCGGATGTAAGCAGTGGGCGTCACCTGATCCTTGTGCTCGCGATTCTGTTGGCATCAAGCAAGTATTGATCGACCTATCGTTGGGCGCGCTATCTGTGAGTGGTCTGTCTGACTGGAACAATCGGCGCCAAGGTATTGATGCCTCGTCTGCACGTCAGAGATGACCGAGATTGGCCTATCTCTGACGGTCGTATAGATGGCGAGTCATGGCAGCAGCAACTGTTGAGATTAGAAGCCGCCACAGACACCGTGGGCCTTCTGCCGAGAACGTATTTCCAGGGAAATGAACGTTTACCCGATTTGTGTCTATAAGGAAGAAGTCATTCCGGCGTCATCAGCACTGCTAACGTCATGTTGATGAATTCCTCGTTCTTGCTGATCGTTGCCAGCGCGCCGCGCACATTGCCTCCAATCTCACCCGAGCCGCGCTGCTCGACCCACATCGTCAGCTCCATGATGGCGGCTTCGAGAGCCAACTGTTTTTGATTGATCTTGAAGAGTAGGGAAGGGAGTAGGTCTGCGTTCGACATCGTGATTCCTCCGTGAAAGAAGTCAGCGTAGCAGGAGGGCTAACTGAGGGTGGGAGATAGAGTCACGGTGCGCACTCGGCTTTATCAGCTACCTTGAATGCTCAGCATTCACTGGGGTGCATGGAGCGTTTCACTCGGCCCTAACCCTATAGCGTCGGCACTCGTAATCTGCTGCAAGTGAGGGTCTATAAAAACCTAACACCAGCGAAGTGGTAGAAACCAAAGGCGGCAATCACAAAACGCTGAAAGAGTGGAAAGCAGAACACGGCTCCGCGACTGTTGAGTCCTGGCTGACCAAGTGATTTTGGATTGAGTACAAACTAGGGCCCTCGCGGGCCGAAAAAAAGCCCGCGATGGGGAGGGCGGGCTGGGAATCACAAAAGGAGCTAGATCTACCGTACGCCAACGGATGTGAAAGTATTGTAAGACGAGCTAGCTACTCTAGGGCAAATGTATGAAGTCAACTGCGTGGCGCACCATGCTCTACCATCGCTCGCCATTCCTGCACGCTTGGCCTTTCTTGAATCTGGTTATACCAGGCCCAAAGCTGTCTTTCAGGATGAGCTCATTCCGGCGTCATCAGCACCGTAAGCGTCCGCGGAACACACCTTGCCTAGTTAAACGGTCGCCCATTTATGCAGCCGCCAAGAGCGCTTGCCGGAGCGTCGCGACAAGCGGCTTGGGGTCGTCCTTGCGCCAGATGGCATAGACCCTGACCCGTGAAGGAAACCAGGGCAGCTCGCGAAATATGACGCTATCTGCAAGAAAATCCCGAAGACTCGCCTGGACAAAGGTAATGCCCAAACCTGAGGCCACCAGCCGCAAGGCTGCCAGCAGGTCATCCGCCTCTACCTTGATGTCAGGCAAGAAACCGCAAGCGGAACAGTTCTCAAGAAAACGCTGGCGGGCCGCAGGATTTTTTGACCGGGCCAAGGCAACCCAACGCTCCCCGTTCAAGTCTTGAGGAGCAATGCTCGCTTGCGTGGCCATAGCATGTCTTTTTCCCAGAACAAGCAGTAGCGCTTCGCTTGAAACCTCCATGGACTCTATGTCTGCGCTCTCAGGAACTGAATAAACCAGCCCGAAATCGAGCGCTCTACCGAGCAGGGCCTCGGATTGTTCTGAGGAGCCCATGGGGCGGAGTTCGAAGGTAGCAGCCTGATGGCCTGATTGCAGACCCGCAAGGGCACGCGGTAATACATTGGAGTGCATGGCCGCTTCGACATAACCCACGGCAATATGGCCTGTCTCACCAAGAGCGATACTGCGCGCCACTGCTTCGACTTCAGATGCATGGGCGACCAGGCTGCGCGCCTCCTGATGGAAAAGACGTCCTTCGTCAGTCAGGCGCATGCGCTGACGTGCGCGTTCGAACAACCTCAGACCAAGCTGCGCTTCAAGCTGAATGATTTGCCGACTCAAAGGCGACTGCGAGATATGTAGACGGCTGGCGGCTTGACCGACATTTTCAGTTTCAGCGACAGCGATAAACGCAACAAGCAATCGAAGATCTAAGGTCATGTGAATCGGGTCTCAAGTCATGCAGAACGCGTCTTGGACCAGAATAGTATTTTTTGCAATTATCCGTGAACTGTTTAAACGACGAACGCCTTGAAGGGGATATACATATGCAGTTCATCACGCTTTCGCGTCGAGTCTCGGAGCGTTTTTCTGACGCGGATTTTGCGCCTCATCTCGAAGCCGAAGCACAGCGTGCCAGGGCTCTCTATCTGGAGGGATTTATCCGCAACATCTGGCACCGGGGTGACATGGGTGGCGCCTGCCTACTGGTTGAAGCCGAAAACGAGGCTGCCGTTCGGGAAAAGCTGGCAACGCTGCCACTGGTAAATTCCGGGATGCTGGAAGTTACTTCTGTTGTACCGTTGAAACCTTATGGTGGATTTGGCCCAAGAATCCAGTAACCGCTCTTCGTCCGATAATATTTCGTACAGAGCCCAAGGAGGCACTCGATGCAATTCGTCAAACTAGGGTATGCGTCCGGGCCTCCCGTCTTGCGTCACTGAACCGGTTGCCACCTATGCGGCAGCAGCTGCGCAATATCACTTGCCCGTTGCGTCGGTAGGCGCGTGAGCACGTCCTTCAAATAGGCGTACGGATCATGCCCGTTGAGCCGCGCCGACTGGATCAAACTCATGATCGCCGCCGCCCGTTTTCCGCTGCGCAGGGAACCTGCAAAGAGCCAGTTTTTGCGTCCGAGTGCCCACGGCCGAATCTGGTTGTCGGGTAGTCAGACGCGGTCACCCGCGTCCAACCCCCTAAGAACCGTGCATGCGAGTTTCCCAGTGTAGTGGTCTAATTTCCCCGGACACCTCGATAAGTGGAAAATGCATCTATCGAGGAGTTTTTCATGACCGACAAACGCAGGACATTCGACGACAGCTTCAAGCTGCAAGTCGTGAAGATGATCAAGGACCAGGGGCTGACTGTTCCGCAGGTCTGCCGCGATCTGAATATTGGTGAGACAGCCGTCCGGCGCTGGGTGCAGCAGTACGAGGCTGAGCAATTGGGGCAGCCCGGGATTGGAAAACCGCTAACCGCCGAACAGCAGCGTATCCGGCAGCTGGAGCAGGAAAACCGCCAGCTCAAGATGGATAACGATGTATTTTTTCTCACCCGCTCCGCAGCGCTAAATCTTGGAAGAGTTAACCGATGACGAATTAACCCATTTGTCGGCGCAAGACTGATCCACATGTAAATCGGCACAAATCCGGCGCCAACAACTTATCTTCATCAAGTTATCGCACAGCGGGCATTTCGGCTGTCGTTTCGCTCGGTGGAGCACATTGAAGTGCAAGGTGCAAAGCTCACCAATGTGGCCAGCCCCTCTAACTGCATCTCTGGACGAATGGTCAACTCTTCGAGTAGATCCGTCATATCAGTCCGGCCATGCCTTCAATAGTCTGAACCCCAGAATCATAGCGCTTTCACGCGGTTGATCGGCAACGCAACAGCGTTCGCTGCGTTATGTACATCATCCAATCAAAAAAGGAATAGTCGAATGTTCGGGATCTCTGCCCTTGGCTGGGTACACACCCTCGCAAGCTTGCCAGCCATTCCCTTGGCTGCCTACATGTTCATCAGGCACGGGCGCATCGTGCCACGGTCGCGGGCCGGCCTTGGCTATTTCGTCTCGATGTTGATCGGCGGCTTTACTGTGTTTCTGGTGGCCCATCAACCGATCAGCCCTGTGATCGGGGCGGTCACGATCGTGCTGTTGCTCGCCGGTTACGGAGTCGGCTTTGTTGTCTGGCTGGGTCGGGCAAGGGTGTACCTTGAAACCATCTTTCTGAGCTTGACGGCGTTCTTGCTGATGGTCCCGACCGTCTCGGAGACGTTGCGTCGAGTCCCCGATGGCCACCCCATCGTCACTGACCCGAATTCGCCATTGCTCAAAGGTGCGCTCGGTTTTATAGCCCTTGCGCTCGTTGTTGGCGTGGCGGCTCAGGTGTTCGCTCTGCGAAAAGACGGCGCGCGCCTGCGCAAAATCGTCCCACTCAGCGGTTCGTCTGCATCCCGCTAGGCCAAAGCGTCGCGCTTGGCGAAGATGCTTGCCATTTGCGCCGCGTTCTCGGTTCCCCAGGTGCACAGCGGGATGATCGCATCAGCCAGACTACGGCCGAGCGGGGTCAGCGTGTAGTCCACGCGCGGGGGCACTTCCTTGTAGTCGGTCCGTGCAAGCACCTGATCGGCTTCCAGATCCTTCAACTGCTGGATCAGCACCTTGTCGCTGACTCCAGGGATCAAACGCTTGAGCTCGCCATAGCGTTTCGGGCCGCCGCGCAGGAAAAACAGGACCAGCGGTTTCCACTTGCCCGAGATGATGCGTAGCGTGGCGTTGAGCCCGCAACCGGTGTCGCAGATTTCAGATGTCGTCGTCATTTTTTGATACTTACCAAAAGGTGCATACTTGTCCTTAGGTTATCAGCGCTGCATCCTCGTCTCAAGCAAGCAATTTCCTGCTTGGGTACAACGCCAACGAAGGATGCACGTCATGACCAGACTGAATGGAAAGACCGCCGTGATCACCGGCGGCGCTACCGGTATCGGCCTCGCCGCAGCGAAGCGCTTCATCGAGGAAGGCGCCTTCGTCTTCATCTTCGGCCGCCGCCAGGAAGCGCTCGACGCCGCCATGGCCGACCTCGGGCCCAATGCCCGCGCGGTGAAGGGCTCGGTCTCCGATCTGGCCGACCTCGATCGACTCTACGCGGCGGTAAAGGCCGAGCGCGGAACCCTCGACATCGTCTTCGCCAATGCCGGGGCGGGAAGCCCGCTTGCGCTCGGCAAGATCACCGCCGAGCACATTGACGAAACCTTCGACACCAACGTGAAGGGGACGATCTTCACAGTCCAGAAGGCGCTGCCGCTGATGGGGCAGGGCGGTTCGATCATCCTGACCGGATCGAGCGCCGGCACCACGGGCGCCCCGGCATTCAGCGTCTACAGCGCAAGCAAGGCGGCAGTGCGCAACCTCGCGCGGACCTGGGCGGAGGACCTGAAGGGCACCGGTATCCGGGTCAACGTGCTGTCGCCCGGGCCGACGGCGACCGAACTCGCGAAGGCAGCGCTAGGCGAAGAAGGCATGAAGGTCTTCGCTTCGATGAATCCGCTCCAGCGAATGGCCGATCCGGCGGAGATCGGAGCGGCAGCCGCGTTTCTAGCGTCGCAGGACAGCAGCTTCATGACCGCCAGCGAAGTCGCCGTCGACGGCGGTCTGGCGCAAATCTGATTCGCTACGCCCGAGCGGTCACTCCATTTCATATTTGGAGCCCGCAGGGCGTGGCAAACCAAAGGAGATTTTTATGAGCTACGCAATTATCGGCTTCGGCAAACTCGGCCAGGCGCTTGCCAAGGCGTTTGCCCGCAAAGGCATCGAAGTATCCGTTGCAACCACGCGCGACCCGGAAAGTTTTGCCGCCGATGCGGCCGCGATCGGACCCTCGATCATCCCCAAAAAACTGGTGGAAGCGCTCACGGCGGACATCATCTTTTTGGCTGTCCGTTTTGAGTCGCACCGGGAAGTCGCGAAGGCGCTGCCAACCTGGAAGGGCAAGACCCTCATCGATGTGACCAATGCCTACGGCGTGCCCCCTGAGGAACTGGGAGGACAGCCTTCCTCCAAGGTCGTCGCGCAGGCTTTCACGGGTGCAAGACTGGTCAAGGGCTTCAACCATTTGGTCGCTGCCGTCCTTGACCAGGATCCGGCTGTACAGGGTGGCAGGAGAGTCGTGTTCCTGGCGAGCGACGATGATGGCGCCGCAGCGGAGGTGGGTACGCTTGCGGAAAGTCTCGGTTTCTCGCCGATCAAACTTGGCGGGCTTTCGGAAGGTGGACTGCTTGTGCAGGCGCGTGGAAATAGCTGGGGCCAGCTGATCTTTAAGGACTTGGTCAAGTTTGACTGATAGATCGTGATCGTCAATTTTGATGCGATCTCCCTCGTGGAAAAGGGCAGCCACAGTCTGATTGAAGTGAGGGCGACGCCGTGTGCGCCGTGACAGCGCGCGTTTGCCGCCTTGTTCATCCCCCGCTCTCAGGAAAGATGCACCCGCCATTGCGGACCAGCGCCTTCACTTCATCGCTCACCTGCATCGGGTTTTGACTTAATCGAGCCACAAACTCCTCACGGCGCCGCACGTACGACTTCGAATCATGCTTCGCGCTCCAGAGCACAATGTTGATCACAATGGGAATGAGGTCCAGACCCTTCTCGGTCAACGTGTAAAAGTCCTTGCGCCTGTCGTCGGGGCTTGGCGCCTTCGAGAGAACGCCTTGCTTCTCAAGAAAGGCAAGTCGCGAAGCAAGCACATTGGTCGCGATTCCCTCTTCCGATTTCAGGAAATCGCCATACGTCTTCTTTCCCACAAAAACGATGTCGCGAATGATCAAGAGCGACCAGCGGTCGCCGAAAATCTCCACGCCGTAGTTCACCGCGCAATGGGACCGAAAGTCTTCTTTAAGAGTTGTCTTCATGGCTGGATCTTAGCATCGCTTGCATGTCGCAAGTAAAACTCAGTAGATCGCTTGCTTTTTGCAAGTGAAGCGCCCAGCATGGATCGCACGTTGAATGAGTTCGCCGGATCGCACCAGCAGCCTTGGAATGATCTACCCCATACCTGCAAGGATACCGCGCATGAGCACTATCAGCATTATCGGCTCAGGTGACATGGCCGCAGCGATCGGCGGCCTTGCCGCCAAGGCCGGATACACCGTCGAGTTGATGAGTCGTGACGCCGCCAAGGCGCGGGCGCTGGCCGAGCAGATCGGAGCAGGTGCCACGACAGGAACTTACGGCGCCGCCCTGGCTGGGGATATTGTCATCCTGGCGGTTCCCTACTCCGTCGTTCTCGACGTGGTGAAGCAATACGGCGAAGCACTGGCAGGCAAGCTTCTTGTCGACATCACCAACCCCGTCGCCCCCGACTTCACAAGCTTTGTGACCCCTCAGGACAGTTTCGGTGCACAGGAGATCGCCAACGCCGCCCCTACCGACGCCGAAGTCGTCAAGGCGTTCAACACCCACTTCTCCCACGTTCTGGCCGCCGGTCCTGTCGAGGGGCACCCGCTGGACGTGTTCATCGCCGGGGACGGCGCGCAGGCGAAGGTACGCGTCTCGGCGTTCATCAAAAGCCTCGGACTGCGCCCGATGGACACTGGGCCGCTGCTTATGGCTCGAACGCTGGAGCACGTCTGCCTGCTGTCGCTGGGCCTCATGACCCACTCGGTCAAAAACACCCATTTCGCGATCGGCGTCAGCCTTCCTGGCTGAGCGCACGCGCACGTCTCGTATCACACTGCACAGAAGGGCCAATAACATGCTCGTTTTCGTCACTGGCGGCACCGGCCACGTCGGTTCGTACGTCATCCCCGACCTCATCGCAGCCGGCCACGAGGTCGTCGCTCTGGCAAGGTCAGACGCGTCCGCGTCAGCGGCGTCCGCGCTCGGCGCCAAGGTGCGTCGTGGAGATCTTGCCGACCTCGAAGGGCTCAAGGCGGCGGCGGTCGAGTCCGACGGCGTCATCCACCTCGGATACAGGGCCGAACTGCTTCCGTCCGGCGGGATCGCCGCCTTAGTCGAATCGGAACTCGCGACCGTCCTCGCGTTCGGCGAGGCGCTGGCGGGCACGGATAAGCCACTGGTCGTTGCAGGCAGTATCGGCACGCCCATGAACGTGGGCAGAGCGGCGCCTATCGGCGCACCGGTCAGTCTGGGCCGACCGGCGACCGAGGATGATCCCGCTCTACCTGGCGGCCCGATCGATTCAGGCACTCTGTTGGCACGCAATATCGTGGAAACCGCCGTCGTGGGTCTCGCCGAGCGAGGTGTTAGATCGTCGGTCGTGCGGATTCCCACACTCTTACACAGTGCGAGCGGTCGCCTGCAGCTGATCATGCTCGCGAAAACAAAGGGTTTCGCCGGCTATCCGGGAGACGGCAAGAACCGGTGGCCCGCCGTGCACGTCCGCGATCTTGCCTCTCTGTTCCGCCTGGCGCTCGAGAAGGGGGCCGCAGGCAAAACCTGGCACGCGATCGGCGACGAGGGAATCCCGTTCCGCGAGATCGCCGAGGCTATAGCCGCTCGCCTGGGAATACCCGCCGTGAGCATCCCCGCGGACGAACTGATGCTGCCGGGCTACTTTGGGTTCCTGGCGGCAGTGGCCACGCTAGACCTCCCCGCGTCGAACGCCATCACCCGCCAGGCGCTTGGCTGGGATCCCGTTCAGCCCGGTCTGATCGAGGACCTGGACAACGGCCATTACTTTGCGCCGACTGACTTGAGCTGACGACGGGGCGCTGGATCGCAAATGCGTCCGGCACAGTCCCCTTAGCACCTTTTCCCGCACCCTATCACCCACGAGGAGCACGCATATGCACGTTTTTGTTACTGGCGGCACCGGCCATTCCGGTCCGTACATCATCTCCGATCTTATCGCCGCCGGCCATAAGGTCACTGCCCTGGCTCGGTCCGACACGGCCGCGGCGCAGGCTGCTGCGCTCGGCGCCAAGGTACGTCGCGGCAATCTCGAGGATCTCGACGGGCTCAAGGAGGCGGCCGCAGCCGCGGACGGCGTCATTCACCTCGCGCATCGGCAGGACCTGATTCCAACCGGCGGGATCAACGCCGTTGCGGCCGCGGAACTTGAGATCATGCTCGCCTATGGCGAAGCACTGGCCGGAAGCGCAAAGCCGTTGGTCGCATCTGGAAGCGTCGGCTCGCCCGGGTGGGAGGGCTTGGGCCGGCCGGCCACCGAGGAGGATCCGCCCCTTCCCGGCGGCGATCCGTACAAGAATACCCTGCGGGTTCGGAACATCGTGGAAACCACGGTGATCGGTCTCGCCGAAAAGGGCATACGGTCTTCGATCGTGCGGATCCCTGAGATCATGCACAGCTCCACCGATAACGCCGGCTTCCTTCCGCTATTGATCGGGCTGGCCAAGGAAAAGGGTGTCGTCGGCTACCCCGGAGACGGTGCCAACCGCTGGGGGGCCGTGCATGCCCGTGACCTCGCCACCGTGTTTCGCCTGGCGCTGGAGAAAGGCGCCGCGGGCAGAAGCTGGCATGCAATCGCCGACGTGGCTGTCCCGTACCGCCAGATCGCCGAAGCCATTGCCAGCCGGTTGAATCTGCCGGCCGTGTCTATTCCCGCGGACGTGCTGATGCTGCCTGGCTACTTCGGGTTCCTTGCGAATCTGGTCACGCTGGACACCCCGACATCGAACGCCATCACGCGCCGGGTTCTTGGCTGGGAACCGACCCAGCCCGGACTCTTCGCCGATCTTGATAGCGGTCATTACTTCCCGGCCGACTGATGAGATGACGGCACACCGCCGGGTCGCACTGCGCCCGGCGGGTGGCCAAGCCGCGACGGCGTAACCCGTCCAGAAAAGATGGAAAATACCTGATTTCAGAACGGAGACTGCACATGAGCACTATCAGCATCATCGGTTCGGGAGGCATGGCCACGGCGATCGCCGGCCGTATCGCCAAGGCCGGACACACCGTCGAGGTGGTCAGCCGCGATCCCGCCAAGGCGCAGGCGCTTGCCGACAAGCTCGCATCCGGAGCGATCACAGGGACTTACGGCGTCACTCCGGCGGGCGACATCGTCATTCTCGCCGTGCCGTACACCAGTGCGGTGGCGGTACTGGCCGACTTTGGGAAAGCGCTCGACGGTAAGGTGATCATCGATATCACCAACCCGGTCGCTCCCGACCTCTCGGGCCTCGTTACCCCCCACGGCAGTTCCGGCGCGCAGGAGATCGCCAAGGGCGCCCCGGCCAGCGCGCATGTCGTCAAGGCGTTCAATACCCTCTTCGGCCAAGTACTTGCCAAGGATGAACGCCTCGACGCGTTCATCGCGGCGGACGATGCGGACGCCAAGGCGCGCGTCTCGACCTTCCTCGAGAGTCTCGGGCTGCGTCCGTTGGATGTCGGCGGCCTGCAGATGGCCCAGACGCTCGAGTGGCTCGGTCTGATGATGATCGGCCTGGCTAAAAACGGCGCCGGCACCTGGGACATCGCCATGAATGTCGATATCGGCTGAATCACCGACACCACGTCCTCACCAGCAGGCCCACAACGTGTCCGATTAGATCGGACACGATCCTGGGTAAAGGAAATGGAGAGATTTCGATGAGCACACAAGAGAATGTCCAGACTGTGAAGAATTTTTTTGCAGCCATGGGCCGCGGCGATAAGCCAGGTCTGCTGGCGTTGTCTGCCGAAGATATCGAGTGGATCATTCCGGGCGAGGACTGGCCGCTGGCCGGCACGCACCGCGGGCACCAGGGATTGGTGGATTTGCTTCAGAAGGCTTCCGAATCATCCACGCCTCACGGCTGCCAGATCCCGACATCCTGCGCATCCACCGCCTTGGGCAACAGGCCGGCGGCAAAAAATGCATCGGCGATTTTCTGTTGCTCACCCAACTCGTCGCTTTTGACCGGCTGCACCTGATAGCTGCGATGGCTATTGGCGGTCTCGACCGTATCCAGGCCAAGGTTGCCCCACAACGGACTCAACACCTGAGCCGCCTCACGGGGATTGGTTTTTACCCAGCTACCGGTTTTCTCCAGTTGGTCGTAAACCACCTTGAGCACTTGTGGGTGCTCCTCGGCGTAGCGGGTGCTGGTCAGGTAATAGCGCTTGTAGCTGGCCAGGCCTGCGCCGTCAGCCAACGTGCGGGTTGGCAGTTGGCGTTGGGCGCTGGTGAGGAAGGGTTCCCAGGTGACCCAGGCGTCGACCTTGTTGTTCTCGAAGGCGGCGCGGCCATCAGCGGGCGACAGATAGGCCGGTTGAATGTCCGAGAATTTCAGGCCGGCTTTTGTCAGGGCGGCGATCAACAAATAATGGCTGCCGGCGGCTTTGGTGACGGCCACTTTCTTGCCTTTCAAATCCGCCAATTGATGCAGGGACGAGTCCTTGTGCACGACGATTGCCTGGGCCGAAGGCGAGGGCGCTTCCTGGGCAAAGTAGGTCAGTCTGGCCTGCGCGGCCTGGGCGAAGATCGGCACGGTGTCCGCCACGTCGGCGCTGATGTCGACATTGCCGACATTCAGCGCCTCCAGCAGAGGCAGGCCGCTTGGAAACTCATGCCAGCTCACGTCGATGTTCTGTTGCGCGAGGGTTTTATCCAGGGTGCCTTGAGTCTTCAACAGGGTGATGAGGGTTGATGACTTCTGGTAGCCGATCCGCAGCGTTTCCCGCGCCTGGGACGGCAGGGAGAACGTCAAGGCCAGCGCAACGACCAGACCGGCCAGCACGGGACGACGGAATTTTGCTTCAGTGTATGGGGTGGATTTCGACATGGCACGCTCGATATCAGGAAAAGAAAGGTTCGACTGACCTGAATAATATGGTTATAAAAAATACTTTATAAATACTTTTTAAGAATTAGCTTAGTGGGGTTTTCTTCCGTCAGAACGCGTACTGCAAGCGGGTGTAGTAGTACCCACCCGTGAAGCCGAACGGTGAAAAGCTGCCCCAGTTGTCGCCGAACGAAGAGTTGGGTACACCGATATGATCGGGGTATGTGTCGAACAGGTTCTGCGCGCCGAGGGCGACGGTCAGCTGTTTGGTCAGTGCGTACGCGACATCGAGGTCGGTGATCCACTTGGCGGAGTATTCGCGGTCCAGGCTCGGATCGGCGGAGCTGTTGACCTCGGTGTAGGTGCCGAAACGGGTCAGGCGCAGGTTGACGTCGAAGTCGTGGATCGCCCAGTCGGCGGAGAAAATCGCCTTGCTGCTGGGGGAGGTCTTGGTAATCAGCGCACGGGCCTGGCGACCGAGCAGTTGATAGCTGCTGTTCAGGGCCGTGAGTTGCGACGGGGTATCGTTGACGCTGAGGATTTGCGTGTGGTTGTAGTTCAGCGCCGCGGTCCATCTCACCGAGCCGAAGCTGTTCAGGTTCTGCCGGTAATTACCCACCACATCGACCCCTGACGTGCGAGTGCTGGCGCCGTTGGTGAAGAATTGCGCCCCGGCGGTGGCCGGCACGCCGATGCTGTCGAGCAGGGCGGCGACGCCAGGGCCCTGGAAGCGTTCACTGAGTACCAGGCGATCGCGCAGGTTGATCACGTAGCCGTCCACCGTCAGGCTCAGGTTTTCGCTCGGGGTCAGGGCGAAGCCGAGGCTGAAGTTGGTGGAGCGCTCGGGTTTCAATGGTTCTGCGCCCAGCGCCTGGGCACCCGCCGAGTCCACCGGCAGAATCACGTAGTTGTAGGACTGGTAGACGCCATTGATGGTGTCGAACCCGGTCGAGCGGGCGGTGAAGACCTCGTTGGCCAGCGACGGCGCGCGAAAGCCATTGCTGATGGTGCCGCGCACCGAAAACACCGGGTTGAACTCGTAGCGGGTACTGAGCTTGCCGCTGCGCGTACTGCCCACGCCTTCGTTGTAATGCTCATAGCGCGCCGCGACGCCCAGGTACCACTGCTCGACAGGGTAGAAGCCCAGGTCGATGTAGCTGGCGACGTTGTTGCGACTGACCTTTTGCTCATCGTCCGGGGTGATGCCGTTGGTGACCTGCGCGCCGGGATCGGGACGTTGGCCGGCGCGCGGATGGCCGGCCGGGAACACGTAGCCGCCGTCAATGTAAGAGGCTTCGGAGCCCGCCCGGGTCTCGTAGCCATCGCGTCGATGCTCGAACCCGAAGGCGACATCCAGTGGCTTGACCAGGCCGATGTCGTAGCTGTTTTTCAGGTCCAGGTTACTGGTCCACTGATCGGCGATGAAGATGCCGGAGGTGAATTTGTTCGGGGTGTTTTCCCCCAGTGACGGGTTCTGGTTGTCATAGGTGCGCTGCTTGGCGTAGTTGCGTCCGTAAGTGCTGCTCAGGTCCCAGGCCCAACCGCCGATATCGTCACCCCTGGCGCCGAAGGCTGACTGGAAGTCGGTCTCGTTGATCAACCAGTAAGGGCTGTAGCCGTCGGGGAAGCCGTTGGGACCGGTGGTGATGGTGTTGCGGCCGCTGGGCAGACGGAAATTCTGGCCGTCGTTGTTTTCCCGCGTAGCCAGTGTCGAGAACGAGTACAGCGTGACGGCATCGTTCAGGGGCAGGTCGAGGTTGTAGGCAGCATCCGCCAACTGGCTGCGCGGCAAGCCGTAGCCTTTGTAAGTGTGATGGCTGGCCGTGGCCTCGCGCGGGTCGGGCGAACCGTCCGCCAATGGATAGTAATGTGAGCTGTAACCATTGCTGCCGGCCTTGTTGTCACGCTCCTGGTAGCGGGTATCGAGCGAGACATTGAACACGCCGGCGTCCCCGACTTCGAAGCCATAGTTGAGCGCTTCTTGTCCGGTACCGCGTTTACCGTCGTAGTTCTGGCCCAGGATCGTGTCCGAGCTGCCGCCGGTGGTCTGCTTGAGGATGATGTTGATCACCCCGGAGATGGCATCGGAACCGTATTGGGCGGCCGCGCCATCACGCAGCACCTCGATATGATCGATGGCGGCCACCGGAATCAGATCGAGATCGCTGGGTGCCGCACCGCTGTTGATGCCATTGATGTTCAGCGTCGCACTGGTATGCCGGCGCTTGCCGTTGACCAGTACCAGCACGTGGGACGCGGTCAGGCCGCGCAGGGTGGCCGAGCGCACCACGCCGCTGGCATCCCAACCCGCCCGGTCGGGCAGGTTGAACGACGGAATGAATTTACTCAGCGCCTCCAGCAGGCTCGGTTTGCCGACCGAGCGCAGTTGATCGCCGGTCACCACGTCGATCGGTGTCGGGCTGGTGGTGACGGTGCGTTGCTCGGTGCCGCGGTTGCCCGTGACAACCACGGTGTTGAGGGTCGGCGAGCTGGTTTCGGCGGCCTCGATGCTGAACGAGGCGAGGCCGCAGGCAAACGACAGCGGGACTAACAAGGGACGAAAGGAAGGCGCCGTTCGACGCACCGGGCAGTTGAGCATGAAGGTGAAACTCCTGAATGGCGGGTGAATTCCGTGTCACTTCTTGCGAGCGGCGACGGCTTCGATTTCGACCAGGCCGCCGGGCAGCGGCAGGGCCACCACTTGAATGGCGGTACGTGCTGGTTTGTTCGGTTGCGCGGTGCTGCCGAAGAACGGCGTATAGCCTTCTTGCAGTCCGGCAAAATCCAGCTTGCCGCCCTTGGCCGGGTCCCCCACCAGGAACACCCGCAGTTGCACCACATCGCCGAGCCCAAGCCCCTGGGCTTCCAATACGCCCTTGAGTTTGTTGAGAATCGAAGTGGTCTGGGTCGCGGTGTCGCCATAGGCGGCAAAGGAATCCTTGGGCGCTTTCGGGTCGTGCAGGTCGGCCAGCAGGCCACTGACGAACAGCAGGTCGGTTTGTGCCGGCACGGACACCGCCAGCGAAATCGGAAAGTTCGAGTTGGGCAGGGCGATACGTTTGATCTCGTCGGCGTGGCTGCCAAGGGTGGTCGCGGTCATGAGCAGTCCTGTCAGCAAAGTGATGGCTTTCATCGTTCAATCCTTTTATTGAGTGAGTCAGGCGGCAACGCCCGGTTGATTGCGTTCGGCATGTCGGCCGATCAGCGAAACGATGCGCCGCGCCGAGTCGGCGGCGCTGTTCTGCCAGATGCCGACGCCGCCATGGGCCAGGGCATCGCTGGCCAGATAGGTGCGGCCCTGAGGTTCATTAAGAATCTGGTAGGCGCTTTCACCGACCTCGTCGTTGACGATCCACGGGCCTTTGCTGAACGGCACCTTGGCCCAGTTGATGGCCACCGGTTTTTGCAGCTTGGTGCTGTGTCCGGGGTGCAGCAGTTCCACGGCTTGCCGGGAGGAGGCGAATTGTTCGGCGAGGGATTTCTTGCTGAAGGCCTGGGCCGATTCGCTGGTGTTGTAGGCGGCGACCAGAATTCCTTGTGCGCTATTGAGGCGATCGCTGGGGTACCACAAGCCTTTGACTTCATGGTCCAGGTAGGAAAGGCCACCGTAGATGTTGAAGTCAGTTTCCCAGAACCGCGGCGACTGCCAGGCGACCTTGTTCGCCTGATCGCTTTGTGCGGTCTCAATTGCTTGCTTGAACGGTTGGCTGAAGTTGCTCGGCAACTTCGCCAGTAGCGGCAGCGGCACGGTGACGATGGCGTAATCAGCGGTCAGGGTCTGGGTGGTACCGGTCTTGCGGTCGCGGTAGGCGATGCGGCTGCCTTGCTCGGAAGTCTGGATGTCACTGACTTCGGCATTGAAGCGCACCGCATCCTTGAGTTTTTCGTAGAACGCATAGGGAATGCGGTCCATGCCACCGACCGGCTGGAACATGGTCGAGGAAAACTCCGGTATCTCATCGAATACCAACGCGCCCCAGAGCTTGGGATTGAGCAGGGTTTGCAGTTCCAGTGGTGCGCGGGTGATACCGGTTTGATCACCCGCACCGGGCACCCGTGTGTACCCCGAGCGCACCGAACCTTTGTATTGAAGGTCGGCATTCAGGTCGCCATAGACCTTGAGGAAACTCAGCAGCGCCTTGCGGTCGTCGGCGCTCAAGTCCTGGTCCAGAGCCTTGCGGCTGACGGTTCGCGCCAGCAACTCGGACAGTTGCCCACGCGTGTCGTTGACCGCCTGGCGCAACTGGAATGCCGGTTGTTTCGGGTCCGGCAAGGCCAGTGCGTTGCGGCTGCTGTTGACCAGCACTTGCAGCTCTACGCCCAACTCACGGCAGTAGCCGAGGATGGTCTGGTGATGGCTGGGGATGCGCGCAGGGCCTGCGTTGAAGAACTGCCCGTCATCGAAGTCGACTGTCTGGCTGATGCCATCGTCGAAATCGACTTTGGTACCGCGACGCAAGGTCCAGTTGCGCCCGCCCACCCGTTCGCGGGCTTCAAGTATGGTGACGGTAAAACCAGCCTTGCGCAGTTCATAGGCACTGACCAGGCCGGAAATGCCGGCACCGACCACCACCACATGCTTGCCTTTGCCACTGCTGCCCAGTTGCAGCGGATTGAAAGTCGATGCCACGGCCTGAGGCGTCAGCCCCAGCGCACCGAGGGCGCTGACAGCAGCGGAATAGCCACCAACGGCGGCAATGCGGGAAATCAGTTCCCTGCGGGTGAAAGCCATAAAAGTGCTCCTTGGCATGCTTGCCTGTATGGGGGTTAAAGGTCGTAGCGCACGGACAACAAGAGGGTTCGCGGGTCGTTGATCGCGTAGTAGCGGGCGCCACTGGACGGCACGAAGCCGACCGATTGCGGGTACGCGCGATCGAGCAGGTTTTTCACCGACAGCGTGGTAGTCCAGTGGCCGTCGCCGGAGATGTAGCGGGTGTTGGCGTTCCAGAAGGTCTGCTGGGGAATTTCCTGGACGTCGTCGTTCAGCGCGTTGGCGAAGGACTTGGTCTGGAATTGCGCATCGGTGCCGGCCAGCCAGGTGCCAGGCAATCCAGCCGGGATGGTGTAGTTGAGGCCGACGCTGGCGTTCCAGCGCGGTGAAAACACCAGCTGCTTGCCATTGGCGTCGACACCCGCGCCACCGGCGTTTTGGAAGTCGTCGTACTGGCTTTCCAGGTAGCCAACGTTGGCGGTCAGTTGCAGGTCGTTGGTCAGTGCGGTCAGGGTTTCCAGCTCGACGCCGTAGGTGTGCGCCTTGCCGACGTTGGTCCGCAGGCTGACACCCAGCGCCGGGTCATAGGCGTTGGTCTGCAGGTCTTTGTAGTCGTTATAGAACAGCGCGAGGTTGGCACGCAGGCGACGGTCGAAGAAGTCACCCTTGAAGCCGGTTTCCCAGGTGGTCACGTCTTCCGGTGAAAACGCCTGTTCGGCGGCGGCCTTGGTTGGCGCGCGGTTGTCAAAGCCACCGGCCTTGAACCCCTTGGCCACGTAGGCGTACTGGTTCAGGTGCGGGGTCCAGGCGTACTCGAAGCCGAGTTTCGGGCTGGTGGACTGCCACGATTTGCTTGAGTCGGCGCTGAAGTTGGTCCCTGTGATCTGTCGGCTGGTGGTGATGGCGTAGTTGGTGTAATCGAAATTCTTGTGCTCGCGGGTAAACCGCAGTCCGGCGATCAGCGCCAGCTGTGGCGTGATGTTGTAACTGCCCTGGCCATAAAGGGCGTAGCTCTCGGTATTGGTTGTGCTGTACTGGCCCTGGCCGATCACCCGGTTGCGCGCGATGGAAAAGGTCAGGTTGTCGCGCTCGGCGTCGAAACTTTCGTGGTACAGGTACAGGCCGGTGCTGAAGCTGAAATCGTCGTAGTCGCCGTTGAGCTGCAATTCCTGGGTGGCGTAGTCCTGGTTGTAGTTGATCAGGTTGTTCTGAATCAGGGCTGCCTGCCCCGAGTTGTCATAGTCCACCGGTTGGTTGAATGCGGAGTAGGCAGTCACCGATTTGACGTTCAGATGGTCGTCAATCGTGTAGATCGCGCGCAGCACCGAGCTGCCCTGGTCGAGTCGGTTTTTCGGATTGAGGCTGCTGTAGCTCTTGAATTTATCGAAGTGACCGTTGGCATCGAATGGCGTGTAGCTGGTGGTATCGCCACGGTCAAACGTACCGGCCAGGGTCAGTTGTACATCCCAGGGCGAATCGTCGGGGTTGTAGCGCAGCTTGCCGCGATAGGACTGGATGTCGATGTTGTTCACATCGGTGTGGCGTGTCGGGTTGGAGACGGTGCCGTCACGGGTCAGGCGAATTGCCGAGAAGCTGCCGAACAATGCGTTGTCCACCAGCGGACCGCTGATCAGCAGGCGGCCGTTCTGCGCGTTGTAGTCACCGGCGCCGAGTTCGAAGAAACCACGGGTTTCCTGGGTCGGATCGCGGGTGATCACGCGGATCGCACCGGCGCTGCTGTTACGCCCATACAGCGTGCCTTGCGGGCCGCGCAGCACTTCGACGCGTTCGACGTCGTTGAAGTCGAGCATCGAGGAAATGGCCCGTGGGATGTACAGGTCATCGGCGTAGACCGCGACGGCCGACTCCTGGATCGGATCGGTTTCACCGATGCCACGTATCCCGTAGGTCTGCGCGCTGTAGGAGATCGACTGGCGGCTGAGGGTCAGGTTCGGTACCTGCCCGGAGAGGTCGCGAATGCTTTTGATCTGCTTGTCTTCGAGGGCCTTTTCGTCGAATGCGGAAATCGCCAGCGGGGTCTTTTGCAGGTCTTCTGTGTGGTGTTCGGCGGTGACGGTAACGACAGGGAGGGCACCATCCTTGGTGTTTTCTTCGGCGTGAGCCGACAAGCCGAATATCGCCAGCGACACGGCCAGCGTCAGACGGTTTGAACGGAAAGTGTTGTGCATGGTGAGCCCCGGGTGTGTAGATGCTGTGTCGGCGTTGTCGGTTTTTTATGGGCAAAGCGTTGCCGGGGCCGTGGTTTGAAGACCATGGCGGCGGTGGCTTGAGCCGGTTTCTGGTTTGGGTGCAGCGGTTGACCGTGGAGTGGTGTCGGCCGGAAAAGCTTTAGTTCCGTGGGCCTCCACCTGGTCAGGGGTCGGTGATGGTTGTAACAATATTTATATAAGTAGCGGCTGTAAAAGTCCGATTAGTTATAAGTTAATTATAAAAAATAGGCATTAAATAGTTAATAAAAATGCGTAAGTCTGATGTTGTGTGTTGGCCGTAAAAACGAAATCGCGGGCAAGCCACGCTCCCACAGATAATGCAAAACCTGTGGGAGCGTGGCTTGCCCGCGATGACGTCAGTTCGGTAGAAACTCAATACCCGCGTTGCACGTTCGCCTGATTCTCCAACGCCAAACCATTGAGAAAACGTTCGAGATTGGCCAGGAAACTGTCGGCGATTTCATGGCGACTGTTGCTGGAAATCGCTGAGGTATGGGGTGACAAGCGCACCCGCGGATGGGCGTATAGCGGGTGACCGTCCGGCAACGGTTCGGGTTCGGTGACGTCCAGCGACGCCAGGCCGATGCGTCCGGTGTCGAGCGCTTCGAGCAACGCTTGATGGTCGAGCAGGCCACCACGGGCGATGTTGATCAGGTGCAGGCCCGGCTTGGCGCTGGCGAGCACGGCACTGTCAACGATATGCCGGGTGGCGTCGGTCAACGGTGCGGCCAGCACCAGATGATCGGAACGCGCAAACAGCTCATGAATGTCCCGCGCCGCTTCGACGCCTTCAACCTCGAACGGCGTCTGACTCTGACGCAGCGCCAGTACCTTGATGCCCAGGGCGTGGGCCTTGGTCGCCAGGCTGCGGCCAATGGCGCCAAAGCCGAGAATCCCCAGCGTGGTGCCCTTGAGCGGGGTCAGTGCCGTGAAATTCCATTGCGAGTCATGCACCCAAATGTCCGGCAGGTGCTTGGCTGCGGCGAAGATTGCGGCCAGGGCGAACTCGGCGATGTTTTCGGCAGCGCTGCCCCGCGAAGTGCTCACCGGCGGGCCGTTGAACAGCCATTGCGGGTAGAAGTCGATGCCCGACGACACCACTTGAATCCATTGCAGCCCATAGGGCCAGCCCGGTGGCGGTGTGTCCGGGGCCTGATAGCCACGCACATTGATTGGCCGTGCCAGCAGAATGCTGACTTCCGCCGGCAGGTCGCTGGGCACCCCGGCCGGCACGCCGATGACGCGGGCCTCGGGATGGGTTTGACTGAGACGCTGGCGGATCACTTCGTTGAAGTCTTCGTCCAGTTGGCTGGCGATGACAAGCTGGCTCATGGGCGTTCCTTGGACTGGGATGGGGGCTGGCGCCGGGCAAATACGGCTTTGCCGACGCCTTGCAGGATGGCGTCGTTTTGCGGGGTGTGGACGCGGCTGCACAGCACGTCGCGGTAATGCCGTTGCAGCGGATTATTACGTGACAGGCCCGGATTGCCGGACGCCTCGATGGCCAGCTCGACGGCACGAATCGCATTGCCGGTCACCAGGTATTTCAGCTGTGCCGCGTTGCTGGCCGGCGTGTGGCCCTCGGCGGCGGCATCGAGCAAACTGCGGTTGGCGAACAGCAAAGTGTCGATGTGGCCGACGGTTTCCTGAAAGCGCGGCAGGGTCGACAACGCTGCGCCGAGGTTGGACGGCGCTCGGGTTTCCAGCCATTGCACCAGCCAGTCGCGGGCGGCCTGGGCAACGCCGTCGTAGACCGATGACAGCAACACCGACATCCACAGAAAACCATCGCCATCGAGTTCGGCTTGCGGCGCGCTCCAGCGGCTGACGCTGACCGCGTGATCCAGCGGCACCAGCACGTTGTCGAATACCACCTCATGGCTGCAAGTGGCGCGCATGCCCAGATGATCCCAGTCCTCGATGATGCTGATGCCCGGCGTGTCCTTGTGCACCAGCCAGGCACCGACCAGCGGGTCCTCATCACTGCTGCGCGCCCAGACGCTGAACCAGGTCAGGCCATGGCTGCCGGTGGAGTAGGTTTTTCGCCCGCTGATCCGCCAGCCAGCGGAAGTGCGTCTTGCGACGGTCGCCGGCAGACCGCCGCGCGCGGGGGTGCCGAGATCGGGCTCGACCCGCAAGGCGTTGATCAGCGCACCCTTCTGGATGGCGTCATGCGCCACTTGCAGACGCAACGCTTCGGGCCAGTTTCGATTGTCTTGCAGGCGCGAGTGCTGGAGGTACTGCATCACCAGGATCAACGCCGTCGAAGGCTCGCCTTTGGCGATTGCACTGATGGCTTTGCGCGCCTGTGCCAGGTTCGCGCCGCCACCGCCCAGGGCTTTGGGCACGGTCAACGCAACCAGGTCGTGCTCATGCAACAGCTTGAAGTTGTCATGGGGGAAGGCGCCGCTCTCGTCATAAACATGGGCAGTGGCGCTCAGCTGTTCGCTGATGCCCTCAAGCAAGGCCTCGAAATTGGCGACTTCGACCGAGCGCAGCACGGGCGGGTGTTGGGAAGAAAGACTCATGGTGATTTCACTCGATCAAAAAGGGTGAGAGCCGGCTCATAGCGCAAGCAGCTTGAACTGACGGTCCCAAAGTGGGCTGACATCGAGCCGTTCACTCAACACACCCGCGTCGAAAAACAGGTCTGCCACTTCCTGCTGCGAGGCGATGGCCTGATCGTTCACTTCGATGATTCTCGAGGCCTGGCTGCGGTTGTTGTACATGTCGAGGAACACGGTTTTATCGACACCCAACAGCTGCGCCGATTTGGTGGCCCAGGGTTCGGGGTTGTTGTTGATCCACTCCAGGGTGCGCGCTTGTCGCTGCAGGTAGTCCTGAATGGCCTGCTTGCGCAGTGGGTCTTCCAGCGCGGCAGGGCGTGCGGCGATCAGGTAGTTGCCGGACAAATACCCCAGCGCGGTTTTCAGTACGCGGGCGCCACTGCGGAACTTCGCCAATTGGATGAACACGCCGTAGATCACCCAGGCATCGAGCTGTCCGCTCTGAAAAGCGGAAAAACCGTCCTGAGGCGTGAGCGCCACCGCGGTGATGTCCTTCATGGTCAGGCCCTGTTCCTTCAATGCCTTGATCAGGAAGTAGTGCGAGGTGGTGGAGCGCACGTAGCCAACCCGCTTGCCGCGCAACTGCCCGACCGATTCGATGGTCGAGTCCTTGGGAATCAGGAACACCTGGTTGTTCACGTCGCCTTGCAGCACCGCGATCAGTCTCGGTTGACGGTGACTCTGGATCGAGAAGATCGGCGGGATCTCACTCATTGAACCAATGTCCAGGCTGCCCGACGCCAGTGCCTCGACGATCAGGTTGCCACCGGCAAATTCCGCGTAATCGACTTTATACGGGCGCGTGGAGGTGCCGGCGTCATCGGTGAAGTACGAATCCTGGCCGCGATAGGTGGCGACGCCCAGGGTCAAGTCCGAGAGGCTGGTCGTTTGGGCGAACGCTCGAGAGGCCAGTCCCAGTGAGGACAACCCCAACGCACCGAGGGCGATCGAGCTGGCCGTGAGAAAGCCGCGACGATTGAACTGTCCCTGTGTGATCTTTTTCGTCATGGTCAGGCTCTTGTCAGATGGCGAGTTGGACGCAGGCTTGCCCCGGCAACAGGTTGAGGGATTCGCTCATGCCAGTGCCTCACTTTCTTCCCGGGTCTTGAGGGCGTTTTGCGCGTGACGGTTGGCAGGCACTTGCAGACCGAAGTTGTCGCGCAGGGTGCTGCCGCTGTACTCGTCGCGAAACAGGCCGCGCTGTTGCAGGACCGGCACGACCAGTTCGGTGAAGTACTGCAGGCCGTCCGGTAACAACGAGTTGATGATGAAACCGTCTGCCGCCCCTTCCTCGAACCATTTCTGAATCGCGTCGGCAACCTGCTCGGGAGTACCGACGAAGTCGCGCCGTGGCCTTGAGAAGCGCAGGGCGACTTCACGCAAGGTCAGGCCTTCGTCCCGAGCAAGCTGCTTGATCCGGTCCGATCCGCCTTTCTGGCTGTTGGACCCCAGATCGCCCAGCTCGGGGAACGGCGCATCCAGTGGGTACTGACTGAAATCGTGGTCATTGAAGGGCCGGCCGAGGGCGACGATTGCGTCCTCGATCGTCACCAGCTCCACGGCTTGCTGATAGCGGCTTTCCACTTCGGCTTCATCGCGGCCAACGATCGGGCGGATGCCCGGCAGGATCGACAGTTTCTGTGGGTCGCGTCCGAAATCGGCAGCGCGTTTTTTCAGGTCCTGATAGTAGGCGTGCGCATCATCGAAGCCTTCCTGGCTGACGAAAATCGCGTCGGAGTTTTCCGCGGCGAAATTGCGCCCGGCCTCAGAGGTGCCAGCCTGGAAAATCACCGGTTGGCCTTGCCGGGAACGGGAAATGTTGAGCGGGCCTTTTACCGAGAAAAATTCCCCTTTGTGCTCAAGGGCATGCAGCTTGCCGGGGGTAAAGAACTCGCCGCTTTGCTTGTTGTAGGCGAACGCATCGTCTTCCCAGGAGTCCCACAGGCCCTTGACCACATTCACATGCTCTTTGGCGATGCGGTAGCGAACGGCATGAGGCGGGTGTTCGGTCTTGCCGAAGTTATCGGCAGTGCCGCTGAGCCAGGACGTCACCACGTTCCAGCCTGCGCGGCCGCCGCTGATGTGGTCCAGCGAGGCAAATTGGCGGGCGACCTGGAACGGTTCGGTGTAGCTGACGGTGACGGTCGCTACCAGCCCGATGTTGTGCGTGGTGGCCGCCAGGGCCGAGAGAATGGTCAACGGCTCGAAGCGGTTGAGGTAATGCGGGCTGGACTTCTCGTGGATGTGCAGGCTGTCGGCGATGAACACGAAATCGAACTTGGCCGCCTCGGCCAGATGCGTCTGCTGCTTGTAGAAAGCAAAGTTTACGCTGGCATTGGGCTGGGCCTGCGGGTGGCGCCATTCGCCCCATCCGTGACCGACGCCATGGACCATTGCACCGAGTTTCAGTTGGCGTTGTTTGCTCATGGTGTTACTCCTTTATCCGTCGCATCGTTAGCGGGATGCCTGGTTGAGTGGGGCGCGCCTGGCGTTGAAGCTCTTGTCGAAACCTTGGGAAACGTCGATGTGTTTTCCGAGAATTCCTTCTTCCTGGTAGATGTCGGCGGTGGTTTGCAGACCGCCGATGACCTGGTCGTCAATCTGCACCGGTTGCATGTGCGTGCCCTTGGCCACGGCGATGTGCACGTCCAGCGGCAAGCCGGTGACGCGCGCCTGGGCGGCGGCATATTCCTCGGGATGGGCGTTGGTCCAGCGGTAGGCGCGATCGACCCGGGCGACGAAATCGTCCAGTTGCTGGCGTTTGCCGGCGATGGCCTGGCTGGTGGCGGCGAAGTACAAATGATTGGTCAGCAAGGTTTCGCCGCTGACCAGCACCTTGGCCTGGCTTTGGGTGGTGGAAATGGTGGTGTAGGGATCCCACGTCGACCAGGCGTCCGCGCTGCCGTTATCCAGCAGGATTCGCGACTCGCTCGGCAGCAGGTAGATGAACTGCACGTCGTGGGTGCTCAGGCCGGCATTGCGCAAGGCTTTGATCGCCAGGAAGTGGCCGATGGAGCCGCGGGTGGTGACGATTCGCTTGCCCTTGAGATCGCTGGCGTTGTTCAGCGGTGAATCCTTGGGCGCAAGGATGGCCGTGGTGTAGCGGCCCTCGGCGTGCACGATGCTGACAACCTTGATCGGCGCTCCGGCTCCGAGAGTGAACACGTAGGGCGCATCGCCCAAGGCACCGATGTCCACGGCCCCGGCGTTCAATGCTTCACCGAGGGGCGCGGCGGCTGGAAACTCGGAGAACTGGATGTCGTAGGGCACGTTCTTCAGCTCGCCGGAGACTTCCAGCAGCACTTTGACCGTGGATTTCTGATTGGCCACCAGCAATGGCTGAAGGTCGGCGGCGTGGCTGGTCGCACAGAAGGTGAGGGCGCCGGCGATCAACAATCGTTTGAAGGGCAGGGTAAGGCTCATGTGGCGTACTCCAGGTGGATCTTGCTGAATTGGGGTACCTCCGCCTGGAGAAGGGGTCGGTCTGGTGTTAACACTATTCCTATAAAAAATGAGTGTGAAATTCTTTTTGGTTATATGTTAATTATAAAAATAAGTAATTATATTTATATATAATATGTGCAGTATATGTTTTGTGCGGCCGTGATCCCGCAGGCGAGCCTTGAATAAAGAAGGGGAGGTGTGGAGCAGGAGAGCTTCCTGTGCCTTGCACAGGACACAGGAAGCGAGGGGCGCTTCAGATCACGAAAAATCCATGGGTGCCGTCGCGGGCCAACTGGTCGACCAGTCCGAACTCCCAGTCCAGGTAGGCCTGCATCGCTTCGCGCGGGTTGTCGGTGCCTTCATAAGGACGGCGATAGCGGTCGATACGCGGTGAGGCCAGGCGGGTTTCGCCTTCCTCCAGGGGCAGTTGCGCGGCGATCCAGCTGGCCGTGCCACCTTTGAGCAGAAACACCGCTTTGCCCGTCAATGCCTCGACCTCAGCCACCGCCAGGCGAGCCAGCTGACTGCTGCCGCAGGTCAGCACGTAGCGTTCTGCTGGCGGCACCTTGGCCAACGCTTCGCGCAGTTGCCCGCGCAAGGCCCACCACGCACCGGGGATATGGCGTTTGACGTAGTTGGCGCTGCTAGTGAAATCCAGTAAGACAATGTCGCCATGGGTCAGCCATTCGGCCAGGGTCTCGGGGCTGATTTCCTCGGCCTGTGGTGGTGCGGGAACGGGCGCCTGCCATGCTCCTTTTTCGCTGAAGTGCGCAGGTTGCACGTCATCGAGCACATGCACTTGCCAACCCAGTTGTGCAAGCCACGAAGCCGACATGTTGGCCCGCACGCCATCGTCATCGACCAGCACCAGGCGCGCACCGCGTACGCTGGCGAAGTGGTCGGTTTCCTGCACCAACTGGCCGCCGGGTGTCGAGCGGGCGGCGGGCAGGTGGCCGGCTTCGAATTCTTCCGGGGTGCGCACGTCGAACAGGTAGGTGCTGCGGGTCGGCTCCTGTTGCCAGCGTTGCAGGTCCGCCAGGGTGGCGCGGCCTACCCGGGCTTTGTCAGCGACGCGACGGGCATCGCGGGCGGCAATTTGCCGATGCTCTTCGCTGGTCGGCGCGAATTGGCGCGACTGCCCGTGCTGCAGTTTCTGTCCTGCCAGGGTCCAGCCGATGGTGCCGTTGCGCAAGGCCGAAACCGGGTTGGCGATGCCGGAGTTGATCAATGATTGAGTGCCGATAATGCTGCGGGTGCGGCCGGCGCAGTTGACGATGATGCGCGTGGCCGGGTCCGGTGCCAGTTCCCGGGCGCGCAGCACCAGCTCGGCCCCCGGTACGCTGATACCGGTGGGAATGCTCATGGTCTGGTATTCATCGAAACGCCGGGCATCGAGCACCACCACGTCGGCCTCGCTGTCGAGCAGTGCCTGGACTTCTTCCGCCGCCAGGGAGGGCGTGTGCCGCTGGCTTTCCACCAGTTCGCCGAAGGCTTTGCTCGGCACATTGACGTCGATGAACAACTCGCCACCGGCGCGGCGCCAACCGTCCAGTCCACCTTCGAGCAGGCTGACGTTGATGTAGCCCAAGTCTTGCAGACGCTGAGCGGCGATGCTCGCCAGCCCTTCACCATTGTCGTAGACGGTCACCTGGGTATTGCGCCTTGGAATTCGCGAGTACACCTCAAGCTCAAGTTTCGACAATGGAATGTTGGCCGCGAACAGCGGGTGCGATTCGGCGAAGGGCGCTTCTTCGCGCACATCCACCAGCGCCAGTTCTTCTCGGTTCAGCAGGGCCTGGCGTATTTCAGCGTAGGAGCGGGTGAGTGCAGTGCTCATAGGGCTTGGCTCTCTTTGGACAGATCCCAGATATTGGGGAGAAAGGCGTTGGAGTAACCGGAGATGAACAGCTTCTCGCTGCCGTCGGCCTGGTACACCGCGCGACGCACGGCCCCGATGTTGGCACCGTAGACATGGATGCTGATCGAGACCTGGTCATCAAAGGCGTTGCTGACCTGGTGAATGTCCCCGATTTTTGGCGACACCGCTTCAACCTGGCCCGGCCGCAATTGCACACGGCTACCGTCGGTGATCAAGGCGCCGTCGCTGTTGCGCTGGAAACCTTGCGAATACTCCGCGCCGCGCAACATGCCAATCAACCCCCAGACCCGATGGTCATGGATCGGTGTGCTTTGCCCCGGCCCCCAGACAAAACTGACGATACTGAACCGCTGCCGTGAATCGACATGCAGCAGGTATTGCTGATAGCGCTCGGGGTCTGGTCGGGCGAAATCTTCCGGTAGCCAGTCATCATGACTGACCAATTGACCGAGTAGCTTGCCGCCACGATGCAACAGATCACCCTCGCGAGGGTTACTGTCGATCAATTCCGCCAAGGCGCCTATGAATGCTCTGAGTCTCTCCGGGTGTCGGGCCTGGGTCATGGCGATTCCATCGTTCGTTGTGAAAGTTGACCCTTTGATTTAAGCATAATGTTTTATATCAATATGCGATTGTTTAATGATTAGGTTATAGCTGAAAGGAATTTATAACCCTTTCGCATAGCGCCATACGCTATTGATCGATCGCCCGGCGTGGGGGCGGGCTATCCTTCTTTCGACAATGGAACTATGCTTTTCAGACATCTTATTGACTGTTCTCTATGTGCGGGCCAAATGAAAATTGATGATATCGACGCTTTTGTCGAAGTGATTCGTTGCCAGTCCATCAGCCATGCCGCCGAGTCGCTGCAACTGACTCAGCCGGCCATCACGCGGCGCGTGCAGAACTTTGAGCAGGCGTTGGGTGTGGAGTTGTTCGATCGCAACACCAAACCGCTCAAGCCCACGCTGATCGGTACGCGGGTGTATGAACAGTGCCGTTTGATCCTGCGGGAAATGGATGCGCTGCGCGAGCTGGTGGCCACCGACGCACCGCCCACCGGGTTGTTACGCCTGGGCGTTCCGCAAACCATTGGCGATGTGGTGCTGCTCGATGCGCTCAAGCATTTGCGCATCGAATACCCCGAGCTGCGCGCTCAGGTGGCCACGGGCTGGGGCAGTCAATTGGTCGCAAAGATCGAGCGAGGTGAACTGGACGCAGCGGCGGCTCTGTTCCCGGCCGGCAAGATTTTCCCGGACAACATTGTCGGCGAGTCGATTGGCAAGATGGAACTGGTGGTGGTGTGCGCCAAGTCCCAATTGCCCAAGCGTCCGTGCAAGCTCGCCGACGTTTACCAGAATGGCTGGATTCTCAATCCCGATGGCTGCGGTTTCCGTGCCGGTCTGCAACGAACCTTGTCGGACCAGGGGCTGGCCCTGAGTGTCAATCTGGAAACCTTCGGCACCGAACTGCAACTGGGCCTGGTCGCCGACGGCATGGGGCTGGGGTTGGTGCCGCGTCCGTTGCTGGAACGCAGCACGCATTTCGAACAGTTGGCGGTGATGCCGCTCAAGGACTTCAAGCCGGTGATGGACCTGTGGCTGATCTATCCGCATTTCCTTGGCAATCTGCAAGGGCCGGTCGATGCCTTTGGCAAACTGGTCGCCGGATCGCTGCAGAAGATCAAGCGTGCAGCGTGATGATCGGCCCGGAATATAATAAAAAAAAATAATAATTAGCTTAGATTAAAATGTGCTTTTTATTATTTTTTGCCTTCCCATAGGCTGGCTGGAGATCCTTAAGGCCATCCAGGAAGTTTTGCCATGAGTAGCGTCAGTCCGTTATCCAGCGTCTCGAAAAATGTTCGCCAACGGGTCAGTCCCGAAGAGTGGGAAGTGCGAGTAAAACTGGCTGCGGCCTATCGGCTGGCGGCCCTGTTCAAGTGGACCGACCACATCTACACGCATTTTTCCTCGCGGGTGCCGGGGCCGGACGAACATTTCCTGATCAATGCCTTCGGGTTGTTGTTCGACGAAATCAGCGCCTCGAATCTGGTCAAGGTGGACATCGACGGCACCATCGTCGACGACCCCACCGGGCTTGGCATCAACCCTGCCGGTTATGTGATTCACAGTGCGATTCATGCGGCGCGTCCGGACCTGCAAGCAGTCCTGCATACCCATACGCGCGACGGCATTGCGGTATCCGCGCAGCGCGACGGGTTGTTGCCGATCTCCCAGCATTCGATCGGTTTTTCCGGGCGGGTGGCTTATCACGGTTACGAAGGCGTCGCGCTGGATCTGGACGAGCGCGAGCGTCTGGTGGCGGATCTCGGTGATAAAAGTGTGTTGATCCTGCGCAATCACGGCTTGCTCACTGCGGGCATCAGCGTCGAACATGCATTCCAGCAACTGCATGGTCTGGAGCGCGCCTGCAACATTCAGATCGCGGCGCAGGCTGCTGGCAACGCTGAGTTGATCTTCCCGCCAGCCGAAGTGGTGGCCAAGGTCGAGAAACAGGCTGAGGTGTTCAAGAGCGGTGAAGGACCGGGCGTGGCGCGGCACTGGGATGCACTGATCCGTCAGCTGGAGCGTAGCGATACGTCTTACAAGGAATAGCTGAAGGCAAGATCAAAAGATCGCAGCCTGCGGCAGCTCCTATAGGTTTTGAGTACACCCGGGAATTCCCGGGTGTCCACGTCTCTGTAGGAGCTGCCGCAGGCTGCGATCTTTTGTGGTTATGAGGCTTGCCGGAGCAAGCCTGCTTTAGGGTCAGGCGACTTTTTCCGCCGCTTGCCGCTCACGTTCAGCCACCAGTTTGCGGGTCAGCGGGATCAGGCGCTTGCCGTAGTCGATGGCGTCTTCAAGCGGATCGAAGCCACGAATGAGGAACGTGGTGATGCCCAGGTCGTAGTAGTCGAGCAAGGCTTCGGCCACTTGTTCTGGAGTGCCGACCAGTGAGGTCGAGTTGCCTTGTGCACCCAGCAGCCCGGCGATGCCGGTCCACAGTCGCTTGTCCAGGCGTGCGCCTTGGGCGGCAGCGGCGAGCAGTCGGCGAGAGCCCTCGTTGGGTGGTTCGCGGCGCACAAATCCGTTCTGTTCGGCCAGCGCGGTGGCCTGTTGCAGGATGCGCTCGGCGCGTTCCCAGGCCTGGTCCTCGGTGTCTGCCAGAATCGGGCGCAGCGACAAACTGAAGCGAATGCTACGACCGTGTTTGGCGGCCTCGGCGCGCACTTGCTTCACCACGTCGCGCACTTGTTCGTAGGTTTCGCCCCACAGCGCATACACGTCCGCATGCTTGCCCGCGACTTCGATGGCCGCCGTCGATGAACCGCCGAAATACAAGGGAATGTGCGGTTGTTGCGGTGACTTCACGGCTGAGTGCGCCCCCTCGACCTGGTAATACTTGCCCTCATGGTCGAAGGGTTTTTCGCTGGTCCATTCCTGACGCAGCACGTCGAGGTATTCGTCGGTGCGCGCATAGCGCTCGTCCTTGTCGATGTAGCTGCCATCGGCACGCAGTTCCCGATCATCGCCGCCGGTGATGATGTGTACGGCGGTGCGGCCGCCATTGAATACATCGAGGGTGGTGAACTGGCGTGCGGCCAGGGTCGGCGCGGCAAAGCCAGGTCGATGGGCAATCAGGAACTTGAGTTTTTTGGTCACGCTGGCGGCGTGCGAGGCAATCAGCGTGCTGTCCGGGCTGTTGGAGTGGAAGGCTATCAGGGCCCGGTCAAACCCGGCCTCGTCATGGGCGCGTGCCACTGTTTCCACATAGTCGGGCTGCAGGACAGGACCGCTGCGAGGGTGGATTTCCGAAGATTGGTGACCGCCGATGTAGCCGATGAATTCAATCGTCATGGGGAGTTCCTTTTCATTGAATAGGTGTGATTCAAGCCTCCACCTGGCATTGGGGTCGGTCTGTAGGGCCAAAAATAGGCGTAGCGGCTGTGGCTGTGAAATGCCGTTTGGTTCTAAGTTAATTATTAAAATAATGAATGACTTAAATTGTTTTGTATGAGTAATGCGCATTTTAAGCGACGCCTTCCATGCAGCCCGCAGCGGCTGCACTTATCATGCAAACAATTTATCAGGCTGGCCTGCTATCTGATTTTTAATCATATTAGGTTATTCCCAAAAAGAATTTCACTGAGGTTTTTTATGCGAATAGCATGAAAACCGAAGCTCACGCATGGCACCTCTGGCCATGTTCTTTATGAGGAAGGAAGCCTGATGACTGAAAAAACCTTCGATACATCGAGCGCCAGCAGCTCGTTTTCCGTCACCAAGGCTGCTCGCCACACAGGTGAGTTGCAGGGCGCGTCGAGGCTGCTCCCCAATTGGCTGCGCAACTGGCGGACACCTGAAGTGTTGCTGCGTTTGCTCAGCCCGATCGCGCTGTTGCTGTTATGGGAACTGGCGTCGCAAGCGGGGCTGATCCCGCAGCGTGTCATCGCGGCGCCCTCGCAGATCGGCGGCACACTCTGGGCGATGATTGCGTCCGGCGAACTGGGCAAGCACTTGCTGGTGTCACTGCAACGGGCGCTGGTGGGCTTGAGTATTGGCGTCAGTGTTGGTGTGGTCGCGGCCTTGATCAGCGGGCTGTCCAAGCGCGGCGAGGTGATACTCGATTCACCGCTGCAAATGTTGCGCACCATTCCTTCGCTGGCGTTGGTGCCGCTGTTCATTCTCTGGTTCGGTATCGGCGAATTCACCAAGATTGCGCTGATCGTGACCGGTACGACGTTCCCGGTGTACCTGAACCTGTTCGCCGGAATTCGCAACATCGACCCCAAACTGATCGAGGCCGCCAACACGCTGGGGCTCAATCGTCGCGAGCTGATCTGGCACGTGATTCTGCCGGGTTCCTTGCCCTCATTCTTTGTCGGCCTGCGCTACTCCCTGGGGATTTCCTGGTTGGCGCTGGTGTTCGTCGAGCAAATCAACACCACCGCCGGCATCGGCTTCCTGGCCAGTGATGCGCGGGACTTCATGCGCACCGACGTGATCGTCATTTGCCTGCTGATTTACAGCGTCCTCGGTCTGTTGATCGACGGACTGATCCGCACGCTGGAGCGTTTCGCCCTGGCCTGGCGCCCAACTTTTGTGAGGAATTGATATGTCGAGCATCGATCTTCTGGACGCGTCCAAAGCAATACATTCGGCAGCACCGGTACAACTGCGCAATGTGGTGCGCCAGTTTGGCCAGCAACGGGTCATCGATGGCCTGGATCTGGATATCGCTCCCGGCGAATTCGTCGCGTTGCTGGGGGCCAGCGGTTCGGGCAAGACCACTTTGCTGCGCAGCCTGGCCGGGCTCGACAGTATCGACAGTGGTCAATTGCTGGTGCCGAAGGCGAGGGCGGCGGTGTTTCAGGAACCTCGTCTGATGCCCTGGAAGCGCGCCTGGAAGAACGTGATTCTCGGCCTGCATATCCCGGACGCCAAGGCGCGCGCGGTACAGGCCCTGACCGAAGTGGGGCTGGCTCATCGGCTCGAAGCCTATCCGGCCACGCTCTCCGGCGGTGAAGCGCAACGCGTGGCGCTGGCCCGTGGTTTGGTCCGCGAACCCAAACTGTTGCTGCTGGATGAACCGTTCGCTGCACTCGATGCGTTGACCCGGATTCGCATGCATCGGCTGATCATCGAGTTGTGGCGTAAACACACGCCGGCGGTGTTGCTGGTGACCCACGATGTGGATGAAGCCATCCTGTTGGCTGACCGGGTCATCGTGCTGGCCAATGGCAAGATCGCCGACCAATTGACCATCGATCTGCCCCGGGCCCGAGACTCCGGCCAGGAAGGTTTTCAGGCCATCCGCGCGCGGTTGCTGGGTCTGTTGGGGGTTGAAGTGGAAGCCGTTGCCGTCGCTGAGCGCCGGGCACCCAACACTTCGGTCCGGCGTTTCGCCCATGGCTGATTTCGCTTCCAGTCTTTTGAATCAGGGAGGGGCCGCCATGTCGCTACGCGTATGGAAATCTGCAGCGGTGTTGCTCTCGGGAGCCGCACTGCTGCTCAGCGGTTGCGGTGAAACGGTCGACAACAAAACGGCATCCGCTGTTCAGTCTGACTTGTCCGGTGTGACGCTGGTGCTGGGCGATCAAGCCAAAGGCTTGCGCACCGTGGTCGAGGCAGCGAACGCGCTGGATGGCATCGACTACAAGGTCGAGTGGGCGAACTTCCAGGGCGCGGCGCCCTTGTTCGAAGCCCTGCGCGCCGGCGCCGTCGATCTGGCCCCGGCCGGTGATACGCCGGTGCTTGCGGCCGCCACCGGCGGGACACCGTTGCGCATCGTCGCCGTTCGGCGCAGTCAATCAAGAGGGATTGCGATCCTGGTACCCGCCGATTCGGCCATTCATGGCGTGGCGGATCTGAAAGGCCGAAACGTTGTGGTGTCTTCGGCCCGAGGCAGCATTTCCCAGTACCTGTTGATTCGTGCGCTGGCCAATGCCGGGGTCGACGAGAAAGACGTCAACATCGGGTTCGTCCTGCCGACCGACGCCCTGGCAGCCTTCAACGCCGGCAAGATCGAAGCCTGGGCCACGTTCGGTATCTATCAGGCGTTTGCCGAGCAGCAGGGTGCTCGAGTGCTGATCAGCGGCGAGGGCATCAACACCGGGCTGACCTTCATTACCGCCTCGGATGAAGTCCTCACCGACCCGCTCAAGCGCAAGGCGCTCAGTGACGTGCTGCAGCGTTTCGCCAAGGCGTTCGAGTGGGCCCGGCAGAACCCTGACGAGTACGCCCGGGTCTTCGCCAAGGTCAACGACATACCGCTGGATGTCTCGCAACGCCTGCGCAGCTGGGGCGACGAGTCGCTGTTGCCGGTCGAGTCGCGGGATGTCCAGGCCTTGCAGCAAGTCGATGATTTGTTCGTGGAAAAGAACATCTTTCCCCATCGCGTCGACGTGGAGAAGCTCACGGACACTGCGGTGTTTTCCGCGGCACCGTTGACGGTGACGCAGTCAGAGACGGCGCGGTAGTCCGGGTCGCGGCGCGTGTTCAATTTGATGAATTACAGGAGTCTATCAATGGGCAATGTCCAGAGCGCCGCCAGTGCCCTAGAGGTGTTCCGACACCCGCTACCCGGCGGTGAACTTCTCGACATCGGTCGGGTTTTTCGCGAACCCCTGGCGTTGTCGCGGCTGCACAGCACGCCCAAGCGCGTGTTGAGTCGTCGCGAAGTGGTCTTGTTGGGTGTGCTCGCGCTGGTGTTGCATGGTGCGGTCATTGTCTGGATCAACCAGGCACCTGCGCCTCAACTGCCCGTGGTGCCGCCGCAGATTCCACCGATGACCATCGAGTTCTCGCAACCGGCACCACCGGTGGTGGTACCCCCGCCGCCCGAGCCGATCCCGCAGCCGGTGGTCGAACCGCCACCGCCGGTGGAAGATGAACTGGCCGTGAAACCACCGCCACCCAAACCGGTCCCCAAACCAAAACCGGTGGTCAAACCTGTACCTAAGCCCGTGGCAAAACCTGTGGAGCAGCCGCAGGCGCCGCCTGCGCCACTACAACCGGTCGCCGCGCCAGCTCCTGCTGCACCGCCTGCACCGAAACCGGTGACGCCGGCCTCGGCCAGCGCCGCTTACTTGCGCAATCCGGCACCGGAGTATCCGTCGCTGGCGATGCGTCGTGGCTGGGAAGGCACGGTGTTGCTGCGGGTACATGTATTGGCCAGCGGCAAACCGGGTGAAATCCAGATCCAGAAAAGCAGTGGCCGCGATCAACTCGATGACGCGGCGCTGGCAGCGGTAAAGCGCTGGAGTTTCGTGCCGGCCAAACAGGGCGATGTCGCCCAGGACGGCTGGGTCAGCGTGCCGATCGACTTCAAAATCAAGTGACTCAACCCTTCTGAATTACACCGCGGGCTACCTGACACAAGGCGCATCGCTACAACCGATCCAATGCCTTGCTGGAGAGCCTGACCATGAACCTGATCGCATCCCCTTTCGAATCCATCGAACACGCCGTCATCTGGCTGCTGATCCTCTTTTCCGTCGCGACCTGGGGCCTGGTCTTGCTCAAGGGTTTGCAGTTCACCCGCCTGAAGACGCAAGACCGCAAGTTCCATAAACAATTCTGGGCCGCTTCCAGCCTGGATTCGGCCGCCGAACTATCCCATGACCAGCCTGGAGCGGCAGCCCGTGTGGCACTGGCCGGTTATGCAGCGATTCAGGTGAGCGACAACCAGAACACCGATCTCAGTCAGTCGATCAACCACCAGGACCGTCTCGAGCGCGCCTTGCGTCAGCAGAT
The DNA here is from genome assembly GCF_056406435.1 of Pseudomonas sp. P1_C12. NCBI lineage: Bacteria > Pseudomonadati > Pseudomonadota > Gammaproteobacteria > Pseudomonadales > Pseudomonadaceae > Pseudomonas > Pseudomonas sp. P1_C12. Next base: position 111,076 of record NZ_JBFUAE010000012.1, on the reverse strand, counting down.
CGTGCGTGAGCGGCGCTCGCTGGAAAGCGGCCTGGCCATCCTCGCCAGCATTGGCAGCACGTCGCCCTTTATCGGACTGTTCGGGACTGTGTGGGGAATCATGTCGGCGCTCAAAGGCATCAGTGCGGCGGGCTCGGCGAGCCTGGAAACCGTGGCCGGGCCGATCGGTGCTGCCCTTGTCGCCACGGGTGTCGGCATCGCTGTCGCGGTACCGGCGGTGCTGGTTTACAACTACTTTCTGCGTCGCCTGAAACTGACTGCCGCCGACCTCGACGACTTTGCCCATGACTTCTACAGCCTGGCGCAGAAGCATTCGTTCCGTGTGCTGTTGCACCCGGTATTGAGCAAGTCCGGCGCCACTGTCGCCGGTCAGAAAGTAAAGGAGGCCTCCTGAAATGGCATTCTCCACACAAGACAGCGATGAAGTGCTCAGCGAGATCAACGTCACACCCCTGGTGGACGTCATGTTGGTGCTGCTGGTGGTGTTCATCGTCACCGCGCCGCTGCTGACCAACTCCATTGCGATCAACCTGCCGAAGACCGAAGCGGTGGCGCCGGTGGAGCAGAAAGATCCGCTGGTGGTGAGCATCGACGACAAGGGCAAGGTGTTCATCAACAAAGACGAAATCCAGCCTGATTTGCTCGAGTTCAACCTGCAGGCCGCCAAGGCGAAAAACTCTGACGTGCGCGTGCAATTGCAAGCCGACAACGGGGTGAATTATGGCGAAGTGGCGCGGGCGATGGCTTCGATCGAACGGGCGGGGATTACCAGGCTGTCGGTGATTACGGCGAAGTAAGAAACGTTGAAGTCTCTCGAGTTTTTACATGATAGGGGGGCGTATGGTCCGTCTCCCGGCGGAGAAGAAAAACAAGTCGATACTGGTTAGATCGTTTATTTCTTTCAGTTATGCAAAAAGATTTAAGTTGCATATCCAAAGCCGATGAAACGGCGTGATGGCTTTAAAGAAATCTGCAATGGCAATTAAGCGGCTGCTAAAACAGTCGTAACTCCCCCTGGTACTTCATTAATCTGGCTCCGACGTCCGTTTTTGCTGCTGGATCACCCTCTTGCCGGCCATCCGCCAATCCTTAGAATCCCCTCCATCAGCTTCGTCCAACTCTCAAATCCTCCGGGGAACAACACCATGATGAACGCCATGCAGATGCAAATGCCAATGAACACCAACATGCCGATGATGGGCATGCCGATGATGATGGCGACCATGACCTGCGACATGATGGACGATGGCATGATGTGCAAGATGATGCCGGCCGCTGGCATGGACATGGCGATGTTCAAGAACAGCGCCGAAATGATGCAGATGATGATGAACTGCGGCATGCCGATGATGATGCATTGCGGCAACATGAGCATGATGTGCATGTCCCCGGCGAGCATGGCCATGCCGATGATGAACATGATGATGCCAATGCCGATGATGGGCATGCCGATGCCATCGATGAAGTGCGTGATGGAGTGCACCATGATGGATGACTGCATGATGTGCAAAATCATGCCGATGGCAGGCATGGACATGGACATGATGAAAAGCTGCTGCGCCCTGATGATGAAAATGATGAACGACTGCAGCATGCCGATGATGATGAGCTGCAATGGCATGCCGCTGATGTGCTGCACCTGCTGATCCTTGGCATCAGACATTAAAAAGCCCGGCAGGGTTAACCCTGCCGGGCTTTTTAATGTCTGCTTTTCAGTCCAGGCGTTCCGGGTAAGTCACCACTAGATACGCCACCGCCTCACTGTCGGCCGGGTTGCGGTAGCGGTGGGGCTGGTCCGCATAGAACAGGATCGAGTCGCCGGTGGAGAGCAGGTAGCGCTCGTCGTTGACGCTGATCTCCAGCACACCCTGAGCCACCACCAGGTTTTCCTGCACGCCCGGGCCATGCCCTTCGGACTGATCCACTCCCAACGGGCTCAGGCGCAGTTCGTAAAACTCCGATTGGCGCGCCACGTCGAACGGAAACAGCGCGCGGCTGACAAAGGCGCCGCTGGCACTGACCAGGCGTTTGCTCTGGCTGGCCGCCAGCACCGCCACCCCTTCGAAGGCCCGATGCTCCAGAAAGGCGGCCACCGACACCTTCAAGCCCTTGGCGATTTTGCACAGCACCTTGATGGACGGCACGCTGCGCCCGGACTCGATCTGCGCCAGCATCGCCCGGCTCACACCACACTGCCGGGCCAGGGCGTCAAGGGAAAGATGACGCTTGCCCCGCAGGCGTTGCAAGTTCTGTGCGACCCGTTCGCAGATCGGGTCTTCTTCCAACGGTTCCAGGTTGTTCAAATTCAGCACGGGTTCGTCGGCGCTCGCCAGAAAGCGCGAGGGTTCTTGCGCATTCACGCGTGACGCGTCTCGCTGGCTTTAGCGGCTTGCACCCACTGAGCGGCCTGCAAACCTGCATTGCGTGCGTACATTTCCCACATGGCCCGCGCCCGTTGCTGAGCCTGTTTGCGTTTGCGGTAGCTGGCGAAGTCGATGACGTTGGCTGTCGGATTCATGGGGCACTTCACTGTGGTGGTAAATGACGGGATGAACTGAGAGTACCCGGATAGACATATAACTATAAATACTGTTTTTTTATTTATTAATTCTTTTTGGTTATTTTAAATTCAGGCAATTGGACCGAGGTCTGACCCAAGGGACGGAACGGAGCAGCTTAAGCTAATTCCAAAAAGATATTTGTTTGTACTTTTTAAGATCTATTAGCTTTATAAACCTTAGAAAGTGTGCCGGGAGCTCCTGTGACTATCATTCAATCCTCTTTTGCGACTGCCCGGCCCGAGTCTGCTCCACGACTTCCGCAACCCTGCGACGATCAAGCCAATGAGGATGATGTGGTCCTCGAGCTGCGAAACGTCACCAAAGCTTATCTGCGAAAAAAAGGTTCTTCTGCGCCACCGGCAGTGAGCAATGTCAGCTTGAAGGTGCGTCGGGGCGAGGTCTTGTGCTTGATGGGGACGTCTGGAAGCGGCAAGTCGACGTTGTTGCGTCACATCAACCGCTTGATCGAACCCACGAGTGGTGAAGTCTTGATCGAAGGTCAAGCGATCAGCGGGTTGAGCCACAAGGCTTTACGTGATTTGAGGTCGCGACGCATCGGTATGGTGTTTCAGCATTTTGGTTTGTTACCTCACCGCACAGTGCTGGAAAACGTCGCGCTTCCATTGGAGTTGCGCGGCGAACGTGAGTCGATTCGTCACTCGGCAGCCTCCCTGCAGTTGCAGGCGGTAGGGCTGGAAGGTTGGGGTGAGCATTATCCGCATGAGCTCTCCGGCGGCATGCAGCAACGTGTCGGCCTGGCACGGGCCTTGGTGACGGAGCCTGAAATTCTGCTGATGGACGAGCCTTTCAGTGCTCTGGACCCAACCATCCGCCGAGATCTGCAAAGCCATTTCCTTGCACTGGCCCGCGAGCGCGGCATCAGCACCTTGCTAGTCACGCATGATCCGGCCGAAGCCATACGCCTGGCAGACCGAATAGCTGTGCTGCGCCATGGCCGTCTGGTGCAGTTGGGCACTCCAGAACAGTTGCTTGAACATCCCGCTGACGCCGAAGTCGCGGACTTTTTTCGGGATTGCACATCCACACCATCCCCTCTGTACAGCGTGGACAGCGTTAGCTTCAAGGCTCCAGAAAGTGAACTGCGTGAGCAGTCCGCTTCCCCTGGCTTGCGTGGGTGGCAAGCTCTTTTGCTGGGGCCGGCGGCCCTGGCGGCGCGGGGTAAGGGCGGATTGTTCTGGCTTACGTTTGCCAGCGAACTCGCGGCATTGGCCGTCCTGGGTCAAGGCATTGCCAGTTCATCGTTGTTTGCGGTGCTGGCGGCAGTCGCCGTGTTCGCTGCCAGCCGCTTCACTGCGCTCTCGCTGAGCCGCGCGCCCGTGCGACGAAACGCATCGGGTTGGGTTCTGCCCTTGGTGGTACTGCTGGTCAGTCAGGCCTTGGTGGTCTGGCGAGTCATTACGCCTGACACGACGAATGCAGTGCTGCAGTTCCCGGCCAATCGCCAGGCGCTACTGCTGGCAGCGCAGAGCATTGACGAATTTATCGGTTGGTCTCAGGTCACGTTCGAGGGGGCGTTTATCGGCGTGATCGTTGCCGTTCGCACCGTCATCGAAGGGATTGAAAACCTGCTGGGCTGGCTGCCCTGGACGGTGTCGGCGCTGGCGCTGGTGTTACTGGCCTGGCGTTCGGCTGGCGTCGCGTTGGCGCTGACCAGCAGCGCGGCGTTGTTGTACATCGGCCTGTTCGGCTTCTGGGAGCGAACCATCGCTACGCTGGCGCTGGTCGGTTCGTCGGTACTGATTGCTCTGGTCATCGGTGTGCCCACCGGCATTCTGCTGGCGAAGCGGGCGCTGGTACGACGGCTGCTCACACCTTTGCTGGATGTCATGCAGACGCTGCCAACCTTTGTCTACCTGATTCCTGCCGTGGCGTTCTTCTCGGTGGGCAAGACCCCGGCCGTGATCGCGACGGTGATTTTCGCGCTGGCGCCGATGATCCGTTTGACCTCGTTGGGTATTCAGGAAGTACCGAAGGACGCTGTCGAGGCTGCCGTCGCGCACGGCGCCAGTCCTTGGCAAACCCTGATCAAGGTGCAGCTGCCGCTCGCTCGCCGTTCGCTGTTGCTGGGGATTAACCAGACGATCGTCATGAGCCTGTCGATGGTGGTTGTGGCCGCGCTGATCGGCGCCGGCGGACTGGGTTATGACGTGATGACAGCACTGCGCAATATCAAGGGTGGCGAGGGTATGCTCGCCGGCGTGGCGATTGTCCTGTGCGCGCTGATCCCTGACCGAATCATTCAATCGAGCTTGCGCAAGCAAGATCACCTGCACAACTAACGTGAGACCTGTCATGAAGACACACTTATCGCGCACTGTGGGCGCAGCCGCGCTGCTGGCCTCCCTGATTCTCCCGGCAACCGTGTTGGCCAAGGACAAGATCGTCATTGGCGAGCAGAACTGGACAGGTGCAATCGCCATTCAGAACATCCTCGCAGAGGTGATCAAAACCCGACTGGACGGCGATGTATCGTACCTGGCCGGGGATGTCGCGGTGCTGTTCAGTGCCGCCGCGAAAGGCGACGGCTCGGTTGATGTGTTGACCGACATCTGGCTGCCCAACCAGTCGGCTGCCTGGGCCAGGTACGTCACGGGTGGCCCCCGTTCACTGGTGCCAAACGTCAAGCCTTATGCGGGCGAACAAGGGTTCTATATCCCCGGGTATTTGCAGGACAAATACGGCGTTAAATCCATCTACGACCTGAAAAAGCCCGAAGTGGCCAAGCTGTTTGAGCCACTGGGCGGCGGCAAGGCTGAGTTGCTGGTGGGGCCGGCGGGCTGGGAGTCGACTTACATTGGCCAGATCAAGGCCAAGGATTACGGGTTTGCCGATAAATTCGAGTCGGTGTCCACGGAAGCTTCGGTGACCTATGCCAAGCTGGCCTCGGCCTACAAGGCGCAACGTGGCGTGGTGTTTTATGCCTACACCCCGGACTGGATCTTCTCGGCCTATGACCTGCGTCGCCTGGAAGAGCCCGCATTTGACGGCTACGCCCAGGACAACAAAAAAGGTGACCCGCTTTACAAGGTCGATGGCTGCTGGAAATTCATCAGCCCGACGGTCGATCCCGACTGGCTGAGCAAAAGTCAGATTACCTGTGCCTTCCCGGATGCCAAGGTTCATGTCCTGGCGTCCGCAGCCTTGCAGACACGCGCCCCGAAAATTGCTGAGTTCCTGAAGAATGTCGCCATCGACCCGGCGCAGCTCAATGAGCTGATCCTGAAGATCGAAAAGGAAAAACTGCCGGCTGACGTCGCGGCCAAAGAGTGGGTTCAGGCGAACACCGCCAAGGTTGATCAATGGCTGTCCGCGTCGGCGCCTAAAGTGAGTGCAAGCCAATGAGTCAAGTCTCTTTGCGTTTACTCGATGGCGGTATGGGGCGCGAGCTGAAACGTATCGGGGCGCCGTTTCGTCAGCCTGAATGGTCAGCTCTCGCACTGATCGAGGCACCCGAGTTTGTGCTTCGGGCTCATAGGGCGTTCGTGGATGCCGGTGCCCGGATAATCACCACCAACAGCTACGCGGTTGTGCCTTTTCATATAGGTGAAGAGCGCTTTGCCGCGAAGGGGCGAGTGCTGGCTGAACGGGCTGGGCGGCTCGCTCGTCAGGCGGCGTCTGAGAGTGCCGAGCCGGTGACCGTGGCCGGCTCGTTACCGCCGGCTCTCGGATCCTATCGGCCGGACCTGTTCGATCATCAACGTTCTGTCACGATCCATCGAGAGCTTATTGCTGGGTTGCGGGCGCATGTCGATGTCTGGTTAGCGGAAACTCAGAGTTCTACGGCTGAAGTCAGGGCGGTAGCGGAGGCGCTGGGCGCAGAGCTCAAACCGCTGTGGGTATCGTTTACGCTTCTGGATGAGGTCAATGAGTCACCGCAACTGCGTTCCACTGAGCCAGTCGGCGAGGCGGTACGCGTGGCGGCCGAGTTGGGTGCGAGAGTCGTGCTGTTCAATTGCAGTCAGCCGGAAGTAATGGCAGCGGCACTGGCCGAAGCCCGAGATGTTCTTGATAGCCTCGACCAGAGCATTGAGCTAGGGGTTTACGCCAACGCATTTCCTCCCGTCAGCACAGAGGCCAAAGCCAATAGTACGTTGCTGGAGATTCGTAGCGATCTGGATCCCGAGTCATACTTGCGTTGGTCCAGATCCTGGGTAGCGGCTGGCGCCAGTATTGTTGGAGGATGCTGTGGCATCGGCCCAGAGCACATCGCGCAGTTGCACCTGCACTTGTTGGCGGACAGTGGGGGCGCTGGAACATGAGCGATCTTCAACAGGAAACACTGGTTGAGCAGGCGACTTTTGGTGCCGGCTGTTTTTGGGGCGCTGAGGCGTCATTCAGGACATTGCCGGGCGTGCTCGATACTCGGGTTGGTTTTGCACGGTCAGCCAAAGGTAAGTCTGAGGTGATCGAAGTCGTGCAAGTCGACTTCGATGCCAAGGTGATTACCTACAGCCGCCTGATAGAGCATTTCTGGACGCTGCATGACCCGACATCGGTAGACCGCCAGGGCGCGGATGTCGGGGTTAAATACCGTTCGGCATTGTATTTCTGCTCGGCTCAGCAAGCCCGGTTAGCGCTGGTCGCCAAGCAGCGGCTGGATGCATCGGGGCAGTTGAGCAAACCGGTGGCCACCGTCATATTGCCACTGGGTGAATTTCAATTGGCGGATGAAGACCAGCAACGCTATCTGGAAAAACACGGTGCCAGCGGCTGCGCCATCTGAATGCTCGCCGTATCATCCGCGCTGATAACGTACTCCTGATCACGAAAGGGGCTTTGAAAAGTCAGAACTGCCAGCACCCCGGAGGCTAGGCAGAGCGAGATGTCGGGCTAAAAAGGACGTGAATTCAAGCGAAGTCAGAGCAGTCGCCCGTCGCGGCGAAGCTGTTCACCTATGCGCTTGATCTGCGCTTCGCCTTGATCAAGGGCCTGCTGATTGGTATGCACCGAGTAGTAGCCGGTCACCAGGTCGTGGGGGTGTTTTACGGCTGAGCCGAGCACAAAGGAGGTCTCACCCTGTGCGACGAAATCGATGGCTTGGGTTGACTCCTCAAACACCGCCAGTTCCCCGGCGCTAACAGCACTGTCTGCTTCAAGTCGGCCCTGATTGACTGCCAGCCAGGCCACGGTATGGCCGGCCGGAGGGGTGTAGCGCCAGCGCTCACCGTCTTTCAAGCGCACGGCAAGGTAGGTCATGTCTGCGGGTGCAGGGATGGCGCTCTTCACGGTGCCGTAACGTCCCAGCAGCACGAACGCGGGACCTTCTTGCGCAATCTGCGAAGGGGCAAGGTAGACGCTTTGTGCCGGCGCGTTTTCTTCCGACGGAGGCAGCGCAATCCACAACTGGAATCCCAGCATCGCCCCTTCTCCAATCGGGGAACCGGTGTGCCAGACCCCGTTACCAGCGCGCATCCATTCGACGCCGCCAGCGGGTAGAACGCCTTTCTCGCCGGTCGTGTCTTCATAGGCGACTTCGCCGGCAATCATAAAGGTCAGCGTCGCAATGCCAGAGTGCGGGTGCATGCCGAAGCTATGACGCTTGGCTTGCGGCTGCATGCTGAAGAGGTCAAGAAACACAAACGGCTTCAACAACTGGCCCAGGTCGCCAGGGCTCATGAGGCGTGTGACAGGCCCGTGCTTGCTGCCGCGTGTACGGTGGATGATGGCGCGCGTTGCCGAGTTGTGTTCGTGGCTGGGAATGCTGCTCAAGCTTGATTGCGCGTTCATGGCGCGTCCTCGATTTGGATGTGCAAGGCGTTCGGGAGGGATTGTCAGTGCGTTACAGGCGTAAACGGCACCGGGCGCAACCACCAGACAACGAGGGCTGAAAGCAGGCCAAGTACAAGAGCTGGCATGGGGTTCCCCCCAATCAACAGCAGATGGGTTGCAATCGCTCCCAGCATGGTTGCGAGCAACAACAGGCCGCCTGCGAAACCGGTCGCCGGAACGACCAGCAGTACAGCGCCCAGGATTTCCACCGTACCGGTCAGGTAGCGAAACCATTGGCCGGCGCCGATTGCGTCGAAAACCTGGACCATCTGCGGCACGCCGGCCAACTTGGCTATGCCAGCGCTGACGAACACCAGAGCGAGAAATATCCGAACACCCCAAAAGATGCGGCGGTTGGCGGGAAACAATGATTGTGAAGCAGGAGTTTTCATGGCTCAGCGATGCCTTCTGACGGAGATAAAGGGAGAACTATCGTTCGGTCGTAAGAATAGGGCGGCCACTATTAATTAATAAGACGGTGTTATCTGATTGCACTCGTCCATCATTGATAGTAATCAAATTTGAATGATTAGCTGTGCGGCTGCGTACTTGTTGGCGAATGAAGTGGGCAACGGCAGCTGTACCGGGGCAACGTGGCGACCGGAGATAAGCGTGAATGGTGACTGGAGGCATTCGCCGACGCGACGCAACATGCCTCTCGGCTGTGCGGTAAAGCGCTTTGCGAAAGCTAATTGTGATCGCGGAGCGGCTCTTAAGCTGTGCTCAGACGCAATTGGCACGCTGGCCTCATCAAGCAAATCTCGTTCGCCCACTACCTGTGCCGAAAATTCAAAGCAGGTGTGCTTTTCTAGCTATATCCATCAAATCTTGTCGAGCCGTAATCTTGGGCACGGTGGTTTCCAACGCTTTTAGTGTCCGGCAACCACCTGCAAACCCGAGGATGCGCGTGCTCTGCACTGATCATCAGTCGGGACAATAAAAATAATACTCAGCGGGAGACAATCCTATGGGACTCGCTCAAGAAAAAGTTGGTGCCGTTGCGTCGTTCACACAGGTTTCCAAAGGCGCTGGAGCTGCCTCATGGGGAGCAATGGCCTTGCTCTGGCTGGTCTATGCCATGGACGCTAACTCACGTCAGATGTTCTTCATGGTGTTGCCGTCGATCACGAGCGAATTCAAAACCAGTGCAGAACTGACGGGGCTGCTCGCGGCGTTCATCACCATCGCAACGTCCTTGATCGCCGTGCCTTGCATGATCTGGGCGGATAAAGGTGGGCAGGGCTGGATGCGCAAGTATCGTCACCTGCCGATCGTAATTGCCTACACGCTGTTCACCTTTTTGACTGGCTTGAATTTCCTGACTGCATCGCTGGGCATGCTCGTGGCCTTGCAGGTGATTTCCCACGCCTTCGGTGGCGCCGGTGAAGCTATCGAAGTCACCTCCTTGTCCGAGTGGTGGTCTCGCGAGCGGCGCGGTTTTGCATTGGGTCTGCATCACACGGGCTATCCATGGGGTACGCTGATTGGAGGCTTGGCGATCAGTGCGTTGCTGAACGCCTACGGTCCGGAAAACTGGCGCCTGGCTTTCCTGCTGTTCCCAGTACCGATGATCATCATCTTCTCCATCTATTGGTGGTTCTGCACCAAAAAGCGCTACGAGTCCTTCGTTGATCATGTGCGTGATGCAGGTGAAACCGTTCCGGCACTGAGCGCAGCGCAAGGGACTGTCGTTGCTCCCGAAGGTGCTTTTCGCTCCGCAATCCGCAATCCGAATATCAGCACCATCGCGCTGGTCTCGATGCTCGCTATCGTCGGTTATTTCGGGATCAGTTTCTGGTTGCCGCAATACCTGGCGTTCGTGGCCCATTACAACTTCGCCGAGGCGGCAGCCTATTCGGTGCTGTTCACCATCACCGGAGGGCTCGGGCAAATAGCCTGGGGATGGATCTCGGATCGGCTGGGTCGCAAGTTGTGCCTGATCGTCGTGTTCGCCTGGCTGGCAATCGGTATGTACCTTTTCAAGTTCTCGTCAGTGAGCCTGACCTGGCTGATCTGCATCCAACTGTTTGCCGGGTTTGCGATGAACGCGCCTTACACGCTGCTGTATGCGATTGCCTTTGACTCAGCCAAGCCTGGCACCACCGGCATCGCGGGCTCCATTGTTAACGTGGGTATTTACGCAGGCGGCTTCGGTCCCTTCGTAATCGGCATGTTCATTGGCGCTGGTGGTGGATTCGATCAAGTGTCCGGCTACAACTACGCCCTGTATTTCATTTCCGGGCTGATGATCGTTGCTGCGCTGGTTACAGCCTTCTTCACTCGCGAAACCACGGGGTGGTTCCTCAAGCACGACAAAGCGTTGGTTTCCAAAGCGTCTTGCAACATGGCGAGCTGAGATCGTCGAACAAACTCAATACGTCACGCCTGCAATCTATAAAAAATCCCTCGTGGGATGTCCAATGTCAGGAGAAATTACAATGTCACTCATCAAAGACAGTCAGTGGTTGAATCAATTTGCCGAAGAGCTCAACAGCGATGCTGACTGGACAGCTGCTGCGCGCTATTTCGATGGTCGAATCCAGTTTAAGCACGACAGCGGTTTTTCCACTCTGGCGGTTCTCTGCGGCAAGGTGGTAGCCGTTTTTCCTGAAGGTAGCCCGTTGGGCGCAGACATCGTGGTATCCGGTCCGGATGAAGAGTGGCAGCGCGTTCTGGAAGGCAAGATCGATTGGTTCGAGGCCCTCTCGCCAGGATTGGGCAAGCTTGAGCTAGAAGGGAATGTTGTCGCTGCCTGGCAGTACGTAGATGTAATGGCCCGGGCATTTGATGCCATGAAGCGTGTAGGCAAGGCAAAAGTAGAAAGCACCGTTTCCTGGTCCCCCGGCCCCAAACCGTCGGGCAAGGAAACCACAGGGCACTACATTACTGTTGATGGCATCCGCGTGTATTACGAGGAGGCTGGGCAAGGCCATCCCATCGTCTGCTTCCATGCCGCGTCCCAGGACTCGCTCATGTATCGCCATGTACTTGACGGCCTTTCCGATGAGTTTCGGGTGATTGCAATCGATGCACCCGGACATTCAAAGTCGGAGCTCCCGGCTTCCGGCCCGTTCCATAGCCTGACACACCACGCCGAGTTCAACGAGCGGTTGATGCAGGCCCTGGGTCTGGAACGTCCGGCGATCATCGGATGTTCCATGGGGGGTAACCTTGTGTTGGAACTGGGTGCCCGTAAACCCGACGCCTACAGCGCGATCATTTCAGCCGAAGGTGCGGATTACACGCCGACAGTTTCGGATTTCTTTCTCGACATGCTGCTGATGAATGGTACGCAAATCATTGGTGCATGGTCGCGCTCGATGACTGGCTATCGGACTCCACCCGACCGCGCTCAAGAAGTTGTTTGGCAGATTTCCCGCACGACGCCGCAAGTCATGCGCGGCGACCTGACAGGCTACGCCAATTTTGACCAACGCTCCCAGGTGGGCAAAATCAAGGCGCCGGTGATGCTGCTCCGCGGTGATGCTGATTGGTTGGTCTACCAGGAAAAAGTCGAAGAAACGGCTTCAAGAATTCCCGGCAGCAAGATTGCAGTGCTTGCAGGCACGGGTCACTACCCAATGACTGAGAACCCTCTTGAGTTCTGTGACACCGTCCGAAGCTTCCTGCATGAAGCAGGGCTTGGAAATGCTGGCTGACACGCTCGACGTCCAAAGATAACCAGGGTGGCTGCGACGATAAGTAGCCCCCTCACCTAATAAAAAATCAATGAGCAGTAGTGCACGCACTGCCTTGTTCGCTCATTAGTAAGCTTGTCTTTGAGGAGAATCAACATGCTGCCGGACGCCAATTTGCAAGGTAAAAATATTCAGGTCAATGGCACGACGCTTTGGGTCGAAGATACAGGTGAGACCCATCTTCCAGTCGTTCTTTGTCTTCACTCCTGCTTTCTCGACGGGACTATGTTTGACGGCCTGGTGCAGGCTGCAGCCGGAAAGTTTCGGGTCATACGGCCAGATTTCCGGGGGCAGGGCAAAAGCGCACTGGATGATATCGACATCATCACCATGGATCAGTGTGCTGACGACATGGCCGCGTTGATTGAAGTGATGCAACTCAAGGCAATCAATGTCATGGCTCAGTCGATGGGCGGCGATGTAGCCTTCCGGCTAATCGCCAAACGACAGGATCTGTTTCGTTCCCTGGTGGTGGCTGGGTCATCAGCCTGCGGTGAGCCACCGGAGCAAGGAGCGCGGTTCGCGCAATGGGTTGTCGATGCGGGTGAGCAAGGTTTCACGGGCGAAATTCTCGACATGACCATGGAAGTAATGTTCGGCAAGACCACGCGCAATAACCCTGAAAAGCAGGCGCTGTTGGCGTACTGGCGCGATCGGATTGAAGCTTTGCCAAAAACGCTGCGCCCTGCGATGAAAGGGGTTATGCATCGTGAAAGCTGTGTCGCTCTGTTGTCATCGATCAATATTCCGGTGTTGATCATCAACGGTGAGGAGGACATGCCGCGACCTCCAGCGTGGTCCGATGAAATGAAGCGAGAATTGCCGAATTCGAAATTGATCCGGCTCAGCCAGATTGGGCATAGCCCGACCTTGGAAGCGCCCGAGCAGGTTCTTCCCGCGATCATTGAGTTCTATTTAAACCCACGCGTATGAGGGCAACATTTTTCGTTCACAGCGTTTAAGTCCGGATGCTTTCACGAGCACATACTGTCTCTATCAGTCCTATTTTTGGAGCGCCTGCATGTCGCGGGCGCTTCAGGTTTTTTCATGCCCGTGGGCCACGAAAACTTGAAGCGTTTTCAGATCGGCAATCCTAACTGAGCACTTGACACTGCTCAATTTTTTGAAATAAAAATGAAGCGCTTCATAAATGAGCTTGGTTAATAACAAATTTAAAACAGAACCTTTCATATCCACGTGCACGAAGGCTTTCATGAGCGTCGTTTAAAAGATATGAAGCGGTTCAAATGGTGCCCAAGTGCGCTGGCGCCAAACCAGGAGATAACAACAATGAGTACAAAAAACCGGGTTAAAACCGCCTGCGTTGTGCTTTCCCTGACGACCCCGATTGCCGTTTACGCGGACATCAAAATGGGTGCCCTTTATCCCCTCAGCGGTTCTTTGGCTCTGCTAGGGGATGAGAGCTATCGTGGCCTCGAAATAGCGGTCGCGGAGCGTAACGCTGCCGGAGGCTTGAAAGGTGAGCAGATCAAACTGCTCAAAGCCGATGCGGTTGACGCAGGCCAGGCTGTAGGTGCCGCCCGTAAGCTGACGTCAGTTGAAAATGTTACTGCCGTGTTCGGCAGCTATTCCTCAGCCCTGTCATTTGCTGCCACGCAGGTTACGGAAATGGCCGGGGTGCCGTATTTCGAGCTCGGTGCGGTCTCCGACAACATCACCGAGCGAGACCTCAAATACGTCATGCGTAGCAACCCAACCGCCAGGAATTTCGCTGAAGGGACTATCACCGCGATTACGCAAATCGTGGGGCCTTCGCTGAAGGTCGACCCCAAGCAACTCAAGATCGCCATCATCCATGAGGATGCGTTGTACGGTACGACCATCGCCGGTTTCCAAAAGCAACTGGCACAGGAGCAAGGGCTGAACGTGGTCGAGGTGCTTCCTTATTCGGCCAAAGCCGTGGACCTTTCGTCGCTGATTCTTCGCTTGAAAGGTGCGCAAGCGGACGTGGTACTGCAGACCAGTTACCAAAACGACACGACATTGTTTTTCCGCCAGATCCGAGAGGCCGGTTTCAAACCCAGAGCGGTGATTGGTGCCGGTGGTGGATATTCCATGCAGGACACCGTAAAGGTCGTCGGCGCTGAAAACATGGAAAGTGTTCTGGACGTGGATTTTCCTCAATTTCAAACCAATGAAAAGGGCGCTCCAGGTATCAACGCCTTCGCTAAAGCCTACAAAGACCGTTTCGGCAGCGAACCGCGCTCAGGCCACAGCCTGATTAACTATGTCGGTGCGAAAGTCTTCCTTGATGCCATGGAAAAAAGCGCGTCGCTGGAGGCCGACGCGATCCGTGCATCGGTTGCGAGCGTGGATATTCCAGTCGGTGGAACGGCCGCAGGCATCGGCGCCAGGTTCGGTGAGAATGGCCAGAACCAACGCGCCAACACCGCGATCATGCAGTGGCAGAACGGACTGTTGAAAACCGTCTACCCCGAAGCTTCGGCTGTAGCAAAAGCTCGCTTTTCCGATCAACCCTGAAGCCTGTAATCCTGTTGAAGCTTGATCATTGAGCTTCACGGATTCGCTCGCTCGAAAAGAGGGCGCAAACCATGGAAATTTTCATCCAGCTGCTTCTGAACGGCTTATTGCTCGGTGGCACGTTAGCCATTATCAGCATAGGCCTGACCCTTATCTTCGGCATCGTCAGGGTGGTCAACTTCGCCCACGGCGAGTTTTTGATGATAGGTCTGTACGCGGTGTATTTGATGAACGCTCATTTTGGCATTCATCCCTATGTGGCGATCATTCCCACCACGATCATTCTGTTTGCCGCGGGCGCTGCCATGCAACGGTTCATCATTCAGCCGTTGCTCAGCGCCGAAGGGCACATCCAGATTTTCGCGACCGTGGGCGTCTCGATTGCCCTCATGAACGGCGCGCTGTTGATCTTCGGTGCCGACGTCATGACTGTGCAGAACATTAGCTTTGGCACCAGTACCGTCACCATGGGCGCATTTCGCGTAAGCAGTGGTCAGTTGATCACCTTCGCAATGTCACTCGCCCTGGTCGCGGGCCTTCACTGGTTTTTGCAAAACACCTTCCTGGGTCGAGCCGTTCGGGCCACTGCGCAGCATCGCAACGCGGCGCAGTTGATGGGCGTCAACATAAAGAAAATCTACATATTCGCATTCGGTTTGGGCTGCGCCTGCCTGGGCGTCGCATCTGGCCTTATCGCACCTCAATACCCGGTTTTCCCTACGGTAGGCACGTTCTTTGTCCTGACCGCATTTGTGATCGTTGTACTCGGCGGCCTTGGAAGTCTTTCAGGGGCCCTCGTGGGCTCGATGCTGATCGGAATCGTCGACAGCCTTGCGGGTTACTACATCGCTCCAGACCTGAAGGAGGTCGTTTATTTTTCGATCTTCCTGGGCATCCTGGTGTTCCGTCCGACAGGCCTGTTTGGCGCCGGTCGCGGCTCTGAATAAGGAGAATGGTCATGAATATTCTGCATCCGCGTGTCTATGTCAGCGTGTTGGTTCTGGCATTGCTATTGGTCATTCCGCTCACGGCTGGTTCTCCTTTCGTTTACCACCTGTTCATCCTGATTTGCAGTTATGCAGCGCTCGCGAGCGCCTGGAACATTGTCGGAGGTTTTGCTGGTCAGCTCTCGCTGGGCCATGCGGTGTTTTATGGTGTTGGGGCTTATACCACCACGCTGCTGATGATAAATCTCGGCATCAGTCCGTGGATCGGGATGTTTGTGGGCGCGGCCCTGTCGTCCATGGTAGCGGTGTTGATCAGTTGGCCTTGCTTCAGATTGCGCGGGCCGTTTTTTGCCTTGGCGACGATAGCGGTACTGGAAGTCGTGCGGCTGATGGCCATCAATCAACATGACGTGACCGGTGGTGCCGCTGGCTTGGGCGTACCGCTTAAGTTGGGCGTCGAGTGGATGTTGTTTCGCCCGCGCTGGCCCTATCTGCTGATCGCTTTTGGGTTTCTCATCATCACTTTGGCGGTGTCCTGGAAGATCAAGAACTCACGCTTGGGTTATTACCTGATTGCAGTTCGCGAGCGTGAAGATGCGGCGCATGCGGTGGGTGTGAACTCGGTCAAAGTCAAATTGATTGCGGTCGTCTTATCGGCATTCCTCACCAGCCTGGTGGGCAGTTTCCACGCGATGTATCTGACCTTCATCGAGCCCGGCTCAATGTTCTCGCTGGAGATGTCGATTCAGATAGCGATGTTCGCGCTGATCGGCGGCCTGGGCACTGTTTCGGGGCCCTTGATCGGGACGTTGTTGGTGTTGCCATTGGCGGAGCTTGCGCGCGGCTGGCTTGGCGACATGGGCAGCGGAGTTCACGGCCTGGTCTACGGCATTGTACTGGTGGTGGTCGTGCTGACGATTCCGCAGGGTGTGGTGGGGCGATTTGGCGCGCGCGTGTTCGGCTGGATCGACGCGCTGCCCGGTGGACGCCGGCCACTTGCTACCGTTGACAGGGCAGTTGAATCCACGGCGCCTGAACCGCAATTGGTAATGAGCGGCGAACCCATTCTGGTTGCTGAAAATCTGCACAAATTCTTTGGCGGGCTGCATGCGACCAACGATGTGTCGCTGAGCTTGGCCGAAGGCGAAATCGTCGGTGTAATCGGCCCGAATGGCGCGGGTAAAACCACGGTCTTCAATCAGCTCTCCGGCTTCCTTGTGCCCTCCAAGGGGCAGGTCAAAGTTCGCCTGCGCAGTGGAGAGTGGGTTACCCCGAACAGCCCGGCCGAGTTCGCCAAGGCCGGTATCGGGCGCACCTTCCAGATCGTTCAACCGTTCGCTGATTTGAGTGTCTGCGAAAACATCATGCTCGGTGCATTCATGCACACGGCTGATGCGAAGGAGGCGAGGGCAGTCGCGGAGCAAGTCGCTGAACTGACCGAGCTCACCAACCTGCTGGATACTCGGGCACGCAACCTCACCGTCGGCGGTATGAAGCGGCTTGAAATGGCCCGTGCCCTGGCGACTCGTCCGCGGATCTTGTTGCTGGACGAAGTGATGGCCGGACTCAACCCAACGGATGTGGCCAAGGCGATCGCCGTCATTCGCAGAGTCCGCGACTCCGGCGTCAGCGTCTTGATGATCGAACACCTGATGCAAGCAACCATGAGTCTGTCGGACCGCATCATCGTAATCAGCTCCGGGGCTTTGCTCATGCAAGGTGAGCCGAAGGATGTCATCAGCGATCCACAGGTGATCGAAGCCTATCTCGGCAAGGAGTACAGCCATGCTTAAGCTCAATAACATCCATAGCGGATATGGCGGTACTGAAATCCTTCGTGGCGTTTCTTTCGAGGTCAATGCCGGTGAAGTGGTGACCATCGTCGGAGCCAACGGTGCGGGTAAAACCACGACTTTGCGCAGTCTGTGCGGCATCGTTACCCCCTCCCAGGGCACGATCGAATTCGAAGGGCAGCGCATTGACGGCAATCGTCCGGATCAGATTGTCGATGCCGGCCTGACGTTGATACCGGAAGGGCGTCAGTTGTTTCCGTTCATTAGCGTGCGCGACAACCTGTTGATGGGGGCCTACAAACGCAGCGCTCGTGCGGGTTACAAAAAACGTCTCGACGATGTTCTGGATCTCTTTCCACGGGTTCGTGAGCGCCTGGATCAGAACGCTGGAACGCTTTCGGGCGGTGAGCAACAGATGGTCGCCATCGCTCGAGGCCTGATGGCCGAACCCAAGCTATTGATGTTCGACGAGCCGTCGTTGGGCTTGTCGCCGCTGCTGGTCTCACAGGTTTTCGAGATCATCAACAAGATCCTGGAGCTGGGCACGACCGTGCTGATCGTCGAGCAAAACATCGTCCATACCCTGCGTATCGCGCATCGAGGCTACGTACTTGAAAACGGCGAGGTAGTGCTGAGCGGCACGGGCCAAGAGCTTCTCGATAACCCTCATGTCAAACGTGCCTACCTGGGGCTCTGATCGAGTCGACCTGTGCTGTGCACTTATTACTGCGCAACAAAGATGAGAACACGCTATGACAAATTCCAGACACTCCGGGCGCGTCGTATTGGTCACTGGGGCCGGTGGCGGCATTGGTGCTGCGATCGCTGAGTTGTATTGCCAGGAAGGCGCGGTTGTCGCCCTGATCGATGCCGACGCCGCGAAGGTGCAGCAACAGGCCGAGCTACTGCGTGAGGCAGGGTTTGCGGTCGGCTGGGCGCAGGCAGATGTCGCGGATTATCAAGCATGTGCTGACGCCTGTGAACGCTTGATCCATGAGTTGGGCCCCATCGACACCTTGATCAATAACGCCGGTATATCACCCAAACACGACGGCGCCCCTGCGCCGATCTGGACAATGGCGCCCGAGGAGTGGCTGCGGGTGGTCAATATCAACCTCAATGGTTCCTTTAACCTCGTCCGAGTGCTGACACCCGGCATGGTAGGGCGCGGCTTCGGGCGCATCGTCAACATGTCATCAGTGGCCGGCAGCGCATTTTTGCCGATTGTCGCGGCTCACTACAGCGCGACCAAGGCGGCGGTCATTGGTTTTACCCGCCACCTGGCCGGCGAGCTGGGGCCGTTCGGAATCACGGCCAATGCGTTGGCGCCAGGGCGGATCGAAACCCCCTTGCTCAAGACAGTTTCAGCGCTGGCCAATCAGGCCGTTGTCGATGAGACGCCGTTACGCCGGCTGGGAACACCGCTTGAAGTTGCCAAGGCGGCGTGTTTCCTCACATCAAATGAAAGCGACTTTATTACTGGGCAAGTCGTTGATGTCGCGGGCGGATGGTTAATGCGGTGACGAGTGAAGGTAAGTAATGAGTTTTTTTGGCTCTATCCAGAGCGTTTTTGACAGCTCGAATTTAAGCGGTAAACATTTTTTTGGAGGGCGTCGGCCATGGTTAAAACGATGGGTTTCCCGGGACGGTACGAGCAGGGGCCTGGAGCTTTGAAACAGCTGGGCAGGATACTGACCGACATGGGGCGATCGCGTCCGCTGGTACTCTGCGATGAGTTTGTCGCCAGGCATCTGTGGCCGGAGGTTGGCACCGCCTTGCAAGCGCATGGCTTCGAGCCTCTGCACATCGAGTTTCCAGGAGAATGCACGCACGCGGCCATTGCCCGGTTGTCGGAACGAGCCTTGATTCACTCGCCAGACACAATCATCGCGCTGGGTGGAGGCAAGACAATTGATACGGCGAAGGGACTGGCGGTCAATCTCAACGTCCCTATCATCGTTTGCCCGACCATTGCGTCGAGTGATGCACCCACCAGTCGACTGATCGTTCTCTACGATGACGATCATAAAGTGGTAGGAGTGGAGTTCCTGAAGATGAACCCTTCTGCGGTCATTGTTGATACCCACGTCATCGCTCAGGCACCGGCGCGGTTTTTTGCTGCGGGCATTGGCGATGCCATTAGTAAAAAATTCGAAGCGCATCAGTGCTACTCCGCGGGCGGCAATAATTCCTTCGGAACACCGGCGCTGCATACCGCGTTGATGCTGACCAATATGGTTTTCGACACGCTGATGCAGTATGGCGTTTCGGCTTACCAGGCTGTTTGTCGTAAAGAGGTTAATGACGACGTTGAGCGGGTAATCGAGGGCACTGTCTTGATCAGTGGTGTGGGTTTTGAAAGTGGTGGACTGTCTCTGTCCCATGCATTGGTACGAGGGCTGACGGCCATACCTGCGATGGCATCGATGCTGCACGGTGAGTTGGTAGCTTTCGGCACGTTGGTGCAGATGGCTGTAGAGGGGCGTCCCGTGGAGGAGATCGATAAGGTTGCCCGCCTGCTGCATGACGTGAAGCTGCCCGTCACATTCGCTGAGCTGGGTCAGAACACCCCGTTCACTACGGCGCAAATCAACACCATGGTGGAAGCCACTTTATCGGCTGCCTACGCCAAAAACATGAATCCACCCTTGAATTACGAGCGCCTCGTTATTGGGTTGGCAGCGGCTGACAACATCGGCTCGCGGCTGACAAACGTGACGTCATCCGCCCTGTGATTGGGCGTTAATCGACTGCCACCGTGCTGCCTTAAAAATATAAAAAATGAGATCAAAAAAATGAACGAAAAAACTGTGCCTCATATTCACGAACTGCTGAAAGACTCTCCTAAAAACTGGGGCAAATGGGGCCCGGACGACGAGGTAGGCGCTCTCAACTATTTGACTGGCGTTGAAGTACTCAAGGGCATTGCCGAGGTCAAGCAAGGCAAGACCTTCACATTGCAGGTCCGAATGGCCGACCCCAAAGGCGACCCGATCTGGCCTGGGCGCTCGCAGGCCAAGCGGATGAATATCATGGACAGGGGCCATTACAACTGCGGCAAGGGCCCGCACTTTCCGGGCTCTTATGAGTATGCCGATGACGTGATGTTTTTCCATCTTCAGGGGTCGACTCAATACGATGCCTTGGGTCACGTTTGGTATGACGATCAAATCTGGAACGGTTATGACGCCGATACCACGATCGGTTCATTGGCCAAGGCCAGCGTCGCACCGATCGGCGAGCGAGGCGTGGTCGGGCGAGGCATTCTGATCGACATCGCGCGGTATCGCGGCAAGGACGTTCTTGACCCTGGCGAGACGTTTAATCATGTGGACTTGATGAAGGCCGCGCAAGCTCAAGGTGTGACGATTCACAAGCGTGACATCCTGATCATCAGAACTGGCTGGATCGGCTCTTTTTACTACCGAGACCCAGAAGAGTTTTATAAAGATTTCATCGAGCCGGGTCTCACTTACAGCCCGGAGTTGGTCAGTTGGTTTCACGAGATGGAAATTCCCAACCTCGTCACCGACACCATTGCCAACGAAGTGACAGTTGATCCCGTCTCGGGTGTGGCATTGCCGCTTCACAATGCCCTGATGCGTAACCTGGGCGTCACGTTGACCGAGATAGCGCAACTGGATCCTCTGGCGGCGGATTGTGCCGAGGACAATCAATGGACGTTCCTTTATACCGCAGCGCCTTTGAAGGTGGTTGGTGGCACCGGGGCGCCGGTCAACCCGATCGTTATCAAATAGAATCGACGCTTTAGGGGGTCTTCGGGTCCCCTCTTTTTTGTGCGCTCGAATCATCCCTTCCGATTTAAAAAATTGTTAGCATGATGATCGCTCCTACCTCGAAAAACCGAGGCTTGGACGCTGATTGGCGGCGATCGTCGGTCACCGCGTCGTTCCAGGAATGCTGACTTTCTAATGAAAAAAAATGAAAAGCCCAAACTTAAAGACGTTGCCGAATTGGCGGGTGTATCCATCGGCAGTGCATCCCGGGCGCTCTCAACTCCCCACTTGGTAAAACCTGCGACACTCGAAAAAGTTGCGGCGGCGGTCCTCAAGCTCGGCTATGTCCGGGATGGAGCAGCGAGGGCGCTCGCTTCGCGCCGGACCCACAGCATCGGTGCGATCTTTCCCACGTTCAACAACCCCGTATTCGCCGAAGCGGTTCAGGCCCTCCAGCAGCGTCTGAATGAGTTGGGTTACCACCTGATCATTTCGTCCCATGAGTATGATCAGGAGCGCGAGCTGATCAATGTGCGCAACATGATTGAGCGGGGTATCGAAGGGTTGTTGCTAGTGGGGACGGAACATAGTCCAGCAGTGTATGACGCGCTTGATGCCTCGCATTGCCCCTTCATCCTGATGTGGTCATTGGACGGTTCTCACCCTCACCATTGCGTTGGTTTCAGCAACGAAGAAGGGGGACGCATGGTGGCTAGACATCTTGTGGATCTGGGTCACAAGAATATTGCAATGATCAGTGGAGTAGTCGCCTACAACGAACGGGCTAAATACCGGCTCAAGGGGGTTGCAGAGACATTGAAGGAGGCGGGGATTGAGCTGGCGCCCACGCAGATCATTCAGCAGCCGTTTACGCTGGAAGGCGGCCGGGCGGGGCTCAGGATGGCGATGGAGCTGACGCCAAGGCCAACTGCAATTGTCTGTAGTACGGACGTAACCTGCATGGGGGCCATTGCAGAAGCGCGCTTACAAGGCATCCATGTGCCCACAGAGTTGTCCATTACCGGTTTTGATGACATCGACTTCGCGGCGGTCTCAGTACCAGCGCTCACGACTGTTTGTGTGCCCTCAACCGACATTGGCATCAGTAGCGCTAATAACATAATTGCGATGATCGAAGGCCGCCCGGTTGCCAGGCGTGAGCGCGTTCAAATTGACCTTGTAGTAAGGCAAAGCACCGCCCCTGTGAAGTCCTGATTCCGCCGGCTAAATGCCCGACGGAAGACTCGCGCCGCCTATGACTGTGCGTCACAGGTGGTTTGAAATTGTAGCTATTTTCATCGAGGGATCACTGCCATAACCTTTCAGTCAGCGGAAATCAGAGCGCAATCATCGTGCTGTGAATTCGTTAATAAAAACTGAGAGGTCCAGTAATGAATACTCCTGTCAAACCTGATGAACTCGCGATTCCGTATCAGTTGCCCCAAGTTCCCTACATGACGCCAGACATGGTTCACCCGGGTGTAATGACCCAATGGCTGGAAGATGACGAGTTGTGGGTTCCCGTCACCAAATCTGTTTCATTCAAGCCTCTTCTGCTCAACACCAGTGGCGGGTACTACATCAACCTTCTGCGTGTGCGTCAGGCCGGCGTCCTTTCTCGTCACCGGCACACCGGCGGCGTGCATGCGATCGTTCTGAAGGGGCGCTGGTATTACCTCGAACACGATTGGGTAGCCGAAGAGGGCTCTTTTGCGTATGAGCCACCAGGTGAAACGCACACTCTGTTCGTGCCTGAAGATGTCGAAGAAATGATCACCTGGTTCCACGTTCAAGGTGGCTACACTTACGTCGATCCTCAGGGTGTTGCAGTGGGCTATGAAGACGTTTTTACCAAGCTCGAATCCGCCCGCGCTCACTATAAAACGCTGGGTTTGCCAGACGACTACATTGAGCAGTTCATCCGGTAACTCGGACCATAAAAAAACGCGCTTCGGCGCGTTTTTTCTTATGGTCGCTCAGGGAGCATGAGTCTGAACAATTTACGTTAGGATAGGGCATGGACAATTACTCACAGCTACTCGCCTTTATCTGGTCTACCGAGTGTGGAAGCTTTTCGGCTGCTGCTCGCGCTCATAACATCACGCCATCGGCAGTCAGTAAATTGATCACTCGATTGGAGGACCGACTGCAAGTTCGGCTTTTCCAGAGAGGGTCACGCATTCTGACGCTGACCGAGGAGGGCACCGCTTACCTGCGTAGTGCCAAGGCAGTCGTTGAGGCCATGAACGAGGCTGACTCCCTGGCAGAAGCTTTACCCTCGAGAGTCAGTGGAACCCTTCGTATTCACACCATGACCTCTTTTGCCAAGCACCAAATAGTGCCTTGGCTTCCTGAGTTTCTGGATTTGTATCCATCACTGGATGTTGAGATTCAGTTGGGCGCGCAATTCGTTGACCATTTCGAGCAGGGGCTCGATATCGCCATCCACAGCGGAGTGCTGCCCAGCTCTTCGCGTATAGCCAAGCGAATAGGTGAGTGTGAATGGCTGATCTGTGCGTCGCCGCAGTACCTGTCCGAGCATGGTATTCCGGCTAAACCGGCAGATCTGTTGGACCACCGATGCTTTAACTTCAGCTTTGTGAGCCCTTGGAACAAGTGGTCGTTTCTTCAAGACGGTGAGGGTGTCTCGGTCCCCGTTACAGCCAGTGCGTCTTTTACTCAAGGTGATCTACTGCGAGACATGGCCCTGTCGGGGGCCGGGGTCGTAAAACTTGCCGATTTCCACATTGGACTCGATGTAAAAGCCGGAACGCTGGTGGCTCTGCTGGAGGAGTTCAAGTCAGGGGTTATTGAACCTATCTATTTGTTGTATTCAGATCGAAAACACCTGAGTCCACGCATTCGGGTATTTATCGAGTTCTTCCAGAACAAATGGCGTCAGAATCCTTGGAAGGTGACTTGAAAATCGAACCAGAGTAGAGCGTGATGGTGTTAGTGGAAGCGTTCGCAGTGCGGAGTACCGCGTGATTAATCGGCCAAACGTTATTTAGCATTACACAGACGTTGTTGCCCTCTAACTTCCAATAGCTCGACAAAGGCGCGTACCTTCTCGGGACGAAAACGTGGCAACTCGGATCTTACCTGTGTTTCGGTGGGTTTGATGTGCGAGGACCCTCCGGCGGCGATCAGCGTCTGTTAGCCATTTGTCCAGTGATGGCGGCCCTATGGGGCAGAAGCGCGACAACCGGGAAAGCTGTCGCGCTCTGACATTCGACTCAGCGGTAGGCGTCGACCAGACCAGCCTCAATGAAGCGTACTGAGCTCTCCATCGCCTGCTGACCTTCTGGCAGCATGCAGGAGTAGAAGTGCCAGGCGTGGAACATTGCAGGCCACACTTCCAGATTGACTCGGACACGGTTGTCCGCCAAGTGGTTTGCAAGGCGCATAGCGTCACTTAGCATCAGCTCGTTCTCGCCAATCTGTACCAGCATTGGTGGGAGTCCAGTGACGTCCGCAAAAACAGGAGAAGCCAAAGGGTGGTTGGCCAGCGTGTCGCCCAGGAACGCTCTGGCAAGGATATCCAGAACAGGCTTGGAGTTCAGCGGATCGAGGCCTTCACGGTTGCTCATGGAGGCGCCTGTGTGTTCAAGGTTTGCCCAAGGCGAGATGGAGGAACCGACCGCAGGCAATGGAAGCCCTTTGGATTTTGCCGCCACCATGACGCTTACAACCATCGCGCCGCCAGCTGACTCGCCTGAAAATGCAATCTTGTTTGCCGGGATTTTTTGTTCAAGCAACCACTCATATGCGCGCAAAGTGTCGTCGATGGATGCTGGAAACTTATGCTCTGGAGCAAGGCGGTAGTCAGGCATGTACACCCGGGCTCCAAGCATTTTTGCGTAGTTGCCGCCAATGCCATGGTAGCCGTCAGGACGACCAACTATGTACGCCCCACCGTGGATGTACATTAAGACTGCGTCGGTCTTGACCTCATCCGGAGTTACCAGCGTGCCAGGGACACCGCCCATGTCCACGCCTTCAAACTTGACCCCAGCAGGCGCCGGATTCTGCGCAAGCATTTTTGCATAGGAATCGCGGATATCGCTCATTTTCGTGTTGGTATCGATTCCCTTAAGAACAGGTACCAAATCGCTCAGGCTGTTGGCCCAGGTTTGAACGGCTGTTTGTACTTCGGTATTCATATTGACCTCAATAGATCGGTGGGCAAGGGAGTGTCTAATTGAGATATTATTCTTATTATTAGGGAATTTGGTTCCCTATAACGGGTGCAAAGGCGCCCCACCATCGTGAGAAGCTGAGGTCGTATGGAAATTCATAACCTGAACGACATCGCCGCTTTCGTAAGTTCAGTAAATTCTGGAAGCTTCACTGCAGCGGCCAAGCAACTCGGTCTTACCCGTTCGGCAGTGGGTAAGTCGATTGTCAGGCTAGAGACCCGATTGCGGGTGCGTTTACTCAACCGCACAACCCGCAGCCTGAGCATGACGGATGACGGTCAGGTTCTATATGAGCGATGTGTTGGGGTCTTACAGGATCTCGACGATGTTGAGGACGCGCTCGCGTTTCGTCGTTCGACACCTAGTGGGAGATTGCGGATGAGCCTGCCAGTTGCCTTGGGCAGGCTTCACGTTCTTCATCACATCGAATGCTGTTTGAAAGATTGGCCCTCGCTCAGCATCGACGTCACGTTTTCGGACAGGCTGGTAGACCTGATCGATGAGGGGTTCGACTTAGCCATGCGCATTGGCCCTCCCAAGGAGGACTCTCGATTGCTCACGCGCACGGTGGCTTATCAGCAAATGATCACCTGTGTTTCGCCCAAGTATCTGGCTGAGCATCCAAAGCCTCAAACACCCGAAGATCTGTCCGCGCACGAGTGCCTGCATTTCGTGAGCGGGGGGAGATTGCTTCCCTGGAATTTCCGTGTGAAAGGTCAGCCTGTTTCGGTCACTCATGCTGGGCGGCTGCAGATGGACAGCGCAGAAGCGTTGCATCAAGCAACTATCGCAGGCTTGGGAATTGCGACGCTTCCGTCCTACGTGGTTAACGATGAGCTACGCAGCGGCAAGCTCGTTCAACTGCTTGCAGAGTATGTCGAGGCAGCAGAGCCTATCCGTGTGATCTACCCGAGCAAGCGACACCTGTCTCCCAAGGTACGCCTCTTCATCGATAAGCTTGTAGAGGCATGGTCACCTTGTCCGCCATGGGAGCAGCGTTCGGCTGACAATGTCCGTCCTGCTTGATGGGAGGATTTTGCCAAAGGAGTGCAGTCCCTACCGAGCATGCGGCATGCTGATTCATTTGTCAGTCCAAGTGCTGTGTCCGCCCCCGATGTAGTCAGTGATCCTATTGATGCTGGAAAACCGCCAAGGCTGTTGCCGCTGACCGAAATACTGCCGTTAGACGATTGGGAAGCAGTGGCCGCAGTTCAGCAGGACAAGCTCGTGACAGATGTACGCGAAAGCATCGGGGATGCCTGCTGTAATCGCTATGACCTATTCAAACGACGTGAGTCACAAGTACAGGTAAGGTGGCAGGTCTTCACTTGGCCTGTTTAACGCCCAGCGAACGCTGTGACAGCTGCCGCAATTGTGGTCGCAACGGCAATTCAAGGAACGAATAACCTTGAGTTATTCGCATACTGGTTACCCAAGGGCGCTCTCCTCAAGACCTTGGGCGACCTGGGCAAGGCACTGTAAATTTTCTTCGGCCCGATCGGTTGGTACGTATTCTTCATCGGCGTATTCGCGACGCTGTTTGCCAGTATTTCAGGCAAGACCACCGCGTCCCGATGCTGATTACCGATGCCTTGTGACGCCGTTGGTCTGGTCGTTGCCAGGCATGCCGGATTTCGTGACCCTGACCATCGGTGTCAGCGCGCTGAACATCATTGGCATGCCGGTCATTTCCCTGGGCCCGCTGATCATGTCCAACCAGAAATCGCTGCTGGACAAGAAGTATCGCAACAGCCTGTTTGAAAACGTCGCGCTGCTGTTTGCGACAGGCCTCGCGCTGTGGGTCGCCTTCCAGTTGGGCGTCGATCTGTTCACCTGATATCGAGCCGTCGAGGGGACGCAAGGTCCCCTCGGTAGCCACCCTTCAGTCAGTCACAGAACCCTGCGGTATTCTCCCGGCGAAACTGTCCACCAGGCTCGCCACCACCATCTCGCCCATCCGCGTGCGGGTCTGCAGCGTCGCACTCGCGCGATGGGGCTGTAGCACTACGTTCTCTTTACCAAACAGTGGCTCGGGCACGTTCGGTTCATCGACAAACACATCCAGCGCCGCACCCGCGATCTCACCGGCGGCAAGCGCTGCCACCAGATCGACCTCGTTGACCAGCTTGCCACGCGCCACGTTGATCAGATACCCACTTGTGCCCAACGCTTGCAGCACTTCGGCATTGATGATGGCTTCAGCCTTGTCGGCAGCGGCGGCGAGAATCAGCGCGTCACTGTTGGCCGCGAGTTGCTTCAGATCGGCAACGAAGGTGTGGTTCACATCGCTCATTGGCTGCAAATCGGTGTAACTGATCGGGCAGCCGAACGCTGCGGCCCGGGTCGCCACGGCACGGCCGACCCGGCCCATGCCGACGATGCCGATGCGCATGCCGGACACCTGACGCGCCAACGGCAGCGGGGCCAACGGCGTCGGGCTATGGGGCCACTGGCCCGAACGCACGTAACGATCGCTGGTGCACAGGCCCCGGCAGACGGCAATCAACAAGCCGATGGCCAGGTCGGCGACATCTTCGGTCAGCGCACCGATGGTCGCGGTCACGCGAATTCCGCGATCCCTGGCGTAAGCCAGGTCGACCGCATCGGTGCCCACGCCATTGACCGCCACCACTTCCAGTTTCGGCAGTTGCGCCATGAGTGCCTGGCTGATACCGGTATGGCCGCCGGTGATCACCCCGCGAATGTTCGCGCCGTGCGCCTGCAAATAAGCCGGCTTGTCGGCCTGCTGGAAGTAACGTCTGACGGTAAACAGCTCATCGAGCCGCGCGTTGATTTCGGGGATCAGGATCGGGCTGAGCTGCAAGACTTCTGGCTTCATGTAAACCTCGTGTAGCGCAATAAAAAGGCCGGTTCAACCGCGACCGGCAAACGGCATGGCGCTGGCCATGACGGTCATGTTCAAGACGTTCGCCTCCAGCGGCAGACCGGCGATGTAGCGCACGGCATCGGCCACATGCTTGACGTCCACCATCGGCTCCACGGCGATGGTGCCGTTGGCCTGGCGCACGCCTTTGGTCATGCGCACCGACATCTCGGTGAGGGCGTTGCCGATGTCGATCTGGCTGCAGGCGATGTTGAATTCGCGCCCGTCCAGGGCCAGGGATTTGGTCAGTCCCAACACCGCGTGTTTGCTGGCGGTGTAGGCGCTGCTGAACGGGCGTGGGGTATGGGCCGAGATCGAGCCGTTGTTGATGATGCGTCCGCCCTGTGGCTGTTGCCGGCGCATCAGTGCGAAGGCTCCACGGGCGCAGAGGAAAACGCCGTTGAGGTTGGTGTCGATCACGTTGCGCCACTGCTCGAACGTCAGCTCATCCAGCGGCACGGCGGGGGCGTTGACCCCGGCGTTGTTGAACACCACGTCGAGGCGTCCGTATACCTCGGCAATGGTTGCAAACAGCGCATCGACACTGGCCGGATCGCGCACATCAGTGGGCACCGCCAAGGCTTCGTGTCCCTCGCTGAGCGCCAATTCGACCAATGTCTGCAACGGCTCCGGCCGGCGCCCGGCCAATACCAGGGTGAATCCGTCGGCCATCAGGGCCAGCGCCACGGCGCGGCCGATTCCGCTACCGGCGCCGGTCACCAGGGCCACTTTCAAAGGACTGTTCATGTTGTTATCTCCTTTTTCAATTCACGAGGGCGTGTGCCGGGTTCAAGGTCGCTGACCGACGCGCATTTCCAGTTGGCCGATGCCGTCGATCCCGGCGTTGATGATGTCGCCGGGTTGCAGCACATCGACGCCTGCCGGGCTGCCGGTCATGATCAGGTCACCGGCCCGCAGCGCCACCGACTGCGAGATGCGGCTGATGATTTCACTGACCGACCAGATCTGGCTGTCGAGGCTGTCGCGCTGGCGCTCTTCGCCGTTGACGTTCAGCCACAAATCGCCGTCCGGGTGTCCGGCGCGAGTGACTGGCGCGATGGCGGTCATCGGCGCGGCGCCGTCGAACACCTTGGCACCTTCCCACGGCAAGCCATTGCTCTTGGCCGCGCGCTGGACATCACGACGAGTCAGGTCAAGCCCGGCGGCGTAGCCCCAGACATAGGCCAGCGCCTGACTCTGCGGAATATTGGCGCCACCTTCACCAATGGCGACGACCAATTCGATTTCGTGGGCAAACTCTTCGGTCAGCGGCGGGAACGCCACTTCACCCAACGCATCCACCACGTTGCTCGCCGGCTTCATGAAAAACACGGGCGGCTGGCGGGACTGGCCCTGGGTGTCTGGCCAAGGGTAGTTGCGGCCGACGCAAAATACCCGGCCAACGGGGAAACGCTGCTGGCTGCCGGCAACTGGCAAGGTCACGGGTAAATCCGGAGTGAAAACGTATTCGGTCATAGTCATTTTTGTCGTGGTCCTGTTGGAAGCATCAGCCTACGGCGGCTTCGTTTTGCGAAGTTGGACGAAAGCCGCCTCGTGTTGGAGAAAAACGCTTTTCTGCGCACATGTTTTCCGGGCTCAGCGTGCCTTGAGCTCGATGCGATACAAGCGACCGAGCAACAACGAATAGGACAGGGTGCCAATCAGCGCCACGCCGCCAATGAACCAGAAGGCGTAGGCAAACGAGCCCGTCGCGTGGACGATGGCGCCAATCACGATCGGGGTGACGATCCCGCCGATGTTGGCGGCGAGGCTGGTGATCCCGCCGGTCAGGCCGATCAGCTCCTTGGGCGCGACTTCCGATACGGCTGCCCACGACGACGAAGCGATTCCCTGGGCGAAGAAGGCAATGGTCAGCACGGCAATGCAGATCACGTTCGAGTCGGTGAAATTCACCAGCACAATCGACATACCCAGCATCGATCCGACCACCAAGGGCAACTTGCGAGCGAAGGACATCGAATAGCCGCGGCGGATCAGCAAGTCGGAGACGATGCCGGCCAGCAGAATGCCGACGGTTGCGCCCACGAACGGCAGCACCGCGAAGATCCCGGCCTTGATCATGGTCAGCTTGCGTTCTTCGATCAGGTACGTCGGGAACCAGGTCAGGAAAAAGTACAACGCCGAGGTACTGGCGAACTTGCCGATGCAAATCGCCCAGATCTGCCGATAGCTGAACAGCTCGGCGATCTGCCGCCAGTTGAACCTGGTGCGTTCCTGACTGCTCTTGACCAGTCCGCCCCCGGCTTCGATGTACTTCAGTTCTTCCTGGCTGACGTTCTTGCAGCTCAGCGGATCGCGGTACAGGTACAGCCAGATCACACCGAATACAATCCCTAGAATCCCGGTGCTGTAGAACACATGGCGCCAGTCATAGGTCGTCGCCAGCCATAACAGCACGCCGGTAAACAGCGCGGTGCCCAGATACTGGCCGCACACGTAGATGCTGCTGGCCATGCCCCGTTCGCGGGCCGGGAACCACACCGTGACCGCGCGGCTGTTGGCCGGAAATGCCGGAGCTTCCATGGCACCCACGGCCAGGCGCAGCCCGAACAGCGAAGCGAATCCCGTGGCAAAGCCCTGGCACACGGTGACCGTCGACCAACTGATCAGCGACACCCCGTAGGTGAACCGGGAACCGAAGCGATCGGCGATGAACCCGGCGGGGACCAAGGCGAGTGCGTAGGTCCAGGCAAACGCGGAAAAAATCAGGCCCATTTCGATCTTGTCCAGGCCCAGATCCTTGG
Source organism: Pseudomonas sp. P1_C12 (assembly GCF_056406435.1). NCBI lineage: Bacteria > Pseudomonadati > Pseudomonadota > Gammaproteobacteria > Pseudomonadales > Pseudomonadaceae > Pseudomonas > Pseudomonas sp. P1_C12. The sequence continues at coordinate 80,200 of NZ_JBFUAE010000012.1, read as the reverse complement.
CCATGAACGGTGCGGCAATCGAGATGTTCACGCGGTCGATGTAGTTGATGATGGTCGCAATCAGCAGCAACGACAGCATGAACCAGCGCCGGCGCGTTGGCAGGCGCTGAGGCAGTGCGGCGTCCCGGGCGCCGACGCTCACCGACGGCGCGGTGGACGGGGAGGTTTGCGAGTTCGACATGAGTAGACCTTTTTATTGTTAGCAGAATCGAGATGTTTGCGCGCAGCCGAAGCCGTTGCCTCCAGTGCCGGGGCAGAGCAATTGCTACGTGAGCGAGAGACGCGGACAGCCGCTGTCAGGCGCTCAGATACGCCTTCGGTCAGAGGCGTTCGGGGGAGGGGTCGCGAGGGGAAAAAGCGGATTCATGGGGGCGCACCTTTTGATTGTTTTTGGACGGGTCGGGCTGCATTGGCTGTCACAGTGGTCGTACAACCTCTCAAAATCAACGGAGGCGTTAGATCGTTTTTTCTCCTTAAAAAGGCGATTCATGCAGGTGTCCAAAAAAAAACAAATCAGCTCATTTCCACCGTTCTGCCTCATCTGTTTAATAACTCTATGTTTTTAAATGATTAATTATTTTTGTGTGCGCGTAGTTTTTTGGACAGACGACACATCACACATGGATACAATTAACTCTCTGTATGTTGTTGTCATCCTATGACGTGTTGAAGCCAACGGTGTCTGCCTTCACAATCATCGCGGTCGCCGCCTGCGTCGCGGCGCGACGACAACCTATCCATGTACCTGTCGAGGATCCTCAGGAAATGTCGTCTCCGAGCCGAGTACCCACCTACGTCATGCAGCAACGCAGCGAATTGACGGACTTCTACATTCGCGACAAAAAGGGCCGGCTCGCCGAAACCAGCCCGCATCGCCATGAGTATTTCCAGATCCAGGTCAACCTCGGTGGCGATACCGTGCAGCACATCGGCAGCGTCGAACGTCCGTTTCCGCGCAATACGCTGGCCTTCATCCTGCCGCATCGCGTGCACGTGATTCCGCATCCGGCCGACAGCAATTTCATGGTGATCAATTTTTCCCAGACCTTCCTGCTGCCGCACTTGCAGTGCGACCCGATGGACCTCGAGGAAGTCTCGATTCTGCTGGCGCCGGAGTTGTCGCCGTTCCGCTTTCAGGAGCATCTGGATTTCATTCTGGCCGATGAGGATTTCAGCAAAGTCTGTGGCTTGATCGAGCAGATGCGCGTGCTCGATGAAAACCGTCACTTCGGCACCCGCGAGATCCTCAAGGGCCTGCTGCTGCAATTGGTGGGGAGCGTCTGTGCCCTGTATGCCGAACCGCTCAAACGGCTGGCCGAAGAGAATGCCGCCGAAGTCAGCCGACGCGACGCACTGAGCCGAATGTCCGAGTATTTGCGCAAGAACATCGCTGACCCCGACCTCAACCTGATCAAGGTTGCTGCCGCGACCTACCTGTCACCGACGTACCTGACGCACTGGTTGCGCAAGGAAATCGGCAAGACCTTCACCGAACTGGTGCTCGAACGCCGGATGCACGCGGCGCGCAATTATCTGCTCAATGGAACGCGGCCGGTGGGGGAGGTGGCGAGGTTGTGCGGTTTCGCTGACGAGGCTTATTTTTCGCGACGCTTCCGCCAGATCCACGGCCAGCCTCCAGGGCAATTCAGGCGTCAGCAACTCAATCCTGATACGCCGCAATCGCCGTCCAACACGTGACTGTTCAACGCTCGCATTGAAGCGCTAACTCGACGGCGCTCAGCAAGGCATCGCCGCTGAACGGTTTACGCAAGCATTCGATGGGCTCATAGCGGTTGGATTCAGCCAATATCGCTTCATCCCAATGTGCCGACATGCAAATCACCGGGAATTTTCTGTCCTTGAGCGTCAGTGCGTGCATGACGTCTATCCCTGACAGGCCGTTCATTTTCAAATCCAGCAACAGACAGGCGATGTCATTGAAGTTTTCGAGGGCCAGGAATTCCTCGCCCGAGGCGAATACCCGGGCGCGGTATCCGGCCGACCGAAGCAGGTTGGCCAGGCTTTTGCGCACGGACGCATCGTCGTCCACGATGCAGACGATGATCATGACGCTGCCGGATGATCCGGGGGCGGTGCAGCCAGTGTCGATCGTCATGAAGAACCCTGCGTGCCAAACGCCGGCTCGGCGCTGATCAAGCCATACAGGCTGACCAGACTGACCAGCGAGCGCGTCTGCATCTTCTCCATGATGTGTTTGCGGTGGACTTTGGCTGTGACTTCACTGGTGCCCAATCGGTTGGCGATGTGCTTGTTGGACAGACCCGCGACGATCAGCGGCAGCACTTCGTGTTCGCGGGGGGTCAACAGGGCGGCCCTTTGACGGGCACTCTGAGTGCGTTGCCATTGCTCGAACGCCGTCGCTGCACGCTGACGGGTGGTGCGCAGGATGTCCAGCAACTGGCCGTCGTTGAAAGGCTTGGTCAGGAACTCGACCGCTCCCGCTTTCATGGCCTGCACCGACATCGGGATGGTGCCGAAACCGGTCATGAAAATAACCGGCCACGGAAGTCCGCGCCGCCCGAGTGTGGATTGCAGTTCCAGGCCTGTCGCCTCGGGCAGGCTGACGTCCAGCAACAAGCAAGCGGGGCCGATGTCGAGGTCAGCGCTGAGCAATTCTTCGGCCGAGGCGAATATCCGGTGCACGATGCCTTCGGCCCGCAGCAGTCGGCTCAACGCTGTGCGCACGGAGGCTTCATCGTCCACGATGAACACCGGCACGCTGTCAGGATCGATCCGCTGCGGATCCTCGGACGCCAAGGGGCCCGGGGCCGCAGGGTGGAACAGGGGCAGGGGCGGTTCACGTTCTTTCAATAATCGGTAACCTCGGCGCGGGACCGTCTGGATGAGCTCTTTTTCTCCGAGCAACTTGCGCAGCGAGGAAATCTGCACCTGCAGATTGTTTTCCTCGACGACGGTGTCAGGCCAGACCTGTGTGATCAATTCATCTTTGCTGACGATTCGGCCATCGGCCTGCATCAGCACCGAGAGGATTTCGAACGCCCGGCCCCCGACACGCAGCGGCCGTCCATCAAGAAAGGCTTCACGCCGTTCCAGGGAAATAGTGGCTTGGCCGAGTCGGATCATACGTTCCTCTGCACTGCGTTGACGGGGAGTGACGCCGGAACGTCGTTTCATCAGGGCTACACGCTAGGGTGCGTTCTCAGTTAGTTTTCACGGGAAAACTAACTGAGAACGCACCCTAGGGGACGGCCTCGCATAATGCAATTATCCCGAGGGATAACACGCGGCGATTTCAGTGCGCAAAAACCACAGGCGACGGGGGCCCTCAACTGCCATTCTGGTGCCAATGACGGACAGGATTGCTCGAGCGCAGCCCGCGGGCCAGAGCCTTGCGTATACTCCCAGGCTCTGCCCGAAACGAATCTTCAGCGGTGATTGTTCATGCCCAGCAACCCTCTCTCAGCATCCGGTTCCCACAGTCTCGATGTCGTACACGATGAAGCCTGGCTGGAGCGTTGCACCTTCACAATACTGCGCCGGGAAAACGACCTGACCTGGTTCACGCTCCGGGATCGGGCATCGGGCACACGCTGGCTCGCCGCCCGGGCGCCGATTCAGCGGCCTGTCATATGCCAGCGGCTGGAGCGCGATTTTCACCTGCGCCTGGATCCGGCCTTGGCGATTGCCCCTGTCGCGTTCATCCGCTCGGCCGAGGGGCCTTTGTTGATCTATCCCGCGTCTGGGGTGCCGCTGACTGATTTGATCAGTGACACAGGGCTGCCACTGGCGCGCTTGTTGACCATCGCCGTAGCCGCGGCCAACGCGTTGGCGAGCGTCCAGAAGATGGGTGTGCGACATGCCAGTCTGCTACCCCACCACTTGGTGGTGGATGCTGCCGACTCGGTCAGACTGCTGAATTTTCACCGCCATGCCGGGGAGGCGCCCGCGGTTGAACTGCCCGGCCTGGAACAATGGCCTTATCTGGCCCCCGAGCAGGTCCGACGCGATGCCGTCAGTTTTGATGCGCGCAGTGATATCTATGCGCTGACCACAATTCTTTATCAGGCACTGACCGGCCGACTGCCGCTCACCGCCCGCGACCCGTCCCAATGGCTGCACGTGCACGCCGCTGTCCAGCCGCAATCACCGGCGATTCATGTCACCGATCTACCGGAAGGCATCTGCCGAGTGCTGCTCAAAGGCCTGGCGAAAGAACCGGGCGCCCGCTACCAGAGTGCCGAATCAATGGCCGCGGATCTGGCCTGGTGTCAACAGCAGTGGCTGGAACATGAGCGTATCGACGCGTTCCGCCTGGGCGCTTTCGATGCGTTGCCTTCCTTGGCCCGCAGCGATGTACTGTTTGGTCGAGAGGCCGAACGTACGCAGTTGGTCGAGCTGATGCATCAGGTGGGCGGCGATGGCATTGCCCGGGTTCTGCTGGTCGGTGGCGCGCCGGGCGCCGGCAAGTCGACGCTGATCCATCAGGGTGTCCGGCCCCTGGCCCCCGGCTACTGGGCCAGCGGCAAGAGCAATCTGCTGCAGCAGGAAATTCCATTTGCACCCTTGGCAGAAATCTTCAAGTCGCTGATGACCCAGTTGCTGGGCAAGCCGGCTCTGGAGTTGCAGACGCTGGGCGAGCAACTGGTCGAACGGCTTAAGGGGCGGGGCAGGCTTCTGGTGGAGCTGGCGCCCGAGGCCGAGCTGGTCATCGGGGTCACGCCTGAGCTGCCGAACATGCCGGCCCGACATGCGCTCGATCGCGCCAACCGGACCCTTCTCGATGTACTGGAAGTCTTCGCTCAGCCGGGACGCCCCCTGGTGCTGTTCGTGGATGACGTGCAATGGGCGGACGATTCGACGCTGTCGTTTTTACAGGCCTTCGTCGCCCGGCGGCCCCGGCATCTGGTGTTGATCCTGGCGTATCGCGAGGCCGAGTCGCAGGCCCTCGAGCGCGAGGGGGGAGTGCTGGAGGTGCTGGGTCGCGAGCAATCGTTGCCCTGTACAAGCGTCATGCTGGGGCCATTGTCGGTGCCCGCGGTCGCGGAGCTGATCGCCGCTGAACTGGACGCCGACCCCAAGGAGATTGAGGCGCTCGCGCAAGTCGTGCATTACAAGACGGCCGGCAATCCTCTATTCGTCAGCCAGGTGTTGCGCGCATTGATCGATGAATGTCTGGTGCGCTTTGATGTGCAGGGTCGCCGCTGGGTCTGGAATCAACAGGAGGTGGACGGTTATCGCTACGCCGACAACGTCGCGGACTTGATGGTACTGCGACTCGAACGCCTGTCACCGATGGAACGCGAAGTGCTGCGCACGGCCGGCTTCGTCGGCGGGCGCTGTGATGAATCACTGCTGCATCGGCTGTTGCCGTGTGAGCCGCAACAGATCACCCATGATGTGCAAAGCCTGGTCGATGCAGGTTTTCTGCTGCGTGAGCGCGAGCAACTGGTGTTTCCCCATGACCGTGTGCTTGAGGCGGCCTGTCAGCTTGCGGCGCCAGCGGGACGCGCCGCCGAGCATGCGCGTATCGCTGGCACCATGCTTGATCATTGGGGCGAGCAGATCCATGAGCGTGTGTTCGAAGTCGCCAGTCAGGTCCAGCGCATTGACGCCGATGAACTGGAGGCGCATCGCCGCGCCGCGTTCGTCGAGCTGTTGGTCGAAGCCGCCGAACGCGCCCGGGACACCGCCGCTGTCGAGCAGGCCGTGGGCTATCTTCGCACGGCCGAGAGTCTGCTCGACCAGACAGGTTGGTCGAGCCTCTACAGCCAGACGTTTGCCACCCAATGGCTGGCTGCCGAGTGCGACATGCTCCTGGCCGATCTGGAAGGCGCCCAGCGCCGCCTCGACGATTGCCTGACCCACGCCACCACAGTGCTCGACCGCGCGAAGACCTATCGGTTACGGGCCACCTTGCGCACGCTGCACTCCGATTACGAGGGGGCGATCACCGAGGCGCTGAACGGTCTGGCCTTGCTGGATATTCCCCTTCAGCGCAGGCCCTCACAGAACGATTTGACCCTGGCATTTACCCAGGTTCGTGAGCTTGTCGGCGCACGCCGCATCGCCGATCTGGTGCATTTGCCCAAGGCCGAAGACCCGTCTGTCGAAGCGGCCATGGAGTTGCTCAGTACGTTGATTTCTTCGTTCTTCGTCGACGACGACATTCGTTTTCTGCATTTGGCGAAAATGGTCGAACTCACACTGCTGCATGGCACCACGCCAAGCAGCGGTTACGGTTTTGCCTGGTTTGGCGTGATGATTGCCGAGCGCTATGGCGAATATGTGGACGGGCAGGCCTTCGCCGAAGTGGCGCTTGAACTCACCGACAAGCACGGCTACGAAGCAGGGCGCACAGGCACGTTGGTGGCGCTCGATCAGGTCAGCCCGTGGACCCGACCGATGGCGTACGCTCGACAGAAGGCGTTCGCCGCATTCGAGTGCGGCCAGGCCGGCGGCGACCTGGGCATGTCCTGTTACGCCTGCAACCACATCGGTTCCGACCTGCTGTTCATGGGCGAACCCTTGCAAGGGGTGTTGAACGAACTGGAGCATGGGTTGGCGTGGGTGCAGCAATTTCATTACATCGATATCGAGCGCATCCTGCTGGCGCAACAGGCATTCGCCACCGATCTGCGCGACGGGCGCCTGCATCGGCCGTTGGACGAACTGGATGGCATCGAACATGACCGTTTCGGCCCCATCGACCGTACCCGTGTGTCGCAGCCGACGCTGTTCTGGTCCTGGCTGTATTCAGGCATGTCAGCGTTTTATTTCGGCGATATCCCTTACGCATTGCGACGTTTCGAAGAAGCCGCCGCGCTGGCCTGGTCCATTCCGGCGCATATCAATCTCGCCGATTACCACCTGTTCTACAGCCTGGCGCTGGGCAGCATGCAAGCGCCGGGCGAGGTGGCGGAAAAACTGGAAAAACTCGAGCGGCAACGCCAGCGGTTCCTGCCGTGGGTCGAACTCAATCCGACAACCTTCCGCAACAAATTGCTGCTGATCGAGGGAGTCATCGCCCGTTTGCGCGGTCAGGAACTGGTAGCTATCCGCTGTTTCGATCAGTCGCAGATCGCGGCGGCGGCGGCCGGTTTCATCCATGAGCAGGCGCTGGCCCATGAACAGCTGGCCGATATCTGCCTACCCAACGGGCTGGTGTCGGGTGCCAGCCACCACCTGCGTGTCGCGCGCGACTGCTACAACCTGTGGGGCGCCGAAGGCAAGGCGCGTCAATTGGAAACCTTGCACCCGTTTCTGAGTGCGGAGCCGTCGTTCGAGCCGATCCGGCCTGTGACCCAGGTCCGCCTCGATCTTGAAGTGGGGATCGAAGCGGCGCGTGCACTGTCGCAGGAGGTTCTGCTCGAACGACTGGTCGAAACCCTGATGAATCACTTGATGATTCAGGCCGGTGCCGACAATGGCGTGCTGATGATGGTCAGCGGCGCCGAACTGCAACTGGCGGCGACGGCTTCGGTCGAAGCCGGCAATGTACGGGTCGCTCTGGACGCCGGGCAACCGCTCGAACAGATGGCGCCGGCCTCGGTGCTCAACGCCACGATGCGCACGCGCACGACCCTGGTGCTCGACGATGCCCGGGCCGATTGTCCCGAGGCCTACAGCGCCGATCTGCAACAGCGCCAGGTGCGGTCGGTGTTATGCCTGCCGTTGCTCAAACAAGGCACGTTGATCGGCCTGGTCTATCTGGAAAACTGCCTGGTCCCCAAGCTATTCAGCGCCCAGCGCCTGACCATGCTGGAAATTCTCGCCTCTCAGGCCGCGGTGTCACTGCAAACCGCCAAGCTATATGAACAGCTGGTCGAGGACAACCAGCTACGCGCGCAGATGGAAGCGGACTTGCGCAGTTCCCGCGCGGAGCTGGCGCGTAGCTCGCACCTCAAGGTCATGGGTGAGCTTTCTGCTTCGATTGCCCATGAAATCAGCCAGCCGTTGCTGGGCATCGTGTCCAATGCCTCGGCCAGCCTGCGCTGGCTCAAGCGTGATCAGCCCGATCTGGAAGAGGCGATTCAGGGGCTGGAAGACATTCGCTCGGACAGCGCCCGCGCCGCCGACATTGTCCAGGCGCTGCGCGCACTCGCCAAACAGACGCCGTTGCAACGGTTGCCGATGCAAATCGATCACTTGATCGGTGAGGTCGTGCGCCTGACTGCCACCGACCTGGCGAACCGCAACGTGCGCCTGGAAACCCGGCTCGATGCGCAATGCCCGGTGTCGGTCGACGCGGTACAGATCCAGCAGGTGGTGTTCAACCTGATCACCAATGCGCTGGAGGCCATCGCCGGAGCAGGGTTGCCCAATGGACGCATCATCATCGGCTCAGCGGTGAAGGACGCTCATGTCCAGGTCTGCTTCCAGGACAACGGGCCCGGAATTGACGCGCACCAGCGCGAGCAGATCTTCGATGCGTTCTACACCACCAAAGGCAGCGGCATGGGAATGGGCCTGGCCATCTGCAGGTCGGTGATCGGCGCGCACGGCGGGACGCTGGTGGTCCAGGATAGCGAGCAGGGCGCCCGGATTTGCTTCAACCTGCCACTGGCACCGGCCAGCACTTGATAAAAAAGGGCCGCATGAGCGGCCAAAGGGGAGGCGTTCGTTTTGTCGACCTCGATCAGTTCACGCGTGCAGCTCCTGTGCGCGCGACTGTCCCACGCCGTCGACCAGGCTATCGTGAATTCTCCAGTCGGGTATGTCCCGATCAATCACTGGTGACTGGCCAGGGTGGCTCGCTACATGATCAAAGGCCCGGCGCCATGCCTTGGGTGTCATCCCTTCCAGGCGGCTGAAGGTGCGGGTGAAATGCGAGTGGTCTGCGAAACCGCATTCATAGACGACATCGGTGATCGGCATTGAGGTGATCAGCAGGCTTTTGGCTTTTTCGATTTTCATCATCACCAGCCAGCCTTGCGGCGAGTGGCCGGTAACCTTTTTGAACGCCCGGGAAAAATGGCTACGGGACAGGTTGCAGTGTTCGGCAATCTCGCTGATGCGAACGCAGCTGCCCATGTCACGCAGCATCAGCTCCTTGGCGCGGCGCTCCTGCCAGCCGGACAGGGCACCCAGCGGCCGTACCAGGGTGCATGGATGGTTTGATATCACCGATTGCGGGTTCATGGCGGCTCTCCTGATCGTTCAGGAAAGTCTGTCCGCCGGCGACATTTAAAGTCCTTAAGCAAACCTTAAGAGTTCTGAAATACAGCGTCCGTTGCAGTACGATGGGTATCAACTGACCCACACCAGATATCCAGAGAGAGCAACTGCCTACCCGTTTCAGCAATCAGATGATGCATTGAGCAGCACCGTTGGTGGGATCACTCTGGCGTCGTGAGCACCGCTAACGAAATGTTGATCAACTCTTCGTTCGTGCTGATCGTTGCCTGCGCACTGCGCACATTGCCTCCAGCCTCACCCGAACAGCGCTGCTCGACCCAAAGGGTAAGCGCCATGATCGCGGCTTCGAGGGCTAGCTGGTTTTGATTGATCTTGAAGAGTAGGGAAGGGAGCAGGTCTGCATTCGACATCGTGATTGCTCCGTGGAGAGGTCAGCGTTGTTGGTGCCGATGCCGAATACACCCAGTTGCCGAGATGTCACTGACCCCGTCTGATTCCTCACAAACCGTTGTCTGTGCCGGATTTGTGCTGATTTTGAGGTGGGTCGGTCTTGCGTCGGCACGTGGTTCAATTCGGCATCGGCGTCAACAAGGGAGTTTATTTCCACCAATACTCGATCTGAACCCCTACGTTGGAGCCTTGCAGGTCTGTACCAAACGCACCGGTATCAGACAGAGCCGATCCCGGAGATTGCAAGCTGGCGGCGCGTTGCGCAGCCTTGTTCCAGGTAGCGTAGGTGTAATACAGACGAAATTCCGGCCTGTCCCAGAATCCCGGGCCCTTCGGTGACCAAGTCGGCGCGATGGTGTACTTAGTGAGTTTTCGGGTACCGTCTGCGGCTTCAACCTGGTCGCGCCCAACCTCGGTGATCAGCTTGAACTGATCCGTGAACGCATAAATTGGCCGAACACCAATGGATAACCAGTTCTGATCATCACCATCAGGGCGCGTGTCTTTTTGATAGACCAGTTCAACTTGACCACTGAAAGCATGAGTCAATTGCCAATCGAAAAACTCCACGAGCCGCCAGCTCTTGTTGCTCTCATCCAGCGTGGTATCACCGGTGTAACCCAATGCGGTGCCCGGCCCTCGGCCGTATTGAACAGCGAACTTGTTGACTCCGCCCAGGAACGCGACCTGCTTGTGCTGGGCAACCACCGACCAGCCCTGATGAGCATCCTCGCGGCTCGGCTTGTCCAGATAACTGACACCCAGCTGAACCTCGCCACCGGGATTTGTGTTGAATCCGCTGACGGTCACATCATGTCGGGTAACAAAATCCTTTTGGAAGACGTTGTCCTTGCGTGAGAACACGTAGCTGTATTTCAGATCTCCCAAGGCGACCTGGTCGAGCCCAAAGCCCGTTGAGCTTTGGTTCCAGTAGAAGTAGTCGGAAATATTGATGTCGTTTCGATTGTAGTAACGACGGCCCGCCCAGAAAGAACCGCCATTCAATGCCGGCATCTTGCTCCACTCTGCGTAGAGCTGGCTCATCCGCGTATAGCCGTGCTCTCCGTCAAATTTTGGTTCATGGCCATACTCGTTGTAAAACTGTGCCATGCCTTCAACGCTAAGCATTGAGCCGTCGTCCAGTGAAAGCAGATCCTGGCGCAAATCCAGCTCCATGTACTGCTCACATTCGTTGCCAAGGCGATATTTGGACTGCGCGCCCGGTAGCTGAAAACACGACTGTTTCCCTCCTTGAGTAGAATCCCCCACTCCGGTTCTGAAATAACCACTGAAGTCTGTTGAATACGCGTCAACAGGCAGAAAGCCGACAGCAAAGGACACACCCAGAACTGCACTGAGAGTTTTAACGTTCATTCATAACACCTTTTGTTTTTTATATTTATTGGACAAGGTCGATAACGCGAGTCAGCACGCTTTGTAACCAAGTACGCAGCTAGCTCCACGCACAAGTTCCCGAATGGGAAATAGGTTAAATCGAATAGAAAGCGCACCGTATTACCTGAGCCAAAGCATGAGAAGAACCCAGGCAGTGCCAGTGCGGAGTGACTACGGTAAGCAAGCTATTACTTAACCAATGAGTTAGTTGATCGTCGTAAGTTTTACCCTTTGGAATGTATTTTCAGGCCGCGAACCTGGAAGCCCAAACTTCCTTAATCACGGTGCAGGGCCGATCGATCACCCTGTAGCCTCAGAAGTACAACAGGAGTGAATACATGCGCGGAGGCACGACTACATGGCATTCGTTTTCTCCAAGACTGGAAGGCATTAGTCCCACCCAATCTTATGAGGCTCTAACCACGATGACGTCCCCGGAAGAAATCTATAAGGCCCTGCGTCGAGGAATCATCTGCCGGTTCCGCGTCATAGCGAGTCAGAAGGTTGTAGACGCTGTTGCCTAGCTCCTTGCCCAACTCCACGCCCCATTGATCAAACGAATTGACTCCCCAAATTACACCCTGGACAAAGACCTTGTGTTCATAAAGGGCGATCAACGCACCAAGGCTATGTGGATTGATGATCTCAAGAGCAACTGTATTGCTTGGCCGGTTACCGGGAATTACCTTATGCGGCGCCAGTCGTTCAATCTCACTGGACGAAAGGCCTTTGGCTTTTAGCTCTGCCTCAGCTTCAGCGCGGGTTTTGCCTCGCATCAGCGCTTGGCTTTGAGACAAGCAATTGGCGTACAGCCATTCCTGATGATCAGCCACTGGGTTGTGGCTGACCACAGGCACAATGAAGTCGGCTGGAATTAGAGGCGTCCCTTGATGCAACAACTGGTGGTAAGCGTGCTGTCCGTTACATCCCACGCCACCCCAGATTACTGGGCCAGTGGTGTAGGAAACTGACGTGCCGTCATGACGAACACTTTTGCCATTGGACTCCATGTCCATCTGCTGCAGATGTTTCACGAAGTTGCGCAGGTTATGGTCATAGGGCAAGAACGCATAGCTTTGCGCACCCCAAAAGTTGTGATACCAAACGCCAAGTACCGCTAAAAGAACGGGAAGGTTCTGTTCCAATGGTTCATTCAGGAAATGTTGATCCATAGCGTACGCGCCGGACAGCAGTTCCTTAAAGTTAGCGATGCCAATGGCCAGAGCAATCGGCAGGCCAATTGCCGACCATAGTGAGTAACGGCCACCGACCCAGTCCCACATAGGAAAAATGTTTGCTTCACGGATGCCGAAATCCAGCGCAGCTTGACGATTACTTGTCACAGCAATGAAGTGGCGATACAGCTTCTCTTCCGTCCCGCCCTTGGCCAGATACCAGCTTCGACAAGCTTGCGCGTTCTTCAGCGTTTCAAGAGTACCGAAGGTTTTGCTTGAGATAATGAACAGCGTTGTTTCTACGTTCAGATCGGCTGTAACCTCTCGGAATTCATTGCCGTCGATGTTAGCCAGGTAATGGCACCGCACCCCATGCCGAGCGAAGGGCGCGAGTGCTTCAGAGACAAGCTCAGGGCCCAGAAATGAGCCACCAATACCAATGTTTACGACATCAGTGATGACCTTATCGTTGTAACCACGCCAAAGATGGCTATGGATACGACTCACAACGTCAGTCATCTGCGCCAGAGCACCATGCACATCGCGCATCAAGTTGCGGCCATCGACCATCAAAGGTTCCCCCACTGGTCGCCGCAGCGCGGTATGCAGCACAGGACGCCCCTCGGAGCAGTTGATTTTTTCTCCACTGAACATGGCATGCGCTGCCTGCTCCACGCCAGCCTCGCGAGCAAGGTTTACCAGCAATGAGCGCGTCTCGTGAGTGATCAGGTTTTTGGAGTAATCCAGAAACAGCCCGCAGCCCGCCAAGGAGAAGTCTTGAAAGCGTTTACTGTCATCTTGAAAGGCATTGCGCATACTAAAATTTTTCATGCTCTCCCGATGGTCGAGCAGATTGCGCCATGCCGGCAATGCAGTCACATCATTCGTTTTGTTGTAGTTATTCATGCTCAGCCTCTCTTTGCCAATACGGCTTCAGCCGTCTCAATCAACGATTCAAATTTGGGAGTTTTGTAAATCTGCACATGCAGAGACGCCCCGACAGAAACAGGTTCTGCGGTTTGTTGTTACAATCGGCTATCGGACTCCGTTCCACGAGGTCAGCGATTTTTAATCGCGATCTAAATAGACGCTTATCTCTTTGGCGAAATTATTGAAAGCTCAAAAAAAACCGAAAGCCGGTCGCTTAAGTGAAAAAGCAAACATACATATGCGTGCACGACAAATTGAAACCAGATGCTGGTCATTTAGTTTAAAAGTTATCTAGACGGCGAGACGTGGACAAAAGTAAAATAATTCACGCCTGCAACCGCTAGACCCTCAGGATAAATCCCTGAGTACAGTCATTTGGGAACGCCGCCAGAATCTCGCTGGATTAATGAGGGTTTCAATCGAATAGTCTGACGTCTCCCATCAGGTTGCTTGATACGCTTCAATAAAAGCTTCACAGCCTGGGCTCCGAGCTCCTCGAGAGGTTGCGCTATAACTGTCAGTCGGGGGCTAAAAGCATCCGCCCATTCGAAGTCGTCAAAGCCGACCAGTGCGATGTCCTTTGGCACCTCAAGCCTGGCTTCACGAAGGGCCTGCATTGCACCAATGGTCATCAAGTTGTTAGCGGTCATTATTGCGGTAGGCGGGTGCTCTAGCGCCAGTAGACCGCGAGTCGCTTCCATTGCCGGCGCAATCGCCGATTCACCACAGCAAACTAATTGATCTTCGTACTGAATTCCTGCGTCAACCAAGGCCGCACGGTAACCTTCAATTCGCTCGTGAGAAGAAGACTGACTCAATCGTCCGGATACCATCCCGATACGCCGGTGTCCAAGTTTAATCAAGTGTGCAATCAACTCTTGAGATGATTGCTTATTCTCTACCCCCACCTGATCGAAAGACGTCGACAGAAGTCGATCGATGAGAACCGTGGGTATCTTGTTGGCCTTCAAGTAATTAAATACTCTATTTTCTGGGTCATGCTCCGAGGCGAGTACAATGCCGTCAACACGTCTCTCATGCAGTGCTTTGACCGCTTTAAGCTCTTGTTCAGGATCTTTTTGCGTATTGACCAGAATCATCATCAAGCCGCTTTTCGCACATGCCGCTTCGATGGCACGTACTGTTTCACTGAAGTAATAGTTCGACAGCGTAGCAATCGCCACCCCTATAGCACCTGAAGAGGAGCGAGCCAGAGATCGAGCGAGCGAGTTTCGAATATAGCCTACGGACTCTACAGCCTGATTCACGCTACGGACGGTGTCAGGATGTACTTTGCGAGTACCGTTGAGTACGTGGGATACCGTAGACATTGATACGTTCGCGGCTCGCGCTACATCACTCATCTTTGCGCCCACTGTGCACCACTCCTTTCTCACGTGATTTCATGGATAGCGCTGAACTCATGCCCAGCGGTAAGCCATTGTAAAGCTCACAGCGAGAAAATGTGTCGGAGGCTCTATGAATTGAGGCCGGGACGGGCCCGTCATTTCGAGAGAGACCCAGCGAGGTGCGCTGTGCACCTGAAGTGGCTGAGGCGAGATGGTGGAATCCGCTATGCAGCATAGCCGGGCACTCCTTTTTTATTATTGTCGCGATCACATGGCGAACCGTTAATGGCACGCAGGGACGCTGTTGAAAAAAGCATAGCCGAGACGAAATCGCTTGCGCAAGCGCTTTCCTAACCTTTTCACCTTTCCTTCTGGCGGAAAGGAAAGCGCTTGCGCAAGCGCTTTCCTTTGGACTATGTTTCTCGAACAAGAACACCGATGAGAGGTTTCAACTGCTTCTCAAATCGGTAGATAAGGAGTTAACCGCTATGCTGAGCACTGGATCTGAAAGTCCACCTCTTGCCCTATTGGAAATGCGTGCCATCTCGAAGTCATTCAATGGGGTACGCGTCCTGCATGACATCGATCTCAGTATTTTTCCTGGACAAATCCACGCGCTAATGGGCGAAAACGGCGCCGGAAAATCCACTCTGATGAAAATTCTGTCGGGGGCCTATATAGCCGACAGTGGCACGATCCGAATCGATGGATGTGATATTCGAAACTATGGCGTGAACGATGCGAAGCGCCATGGCATTTCAGTTATCTATCAAGAACTCAGCTTGTGCGCGAATATGAGCGTGGTCGAGAACATCTACCTGGGTAGGGAAATTCGTCGATGTGGGGTTGTAAACCACAAGGCAATGACCGAAGGCGCGCAGGTTGTACTAAAGCGACTTGGCGTCACATTTGATCCGCACGCGCTGGTCGGTACATTGTCGATCGCCGACCAACAACTTGTTGAAATCGCCCGTGCAATTCATGCCGATACGCGAATCCTGGTGATGGATGAGCCTACAACGCCGCTGTCTTCAAAAGAGACTGAAAGTCTATTTACGTTGATTCGCCAGTTACGTGATGATGGCGTCGCGATCATCTATATCAGCCATCGAATGGCTGAGATATACGCATTGTCCGATTTTGTTTCGGTGCTCCGAGACGGTCGTTACGTGGGTTCGCTGGACCGTGGCACGCTATCGGCTGAAACCCTGGTCCGGATGATGGTGGGGCGCGATGTTTCCGGTTTCTATGCCCATGAGCGTGCTACGTGTTCTTACGAGCAACCGGTACTACGTGTCCGCCACCTTACTGATGGTTTAAAAATTCGAGATTGCAGTTTCGATCTGTATGCCGGCGAAATTCTCGGGATTGCAGGGCTGGTGGGCTCAGGGAGAACAGAACTTGCCCGATTAATTGCAGGTGTCGATGCATACTCGGGTGGACACATTGAACTGGACGGCGAAGTTGTAGCCATACGCTCCCCTCGCGATGCAGGCAATGCAGGTATCGCCTATCTGACAGAAGACCGTAAAGCCTTGGGCCTCTTTCTCGATATGAGTGTCCACGACAATATCAATGTTTGTGTATTGGGAAATGATGCTTCTTTGACGGGTTTTGTGGACCGGACGGCTGGAACCGGACGGACCGAACAAGCCATTCAGGCACTCAATATCAAAGCAGCTCCAGACATCAATGTCGGCGCGCTGTCTGGAGGCAACCAACAAAAGGTTTTGCTGGCTCGTCTGCTTGAGATGAAGCCCAAAGTGCTGTTCTTGGACGAACCCACCTCGGGTGTCGATATTGGAGCCAAAACAGAGATATATAAAATAATCAATGCATTGGCCGCCTCCGGCGTTTGTGTCGTGATGATTTCAAGTGAACTGCCAGAGATTGTTGGAATCGCTGACCGTGTATTGGTCATGTGTGAAGGGAAACTTGTCGCCGAACTCGGTGGCCGCAGCGGTGTTGATATCACACCCGAAACCATTATCGCGTTTGCCACTGGCAGCGACAGCTTGACTCTAGCCAACGGAGACTTAGTTCAATGACTTCCCCACTGCAACGCAAAGTAGCAAGTGACTTCATCACACCCAATGCGCGGAACATTGCCGGACCTGGCGCACAGGAAAAAATGCGCCAACTGATGAGGGTAGCGGGCATGCTCCCCGTATTGTTGCTCCTGTGTGTGGGCTTCAGCCTGATGAGCGACAGCTTTTTCTCGGCGCAGAACTTCTCGATCATCAGCCAACAAGCCTCTATCAATGTGGTATTGGCATCCGGCCTGACTTTCGTGATTTTGACCGGGGGCATCGACCTTTCAGTGGGTTCGATCCTGGCTGTTTCCGCGGTAGTGGCACTGTTGGTATCGCAAGTTCCCGGATTGTCCTCTCTGGCCATCCCTGCGGGGCTTGGAATCGGCCTGTTGTTCGGGCTCGTCAATGGCGTATTGGTCGCTTTTGGCAAGCTGCCTGCGTTTATAGTCACACTGGGCGGATTGACGGCGATGCGTGGGATCGCACGCCTCATCGGCGAAGACAAAACGGTGTTCAACCCCGACTTGTCATTTGCCTTCATTGGAAACGATACGTTGTTCGGGGTGCCATGGCTGGTTGTCATCGCGCTGGTAGTGGTGACTCTTTCGTGGCTCATTCTTCGTCGGACGGTTTTAGGCGTACAGATTTACGCAGTGGGTGGCAATCCTGAGGCCGCGCGGTTATCGGGAATCAAGGTCTGGAAAGTCCTGCTCTTCGTTTACGCCATATCCGGTTTGCTGGCAGGTGTGGGGGCCATCATGACTTCCGCTCGTTTGATGGCGGCCAACGGTCTGCAAATGGGCCAGTCCTATGAACTCGACGCTATCGCCGCCGTCATCCTGGGTGGCACACGTTTCACCGGCGGCGTCGGCACCATCGTCGGCACGCTGATTGGCGCCCTAATCATCGCGACACTTTCCAACGGTCTGATATTGCTGGGCGTTTCGGATATCTGGCAATACATCATCAAGGGTGTCGTCATCATCGGGGCGGTAGCACTCGATCGTTTTCGGCAGACCGGCGCACGAACCTGAACTCTATAAAACTCCTCTAATACTCCAACAATAAGAGACTGTGCTCATGAAAAAAACAATATTGGCCGCTGCTTGTGCACTCCTGGCATTTAATACCGCTCAAGCGCAAGAATTGAAATCCGTCGGGATAACCGTTGGCTCGCTGGGAAATCCGTATTTCGTAGCGATGGTAAATGGCGCCAAAGCGCAGGCATTGCAGATCAACCCCGCCGCAAAATTCACCTCAGTTTCGGCCGACTACGATCTAAACAAGCAGTTCACCCAGATCGATAACTTCATTTCGGCGGGCGTAAACCTGATTCTTGTCAATGCCGTCGACCCTGTAGCGATTGCACCTGCGATTGCCAAAGCCAGAAAGGCCGGCATAGTGGTTGTGGGGGTTGATGTCATGGTGCAGGGTGCCAACGCCACGGTACAGACAGATAACGTTGAAGCCGGCAAGATAGTCTGTCAGTACATTGCCGAGCAGCTTGGTGGCAAGGGTAACGTTATTATCCAGAATGGTACGCAGACTTCAGCAGTCCTGGATCGTGTCAATGGGTGTAAGAGTGTTTTCGCACAGGCACCTGACATTAAGGTACTGTCTGATAATCAGGATGCCAAAGGCTCGCGAGAAGGTGGCTACAGCGTGATGCAAGGCGACCTGACTCGCTTTGCAAAAATCGATGCGGTGTTCGCTATCAATGATCCCCAAGCCATAGGTGCAGACCTGGCAGCAAAACAACTCAAGCGTAAAGGCATCATTATCGCATCGGTGGATGGGGCTCCCGATATAGAGACAGCACTCAAAAGCGATACACAGATCCAGGCTTCTGCCTCTCAGTCCCCTTGGGGCCAGGCACAACAGGCCGTAACGATGGGTAACGACCTGCTGAATGGCAAATCCTTGGAAAGCACAACGGTACTGCTTCAACCCTCACTTGTAACCCGAACTAATGTTATGGAGTACAAAGGCTGGCAAGCTGACCAATGACTCATATGCGGCTTAGTCAGGTGGCATAGGGGTATCTAGCCACATCTGGAATGCGGGTAATGGCTGCTGCGAGGTACTCGCAGTAGCCGAACAGTCATTGGCCTCTTAGAGGTTTGCTGATCCTGTTGTCATTATGTATCCATGAGTATTGTTCAAGCTTCACGTATCTCGGTATGGGGGGCTGAGCGACGCTTGCTGACGAGAAACCTGGCATGTTTTCCAACGCAAACACAATAGTAAGCATAGAGCTACTTGACTACGTCACGTCTCTGTCTGGTAATCGAATTGTCGTTGCGCTAGCGGGGCCGCCTGGTGCAGGCAAGTCCACCGTCTCTGAGGCCTTGGTAGAGGCCCTTAATAGTATTATGCCGGGGAGTGCAGCGGTCATTCCCGGGGATGGCTTTCACTATGATGACGCGGTTCTTGGATCCTTGAACCTTTTAGATCGTAAGGGTTCCCCCGATACATTCGATGTGGGTGGCTTCAGGAGTCTGCTGCTGCGGCTTCGTGCGAACAACGAACCAACGGTTGCCGTTCCAGTATTCGATCGTAACCTGGAGATATCCCGTGCCGCAGGACGATTGGTTTCCTCTGACGTGAAATATCTCATCGTAGAAGGAAACTACCTTCTATTGAATCTTGCCCCATGGTCGTCCTTAAGGGACTGTTTTGACACCACCATTATGCTGCAGGTTGACCGTAAAACCCTGGAGACGCGACTGCTTGATCGATGGCGATCATTCGGGTTCGATGAGTCTACTTCCTATGAAAAAGTTCGTTGCAACGACCTTCCGAATGCCGAACTTGTGATTTCGGCCAGCAGTAGAGCTGACTTCACGATCACAGATGAAGAACCCACTTCTTCTCCTTGAGCGAGAGTGTCGCAGCTAGCGTGGCTGCCTATCAACAGGCCTATTGACGCTATCAACAACCTGTAGCGAACTTTTAAAGAGCAAACGACTATGTATCTGGTATGTGGCGAAGCGCTGTTCGATTTTTTTAGTGAAAACGACCCCGGAGCTCAAGCTTCAAAAATAAACTACAAGGCCATTGCCGGCGGTTCACCGTTCAACGTCGCCGTCGGGCTGCGGCGCCTGGGTATCGACGTGGCGCTGTTTGCCGGGTTGTCCACCGACTACCTGGGCCGGCGTTTACAGCAAGTATTGCAGGAGGAGGGCGTGCGCCTGGACTACCTTCAGGACTTCGACGCACCGACCACCCTTGCCATGGTCGCCGTTGGTGCCGATGGCTCGCCGCATTACAGCTTTCGCGGCGAAGGCTGCGCTGATCGTCAGCTGTTGCCGGGGCATTTGCCTGAGTTGGGCGCTGAGGTGCGAGGGCTGCATATCGGCTCGTTCTCGTTGGTGGTGCAGCCGATTGCCGATACCCTGCTGGCTCTGGTCTGCCAGGAAAGTGGCAAACGCCTGATCAGTCTTGACCCCAATGTGCGACTCAACCCAGAGCCGAATATCGAATTGTGGCGCGAACGTATCGGCGCTCTGGTCGAACATGCCGATCTGATCAAGGTCAGTGACGAAGACCTGAACCTACTCTACCCCGAGCGTGATCCGCAGAGCGTGATCGAGGGCTGGCTGGAACACCGCTGCCAACTGGTATTCCTCACCCGTGGCGGTCAGGGCGCGACAGTTTTCAGCCGCCGCCATGGCACTTGGTCGGTGCCGGCCCGTGCCGTGGTGATGGTCGATACCGTGGGCGCCGGCGATACCTTCCAGGCGGCATTGATCGCTTGGCTGACCGAGCAGCAGCTGGATTCGGTGGAGGGCTTGCAACGCTTGGGCCGTGAACAGATCGACGCAATGCTCGACTTTGCCGTCAGCGCCGCGGCCCTGACCTGCGGTAAAAACGGGCCGGACTTACCTTTTCGGCATCAGTTGGATTGATATCTGGTCAGGATTGTGTCGTCGGCACTGCAGTCTACGTGGGTCAGTCGGGCCGACGACGCTTCAAGCTTCCAGTCGCGCTGGCTCCTCTTGAGATAGATACGCCAACAATTGAGCCTCGATTGATCTACCCAGTGGAGTCACCGGGTTCAAATGCGAGCATGCATTGAAGGCGTTTGAGAGGACATGTGCGTAACGACTGGACTGTGACTCCAGGCTACCCCTGCTTGAAAAATGGAAAGCAGAATACGGCTTCGCGACCGTCGAGTCCTGGCTGACCAAGTGAATTTGGATTGAGTACAAAAGGGCCAGAGAAGGGCCCTTTTTTGCTCGGTTTTCAGCCCGTTTGCGCCGTCGGCAATACTCCTGGCGATAGCGAACTTCCCGTGAGCTTAATGATTACCTTACCTTTGGATCGTCCTTGTTCGACATAGCTCAAAGCATCCGCTGTTGACTCGAAAGGGAAGGATCGGTCGACCACCGGTTTGATAATGCCGGACTCGACGAGAGCAGTGATTTCACCCAGTTGAGCACCGCTCGCGCGCATAAAAACGAACGCATAGCTGACATCCTTCTTGCGAGCTTTTCTGCGGATACCGCTGCTCAACAAACGCATCACCCAACCCAATCCCCAGAACAGTTTTTGCTCTTCAGCGAATTGCGGCGTCGGCGGCCCCGAGATGGAAATGAGCTGGCCACCAGGCTTCAAAATGCTGAGCGACTTTTCCAGTTCATCCGCGCCCAAGCTGTTCAATACGACATCGTAGTCCTGCAAAACGCTTTCGAAGTTTCGCTTCTTGTAGTCGATGACGACGTCCGCTCCCAGCGCTTTAACCCATTCAACATTGTTTGTGCTGGTGGTTGTCGCAACGAAGGCGCCCAGATGCTTGGCGAGCTGGATGGCGATGGTGCCAACACCGCCGGAACCGGCGTGAATAAAGACCTTCTGCCCTTTTTGCAACCTGGCGGTTTCAACCAACACCTGCCAGGCCGTCAGAGCGACCAGGGGGAGGGAGGCAGCTTCTTCCATGCTGATATTTTCGGGTTTCAACGCGAGTGCATTTTCTTCCACCGCAATAAGCTCGGCGAAAGTGCCTATGCGCTCTTGAGGAGGGCGCGCGTAGACTTCGTCACCTGGCTTGAAGCGCCGCACAGCTGAGCCCACGCCAACCACCACCCCAGCCAGGTCATTGCCCAATATCAACGGGAATGAGTACGGCAAGATCAGTTTGAATTCGCCTGTACTGATCTTTGAATCAAGCACGTTGACGCTTGTGGCATGCACTTGAACCAGGACGTCATGTGCACCCACCTCAGGTGCGGGCACCTCGGCGAAACGGCCATTATTTTTGCCGTAACGCTCGATTAGAAATGCCTTCATGTTGATTCAACTCTCATAGTTTCAAAGGGGAATGGCAGAACACGCTCAGGCATCCAGGAATGCCGTTGCTTTCGCCACGAAGTCGGCATGATGTTGGAAAATTCCGCCATGCCCTGCGTCTTCGTAAATGATCAGTTGTGAATTCGGGATCCGGTTTGCCAAGTCGGTAGAGTTCATCGTGGGCACCATGATGTCGTTGTCTCCGTTCGCGATCAGCGTCGGTATCTGTATGCGACTGAGATTTTGTGGGGGTTGTCTGCCCCATGCGTGAATGGCTTTCAACTGCCGCCAAAAAGCGATTGGCGTTGGATTTTTGTCTCGATCTTTCCTGCGCTCCTTCAGGCGATTCAGAAAATCCTTGGCGGCTCGCCGGCCATTGACCGTAGAGGTGAAGAATAGGTAGGTCTTCGGATCGCGCAACGTCAGCAAACCTTTAAGCATCAATGGCCATGACACTGACCAGACCTTGTCGATGTCACTACCGCCAGCAGGCCCCGTACCGGTCAGAATCAGTCTGCGCACCAGGTCAGGGGCGCTCAGAGCAATTTCCTGGGCCACGAATCCTCCGAGTGAAAAACCCAGCAGGTCGACCTTTTTAAACCCCAGTGCACGAATCACAGCGATGGCATCGTTTGCCATTTCGCTGACCGTCGCAGGGGCGGTGCCATCTGAGGCGCCGATTCCCCGATAGTCAGTGGCGATGATGCGTCTGGTGCTTGCGAGCCCATCCATGATCCGTGGGTCGAAGTTGTCCAGCACTGCGCCCCAATGGTTAAGCAGAACGAGCGGCAACTCACCCTTGGGGCCTATGTCACGGTAAGCGAACGCTGTTCCTTCGACCTTGATCCATTGGTTCGCTGCATTGACGAACGGCGTGCGCGATCCGGGATGAAGTTTTGTGTCTTGAATATTCATGTTGGCCCCGTGATGCGGGTCGAAAAGCTGCAAGTGAGACTGTGTTGCAGGCGCTTTTAAATCGAGTGCTGCGCACCAGCGCCTGCTGCACGATGATTACGCCTTGGCTTGATAACGCTCGGCGACATCGGATTGCCTGATCTGCGACAGCAAGCCCTGACGTGCACCCTGCAAGGCATCCCAACGTGCGGCGTCCTGCAAGGGTGGAATGGTCACGGGCTCGCGACGATCAAAACCGACCAGCGCCGCATCGACCAGATCACCCACTTCCATGATGTCACTGAGGGTATTGATATCGACGCCCGCTCGCTCCCAGATTTCGGTGCGAGTGGCTGCCGGCAGAACGGCTTGCACGTAGACGCCTTTGGGCGTCAGCTCCAGGCTCATACCTTGAGAGAGAAACAGTACAAACGCCTTGGTCGCGCCGTAGACCGTCATCCCGAACTCCGGTGCCAGGCCAACGACCGAGCCTATGTTGATAATCGCTCCGTCCCCGGCTAGGGCCAGGCGTGGGGCGATGGCGCTGGCAAGCCGTACCAGTGCGGTAGTGTTGAGCGTAACCAACTGAGCAACGCTGTCGGTGGATTGTTCGATAAAGCTGCCGGATTGTGCGGCGCCTGCATTGTTCACCAGGATGCCGATACTGGCGTCGTCGCGCAGGCGAGCCTCGACCGTAGTCAAATCGCTGATTTGGGTCAGGTCAGCCTGGAGAACATCAATGGTGATGTTGTGTTTCTCACGCAGCCGGGCTGCAAGAGCATCCAGCCGCCCTTTGTCGCGGGCAACCAGTACGAGGTCGTGCCCGCGCTGTGCAAAGCGCTCGGCATAGGTGGCGCCGATGCCAGTGGAGGCGCCGGTAATGAGAACGGTGGTAGGGATGCTCATGAATTGATCCTCGGTTTCGGATATCGATAGGCGAATCGTGCGCGGTGTCCGGAGGACGTGCACGGACGTGATTCTTAGCCGTGCCGGGTACTGGACTCGGCAAGGGTTGGGTAGTCGATGTAGCCTTCTGCACCGCCGCCATACAGGGTCGCAGGATCGAATGTCGACAAAGAGGCAGCGGTTTTAAGGCGCTCCACCAAGTCCGGGTTACCTATGAAGGGACGTCCAAAGGCGATCAAGTCAGCCTTGTCATCGTTGAGTTGAGAGGTGGCCAGATTCACGTCGTAGCCATTGTTCGCGATGTAAGTGTTTTTGAAGCGTTGGCGCAAAGAACCAAAGTCGAAGGGCGCAACATCGCGCGGCCCGCCAGTCGCGCCTTCGACCACATGGAGGTACACAATGCCCAAGGCATCGAGTTGGTCGACAATGTAGTCAAACTGGGCCTGCGGTTCGCTGCTGGAGACACCATTGGCTGGCGAAACTGGCGATATACGGATGCCTGTGCGTCCGGCACCGACCTCGGCTACTACCGCCGCCGTCACTTCCAGCAGTAGGCGAGCGCGGTTTTCAATCGAGCCACCGTAGGCATCGGTGCGGATATTGGCACCGTCCTTGACGAACTGATCCAGCAAATAGCCGTTTGCGCCGTGGATCTCTACGCCATCGAATCCCGCAGCGATGGCATTTGCCGCCGCTTGGCGAAAATCATTAACGATCCCGGGAAGCTCGCTGATATCAAGCGCTCGCGGCTCTGAAACGTCCACGAAGCTATTATTGACGAACACCTTGGTCGCAGGACGCAGAGCGGAGGGTGCTACCGGAGCGGCACCGTTCTCCTGCAGGTCAACGTGCGATACACGTCCGACATGCCACAGTTGCAGGAAAATTCGTCCGCCTTTTGCGTGGACGGCATCGGTGACCTTACGCCAGCCATCAATCTGCGCCTGCGTGTAGATACCGGGCGTGTCCTGGTAGCCCTGTCCCTGCTGCGAGATCTGCGAGGCTTCGGAGATCAACAGGCCTGTAGAGGCTCTCTGGCTGTAATAGGTTGCAGCGAACTCGCTCGGGACGAGGCCTTCTGCCGCACGGTTACGCGTCAGCGGAGCCATCACGATTCTGTTGGAAAGTGTCAGCGAGCCGAGCGTGTACGGCTCAAATAACGTCTTATCGTTCATATCGTTTCCATACTCGTTGATTAATGAAAGGCGACATGCGCCGTGCCAGGGAAGATTCGCGTTGGCGCATTTATGATGTCGATCATGCTCAAAACTGTCAATGCTTTTGATTATGATCGACATCAGAGTATGATGGAGGCATTGCTTTGAGATGCAGAGGCGCAGGAAATGAAGATCACCAAGGCGCAATCACTCGCCAATAGAGCTCACATCGTTGAGACGGCTTCAGAGCTGTTTCGCGAGCGTGGCTACGATGGCGTGGGGGTGGCTGAACTCATGGCAGCAGCCGGATTTACGCAAGGCGGTTTCTACAAGCACTTCGGCTCCAAGGCCGATTTGATGGCTGAAGCGGCAGCGAACAGCCTTTCGCATTCGCTGACCAGTTCCGAAGGTCTCGAGGTTGCTGAGTTCATCGATCTGTATGTGTCGAGGGATCACCGAGACGGCAGGGGCAGTGGTTGCACCATGGCGGCCCTTTGTGGAGACGCTGCGCGTCAATCAGATGAGTTGAAGGCCACCTTTGCCAGCGGGGTAGAAAGCACGCTGGCAGCGCTCGAAGAAAAGTACAAGGCCAGGCAAGAGGCGCCGCAGGATGGGGTACGGGCAAAAATGATCGACATGCTGGCGCATGCAATCGGTGCAGTCATGTTGTCGCGCGCCTGCCCAGATGATTCTTCTCTGGCTGATGAAATACTCGAGGTTTGCCACGCTGAGATAATTGCGTCATTGCCGTTGTCGCCAGTCAGTGAGCCGCAGGGGAACACGTAGATGGACGCTTTCTGGCAGA
This sequence comes from Pseudomonas sp. P1_C12, assembly GCF_056406435.1. Taxonomy (NCBI): domain Bacteria; kingdom Pseudomonadati; phylum Pseudomonadota; class Gammaproteobacteria; order Pseudomonadales; family Pseudomonadaceae; genus Pseudomonas; species Pseudomonas sp. P1_C12. The sequence goes on along the minus strand of NZ_JBFUAE010000012.1, from coordinate 54,700 downwards.
TCTTGAACATTTGGCCGGGCATTGAAGGTGTTGCGAGAGATGTTGTCGTTGAGACAATGGACGGGGATCACCGAACCTTGAAAGAGTGGAAAGCGACATATGGCTCCGACACCGTCGAGTCTTGGCTGACCAAGTGAGTTTGGTTTGAGTACAAAAAAGGCCCGATAAGGGCCTCCTTGTATCTCATTCGAGAGAGGCGGGTGTTCTTCTCGGCGCAGAGATCAAGCATCTCCTGGGTCTCTTGAGTAACGCCTGGCTGGCGCTACCATGCGCTTCCGGCCAAAAGAGGGCCACACGAGTATCAATGCTGGCCAACGCTTCCAGGTACAGACCCACCCTGACCGCTCCTGCGTAGTATCAATACTGTCACCTCATAAACAAGGACGGTTTTTCCCCCCGTCGTAGCGACGTCGACTTTAAACACAACCCACCCTCGTTCATGGTTTCCCGCGTGGATGAGTGATCGAACGACTTGAGCTGAGAGCTTGAGAATGTCTCCTGGCACTACTGGAGCAACCATCCTGAAACCATCGATCTTCCCACCCGCCACGACATTTGATTGAAGCAGTAGGGCATCACACATCAACCGCTGCGAGATACCGAAGGTTTGTACCCCGCTGGCACAGTGCACCCCAAGCGGACTCGAACGGGCAAGGTCAGGATCTATATGAATATCGAGAGGATCGTACTCGGCAGCAAAGGCGATAATTTGTTCCGTTGTGATAGGAACTGATTGCTTGGCTGTCCAAGTTCTACCTGGGGTGAGGTCTTCCCAATACAGTTCTTTCTCTGCCACGGTATCTCCTGGGTTCTGCAGCGTTAAACTCGCGACACTGACGCTCAAAACTTAGCTGCGCGTTTCTCCACAAATGCTCGCATCCCTTCTTTCTGGCCAGGCGTTGCGTGGATCGCATTCAGCGCGTCTGGGCGGTTAAGCGAGATCAAGCCAGCCCCTTCGACATGATCAACTTTTAGGGGCCGGTAGTTCACAGACAAATTCTTTGCGCAAAAAAAGATTTCCGAGGCGCAGCGGGAGACTTGTTACAGCCAGTCAACGCTCCTCTATGAGAGGAGTTCGATAGCAATCGCGGTCGACTCGCCGCCACCAATGCAAACAGAAGCGATGCCACGCTTTAGCGTGTTCTGCCTCAAGGCATTTACCAACGTAACAACAACACGCGCGCCTGACGCGCCAATCGGGTGCCCCAAAGCGCATGCCCCACCGTGGACATTTAATTGCTCATGTCCGACGTTCAAGTCTCGGATAACAACCATGGGCACCACGGCAAAGGCCTCATTGATCTCAAAGAGATCAACATCCTGCATTGACCAGTTGGTTCGCTCTAGCAAGCGTTTAATCGCACCGACCGGAGCGGAGGCAAAGAGGCCGGGAGCGTGCGCATAGGATGCATGACCTGCTATCCGGGCCAACGGTGTAAGGCCTCTACGCTCAGCTTCAGACAGGCGCATCAGCACGAGGGCAGCCGAGCCATCCGAAATAGAACTGGAGTTCGCCGCAGTCACCGTCCCGCCTTCGCGAAACGCAGGTTTCAACGTAGGAATTTTGTCGATCCGGGCCTTACCCGGCTGTTCATCGCTTTCAATCGAAACCGTCTCACGGCCAGAGGAAGCCAGCACAGGGACAATCTCGTCCTGGAAACGCCCTTCGGTAATTGCCTTCTGAGCTCGGGTCAACGAGCTGATCGCGAACTGATCCTGTTGGTCTCGAGTGAATCCATAACTCTGAGCACAGTCTTCGGCGTATGTGCCCATGAGCCGGCCTTTCTCGTAGGCATCTTCCAACCCATCGAGAAACATATGATCAATGATCTTGCTGTGGCCCATTCGATAGCCTGAGCGAGCTCGCTCCAACAGGTAGGGAGCGTTTGACATGCTTTCCATACCTCCGGCAACCACCACCTCCGCGCTCCCGGCATGGAGAAGGTCGTGGCCGAACATCAGCGCTTTCATGCCAGAGCCGCACATCTTGTTGACTGTTGAGCACACCACTTGCTCCGGAAGATTCGCCAACAGGGCAGCTTGGCGAGCCGGAGCCTGGCCTTGCCCAGCTTGTAGCACGCATCCCATGATGACCTCGCCAATGTCACTGGGCTGCAGGCTGGCTCGTTCCACGGCGGCACGAATTGCAACCGCACCCAGCTGCGCAGCGGTGACTTCCTTGAAGTTCCCAAGAAAGCCTCCTAACGGAGTTCGGGCAGCACTGACAATGACGATAGGGTCGGTATGGCTCATAACTGAATCCTCTGTTTCATGTTGGGGGGCTTGTGCCCGATCACAGACCTTTAGCTCGAGCTATTTCGCGGCCATTCTCAAAGCACCATCCAAACGAATCACCTCACCATTGAGCATGGCGTTTTCGATGATGTGCGCTGCCAACGCCGCGTACTCGGAGGGCCGTCCCAGCCGTGGAGGGAACGGCACATTGGCTGCCAATGATGCCTGCACGTCCTGAGGCATACCCGCCATCATCGGGGTCTCAAATATTCCGGGTGCAATGCACATAACACGGATGCCTGAACGAGCCAGGTCGCGTGCCAAGGGCAATGTCATGGCAGCCACTCCACCTTTGGACGCGGCGTAAGCGGCTTGGCCCGTCTGACCGTCAAAAGCTGCGACAGAGGCCGTATTTATGACTACGCCGCGCTCACCTTCTTCATCGGGCTCTCCTCCCGCCATAGCCTCAGCAGCAAGGCGAACCATGTTGAAGCTACCGATCAAATTGATTTCGATAGTTCGGCGAAAACTCTCAAGCCCATGTGCGCCATTACGGCCTAAAACCCGTTCGGCTGGAGCAACCCCCGCGCAGTTGATCACCCCATGCAACGCGCCAAAGACGCCTACTGCAGAGGCAATTGTTGTACGGCAATCACTTTCACTGGTGATGTCTGCTCGCACGAAAATCGCACGTTTTCCTAGCTCGTCAGCGCGAGCTACACCAGCGGCTTCGTTCACATCGACCAGCACCACGTTTGCACCCCGGTCCACCAACTCACGCGCCGAAGCCAGCCCGAGTCCAGAACCTGCGCCAGTAATCAGGAAGACTGAGTTTTCGATGCGCATGATGTTTCCTCACAAATTGGCAGTGCCGCATAGCCGGCCGCCGGTTTACTTCAGGTGTAAGCCACGCTGGAGATTCTTAAACGGATATTGTCGGTGATCAGTGGCCCCGACAATGCTCAAACGCCTCAGCTTGGTTGAATGCTTTGGATAATCGAGGCCAGGCATCGAGGGCTAGAAGGAGGGGTTGCAAATGGGCTCCCTGCTAACAAAACCTTCGGGTTGACATGCAATGCTGTGAAGCTGGAACGTAGATAAATAATTCAGGCTCGTCAGGTTGCTCAAAGCAGAGACCTGCCGAAGAGATTTGAGAATCAGCATAAAGTCAGATTTCAACTGCGCAGAGGAATAAGCATGCTCATCCAGGACAAGGGAACTACTTCAATTGGATTGGTGCATGAAGCCCTCGATGGCGCATTGCGACGCCAACTGGACACATCCATCGCATTGCAGCAAGCACGCATTGATCCGGAACTCCTTACGTCTCCCCAAGCCAGGGTTTCGGCTGCTGCATTTTCTCGCCTGTGGGTCGCTCTTTCAGATCTACTCGACGATGAGTTTTTCGGAATCGATAGCCATCCAATGCGACGAGGTAGCTTCCGATTGATGTGCCAGGCTTCGATTGACTGCGAGTCGTTAGAGCAAGCGTTGCGGCGGATTCTGAAATTTCTACGCCTCGTATTGGACGATATTCACGGTGAGCTGAGGCTTGAAGACGACTCCGCCGTCATCGTTATCCATGACAAAGGAATTGAGCGCCGCCTCTTTAGCTACGGAACATGGCTGATCTTGGTACATGGATTGCTCTGCTGGCTGGGCAACAGACGCATTCCGATAAAGGAACTCTGCTTTAGACCGAATCGACCGCTCGACGATAGCGACTATCGGATGCGCTTTTGTGAAGAAATTCAGTTTGGCGCTCCAGTTACGATGATTCGTTTTGACCGTATTTTTCTAAGCCTCAAGGTCGTGCAAAACAAGGCGAGCCTATCGACGTTCTTGAAAGAGTCGCCTGCTAGTCTGTTGGTAAAATATCGTAACGAGGACAGCATCAGCGCCCAAATCCGAATGAGATTGAGAGACCTGAATCCAGAGGAATGGCCAGAGCTGGATAAGGTGGCAAAAGTGCTCGGCATGTCATATTCGACGCTTCAGCGAAGGCTCCAAGCCGAGGGGGTGAGCTATCAGCGTTTGAAAGACAATCTGCGCCGCGACATGGCGATAAACCTGCTGTGCCAGCCAAATATGACAGTAACCGAAGTAGCTGCTCGCACAGGCTTCCAAGAAAGCAGTGCATTTCACCGTGCCTTCAAGAAGTGGACGGGAGTGAGCCCTGGCGCATATCGCCGCTCCAATGCTGAAGAACCGGGCGAAAGCTAAAAGCCTTTCTTCCGGAACAAAAGAACTACTTCCCCCGCTAGATTACGTACTGAGATCTGCAACTCGTTTCACCCGCCAAAATGCCGATGGAAATCTCTTCCCCAAGATCATATTGGTCGTTTCTGGCCTGCTATGGGTGTCCAAATCGGTCAAGCAGAACGATGTCGTAGGGCATAGGCCGCAGCAAACCCAACTCCTACGATGCGACGCAGGTAGCCCAAGCGTCGCATCTCAAGCAGACCACCGAGTCTTCAACCGGTGCGTCCCCCCTCGATATGCCTCCAAGACCGGGTGCCTGGCACTTCACAAACAAAAACAAGATCGAAGGAGACGCGATATGCAGCCGGTAAACGTTTATGCACTTGCGGTTGAATCGAAGTTCACTCGCTTCCATGGGCTCATTCTATTTTGGTGTGTCCTCATTCTGATAATCGATGGCTATGACCTCGCTGTAGTCGGTGCAGCCCTTCCGGCGATCATGAAGGACATGAACATTGATCCAACCAGCGCCGGCATCATGGCTGGTTCTGCGCTCTTCGGAACGATGCTCGGAGCGATATTTCTTGGAACGCTAGCTGACCGTATTGGGCGTCCCAGGATGATCGCAATCTGTGTGGCCTTGTTCAGTATTTTCACTGCTGGGGCTGGTCTCACCAGTGACCCGATTAGCTTCAGCATTTCTCGCTTCATCGCGGGCCTTGGCATCGGCGGAGTACTGCCAATTTGTACCGCTCAGATGGGTGAATTTTCTCCACTCAAATTCCGTACTCGCCTGGTGACCCTCGTTTTCGCGGGGTACTCCGTGGGCGGTATTTTGGTTGCACTCACTGGCAAGCAACTCATTGAGAGTCATGGATGGCAGTGGGTGTTTTACGTAGCGCTGCTGCCAGTGCTTCTGATTCCTATGATCCTGAAGACCATGCCTGAGTCCATAGGCTACCTGCTTAAAACCGGACGTCAGGATGAGCTACGGGCTATCGCTCGCAAGATAGACCCTGCGCTCATTATCGACGAAAACACTGTGATGACCGGAAACGCCACAGTATTGGAAAACCAGGAAGCGCCAGTTCGTAACTTGTTCCAGGATGGTCGAGGCTTTAGCACCGTAATGATTTGGGCTGCGTTCATGACCGGCCTCTTCATGGTGTACGCCCTTAACTCCTGGTTGACCAAGCTTATGGCGATGGCTGGGTTCAGTCTTGGCTCCGCGTTGAACTTTGTGATTGTTTTCAATGTGGGGGCCATCGCCGGTGCAATTGGCGGAGGATGGTTGAGCGACAAACTAAACATCAAACACGTACTGGTCTGCTTTTATATCGTAGGAGCAATTGCTCTAACAATTTTGGGTTATACGCGCTCAACAACTTTGCTATTTCCAGTGGTGTTCACTGTCGGGGCATCGACTCTTGGTACCCAGCTGTTGGCATATGCGTACGCTGGGGATTTCTACCCGTCATCGATTCGTTCAACCGGCGTTGGCTTCGCGTCTGGTGTAGGAAGAATTGGCGCTATCGTCGCACCTATCCTCATCGGCTGGCTGGTATCACTAAACCTTCCGCTTGAGAAAAACTTCATGGCTATCAGCCTTGCTGGTCTTATTGGCGCTGCCGCAGTCACCATGATTAACCAGTCGCGCGCAGACTCTACTCAAGTCAGAAAGGCCCCAGCCCTGTCTAGCTAATACCGTGATGCCTCCGCCTGTAACTGAATCCGTGGACTCTAACGCATGAAAATGAATCGCTTATCCCAACCGCCAGTATCGTCTGAACTGCTTAGCCAAACGGTTGATTGGGCGATAGCTTCACGACGCAGCATTCGGGCTTTTTTGCCCACTCCTGTGCCACGCGAAGAAATTGAATCGATCCTTGATATCGCTCGATTCTGCGCAACGGGAGTGAACATGCAGCCTTGGCGCGTCCATGTTGTCACTGGAGAAGCAAAGACTCAGCTTTCATGCGCCATCGCGGAAATTGACGACAATCCGTCACTCAGCAACAACCTTGAAGACGCATACGAATATTACCCACGCGAATGGACTTCGCCATACGTGGATCGGAGAAGGAAAGTAGGTTGGGAACTCTATGGATTGCTGGGAATTGCAAAGGGTGACAAGCAGCGGATGCATGCGCAACACGGTCGCAATTACCATTTTTTTGATGCACCAGTCGGCTTGATCTTTACCATTGATCGAGTGTTAAAGGAGGGGAGTCTCCTTGACTACGGAATGTTTCTGCAGGCCGTGATGGTTGCGGCGCGAGGAAGGAAGTTGCACACCTGCCCACAAGCAGCCTTTTTGAAATATCACCACGTTATTTCGGAGGTCCTTGCTATCTCCGCTGACCAGATGCTGGTTTGCGGAATGAGTCTTGGATACGCCGACGAGACCAGTATTGAGAACACCTTGGTTACTGATCGGGAGCCGGTGAGCGCGTTTTCCACTTTTCATCACAATAATAAGGAGACAACACCATGAAACCTGGTGCTTATGAGAATGGGCTTGATCACTGCAAGGCAAACTATTTGCCCCTGACTCCACTTGGTTTTCTAGATCGCGCAGCACTTGTGCACCCGGATCGGATAGCTGTAGTTCATGGTGAACTACGCAGAACCTGGAGTGAAACTCGCGAACGGTGCTATCGCCTAGCCTCAGCACTTTCCGAAAAAGGCATGGGTTCGGGAGACACCGTTTCAATTCTGTCCCCCAATACCCCTGCCATGCTCGAGGCGCATTTTGGGATACCCCTCTGCGGCGCGGTACTGAATACAGTTAACTACCGCCTGGATGCTGAAGGAGTGGCATTCATACTTCGTCATGGGGAATGCAAGCTCCTCTTGGTGGATCGAGAGTTTGCTGCACTGGCTGATGCCGCTCTTGGACTCCTTGAGCACCGCCCTATGGTCATCGACATCAATGATCACCTGGCGCCCATTTGCAAAAGCATTGGAGACATCGATTACGAAACGTTCATCGGCAGCGGTAATCCTGATTTCGAGGGCGTATGGCCCAGTGACGAGTGGCAGCCGATAGCGCTCAACTACACCTCAGGTACAACCGGCGATCCAAAGGGTGTCGTCGCCAGCCATCGCGGCACATACCTCATGAGTATGCTGCAGATGACTAACTGGCCGCTTTCTCGGGCTCCTCGTTACCTGTGGACACTACCTATGTTCCACGCTAACGGATGGTGTTTTGCGTGGGCTATCACTGCGGCGGCCGGCACGCACGTGTGCCTGAGAAAAGTTTCCGCAGAGACGGTGTTTGAGTCGATAGATAACTATGGTGTCGACCACTTCTGTGCGGCGCCTATTGTTATGGCCATGATTGCGAACGCCGCAGACCGTCCTCCGCTTAAAACTCCGGTTCGAGTGCTGACTGCTGGTTCCCCACCTCCGGCCACCGTACTCAACGCCGTAGTCTCACGAGGCTTCGACGTTGACCACGTTTATGGGATTACTGAAGTTTCCGGCACCCCGATTAGCTGCGTATGGCAAGACGGCTGGGACGATTTAACACCGAGTGAGCAAGGCGCTTTCCGTGTACGCCAAGGGGCTCGTGCGGCAGCCTTCGAAGGCTTGATGGTCGCTGACTCCGAAACTATGCAGCCAGTACCAAAAGACGGCCAAACAACTGGTGAGCTGCTGCTCAAGGGCAACACCGTGATGATGGGTTATCTGAAGAATGAAGGCGCAACCCGAAAAGCCTTTGAAGGCGGCTGGTTTCATACTGGTGATGTAGCAGTTGTGCACCCCAACGGTTATGTACAAATTACCGACCGTTGCAAGGATGTCATTATTTCAGGAGGGGAGAATATCTCGTCCGTAGAGATCGAAGAAACCATCCATTGTCATCCTGCTGTTTTACATGCCGCAGTCGTCGCTCAGCCTGATGACAAATGGGGGGAAGTTCCTTGCGCGTTTGTCGAACTAAAAAGTGGTATTGAACCTCCCACCGAGGCAGAAATAATTGTGTTCTGCCAGGCCCGTCTTGCTCGATTCAAATGCCCTCGCAGAGTGATCTTTACGGAGTTGCCAAAAACTGCGACTGGGAAAATCCAGAAGTTTTTACTTCGAGAGCAAGCAGGCAGTCGCGATGCAATTGTCCGTTTAGCTTCAAATTACTAAGGCGTGTTCAGCTCACCCCTAGGATAGCTGAAATGTTTGGTGGGGAAGTTTGCCTGGATAAAAAAATACCCGCCAATCCATCTGGAGTCAGAAAGCTGGATTACACCAGTAGATGCGATGGAGGGCATTCCCATTGCGCATATTCAGTTGATGCATTCGCGTGAGCGAACTCTGCGTTGGGTTCGTGTGTGTTGCGTTGGCTTGGAAGATTTCCTTGTTGCTTCTGTTACTTACAAATATAAAAAAATCGGAGCGTTATAAGTGAACGTAAAGAAAATTTCTGCAACTTTGGTGTTTGGCAGCATTGCCCTGAGTGGCCAGGCGTTTGCTGAATTCCTAAGTGATAGCAAAGCTACCTTGGGAATGAGGAACTTCTACTTCAATAACGACAACCGTGATGGCACCGCTGCCCCTTCGAAAACCGAAGAGTGGGCGCAGGGTTTCATGTTGGACTTCAAGTCGGGATATACCGATGGTAGCGTTGGTTTTGGTGTTGATACCCTGGGGTTGCTGGGCATTACCCTGGACACTGGCAAGGGACGACACGTCGGCAGCTCTATGATTCCCTCGGACAGTGACAACCGCGCCGTCGACGAGTGGAGCCGGCTGGGGCTGACCGGAAAAGTCAAAATGTCGAAGACCGAACTGCGCTACGGCACCTTGACTCCGAAACTTCCGATTCTGGTCGCCAACGATGGACGGGTGCTTCCACAAACCTTCGAGGGCGGCCAGATCACCTCGAGCGAGTTCAAGGATCTGACCCTGACGGGTGGGCGAATTGAACATGCAACGGGTCGCGGTTCAACGGATCAGACGGGGCTGGCCGCTATGGGCGGTACGCGTGAAAGCAACCAGTTCGACTTCGTCGGGGGGGACTGGAAAGTCACCAAGGATCTGACGGCTCAGTACTACTATGCCCATCTCGAGAACTACTATAACCAGCAGTTTTTCGGACTGATTCACACGCTTGCGTTCTCGGACAACCAATCCCTGAAAACCGACCTGCGCTACTTCAAAACTGACTCGTCAGGTGAAAACAGCTCCGGCACATCGGGTTACAGAATCAGTGGCTACACCAAAAACGGTGATGGCGTGATCGACAACCGTCTCTGGAGCGCTGCATTGATATACACCCTTGGCGGCCATGCGATAACTGCGGGCTACCAAAGCGTTTCGGACGGTAGCAGCTTCACCCAGCTCAACCAAGGTAGCTTGGTAGATAAAGGCGCCGGAGGCAGCAGCTTGTACCTGTATACAGATCGTCTGATCCAGAGCTTCACCCGCGCAGGGGAGCGTACATCATTCGGTCAGTACGCCTATGACTTTGCCGCCCTGGGTGTCCCTGGCCTGAAAGCCTCGGTCGTGTACGTCTCCGGGGACAATATCAAGACGAGATCCGGCGACAATCAGAAAGAATGGGAAAGGGATATCTTTCTGGACTACGTCCTTCAGTCGGGCGCGCTCAAAGGTGTTGGCTTCGGCTGGCGTAACGGTAAATCCAATAGCGAAGCCGCCCGTGATCAAGATCAGAACCGGGTGTTTGTAAGCTACAGCATTCCACTTCTCTAAGGGCGCAGCATAAACGTATCGCGCTCATTTCGAGAGTTCTGAGCTGGTCGATTTGCCTCTGCGCTGACACGTCCTGTTGACGCCGGCGCCGAATTGACCCACGAGCTGAAGCAAGACTTACCCACCTCTAAATCTGCACAAATCCCGCATAGGCAATGGTTCGAGAGGAACAGACTGGGTCAGTGACATCTCGGCAACTGGGTCAATTCGGCATCGGTGCCAACAATCAGGGCTCTTGCGGGCGAAATACATGCTTCTGGGCGCTAACTAAATGGCGAGCGACAGCTTACAGCTGTCCAGGATTTCGTCGGCTAGCAGCGCATCATCTGGGCAGGCCCGCGACAGTACAATGGCTCCGACCGCTTGTGCCAACAATGAAACTGCCTTGGCACGGGCTTCCTTTTGCTCGTCAGCGGATAGCCCGGAACTCAAGCCTGATATTAGCTTCTCTATGCCAGTCTCAAATACGGACTTGATATCTCTATGTTGACGAGCAGCATCGCCACCGAGCGCAGCGATCGCGCACCCTTGGCCGACTGAATCACGGTGAGCACGGGAAACGTAGTAATTGATGAAGTCACTCGCATTGGCTTCAGCAGTCATTTGGGAAAGAGCGAACGACGTAGCTTCGATCATCAGTGACGACTTTGAGCTGAATTGGTTGTAAAACCCTCCATGAGTGAGTCCGATCCCCGCCATCAATTCCTTAACCCCGATACCGTCATAGCCGCGCTCGCGGAACAGCACTGAAGCTGATTCAACAACGCGTACCCGATTTGTCCGCGCCTGTGCTTTGCTGGTTCTCATTTTCAGACCTCATTTGACTATCTTATTAATTAGCGGAGTTGGGACAAGGGTGACTAAAATCAAAACACTCTTAGTCAGCAAGAATAACGATGGCATCATTCAAGCTGCCACGCCAAAGGGACGTCAAAATCGATGTGTTAGCTGTGCTGCTATAATGTGTGCGCTATTGTTGTATTTAGCGCTAAATCCGGGTTGTAAACCGTTTGTATCGGTTTGATTAACCGATGTGGTTGACTCCCATAGATAGGTATAGGCTATATCGATAGTCACATCAGAGTTGGGTGAGTAAGCGGCACCAAAAGCCAAGGCTTTTCGGTTTCCTACTGGAAGTCGCACGCTTCGGTCGGAGTTGCGGGCCGGCGAAGGATCAGAAGCCAAGCCACTGCGAAGTAGCCACTGTGAAGAGAGTTGGTACGAGACGCCAATAGCTGTCGACACAGTATTATGAAGTTTAAAGTCGTCTCCAACGGTTCCGAATCCTAACTGTTGGCCTAGGGAAGGTAATCCACTATTGATTGCTTCAATCCTCTGGATTCGACTCCACCGAGTCCAGATAGCACCTGCGTAACCAGTCCAGCGCTCATCAAAGCGATGGGTGAACGATGTATCCACTGACTCTGGTAATGTCACATCCATCTTGTTGTTATATTTTCCATCGAGGCCAAGTGCGCCGGGACTGTCGCTTATTTTAGTGTGGCCATCAGCATGGAAGTCGAGTTTTGAGTGGTAAGTTAATCCCCATGTGGTTGATTCGTTCATGTCAACCATCAGGCCAACGTTATAGCCAATGGCAGTGCCATTGCTTTTTACAGTAAGTTGTGTGTCCTTTCCATCATTCAAAGCCCCTGTGGCTAAATAGGACTGGATGTTGTTCTCAATACGATTGAATGTGGTGCCAATGCCAATAGCTACTTGATCGTTTAAGCGGTACGAGACAGCAGGGTGCAATGTTTTAACCTGAACCTTGCTGTAGGAGCCATGGTAGCGACCTTGGAAGGAACTCTCATAATCATTAACGAGGCCGTATGACGCATACAGACCAATGCCAGCGGTAAAATGATCGTCGATTGGCGAGGAGAAGTATCCGAAAGGAATAGCTGTAAGAGGTACTGAGTTGCCGTCAGTGGTACCTGGGGCAGTACTTCTTGCATCGCTTATGTTAACGTTTGCGTCAATTAATGCCAGTCCGCCGCTTACCTCTGTTTTTTTGATTTTACTTAAACCCGCTGGATTACCATACACGGTGCTTGCGTCTATTGCTGACGAGGAGCGGCCAGCATAAGCAGTCCCCGCAGCACTAGCGCTTTGTTCGTTGAGCGCAAGTCCATTTGCCCATGAAGCAGATGGAGTCCCTAGTGTTAGTAATAGAGTCGCCCCGAAGAGTATTGAACTGTGCGGGGTAAGGTGTGAGTTTGTTTTAAGTTTGGATTGGACGCTAGGGCAGGGGTGAGGTGTCACGTCAGTTGAGGGTTCAACTGTTTTTTTTGTATTCATTGGATGACCCGTTTTTGTTTTTATGCTTAGGCGAAGGTGCCGTTTCCAGCTAAGGATGGCAGTTCTTTAATATGACCAATCTGGTTCTGTATTGATGTGGTTTTTTATCGATTTAAAAGTTCTCTTGCGGCTTCTTTAGAAGGGTTCTGTAGAAGGCATAATTCGCGTCGTCCTGTATGACTTTTGGACATGGATAGTTGAAAGCAACCCGTTACTCCAACTGGGTCATCGCAATCCGAGTTTCGACTTGAGATTTCCCTTTCGCTGGTATGTGCGACATCGCGTGTTCCGCGAGTGCAGTGATCGTCAGACTTGGGTTCACGCCAAGGTTGGCACTGAGCATTGATCCGTCGCAGATCAGCAGGTTGCGATATCCAAACACTCTATTTTGCGCGTCCATGACACCATGGTCGTCGGATTCCGCCATGGCGCAACCGCCCATGCAATGCGCGGTTGTTGGAATGTTGAACAGGATTTCGCTGAGGAAGGTGGTCGCTATACCACCTAGTGCCTTGGCACCCTTTTCGACGAAGGCATTCGCTTGCGGGATGAACGTAGGAATTGGGCCGCCTTCTGTCACCAGTCGGCTTCCAAACGGCCAGTACCAGCGACGTTTAAGACGCATATTGATATGAGCATCGACCGTTTGCATCACAAGCAACAACATGTTTTCCCGTGCGAAGCCTCTGGGGTTGTGTACCCGTAGGGCCTGCATCGGGTGCCTGAGTAATGTCAGTATCCAAGTACCAATTCGCCTCCAGCCAGGGCGACCACCGCTCATCAGCGTCATCATCAGCCCTATGGCATCTGACCCTTCCGGATAGCGTACGACACCTATATGAGTATGCTCGTCCAAGTAGATACTGGCCCCGCCCGCCAAGCCTGGCGACATGCTTTTATCTGTGGAAGGGAAGCGGACGCCGATAAGTGATTCGGCATTGGTGCGTATCCGTTTACCCAGATCCTGACTGATACCAGGCAGAGAGCCTTTCTCCCTGAGCCGGAACAGCAACTCCATCGTCCCTAACGAGGATGCCGCGAACACCACGCCTCGGGCGCGGAAGACCCGCTTATTCTTGCGGAACCAGGAAGTCGAACATTGCGTGTGGATCTCGTAGCCGTCGCTGCCGTCCACCTTGCCATTCAACGGTCGGACGTCTACGACTTGAGTTTGCGCAAAGACTTGAGCTCCGTGCTTCTCAGCCAAAAACAGGTAGTTCTTGTCGAGTGTGTTCTTGGCATTGTGCCGGCAGCCCATCATGCAGCCGCCGCAGCCCACGCAACTGCCTCGCTCAGGGCCTTCACCGCCGAAGTACGGATCGGGATAGGTTTTGCCTGCGGCCTCGCCCTCTGGAGCGAAGAAGGTACCAACATTGGGTGCGTGAAAGGTGTGGGCGACGCCATTTAGCTCCGCCATCCTTTTAAGACGCAGATCCGCTTCTCCCAGGATTTTGCCCTCAGTGACTCCCAGCATTCTCTCGGCCTCTGCATAGTGCCTCGGCATGATGCTCTTCCAATCTGCCAGACCTGCCCACGAGCCCTCGTCCCAAACCTTATCCGAAGGCCTCAGCAGTGCGTTGGCGTAAGTGATGGAGCCTCCGCCGACCGCATTGCCGCTTGCGACGACCACGTGTCGAAACATCCGCATGCTGTAGAAACCGAACATTTTCAGCGCAGGCATCCACATCCATCTACGCAGATCCCAGTTGCTTTTCGGAAAGTCCTCGGCACGCCAACGGCGCCCCATTTCCATCACGCCAACACGGTAGCCCTTCTCCGTCAGCCGGTGCGCCGAAACGCTGCCGCCGAAGCCCGAGCCTATGACGATGAAGTCAAAGTCGAAAACCAGTTCCACGTTACGCTCCCATTTTTATTTTTTTGGAGAGGTCATGGCCTGCAAAAGCAGAGCAAGGCCCAGTCACGAATTCACTATACGATTCGTATTTCATTAATGCTATATTTTTTGTATAGTAAATGCCGGCGATCACAGGCTAGAATTGCTCCAGCCTCAGAATCCGAAACCGCTCGTGAGGAAAGACATGACCGATACGCATCAGACTGCCCAAACCCGCTTCAGCGAGATCGATGGCGACCGCTTCGCCTACCGCAGGTGGGGAAATACGGCCACCGAACAGCCGCCGCTGCTGATGCTTCAGCACTTTCGCGGTGGCATGGATCACTGGGATCCGCTGATGACCGACGGCTTGGGCCAGGGCAGGGAAGTGATCCTCTTCAATGGTCGTGGCGTGGCCTCGTCCTCCGGCCAGCCACGTCGTCGCATTGAAGACATGGCTGATGATGCCGCCGCCTTCGTACGTGCCTTGGGCCTGGAGAAAATCGATGTATTGGGCTTCTCACTTGGCGGCTTCCAGGCGTTGGATCTGACATGGCGACATCCCGCACTTGTTCGTAAGCTGATGCTATTGGGTACAGGCCCGCGTGGAGGCAACCCGGACATGGAACCTGAGGTACTGACGACCGCGCCGCGTCCAGTTCCGACCTACGAAGACTTTGAGTACCTGTTTTTTGGCCGTTCCGAGGTGGCAAAGCGAGCTGCAAGCGAATTCTGGGAGCGCCGGCATCAGCGCGAGGATCAGGATCCGCCTACTTCGCAGGAAGTTGCATCGGCGCAGATCGAGGCAAACATGCTGTATCTGCCGAGGGTGTCCGAAGACGATCCGTTTGCCTACTTACGTCAAATCAAGCAATCGACGTTTATCCTTAATGGCGTGCACGACGTAATGATTCCGACCATCAACTCGTTCTACATGGCGCGCAATCTGCCGAACGCGCAGTTGTTTATTTATCCGGATGCCGGGCACGGCGCGCAGTTCCAGTACCCGGAGCGCTTTCTCTATCACGCCGCCAGGTTTCTCAGCGAATAACGTCAAACCCGATCCACCGACTCAAGGTTGTCACCATGATCAAGTTCAAATTTCTATTGTGGATGTTCACTCAACTGCTGAAACGGCAAGTCAGGAAAAACCCCGATTGCGCCCGCTACATCGCAGGCGAGGATCTTGTGTTCCAGATCCGTACCGATGCAGGTGTCGGCCGCTATTTCGTCATCCGAAACGGCGCCATCCGCTCCGTTGCCGGCCTGGCCGACAATCCGCGCTTCACTTTGAAATTTAAAGACGCCGATAAGGGTTTTGCAATTCTCTCGGCCAAGGACAGCCAGGCAGCGTTCCTTAGGGGGCTGGGTAACGAGGAGTTGGTTATCAGCGGTGATTTCCTCAAGGTAATGTTTTTCCAGGGACTGACTGCTTACCTGCAGCCACCCAAATTGGTCGCTCCCTATGACCGCACTGCGTTTTAACGACGATGGCGCCTGACAAAATGCTAAACAAGACCTATGGGCAGCTGTGTCCGATTGCCAGAAGCCTCGATGTGCTAGGCGAGCGCTGGACGCTATTGGTGCTCCGCGAACTGCTATTGGGCCCAAAGCGGTTCAAAGAGCTGTTGGCGGTATTGCCGGCAATGGGGACCAACCGGTTGTCCGCACGCCTGAAGGTGCTGGTAGACAACGGAATCGCCAAGCCTGCTACAGCGCCAATAGCCGCCTACGAACTAACGGAATTGGGGGAGCAGTTGCGTAAACCACTGCTCGCGCTAGGACTCTGGGGGCTGAGCTTGCCAGTGGACGAACGCATCGACCCCGCAACTGCACGCGCTGAACTCATAGCCCTCAGCCTCACGGGCATTGGCTGCTCCGATGCGAGCACTGGATTACGCGCCACATACGAGTTTCACGTCGGCGAGGAAGTCTTCCACATACGCGTGGATGACAGCGAGATACTCGCGCGCTCAGGTAATGCCCCAGCGGCCGATGTGGTCATCCACTGCGATCTGAACACCTTCATGGCGCTGGCCCTACGACAAATTTCGCCGGCAGATGCATTGCGCGAAGGTCGGGCTCATCTACCGCACACACAGCTCGAAACCTTCGAGCAACTGTTTCAAGCGCTCGAATTCAATCCGGAAAACTTACCGGACACATTGCTTGCTGCTCTTCCTCATTCCAGCCTTGTGGGAACACCAGATGAAAGCTGAAACAAACCTGCTGAACCAATCCCTGCAACTGCCCAACGGAAGCGTGCTGCGCAATCGACTGGCCAAGGCATCGATGAGCGAGACGCTCGGCACTTACGATAACCGTCCCACCCTAGGGCTGGTCGAACTCTACCGTCGCTGGGCAGCTTCCGGTCTGGGACTAATCATTACGGGGAATGTGATGATTGACCGTCGCGCCCTTGGCGAACCGGGCAATGTCGTCATTGAGGACGAGAAAGATCTGCCGGTACTGCGACAGTGGGCGAAGGTTGCTACCGACCAGGGGGCAGCGATCTGGGTGCAACTCAACCACCCTGGCAAACAATCGACAAAGGGGCTGAACGCCAGCAACCTTGCTCCATCGGCTGTTCCGTTCCGAGAGGATATGGCTGCCTTTTTCGAAACCCCGCGTGAAGCCACTGTTGCCGAGATCCAAGACATCATCGAGCGCTTCGGGCGCAGTGCCGCCATCTGCAAAAAAGCTGGATTCAGCGGCGTGGAAATCCACGGAGCACACGGCTACCTGATCAATCAGTTCCTCTCACCCCATCACAATCGGCGCGAAGACGAATGGGGTGGCACACCGCAGAAGCGTCGCCGTTTTGTGCTGGCCGTCTACGCCGAAATTCGACGCCAGGTCGGAGCGGACTTCCCGGTGGGGATTAAACTCAACTCGGCTGATTTTCAGCGCGGTGGCTTCACTGAAGAGGAGTCGATGGAAACTATCCGCGCGCTGATCGACGCGGGTATTGATCTAATCGAGATATCCGGCGGCACCTACGAGGCTCCAGCCATGAGTGGTGCGATGCATGAGCCGAAAAAAGGCTCTACCGTAGCGCGCGAAGCCTACTTCTTGGAGTTCGCCGCGAAGGTTCGAGCTAACGTGCAAGTGCCCTTGATGGTCACAGGCGGTTTTCGCACTGCGGCAGGGATGAACGAGGCACTGCGCTCCGGATCGCTGGATGTGGTCGGTCTGGCACGATTGTTGGCCATTGATCCGGATGCCCCAGCGGCATTGCTGAAGGGGAGCGACAGCAATCAACAGGTGCGACCAATCAATACCGGCATCAAGGCCGTGGATCGCATGGGGATTATGGAAATCCTCTGGTACACCGGACAACTCAAACGCATTGCCAAAGGTGGCGAACCTCGCCCCAACGAAAGTGGATTCTGGGCGTTCCTTAAAGCTGCGTTCGGCAGCGGGTGGGGGGCATTGCGCACTCGCCGCTTGCGGGCCCGCTCCTGAAACCGGCATAAGCTGCGAGTCCCGAGACGCTGCCCTTAGCACCAGTCGGCCGCTTTATTGCTGTACTGGCGTTGACCTCTTACTCGGGTCGTAGAAGCAATCGCACCAGCAATGGTCGCGCGCGGCTTTAGCGTATTCACCAGTCACTGACTACGATTTGAAAACTGAACCTGGTAGGCAGGCCCTTTTGGAGCAACGGTGCCATGTGTTGTGTCCGCAGAAAAAATCAGCGAAGCAGGACGATGTTCTGAGGAAGTGAGGATTGCATTTCAGTTTGTGAAACGTACTGTGAATCCATAGATGGCAATCACTGCGAAATTGCACTCCACTTGACCACCCGTTTGCATTCGACCTGACCAGTCATTTGCATTCGTTCTGACCACCAATTGCATCGGATTTGACCCGCTTGCTTCGTGGCCATGACCGGCAGAGAAGCCAATTGCGGACGTTCACCGAGGTCCGATTTCGGCCAGGAGCGGCCCTTGGGCGAACGATAAGTCCATCATTTTCTGTATTAACTAAAGTTCGGCTCGGTCAACACGTTACGCCCTGACTGGCGCAATCGCATGCGAAAAAGATAATCACGAAGATTTGATGTTTTTTTCAGCCATTGCGCACTTTCGGGCACGCGTTCCAAATAATCGAGCATAGGCGTCAGGATGGCGTCCGCCATGCTGTAGTCCGCCCCGCAGAAAAATTGCTGCCCGTCCAAATGCTTCGCCAGCAGCCCAAGTGTCTGGATCGCCATTGGCTCGGCGGTAGTCACAGCTTCTCTATCAATAGGGCGTGACGGCTGCGCAGGTGAAACCAGCAGTAAAAGATAACGACGTATCAGTCGATCATCGGCATACATCGCCAGGGCAGCGGACCACTGATCGACCTTTACCTGCTGGGCCAAGTCAGCGGGTCTTGGAGAAGTATGCGCAAAGGCTTCATCCAGGTAGCGGCAAATGGTGGTTGTTTCAATTACGCTCCGCTCTCCATGCAGCAAAACCGGGACCTTGCCAAAAGGATGCAGTGCCTTGTGTTCAGGGCTGTGGAGCGTGATCGTTTTACCATCCACCTGCATCCCGTGTGTGTAATCTAGCGCTTTCTCTTCGCAGTAAAGTCTGACACTACGTACGAAGGTGCTAAATCCAGGTCCCAGTATGTGCAATTTCATGAGTAGCTCCTTGAGGGAAGAGTCGGCAATTCTGGTCGGTATGACTTTATGTTCAAGAACATAAAGTCCCGTTTTGTCATACTCCATCTCACGCTTTACTGAGGAGAAGACGCATGCCCTGGCCTGCTACACAGCGCGCAACCACTCGACAGATGATTCTGGATAGCGCAGCGCGACTCTTCGCACTGGAAGGTTTCGAAAAAGTCAGTATCGACTCAATTATGGAGAGTGCGGGATTGACCCGAGGGGCCTTCTATAGTCACTTCGCATCCAAAACGGAGCTTTACACCGAAGCTATTAGAAATGCCGCGAACGCGGGGGGCGCGATACTGGAAGAGGCTGGTAAAGATGGTTTGCAGCAGGTAGTGAAAGACTATCTCCGCATGGACCATCGGGATGCAAGCCGTATGCACTGTCCGTTAGCCTTCATGGTCAATGATGCTGCTCAGCAGGACGGAGCCATCCAGGAAAGCTACACCCAAGTGCTCGCAGCTTTCATCACACGTCTGGAGTCCGGACTGAAATCGACGACAGAGGCGGATACACGCCAGCATGCTTTGCAAATTGCCGTAGGGATGATTGGTGGCTTGGCACTAGCTCGAGCTGTGGCCGATGATCAATTGGCGCAAGAGATTCTTACAGCCTGTCAACAGGGATGTTTGCAGCTCGTTGAGCTATGACATGCCATAACAAACAACGAAACGACCGCTTTGGATCGACCGGTTGAGTCCACAGCCAATAGCAGGCATTGGGCTTGATCAGTCAAGACGAGTATCCGGTCAAACGAAAGCCCCTGAATCTCTCGATTCAGGGGCTTTTATTTGGTTCTTCACGGAATTCCGGGGAACACCGATACCTGTAGAAGCTGCGGTGCGGCGATCCGACTTGCCAGCGATGGCAACTGACGGCCGAGCATTTTCTTCCTGGTGTACATATTCATTGCTGCGGTAACGGCCACTTAGGGTTCCGCCCTTACGGCGGGTCACTTGGAAGAGCGGAACGCCGCCCGGCCCCAAGTAACCAAGGGCTCTTGCCCCTGACGTTCGGTGCCTCGCCTAGGCTCGGCATGCCCTCGCTCCGGTCCTGCTCCGTGGGCCCGCCGCGATCGGCCATCCATGGCCGTGCGCGGCTAACCCGGCATCCATGCCGGGTTGCCCACTGCGCAGAACCTGCGCTCGGCCTCACGAGGGGGCGTGCACCGCAACAGCACCGCGAGGCGAGCTAATGCTCGACCTCGTTGTTTGGTGGTGCACGCGTTCCCCTGTAGGAGCTGCCGAAGGCTGCGATCTTTTGATCTTGCTTTTGCGATCTGGAGATTGCTGAAGATTAAGATCAAAAAGATCGTCCGAACGCGGCCCGAACCTTCGGCAGCCCCTACAGATATTTCGTTATATGTGCTCCCCGGGATTGCGTGAAGAACCTTTTATTTGGTGCTTACTGCGCCAGATGTAGCAACAGGAAATCGATGAATGCCCTCGATTTGTGGGGCAAATGCGGGCTGTTGGGAAACACCACATTGACGGACTGCGAGGGCAGCGAATAGTCGGGCAACAACCGGATCAGCCGCTCGCTGGCGATATCGTCCTTGACCACCCAGGCGGGCAGCACCGAGACGCCTAGCGACGACAACGTCATGGAGCGGATGGCCGTGGAAGAATTGGATTCAAACTGATTGATCCCGTTGATCTCGACAGTCCCCAAGTGCGGATGGCGCAACGTCCACTGGGTCGGTGCCTGCAGGTTGCTGTTGGCGATCCACGGCACCGAATTCAGGTCCTGAGGATTCTGCACCGGGTGACGTGCAAGAAACGTCTCGGTAGCCACCAGGACAATTTCATAATCCGCCAGTTTACGGCTCTTGAAAGCCGAGTCCGCCAAATGGCCTAAACGGATTACCAGGTCTAACTTTTCCGCCACCAGATCATTGAGTGACGAGTTGAAGTTATAACAGAGTTTTATTTCCGGGTAGCGCTCTATAAATTGCGGTATCAACGGAAGAATATAGGCCTTGCCGTATTCACTGGTGGAACTGAAGCGCAACTTGCCGGACACCCGATTATGTCCTTTTAATACATTATCGAAGGCGTTATCGATGTCCGCGACAATACCTTTGAATTCTTCATAAAAGTCCTGACCGGTTTCGGTGAGGGATATATTTCGGGTGTTTCTAATCAACAACGTCGCTGACAGCACATCCTCCAGCGCCTTGACATGCAGGCTGGCCATGGCTTTGCTGATGCTCAGGTAATTGGCAGCCTTGGTGTAAGAACCAAAATCGACCACGGCCAGGAATGTCTGGACCCGATTAAGATGAGTGTGCATAGAAATATGGTTCACTGTTAAATCCCGTCAAACATTGTTTCAAGGATAGTCGTATCGACAGTTCAAGTCCACCGCCCTTATGCTTCGCGGAAAAGGGGAAACAACATGACCTATCGCTACAAAGTTGCACTGATATTTCTGATCGGCTTTTTTATAGACTGCATTAACATCTTTATGTCAGCGGTCGCATTGCCGAGTATATCGGCAGCGCTGCACGTTAGTACTTCAGACGTTGCGTGGGTGGCTAACGCTTATATTCTGGGGCTGACACTGATCATTCCGGTCAGCACCTGGTTGGCCGGTCGTTTTGGCAGTCGGGAAATCCTCACCACCTCGATGATCGTGTTTACAGCCTCCGTGTGGATGTGTGGGCTGGCCAACAGTTTCAACGAGCTGGTGATCTGGCGCTTCGTCCAGGGGATTGGCGGCGGCCTGTTGATTCCTGTCGGACAGGCACTGACGTTCAACCTGTTCAAGGGCGAGCAGCGGACGAAAATATCCACGTTGGTCATGGCCGTTGCCCTGATTGCGCCCGCCATTTCACCGACCATCGGCGGCATCATCGTCGACAGCAGCTCCTGGCGCTGGGTGTTCTACAGCAACATCCCGTTCTCACTGATCGCGGCATTGCTGTCATGGTTCTGGATCAACGAAGCGCGACCGACGACTTTGCCCAGACCCGACATCAAGGGCTTGCTGCTGGTCAGCGCGGCACTCGGCAGCCTGCTGATGGGCATGTCGTTGTATGGCGGCGACGCTCCGGCATGGGTGGCCGGCCTTTTCGTCATGGCCGGCGTTACGTTCGTCGTGCTGTACGGGCTGCACTACCGCACCTGCAAAAATCCGATCATTGAACTGAGCCTGCTCAAAAGCAAAAAACTCAGCACCTCCGTCTATATCTATTACGCGATTCCCGGTGTGTTCACGGGGGTCAACTTGATGAGCATCTTCTTCCTGCAAAACACCCTGTACTTCAGCGCCCGACTGACAGGGATGTTCATGATCCTCTACGCCATCGGCGCATTCATCGCGATGCTTATCTGTGGCCGGGTCTATAACCGGATGGGCGCCAAGCGGCTGTTTGCCCTCGGGATGCTATTGCACAGCGCCGGCATCGCCACCCTGTTACTGGTGAACGATCCCTCAGACTTTCTGGTGATCGTCATCGCCTACAGCTTGATGGGGATCGGCGGCGGCATCGGTGCCAACACAGCACAAACCACGTCGCTGATGGACTTCGAGGGCAATGACACCCACAAGGCCAGTGTCATCTGGAACATCAACCGACAGATGTCATTCAGCATCGGCGCGGCCCTCTTCCTGATGGTTTTCAACCTGCTCTTGAAGCATTTCGATACCACCCAGGCCTACCACGTGACCTTTGCCATCGCCGCGCTGGTGGGCCTGTTCCCACTCTTTCAACTGAGTCAGTTGAACACTCAAAAGGACTGTCATGCGCAACAAAATAGTTGAACAGGCGCACCACAGCATTCATCACGTGCACGAGCTGATCCACACCCTGTTCACCGACGCAAACGGTAAGGGGCAGGCCACGCTTGAACCTCTGATATCGGCCTTTGCCGAGCACTTCACCATGGTCACCACCTCGGCCGCCATTGTCAGCCGGGCGACGGTCGAACAGATGTTTAAAGGTGCAGTCGGCGCCAAGCCAGGCCTGGAGATCGTCATCAGCGATCTGCAGACGGTCTGGCAGGAAGGCAACAGCGTGGCGATTCGCTACAAGGAAACCCATCGCCTCGGCCAGCGCGAAAGCTCACGGGTTTCGGTGGCGATCATTGGCATGCATCACCACAACGCCCAATGGATCTACCTGCATGAAACGCCGCTAAGCCAGGAAAGCTGATTCTCGTATGAACTACACAATCACTGATTGCCGAATGCTCTCGGCCTCTATCAAAGAAATCACCGTCAGCCCGCTAACAACGGGGTGTGCGGTGCCGGCGGCGGGCGTACATTTCAAATGAAGGCTGCATTGCCTACCCACTCAGGGGATTTACCGCTTTTGCAGACATCTCTGAATGTCTGCAATGGGCGGTTCTCTGCCGGTCGTCACTACAGCGTGTGCTGGTCAAGTCGAATGCAAACAGTTGGTCAACACGGATGCAATCAGGTGGTCAAGTCCATGCAATTACCCAATCACAAAACGCTGAAAGAGTGGAAAGCTGAGTACGGATCCGCGACTGTTGAATCCTGGCAGATAAAGTGATTCTGGCTTGAGTACAAAAGAGCCCTGAAAGAGCCTTTTTTGTTTGGTATGTAATGGCTGCCCAGGGACGGAAAAACGGCCCGACACTTTCTGGAGGATGTTGGGAAGTTGGCGATGAGAATCATAGGGACGAGTTGGTGCAGCTTTGCCTACGGCGTCTCACCATTTGTCAGCAAACCGAATCGTTCATCCGTAGAGTTGGCCGTCAATGAAATATGACGGCCATCAGTTGGGGCTCTTTAGCCTGTAGTCATCCCGGAAATGCCACGTCGCTGACGCGCTCTTCACTCATCGGCACCGAAAGGCACCAGGTGAACATCAGCTGTATTGATTTGCCGACCCGTCAGCGGGTTTTGGTTTTCTGGAACAGGTTAACTGGTAAGCAATTGCCAACCATATGAACCAACCCGGCATGACCATCAAGGCAATTCGGGTGTCGGGTCTCAATGCCAACAGGCAGAGAACGAAACCCAGAAACCCCAGGGAAAACCAGGCCATCGGCACGCCGCCAGGCATCTTGTAGGCCGATTTCGCATGCAGCTCGGGTCGCTTTTTGCGATAGGCAATGTAGGACGCGAGGATGGTCGACCAAGTGAAAATCACCAGGATTGCCGACACGGTAGAAACGATGGTGAACGCTGTCATCACTTCTGGAACGATGAACAGCAACAGTACCCCCACCAGCATCAACAATGTGGTGAACGCCAGGCTCAGCAAAGGCACGCTATTGCTCGACAGACGCCGGAAAATCCCCGGAGCGTTGTCCTGATTGGCCAGTCCAAACAGCATGCGACTGGATGAAAATACGCCACTGTTGGCCGATGAGGCGGCGGATGTCAGCACCACAAAATTGACGATGCCGGCTGCTGCGGGAAACCCTGCGACCAGAAACAGCTCGACGAACGGGCTCTTGTTGGGCGAAACCTGTTGCCAGGAAGTCACTGCAATAATGCAGGCCAGTGCCAGCACATAAAACAGGATGATTCTCAGCGGAATCGAGTTGATGGCTTTAGGCAGGGTCTTCTCGGGGGAGCGCGTTTCGGCGGCTGCGGTGCCGATCAGCTCGGTGCCCGCAAAGGAGAAAATCGCCATCTGGAACCCGGCAAAGAAACCGAACAAGCCGTTGGGGAAGGCGGCCTGTTTATCCAGCAAGTGGTTCAGGGATGCAGTAACGCCACTGGGTGAGACAAAGGAGCTGGCAATCATCACCATGCTGACGCCAATCAGGGTGACGACGGCAATGATCTTGATGATCGCGAACCAGAACTCCACCTCACCAAAAAGCCTGACAGTCAGCACATTCAAGGCGAACAGTGTCATCAGCATGCCGATCGCCGGTATCCAGGCGGGTACATCGGGGAACCAATACTGAAAAAATCCACCCACCACGACGGCATCACCTATCACTGCAACGCTCCAGCTTAGCCAGTATGACCAGCCAAGGAAAAATGCCGCGCGTGGGCCAAGATAGGCACCGGCAAAATCCGCGAAGGTTTTGAAGTTCAAGTTGGAGAGCAACAGTTCGCCCATGGCACGCATGACGAAGTAGACGAACAGACCGATGATCATATAGATGAGGATGATCGACGTACCGGAGAGGGCGATGATCTTCCCGGAGCCCATGAACAGACCGGTACCGATGGCACCTCCCATGGCCATTAACTGAATGTGACGATTGCTGAGCGTGCGCTGCAGCGCGGGCTGTTCAACCAGCCCGGACGGAGTCGATTTCATTACAAAACCTCTTGATTTTATGTTTTTGAGTTTTGGCAGAAAAGTGGGTGTCGAGCGTTCTTGTTAGAGATGCAACGGCTACTGACGGTGGTGGTTTGCGGGTGGCAGGGTTTCTCGTCCGCTCACCCGGTGAGTAGCCCCTTGGCACTTTGCTCAGGGGGCCTCACCTATGGCTATCAACTGACTGTGCGCAGGCGCGAGGGGGCGATTGCTGGCAGCTGATCAAGCAGTTGGTAGAGGTTTTTTATGTTGGCAGGCGTCGGCACCAGATGGATGCGCTCACCGATGGCATGCTCCCGCGCCAGATCGTGCACGTAGCGCAGTGACGAAAAGTCTTCCAGGGCAAAACCCACCGAATCGAAAACGGTGACCTGGGTGTCGTTCTCACGGCCCGGGACATCGCCCTGGACAATCCGGAAGAACTCCACGACGGGAAAGTCGACCTCCAATTGTTGAATATCGCCTTCAATCCGGGTTTGAGGTTCAAACTCAACGATGACCCGGGCATTGCGCAGGATGTCGGCGTGCAGTTCGGTTTTCCCTGGGCAGTCACCGCCCACGGCGTTGATATGCATGCCGGGCTCGATCATCTCGGGCGTCAGAATCGTTGCATAGGCCTTGTCTGCGGTGACTGTGGTGACGATGTGCGCGCCCTTGACCGCTTCCTGTACCGAGTTGGCCAGAATCACCTCAATATCCGGGAATGCGGCCAGGTTGTGCTTCAACTTGAGTGAAGCGTCGCGATCGATATCGAAAATGCGAATTTCCTTGATGGACAGCATTTCGTGGAAGGCGAGGGCCTGAAACTCGCTTTGGGCGCCATTGCCGATGATTGCCATGGTGCTTGCACCCGGGCGCGCCAGGGACTGCGCAACCAATGCGGAAGTCGCGGCAGTGCGCACGGCTGTGGTCAGCGTCAGTTCGCTGAGCAAGGTTGGATAGCCACTGTGGACATCGGCCAGGACACCGAAGGCCATGACCGTCAGCAAGTTGCTTTGACCGTTGTCCGGGTGACCGTTCACGTACTTGAACGAGTACTGCTGGCCATCGTCGGTCGGCATCAACTCGATCACACCGTCGGCCGAATGATTGGCGGTGCGGGGCGACTTATCAAACTGCGCCCAGCGTGAATAGTCAGTTTCGATGTAAGTGGCCATCTCGCGGATTGCCCGGCGGATTCCCACTGTGGCGAACAGGCGTGCGGCATGATCGACGTCTATAAAAAGAGTCATGTTTTTATTCTCCGATTCAATAGTTGAAGCGTTGCGATTCAGGGGATGACTCAGGCGCGTTTACTCTCATAGCCATGCAGTACGTTGACCGCATTGATCCCGATTTCATCGACCATGTAGCCACCTTCCATGACGAATAGGGTGGGGCAGCCGACGCTCGCGATCAGCTCGCCGATGCCGATGAAGTCTTCACTTTCCAGCAGGAAGTGACTGATGGGGTCGTCCTTGAACGTGTCGACGCCCAGTGAAATAACCAACACTTCAGGGGCAAATTGCTGGAGTTTCTTGCAGGCGTGTAGCAGGGCGTTGCGATAGCTTTCCCAGGTGGTGTTCTTCGGCAGCGGATAGTTCAGGTTGTATCCTTCGCCTTGCCCTGCGCCGACTTCGTGGCTGAAGCCTGAGTAGTACGGGTAGGACACCGCCGGTTCGCCGTGCAGCGAGACAAACATGACGTCACTACGCTCGTAGAAAATGTTCTGGGTGCCGTTTCCGTGATGAAAGTCGACGTCCAGTACGGCGACACGTTTGGCACCTTGGGTAATGGCCTGCTGTGCAGCAATGGCGGCATTGTTCAGATAGCAGTAGCCGCCCATGTATTCGCGCGCTGCGTGATGGCCGGGTGGGCGGCACAGGGCAAAGGCACTGTCGTGGCCTTCATCGATCAGCGCCAGGCCGGTGAGGGCGATGTCTGCACTGGTTTTCACCGCTTGCCAAGTGGTGGCGGTAATCGGGGAGCCGGCGTCCATGGCATAGAAACCCAGCTTGCCGTCGATGAAAGTCGGGACTTGCTCGTTGGACAGGTCGCGCACTGGCCATACCAGCGGTAGGGCATCGTGCGTACGTCCGGTCGCGCTCCATTCTGACCAGGCGCTTTCCAGAAAGCTGACGTAGCGCTCGCTGTGCGCATTGACGTAACACGACCGGTCAAATGCTCGCGGCTCGACGATCTGGCCAAGGCCTACCTGCTTGACACGGTTATGGACAGTATCGGCCCGACTGGGCTGTTCGAACGACGGCTTGAGCACGCCGTCTTTCAATTCGGTGCCGTGGTGCAAGCGGTGGGAATCACTGAAAACTGTAAACATTCTGCGCATCCGTTAATGTGAACCAGTGCAAATATTCTGTTCCGGCCGGGATGCGCTTTCTTTGCTTTGTTTTCGTGGTTTACTAGATTATTCGGGCGTTTTTACTCTGGAATGGCGTAATGCAGAAAAAATCATCCAAACGCATCAGTCTCGACGATACCGACTTGGCAATCCTCGCATTGCTGCAAGAAGATGCGAGTATTTCCAACGCTGAGCTCAGTGAGCGCTTGTCGTTAAGCCTGACACCTTGCTGGAGGCGGCGTAAGAGAATGGAGGAGGCGGGCGTGATCAAGGGGTATCAGGCGAACCTTGATCGACGAATGCTGGGGTTGGATATCATGGCGTTCGTGCACATCCGTTTTTCCACCCACGCCGATCACGCTCCCGACGCTTTCGAGGCGGTGATTGCGCAATTGCCTGAAGTGTTGTCCTGTCACAAGATCACCGGGGATGCCGATTACGTGCTGCAAGTGTTGGCAGAGGATCTTGATAGCTACAGTGACTTTATCGAGCAGGTGCTCAGGCGTCAGGTGGGCATTGCGTCCATCCAGTCCAGTCTGGCTTTACGCGAGGTCAAGACCAGTAGCCGTATCGCGATACCCAAATCGAGCAAGGAGTGAATGGGCAGGGGTTAGATCACCTTGTGAAACCCTGCCTTTGACGTAGCTCCGTTGTAATGAAGCCCGGAATAGCAAGGTGCTGACGAAGTGGAAAGCTGAGCACAGCTCTGCGACCGTTGAGTCCTGGCTGACCAAGTAATTCTGAAATGAGTACCAAAGGGCTCTTCGAGGGCCCTTTTTTACGTCATAGGGTCTTCAAGCGATGTGTTCTGGAATTGCTTGATTAGCGATTTGTGCAACCGTAGGTAGCGTTCAGAAAATACAAATGCGAATACGTATCAAAAGCTGATAATGCGGTATACCATACGCCTCGATTTGTTGGCACGTATGCCGTCCCATTTGGCTATTTTTTCAAGGTTTCCTAGATGCGTCGTACTCTGGTTTCTATCTGTGTGATTCATGCGTTTTCCGCTTCCTCCTGGGCAGAGGGCGCCACAACCGATAAAGCCAGTCTGGAGTTGCAAGCAACCGACATCGTTGGCACAGCTGACTTTGAAACCGCCCTGGGGCCCGTCGACGGGTACCGGGCGACGCGTTCATCCAGTGCAACGCGTACCGACACGTCGATCCACGAGACGCCTCAATCCATCAGTGTAGTGACCAAGGATGTCGTGGAAGACATCAGTGCCACCCGATTGCAGGACGCGCTCGATTACGCCGGTGGTGTGGGGCGGGCCAACAACTTTGGCGGCCAGGGCCTGACCACATTTACCGTGCGTGGATTTACCACCGGGGAGTTTTATCGCAACGGGTTCCCGATCAACCGTGGCTATCCGAACATGCCGGATGCGAACACCATCGAAAGGCTCGAAGTTCTGCGAGGGCCTGCGACCATGCTCTATGGCCGAGGCGATCCAGGTGGCACGTTCAACATCATCTCCAAACAACCTCTGGCCGAGCCCACTGTGACGCTGGGTAGCCAACTCGACGACCAGGGAATGCAACGCGGAACTCTGGATGCCTCCGGCCCGCTGGATGAAGAAGGCCGTTTGGCCTATCGCTTGAATGTGGTGGGAGAGGGCGGCGATACCTTCCGAGATCATGTCGAAACCGAACGATACGGCGTCACTCCGGTACTTGCCTGGCAGGTCGACGACGACACCAAGGTGATCTTCGAGGGGGATTTCATGCGCAACAATCACCCGCTGGATCGCGGCGTGACGCACTTTCCCAATCAAATCGGCATAGCCTCTCGCGACACCTTCTTCGGTGAAAAAGACGTTGGCAAACTGCACAACGACAACAACATGGCGCAGCTGCGTTTCGAGCACCTGATCAGTGATAACTGGACATTGGGCGGCGGTTTTCAATGGCTCGACGGCACCCTCGAGGGGAATGCGGTCGAAGCCAACGGTGTGGCCGCAGACGGGCGCACCCTGGGCCGTAACTTCAACTACCGCAAGCTGGAGTGGACGGACAAGGACACCCAACTCAACCTCACAGGACATTTCACCGCAGGCGGTTTCGATCACACCCTGCTGACCGGCGTCGAGTACGAGGATTACGACTACAAGTCGATCATCCAGCGCTCCAGCGGGGCCGTGAGTGCCTACCCGATCGATATCTTCAACCCGGTGTATGGCCAACCTCATCCAGCCTTGACCCGAACCCCGACCAACGACAAGGAAAACCTCAAGACCTACGCGGCATTCGTCCAGGATCAGGTGGCCTTGACCGAGCGTTTGAGAGTATTGGCCGGGGCCCGTTTCGAGCGCTTCGAGCATGATTACCAAACCTTTGTGCCGGGCGGCAGAAGCTGGGAGGCCAGCGACAATGCGGTGACCCCGCGCGTTGGGGTGACCTATGACCTCACCGACACCGTGGCGATCTATGCCGATACGGCTCGCTCGTTCAAGCCCAACACCGGTGCCAGTCGCCAGGGCGGTGGTTTCGAACCGGAAAAGGGCAAGTCGTATGAACTGGGTATCAAGTGGGAAGCGCTGGACAGTCAATTGAGTGTCGACGCGGCGATCTACCAGATCGAAAAGCGCAACGTACTCACCACCGATCCGGTGGACTCGACGTTCACTGTGGCGGCAGGCGAGGTGCGCAGCCGTGGTTTCGACCTGAACATCGCCGGCAACCTGACGCCGCAATGGCGGGTGATTGGCGGCTACGCCTATGTCGATGCCGAAGTGATCAAGGACAATGTCATCCAGTCCGGCACCCGACTGATGAATATTCCGCAGAACAGCTTCAGCCTGCTTAACGTCTACGAGTTCCAGGATGGTGCCCTCAAGGGACTAGGGCTTGGCACCGGTCTCAAGTACGTCGATGAGCGCGCAGGGCAGACCGCCAACACGGCGTTTTCGATGGGCAACTACACCGTTGTCGATCTACTGAGCTACTACAAGGTCAACGAAAAAATCCGACTGAATCTGGATGTGAAAAACCTGACGGACGAAGATTATGAGGAGGGGGCGTTCGGCAACGTTTACGCTTATCCAGGGGCGCCGAGAACGGTGCAGGTCGGTATTTCATATTCGTTGTAATTCGGTTGAATGGGCAGTTGCATGCTGTGAAAGCTCTGCACAGTTCCGCGACCGTTGAGTTCTGGCTGACCAAGTGATTTTGGTTTGAGTACAAAAAAGGCCCGATAAGGGCCTTTCTTTTTTATAGCAGCGTAGGGCATCTAGTTTGGTGGGAGTCAGGGTGCGCCTACGGACACCTTTCTGACGAAGCTCCGCTCCAATCAAACTATACCTGTTGCTTGATTAGTGACTGGAAGGCTTGACCGTATTTTCACGGGCAAGCTCAATGCACTTCAATGCCAAAATGGTTGTCGGGTCGACCAATGCAACCTCATGATTTTTGATCATGTAGGATTCGCTATGCTCAAGCACCAGAGGTAGCTCCGTACAACCCAGGATTAGCACATCAGCGCCCAGTTCACACAAGTGCTCTGCGGCGATCAAGAGCTGGTCTTTACAGATGCCGTCTGTGAAACCCGCTTTGATTCCGTGGTCTCCATAAATCGACTCCATCACCAACGCTTGGTATTCAATGCCAGGGGTGATGATTTGAAGTCCTGCTCGCCGGGCAGCCACGTGATAGACCTGACTTTTAATTGTGCCGGACGTCGCTAGCAGCCCTACGGTTTTGCCAGCACCGTATCGCTGAACGATAGCCTCAACCGTCTCAGTCAACATATTCACTATTGGTACACGCAGGTGCGCCTGGATGCGCTCAACAAATGCATGAGCTGTATTGCACGGAATCGCTATGGCATTGGCGCTGGCGCTTTCCAGTCGCTTGCACGTTGCGTACATCGCCATCGTCGGGTCGGTTTCGTCATACAGCAGGTTGGCTGTGCGATCGGGGATCTGGGGGTTTTGTTCGACCACCATTTTGATGTGTTCCTGATCGCGACCTGCCGGTGTGTGCGCAACAACCTTCCCCATGAAATCAACCGTTGCCGCTGGCCCAACACCACCCACTATCCCAAGCTTGAATGGCGGACGGGTCGACTGGCCTTTCTCCAAGGTGGCGAAAGTGGCATAAATCTCGTTGATATCCAGGACAGTCAAGCCACGCCGTTGAAGATCACCGCAGACCAACGAGAGCTCAGTCATGCCAGGCAGGATGATTGCGGCCCCCTGATCCTGAAGCGAAAGGCAGGCCTGATAGACACACTCCAGAGGTACACCGTCAAGGTAACCATCCTTGATGCCATTAACGCCATACATCGCATCCATCAACCCGGACTGCTCGTTATCATTTGGATAAACGAGCTTGAAGTCATTGCCGAAATAGCGCTCAAACAGCCCTGAGTGCCGAACATAGTCAGACGCGATGATTCCCAACGTACTGCCGCATTCAGCGACATGATCCACGTGCTTGCGTAACGCCTCCATCATATCCAGAACGGGTATGCCAATTTCCTCCTGGATTTCCTCACGAAAGGTGTGACTGGCAAAACAAGGCAGTAAAACTGCATTGACTTCGCTGGCCTCGAACGTCTGGCAAACCTGAAATACGTAGAACTTTCTGGAGGTCATGCTGGCACCCCGATCCAGGGGCATCAGGACGTCTTTGAAGGGGTGTTGCTCAAAGAGGAAGTGATAGCGACCTTGATCCTCCAGAACAGCTCTGGATTTCACCAGTTTGTAGAAAAGATCGCCGCCGGCCAGTGAGCCAAGCCCGCCGACGATACCTAGTTTGCGAGCAAACGATGACCCGCTGGACGGCTTCGATTTACGTTTCATGTTTAGGTTCTCACGCGGTGGCTACAGTATGAATTGGGAGCGGAGACTCAGTGCCGGGCGCGTCTTCAGCCTCTTCATGTGGTTCTGATTTGGCAACCACGGCCGTCGCGATGCTATTGCCAACCACGTTGGTGGCAGTCCTGGCCATATCAAGGAATTGGTCAATGCCAAGGATCAACAAGATGCCGGCTTCGGGGAGGTTGAACATGGGTAATGTCGCCGCCACCACAACCACCGATGCTCGAGCTACACCCGCCATGCCCTTGCTGGTGATCATCAGCGTCAGCAATATGAGCAGTTGCTGTGTGAAGCTCAGGTCGACGTTGTAGGCCTGAGCAATGAACATGATGGCGAACGCTTGATACATCATTGAACCATCAAGGTTGAATGAGTACCCCAACGGTAGAACGAAGCTGGATACGCGTTTCGGCGCACCAAATTTCTCCAGTGCCTCCATGGTTTTCGGATATGCGGACTCGCTACTGGCAGTGGAAAATGCCAACAGAACAGGTTCGCGGATCAGCTTGCCCAAGCTAAACACTGAGCGCCCCAGGAACAGGTAGCCGGCAGCGAACAACACGCACCACAGAATCACAATGCCCAGGTAGAACTCGGCAATCAGTTTTCCGTAATCGACTATCAAGCCAAGACCTTGAGTGGTGATCGCCGAGGCGATGGCTGCGAAAACGCCGATTGGCGCGAAGGCCATGACGAAGTCCGTGACCTTGAACATCACCTTGGCCAGCTCTTCGATGCCATCGACAATCGTTGTGTAACCCGCTCGCTTCACACCAGCGAGGGCAAACCCGAAGAACAACGAGAACACCACGATTTGCAGGATTTCGTTGTTGGCCATGGCTTCAGCAATGCTGCGGGGAAACACGTGACTGATGAAAACCTTGAGGCTGAAATCCCCGGTGTTCACCACGGGGCTCGCCGCATGCTGGACGACCTCCATGTTCAGTCCTGCGCCGGGTTGGAACAGGTTGACCAGGCCCATGCCGATTGCCAGCGAGATCACCGAAGCGGTGACGAACCAGGCCATGGCTCGCAGGCCTATGCGCCCAACAGAGCGGGAGTTTCCCATGCTGGCAATGCCGCCAACCAAGGTGGCGAACACCAGAGGCGCGATGATCATCTTGATCATGCGTAAAAATATGTCGGTGACCATCGAGAAGTAAGACGCGATCTCTTTGGCGCTTTGTTCGCTCCCTGCGAGGTGGTGGCAGGCCCAACCGACAAGCACGCCCAAGGCGATGCCAATTGCGATCCGACGCGGAAGTTTATTTTTCTTCACGGAGCTTTCCTCAAGTGGTTTTTTTGCTTTTTTTACTTGGCAGGAGACAAGTGTCATTCGGTCGAAGCTCTGTGGCCTCGCACCAACGTTTTCGATTCTAGGGTCCGGCTTGGAAGGGCGTGATGAGTAATCCCGATAGCCTCATGCGCTTTTGGAATAGTTTTCGAAACTGCTGCTTCGCCCTGACTGGTGCGCAGTACACTGCTCATTCGGGGCATGAGGTGTCGGTATGCAAATCAAATGGCTGGATGATCTTCTGGCGGTCGCGGAGTGGAAGAATTTTTCTCGGGCTGCGCAGGTTCGCTGTGTGACCCAGTCGGCTTTGTCGAGGCGTATAAAGTCACTTGAAGAATGGGTAGGTGCGGAGTTGGTGGATCGTGGCACCTATCCTGTCCAACTGACCTCTGCTGGCCGCACATTTTGTGAAGAAAGCCGCGAGGCATTGGCGGGGCTAATGAGGCTGCGCTCAAGCCTTCGCGAGGTAGAGCGGATGCCAGGGCGATCGATCCAGGTCACTGCCGGCCACAGTCTGTCGATGACATTCCTGCCGAAATGGCTGAAGCAGTTTCAGCAGCACAATGAGCAATTCAATGCGCGGGTCGTTGCCGCCAACATCCACGACGCGGTCATATCTCTGGAGGAGGGGAGTTGTGATCTGATGATTGTCTATCATCACCCCTTGGCGCCCATTCTTCTCGATTCGGAAAAGTTCGGGAGTTTGACCTTGGGTCATGACGCGTTTATCCCTGTGTGCGCTCCTAATAGCGATGGGAATTCGCTGTATCCCTTACCGGGCACCTCCAGCAAAACAGTTCCTCACCTCGCTTATACAGCTACGACTTTTCTAGGTCGTGTTGCCGACATCGTCATAAAGAATGGCCCGACTGCATGCATGCTGGAGCGCTGCTACGAGGCGGATATGACAATGCTGCTGATGCGAATGGCAGTCGAGGGTTATGGGGTGGCATGGTTGCCACAAAGCGCTGTCATTGACGAGCTTCAACGAGGTCAGTTGGTGAAAGCGGGTGGTGATGAATGGAGCACGCGACTGGAGATACGCTCCTACTGCTCCATCACCAATGAGAACCCTACAATGCGCAGCTTATGGAAAACCCTCGAAGGCGCTTCCCGCGATCTCCATGGCAAAACAGCCAGTTGATCGAAGCTCGCAGGCGCGAAAAACATCCCTCAAGTATGGGTAATGACGTCTGCGCATCGGGTCATTCTGAAACGTCATCACCCGCTATTTTTTGGTTCTTCACGGAATCCCGGGGAACGCGTGCACCACCAAACAACGAGGTCGAGCGTTAGCTCGCCTCGCCTCGCGGTGCTGTTGCGGTGCACGCCCCCTCGTGAGACCGAACGTCAGGGGCAAGAGCCTTTGGTTACTTGGGGCCGGGCGGCGTTCCGCTCTTCCAAGTGACCCGCCGTAAGGGCGGAACCCTAAGTGGCCGTTACCGCAGCAATGAATATGTACACCAGGAAGAAAATGGTCGGCCGTCAGTTGCCATCGCTGGCAAGCCAGCTCCTACAGGTATCGGTGTTCCCCGGGATTGCGTGAAGAACCTATTTTTTGCGGGGGATGGCGCCGTATGTAGATATTGGGCCGGCCGCCAAATACAGTAGATTTGTGCGCATCGGGGTCAGGTCGACCGGGGCTGGTAACGCAGCTATTGGCGGCGATTAGTGGAGACCTGCTCGGGAGCGGTTAATCGGGTAACAACATTCAATGTCTAACTGCTTCTGGGTTTACGACCGCGCGAGCTTGGTTTCACCGGAACGCTTTTCCCATACTCGCTCCACCATAACGCGAGTGCTTCCATCGTTGGCCCGAGTGCACGGGCCTTTGCCGTCATCTCATATTCGACGCGCGGGGGCACTTGCGCGAAGACTGTTCGCGACACCAGGCCATCGTTTTCGAGTTCACGAAGTTGTGCCGTCAGCATGTGCTGGGTGATGCCGCTGATCGCCTTGCGAAGTTCTCCGAAGCGATAGATTCGCTGGTTCAACAACCACATGATTTCCAGCTTCCACTTGCCTGAGAGCAGCGCAAATGCACGGCGCATTTCCTCGTGCATATTGATCTGATCGTCATCAATAGTCTGGTTTTCCATACTAAGCACCACTTTTTCATCCTGCTTGTCGCTTTTCATATTAGGCGACATCTTTGACCTAAGTCGACGCATTAACGCTTGCTTAGGAAAACCCCATGATTGAAATCTACATTTATTGGATCAGTACGACACTGCTGTCGTTGTTGTATCTGGCCTCGGCGACTCTGTACCTGGTTAAAAGGGAATGGGTTCGTCAAGCACTCGCTGACCTCGGCTACCCCGCCAATCTGATGCCGATGCTCATTGCAGTGAAGATCCTGGCGGTGGTCGCCATTGTGTTGCGGATCAATGTGTCGCTTAGCGACCTGGCCTACGCCGGCATGCTTTATCACCTGCTGCTCTCAGCGTTTGCGCATATCAATGTCCGCAAGCCTGGTGGAGCCTTGCCGGCGGTTATTTGCCTCGTGTTGCTGATCGCTTCCTTCCTCACCCAAAACGCTGCTCGTGAATTGCAGTCACCCCACGGGCAAGTAACAACGACACATTTAATAACCCCCACATAACTGGAGATCAACATGTCCCGACTCAATGGAAAAGTAGCCATCGTCACTGGCGCCGGTCGTGGTATAGGCCGCGCTACTGCCCAGCTGTTTGCAGGAGAGGGCGCGAAAGTAGCCGTTGTTTCACGGACGGCTGAAAATGTCGCGGGTG
Organism: Pseudomonas sp. P1_C12; assembly: GCF_056406435.1. NCBI lineage: Bacteria > Pseudomonadati > Pseudomonadota > Gammaproteobacteria > Pseudomonadales > Pseudomonadaceae > Pseudomonas > Pseudomonas sp. P1_C12. The sequence goes on along the minus strand of NZ_JBFUAE010000012.1, from coordinate 18,302 downwards.
TCGTCGCTGAGATCCAGGCAGCGGGCGGCATCGCCCTCGGCGTAGTCTGTGATATCGCCGATCCAGATCAAATCAAAGGCGCCGTTGAACAGGTCGTTGCTGAATATGGCCGGATCGACATCCTGGTGAACAATGCCTTCGACCCCTGCGCCGTCTTCTCATCGGTTCTCGATCTGTCAGCCGAGCAATTGCAACGCAATCTGGAAATGGGGCCGATTGCCTATCTGCGGACGATGCAAGCCTGCTACCCACACCTTAAAGCCAGCGGGGAGGGTAGAGTCATCAACTTTGCATCGTTGGCCGGTGTCATCGGCTTGCAGGGTTATGCCCCTTACAACATGGCAAAGGAGGCGGTGCGTGCCTTGACTCGCTCGGCGGCAAGGGAGTGGGGCGCAGACAAGATCACGGTGAACAATGTCATGCCGGTTGCGGACACTTGGGGGGCTGCTGCCAATGCGCCCGCACCCACCAACGCACTTGGCCGTTATGGATCACCCGAAGAGGACATTGCGCCGGTCGTGCTGTTCCTTGCCAGCAAGGATGCGCAGTTCCTGACAGGTTACAGTCTTACCCCTGACGGTGGCCAAATCATCGACAGCGCACGCTGACGGTCACGTCCAGTTTCCGAGCGCATGCTCAACCGAAACCACAAGACATGCCTTGGCGTGTCTTGCGGTTATTTCAAGCAATGCTGACCGATGCAACAGGCTCCCGCGATGCTGCGCGTGCAGCCAGGAAGGCAAGAACGGCCGCCACACCTAGCAAAGTGGCGCTCAATTCGAAGGTCGCTTGATAGCCGCTCGAGTCGAAGACCAGCCCGCCAACGGTTGCGCCAGACGCAATAGCGAGTTGGATGATCGCCACCATTAAACCGCCTCCCGCTTCAGCAGCGTCTGGCAACGTTCTCGCCAGCCATGTCCACCATCCCACGGGCGCTGCAGTCGCAACCAGTCCCCATGCGCCAAGCAAGACGGTCGTGGTGGTCGCCGAGCTACCGAATGAAACAAGCGCCAGTGCAATCATCGCCATGAAGATCGGGATGACGATGAGGGTTCGATGCAGGCCATTTTTCAAGAACGCTTCAATCAGGAAGGTTCCGGCAAGTCCCGCCAGGCCCAGAACGAGCAACATAAAAGACAGCATGGAGACACTGACGTGCGTGACCGTTTCAAGGAATGGGCGCAAATAGGTAAACAGCATGAACTGGCCCATGAAAAACACACTGACCGCGACCATGCCTAGCGCGACCGGTACGCTTTTCATCAATCTGAAGACGTTTCCAGTGCCTGAACCGCTTTGCGATTTCATCGGTGGAAGGCTTACAGACAGCCATACACAAGCGACTATCGCGACTGGGATGACGCACAAGAATGCACCGCGCCAGCCAATCAAGGCGCCGAGAAAACTGCCCAATGGTGCTGCAATCACAGTCGCCAAAGCGTTGCCGCCGTTGACGATTGCCATGGCACGTGTGACTTGGTCGTCAGGCACCAGGCGCATGGCGGTTGCCGCCGACAATGACCAGAAGCCACCTATCGCAATACCGATCAGCGCGCGGCCGATCATGAACACCCAGTAGTTCGGGGCGAACGCGACCACTGTTCCAGAAAGGATCATCAACAGCGTCAGTGAAAGAAGCAGCGGTTTGCGGTCGACCCGCGCCGCCACCAGCGGGATAAGAAGGCTGGTGAATAAGGCAAACAGCCCCGAAACGGAAATGCCCTGACCGGCTTGTCCTTCGGTGATATGCAGATCGGCGGCAATCGGTGTCAGCAGGCTGACGGGCATGAATTCCGATGCTACCAGCACGAAGGCGGCGAGCGACATGGCGAATACGGCACCCCATGATTTATGGGGCACTGGGGTGGTGTGATCAGTCATTGTTTGAATCCTGTATTGCGCGAAGCGTCGTAGCCCCGAGGACGAGGCTACGAGAGAAGCGATGCCCGGCCAGGGCACCGAACGGGCTACTTAAGGTTGCTTTTGAAGAACGTGGTCAACTTGGCGAATGGAATGAGGTTGACCCGGTCGTAGAGATCGACGTGGTTGGCGCCCGGAACGATGACCAGTTCTTTAGGTTCCGCTGCACGCTTGTAGGCATCTTCACTGTATTCACGAGAATGAGCCTCGACGCCCGTGATAAAGAGAAGTGGACGTGGCGAAATAGTCTCGATGTCTTCGAACGGGTAGAAATTGTAGAACTTCGCATTGGTGGTCAGTGTCGGCATGGTGGACGTCTGCGGCGATGCGCCGGCAGGGGTGACTTCACCGCGAGGAGTGCGATAGAAATCAAAAAACTCATCGCCTATCGCATTGCCTGTGAGCTTCAACGGGGCACCGGCGGTGTACTGGGTAGCGCCGCCAGTGAATTCCACATAGCGTTGTTCTGCAGCTTCGGCGAGTGCCGTGCGTTTCTGCTCTGGGGTCGTCGAATGACCCAAACCTTTGCGATAGAGGTCGCCGTGGTTGTACATGCTGACTGTTGCGATTGCCTTCAGTCGAGGGTCGATCTTGGCCGCGCTGATGACGAAGGCGCCGCTGCCGCAAATGCCGATGATGCCGATGCGCTCACGGTTAACGAAAGGCCGTGTGCCCAGGAAATCCACCGCCGCGCTGAAGTCCTCGGCGTAGATGTCCGGCGACACGGCTTGACGGGGCTGCCCCTCGCTTTCACCCCAGAACGAAAGATCAATCGCCAATGTCACGAAACCTTGCTCGGCGAGCTTCTGGGCATACAGGTTGGAGCTCTGTTCTTTCACCGCGCCCATTGGGTGCCCTACGATGATCGCGGGGTTCTTGATCTTGGGATCCACTCCTTTAGGAATGTAGAGGTTCCCTACAACGTTCATCTTGTATTGGTTTTTAAAGGTGACCTTTTCTGCGATGACCTTCTCGCTTTTGTAGAAGTTGTCAGCACCGTTAGACATGTCAGCTCCCATTGATGAGAAAGAGGCGATAAACAGCCCCAGGGCAAGAAAGAGTCTGTTCATTCGATATTCCTTACTTTTGGATGGTGTCCATTTGCGTTCTTGAATCTGAGGCGCTCAATCAACCAATGTGGAGTTGTCGATCACAAAGCGGTACTTGACGTCGCCCTTGAGCATCCGCTCATAGGACTCATTGATCTGATCGGCCCGCACCAGTTCGATATCGGAGACGATGCCGTGCTCGGAGCAGAAATCGAGCATCTCCTGTGTTTCGGGGATACCACCAATCATCGAGCCGGCAATCGTTCGGCGTTTCATGATCAGGTTGAATACGTTCGGCGATGGATGTGGTGAGGCGGGCGCACCGACCAGAGTCAGTGCCCCATCACGCTTGAGCAGCACCAGAAACGCATCGAGATCGTGGGGGGCTGCGACGGTGTTGAGAATGAAGTCGAAACTCTTGGTATGTGCAGCCATTTCTTCAGCGTTGCGCGATACGACGACCTCATCGGCGCCTAACGCCTTTGCCGCCTCGCGCTTGGATTCAGAGGTGGTGAACGCCACGACGTGGGCGCCCATCGCATGAGCCAGCTTGATGCCCATGTGGCCCAGGCCACCGATGCCGACCACGCCTATTTTCTTGCCTGGGCCGGCGTTCCAGTGGCGCAGAGGGGAGTAGGTAGTGATGCCCGCGCACAGCAGCGGAGCGACGGCAGCCAGTTGTGCCTCGGGATGGCGGATGCGCAACACGTAGCGCTCATGCACCACGATGTTTTGCGAGTAGCCGCCCAGCGTCCAGCCGGGTGCGTCCGGTGTCGGAAAGTTGTAGGTGCCGACCATTGCGTCGCAGTAGTTTTCCAGGCCTGTCTCACAGTCATCACAGTGTTTACAGCTGTCGACGACGCAGCCGACACCGACCAGATCGCCGACTTTGAAATCCGCGACATGCGCGCCCACCGCCGATACACGGCCGACAATTTCGTGACCCGGTACGCAGGGAAATTGCGTGCCTGCCCACTCGGCGCGCACTTGGTGCAAATCTGAATGGCAGATGCCACAGAAGGCGATATCGATCTGAACATCATGGGCTGCAGGCGTTCGGCGGCTGATCTGCATTGGCTCAAGGGGTTTGTCGCCCGCGTGAGCACCGTAGGCTTTGACAAGCATGGGAGCATCCTCGATGGGTTTGTCGGATGAACATTCTCCCGCTCTGGCCAGACCCTCTGTAGTGCATTGCGCTGGATTACTTGCCTGATTCTATGAGTCTCTGTTTTTTTGCAGGACGGTCGTGAGTTGGCGAGTTAGAGTTCAGGGAAGAGGTACAAGACGAATATGACGAACAAACCCGACACCGCTCCTCAACAGTTATCGCCACAAGAAGCGCTTGCGCAGATCATCGGCGCGCAGATCTCCAAACCAGGTGATTACGCAACGCCCATTGCAGGCCTCGGCTTTTTCAGGCGCGAACATCCAGCACCGCCCATCGTTTGCATGGTCGAGCCAAGCATCATCCTTGTCGCCCGAGGTGAGAAACAGCTCTGGGTAGGTGGCGAGGGCTACCCCTACGACACATCGCGGTTTCTGATCACCTCATTGGATTTGCCTGCCAATTCAGAAGTGCTGACGGCAAGCCCGGAACAACCATGCCTGGGGCTGACCTTGAAACTCGATCTGCGCATGCTGGCTGAGCTGATAGCGCAAAGTGACCTGCCGCCAACCCGTGATCGATCAGTTGCAAAGGGGGTAGGAATTGGCTCAGTGACCCCAGCGATGCTGGCCTCATTCGAGCGTTTATTGGCCCTGCTCGATGAGCCGGAGTCCATCCCTGTTCTTGCCCCCTTGATTCAGCGCGAGATTCACTACCGTCTCCTGCAGAGTGATCAGGCGAGCCGGCTTCGACAAATAACGTCTGTCGATGGCCAGGGTTATCGGATCGCGAAAGCCATCGATTGGTTGAAGTTGAATTACACCTTGGCGCTTCGCATTGATGAGCTTGCAGCCCGTGTGCAGATGAGCACTCCGACCTTTCACCACCACTTCCGCCAACTCACCGCAATGAGCCCCTTGCAGTACCAAAAATGGCTGCGACTGAATGAAGCAAGACGGTTGATGCTCAATGAACACCAGGACGTATCCAGCGCCGCTTTCAAGGTCGGCTATGAAAGCCCATCCCAGTTCAGCCGCGAATACAGCCGTCTGTTTGGCGTCCCCCCCAAGAGGGATATTGCGGTGTTGCGAGGGCAGGGGTAGCAACTGTTCATTCTCCGCGCCAACCACCAGGGTGAAGGCGGGATCATCGCTTCTCAAGCGGTGATTTCCGGTGCTTTCTCCCTGACTCGCCAAGCCATTCAGTTGGGTTATATCCCGCGCATGTTTATCCAGCACACATCCAGTCAGGAGCAAGGGCAGATTTACATCGGCACGGTTAACTGGGGAGTCGATTTCCGCCTGTTTGTTGCACTGGGTGTTCTCGACGTTGAGCGTGGGCGTTTTGAGGGTTGAGCCAGCGCCTTCGAGCGACCCTGCGGTTGCTCGAAGGCGCTCTAGGGGGCGTTCTCCATTAGTTTCCCTACCGCGTTGTCGCCTTAAAGCTGGCCAGGCAAGGCGTAGGCCGCTGGGAATGGTTGTTCCCTTTCCAAGGCCTGCAACGCAGCATGGCCAGCTTTAAGGCACAACCCGAAGGGCCGGGCCTGCTGTTGTGCAGGGCTGTGTTGCTCGAAGCTGATTTGGAATGACCAAACTGCGCTTCTCGCGCCTTGCCCTGCACAACAGCAGACCCGGCGCGGTAGGGAAACTAATTGAGAGCGCCCCCTAGTTACTTCAGGTTGCCGCTGAGGAACTGCTGCAGACGCTCACTTTTAGGGTTACCCAATACGTCCTCGGGCGCACCCTGCTCTTCGACCCGCCCCTGGTGCAGGAACAGCACCTGGTTCGACACTTTGCGCGCAAAGCTCATTTCGTGGGTCACCATGATCATGGTGCGGCCTTCTTCGGCCAGCCCCTGGATCACCTTGAGCACTTCTCCCACCAGTTCCGGGTCCAGGGCCGAAGTCGGCTCGTCGAACAGCATGATCTCCGGTTCCATGCTCAGGGCACGGGCAATGGCGACCCGTTGCTGCTGACCACCCGAGAGAAACGCCGGGTATTGATCGGCCACCCGTGCCGGCAAACCGACCTTGTCCAGGTAGCGCCGGGCGCGATCCTCTGCGTCCTTCTTGCTGACGCCCAGCACCCGGCGTGGGGCCATGGTGATGTTCTCGAGCACGGTCATGTGGCTCCACAGGTTGAAGTGCTGGAACACCATCGCCAGGCGGGTGCGGATGCGTTGCAGTTCATTGGCGTCGGCCACGCGCATGCCGTGGCGGTCATGGACCATTTGAATCGGCTGGTTGTCCAGGCTCATGGCGCCGTCATTGGGCGTTTCCAGGAAGTTGATGCAACGCAGAAAGGTGCTCTTGCCCGAACCACTGGCGCCAATCAGGCTGATCACATCGCCGGTCTTGGCGTTTAGCGAAACGCCCTTGAGGACTTCATGGTTGCCATAACTTTTGTGCAGGTTTTCAACGGTCAGTTTGTACATGAACAAGCATCCTGAATTAGTGAGCCGGGCCGAGGAAAGACAACCAACGGCGTTCAGCCAGGCGGAACAGGCCGACCAGAGAGAAAGTGACCGCCAGGTAGATCAACGCGGCGATGCCGAACGACTGGAAGGTCAGGAAGGTCGCCGAGTTGGCGTCCCGCGCAACTTTCAGAATGTCCGGGATGGTCGCGGTGAAGGCCACGGTGGTCGAGTGCAGCATCAGGATCACTTCGTTGCTGTAGTACGGCAACGAGCGACGCAAGGCCGACGGCATGATCACGTAGGCATACAGCCTCCAGCCTGTCAGTCCGTAAGCCTTGGCCGCTTCGACTTCACCGTGGGCCATGCTGCGGATTGCCCCGGCGAAAATCTCCGTGGTGTAGGCGCAGGTGTTCAGGGCGAACGCCAGGATGGTGCAGTTCATCGCATCGCGAAAGAACGCATCCAGCACGGGCTGAGCACGCACCGCGGCCAGGCTGTAAATGCCGGTGTAACAAATCAGCAATTGGATATACAGCGGCGTACCGCGGAACAGGTAGGTGTAGAACTGCACCGGCCAGCGCACCCAGACATTGGTCGAGACCCGGGCAATCGACAGCGGGATCGACATCACGAAGCCGAAGAAGATCGAGGCACTGAGCAGCCAGAGGGTCATGGCCAGCCCGGTGATGTGATTGCCGTCCTGGAACAGGAAAGGTTTCCAGTATTCCTGCAGTAGCTCGATCATCGCACGGCCTCCCGGGTGCCTGCGGCGTAGAAGATTTCCATCCGGCGCAAGGCGTAGTTCGAAACGGTGGTGATCACCAGATAGATCAAGGCGGCCAGAATCAGGAAGAAGAACAGCTGATAGGAGCTCTTGCCCGCGTCCTGGGCCACCTTGACCAGATCGGCCAGGCCAATGATCGACACCAGCGCGGTGGCCTTGAGGATCACCATCCAGTTATTACCGATGCCCGGCAGGGCAAAACGCATCATTTGCGGGAACACCACCAGGCGAAAGCGCTGAGCGCGGGTCAGGCCGTAGGCGGTAGCCGCTTCCATCTGCCCTCGCGGTACGGCGAGGATGGCGCCACGGAAGGTTTCGGTGAAATAAGCCCCGTAGATGAAGCCCAGGGTAATGACCCCGGCGCTAAAGGGATTGATTTCGATGTATTCCCATTCCATGAAATCGGTCAACGAGGTCAGCCAGGTTTGCAGGCTGTAGAATATCAGCAGCATCAGCACCAGGTCCGGCACCCCGCGGATCAGTGTGGTGTAGGCCTGCGCAGGGACGCGCAGCAGTGCCGATTTCGAAAGCTTGGCGCTGGCGCCGATCAGGCCCAGGCCAACGCTCACCAGCAAGCACAGAAAGGATAATTTGACAGTCATCCAGGAGCCTTGCAGCAACAGCGGGCCGAAGCCCTTAAGGCTGAAGCCTGACAGCCCCAGAATCATCAAGAGGTTTTCTAGCATTGGGCAGCCCTACGTCAATCAAAAAAGTGCCCATCCGGAAATGGGCGCAGGGTCATTATTTGCCGCTGTAGAGATTCAGATCGCCAAAGTGCTTCTGCTGGACGGCCGCATAGGTGCCATTGTCGTGCAGTGCCTGGATACCTTTGTTCAGCAAGGCTTGGAGCTCGGCGTTGCCTTTGGTCAGGCCCACGGCGGTTTTGGCTGGCAGCAGCGGGCTTTCGACCGGCTCGCTGACCTGGAAGTCAGCGCCTGGTGGCGACTTCAGGAAGCCCAGTTCGGCTTGCAGCATGTCCTGGATTGAGGCATCGAGGCGTCCGGAGATCAGGTCAGCGTACACCTGATCCTGGTTGGCGTAGGCCTGGGTCTCTACCCCGGCCTTGTCCAGCACGGCCTTGGCGTAGGCTTCCTGGATGGTGCCTTGCTCGTAGCCGACTTTCTTGCCCTTGAGGGAGGCCGGATCGGTGCCGATGGCCGCGCCTTTCTTGAATACCAGTGCGGTCGGGCCAGAGAACAGCTCGTTTGAGAAATCGATAACTTTCTCACGTGCTGGCGTGGCGGTCATGGAAGAGATCACGCCGTCGAACTTGTTGGCCTTGAGGCCGGGAATCATGCCGTCGAAGTCGCTTTCGACCCACTTGCACTTGACCTTCAGCTCTGCGCAGATCGCGTTACCCAGATCGATATCGAAGCCCACCAGGCTGCCATCGGCGGCCTTGGATTCGAACGGCGCATAAGAGGGGTCGACGCCAAAGCGCAACTCCTTGTACTCCTTGGCCAACGCAGAACCGGCAGCCACACACAAAGCCAATGCAGAAAGGGTGAGAAATGCTTTTTTCATTATTTTATTCCCTGGGACCATCGAAAGCGCTTGTGACGCAAGAGCACGGGTACTGCTTGGCAACATGTCTTATGCACACGCAGATACTTGTACAGACAAGCATATGCAATCACCCGGCCAATTCGCGGATTGGGCGTCTGAGAAAGCGCGTACAGCGCTCTGGGATGGGCTTTTCAGGCAGGTTAGCGCAGGGGGGGAGGCAGCCTGCGAGGCTGTTACCAAAGCAGGTTTTTACACACGATTGGGGTATGCGGTAACAAAGTGTGAGATTGAGGACGCCGGCTTTCCTGGCTCGATCCTTGATGCTCCAGCAGCATCGACGGTCAGAACGACGGAGTGTCATCGTAGGCATTGAGTGGTCATGTGTACGACGAGTTCGACCCGGGGAACATTGTTGTTCTCTGTTGGACGGTGGAAGGATTTACACGGTGCGTTAAGAGCATCGTGAACAGGCTGTGCTCACACCGTCCCCCTCTTGAGGAGGGGTATCCACCCAATTGCGTTGAATCGCGGCATGCGGAGTGCCGTGCAAATAACGCCAAAACAACAAGGTATACGGTTTGCGGCCACCGCCGGCCTTTGGGTAATCACAGCGGACGTAACGCCCCGGTTCAGCGGCGACGCGCCAGCGTCGTCCGCTGCACCGGTCGTCAGGTGCTCAATTGATTTTAACGATCTCGGGCGGACTCCACGTGCCTTTGCCAGGAGGCAGTACGGAAGGGGTTTCCGTCTTCGGCCAATACAGGCGCATCACCATGTAGATCAGATCATTCGGTGCGGGCAGCCAGTTGCCTTCCTTGTCCGCGCCGGGTGAGTCCTTCTGGACGTAGAGCGTCAACGAGCCGTCTGCATTCTTCTTCATGTCGGGTAGCATCGGCGAGTTGATGAGGTAGCGATTGATCGGATTCTTGATCAGCAGTTGCGACTTGCCGTCGTACATGGTCACCGACCAGAAGGCGTTGACCGGCGGGAGCTGTCCAGCGGGAAAGGTGATGGTGTAGTTGTGCTTGCTGCCGTCAAGCGGCTTACCATCGGACAGGACCTTGGCCATCGGATACGTCGCCTCTTCGGCGTCGTTGGCATAGATGCCCGCTTGTGCGATGGCGGCACGCTTTAGCCAATCACCATTGTAGAACGCGGCATCACCGCCGGAACTCACGATGTTCCAGCCATTGACCTGCGTGCCGAGATGATTGACTGCATTCTGGACCTTCGTATGCCCAGCCTGCATGCCCTCAACCACTGCGGCCTTTTGCTCGGCGGAGAGTTCCTGGAAGTTGAAGTCCTTGCCGGCGCCAATGCCCATACGGGCCAGCCTCGCGCGGATCGCCACCTCATCCGGTGTGGCCGGGGCAAACTGCAACGCAAAGCCCAGATACTTGAAGAAGTCGGTCTTCACGAGGTCCTTGTCGAACTTCGGAAAGTTGATCGCCGGCGCGGCAGGCGGCGCGGGCTGCTTGAGATAAGCCGATAACGGCTGGGCCGCATAACCGGACTGGATCTTTTCGACGTTTGGCATGTCCGCCGGATTGAAGAGCTGGGTGCGAAAGATCACGAAGAGGAGTTGTGTACTGGAACGAAACACCTTCTTGATTCCTGGCGGGGTCACACCCTTCCAGTCTGGGCCGACCACCAGGTAATCGCCGGCTTCGCTGCCGGTGGTGCGGCTGCCGATGTAACCGAAGTTGTTGGTGCTGTTATCAATTAGCTGCACCGAGTAGTACCGCGGTTTCTCCACCGTCGGCACCGACAGCACGATCGGCTCGCTACGCAGGTCCATAAACATCAAGGAATACGGCGTGTCGCTGTTCGGCGAGACGATGGCCGTGTCCTTGTAGCTAAAGACATTGTGCATGCTGTGAATGTGGTTGAACGGCGCCTTGTACTGGCCGGAGCTCTTGTCCACGGCATAGTCGTACATGGTCGCGTAGTTCATCACGATGGGCAGACCGTAGATGTAGCCTTCCTCGGCGATGGCTTTCGTTTCGGCGGGAGTGATGTCCGCTGCTTGGGCGTGCGTAAATCCAAAGGACGCGAGCAATACCATCGCACAGCCAAATGTTCTCGGTAGTGTGGTTATCATGAACCTGAAACTCCATTTTTCGCATTAGATGATTGAGTCGGCCAGCTAACTGCTAATCAGGCGATATTCAATGTCGCCTTTACTCACGACTTGATATCTCATAACGCTCCTTGTCTTGCTGTAAGGCTATGTTTTTCTTGATGTTTGTCGACGCGAGCGCGACACTGATCGAGGAGAAACACGACGGATGGCAAGCACAGACTGCTCGGTCAGTATAAGCAGCAAATCAAACAACGCTGCTGACATGACAGCAACGTGTCCTCTGACTTCTGGCTGGGTAGCGAATTTTCGTGCCAGCCAGCATGGCTAGACACTGATGTGCCCTCCAAGGCGGGAATCCTGATGATCTTGATTCATATCTATCCTCATCAAGGGGGGCAACTTCTCGAATTTCACCGAGTCGCAGGCGCTCAACCATTCGAGCGCTAAAAGTGAATCTTACGGATAGTTTCACTTAGGAAAGAGTAGTGTGTACGCCACCCGAAAGCCCCAGCCGTGTGCACCATCTTCAGGACTGTCCGCCCAGTATCGCGGCCCCACCTGAAGGCTCATGGGCTGCTTGCCGACTTTGAACAATTGCGTCACGAACAGGTTGATCGGCACATTCCACTCCCTGGCTTCCCAGTCGTAAGTGGATTCTGCTATTCAAGGTCAGACCCTGTGGCCTCAGCCCTTTCGGCAATAGGGCCCGCTGGATCTCTGCCTGAGCAATCGAACGACTGCTTGCCAACTGCAAGCAGTCGCAAGCGTCGCGTTACTTCGATGCCACCACTGCCGGCGGCTGCCAGCTACCGGCGCCAGCGGGAAGAATCGAAGGCTGCGTGGCCTTCGGCCAATACAGGCGCATCACCAGATAGGCCGTGTCGTCAGGCGCCGGCAACCAGTTGGCTTCCTTGGTCTTGCCCGGCGAATCCTTCTGGATGTACAGGGTCAGCGAACCGTCCGCGTTTTTCTTCATGGCCGACAGCATCGGCGAATTGATCAGGTAGCGGTTGAGCGGATTCTTGATCAGCAGCTGGCTCTTGCCGTCGTACATGGTCACCGACCAGAAGGCATTGACGGGTGGCAGTTTGCCGGCGGGGAAGGTGAGCGTGTAGTTGTGCTTGCCGGTATTCAACGTCTGGCCGGTGCCATCGGTACGCGTAATGGGGTACATCGCCTCGGCGGCGTCATTACCGTACAGACCAGCCTTCGCGGCGCCAGCCCGCATCAGCCAGTCGCCTTTGTAGAACGCCTGGTCGCCGAAGAACGCGCCGACGCTCCAGCCGTTGATATTCTTCATTCCGCTCGAGAGGAACTTGTCGACCTTCTCGTCGCCGGCCTTCATCCCGAGCAGGACCACGGCCTTGTGCTCGAGCGAGAGGTCTTTGATTTCGAAGTTCCGGCCGGGGCCTACCCCGATGCTGGCCAGCCTGGCACGGATCTCCTTGTCCTCCGCTGATGCTGGCACATACTGCAGCGCCGCCGACAGGTACTCGAAGAAGTTGGCCTTGATACCTTCCGTGGTAGCCGGCAGGAAATCAATCTTCGACGCAGCGGGCGGCGCGGGTTGATGGAGGAAGGCGGACAGTGGCTGGAGCTTGTAACCCGCCTGCAGCTTCTCGACATTCGGCATGTCGGCTGGATTGAACAACTGGGTGCGGATCAACGTCAGTGCGAAAGGGGTCGTGGAGCTGAACACCTTGTCGATGCCAGGGGGAGTCGCACCCTTCCAGTCGGGGCCTGCAATCAGATAGCTCCCGGGTGCGCTGGCCGTTGCCCGGCTGCCGATGTAACCGTAGTTATAGGTGTTGCCGTCGATCAGTTGCACCGAGTAGTAGCGCTTTTTGGAAACTGCCGGCACGGTGATTACGAGAGGCTCTGCGCGCAGGTCGGCCCAGAGAAAGGAGTACGGCGTGTCGCTGTTGGGTGTAATGATGGCCGTGTCAGCTGGCGTCGCGACCTTATGATCGTTGTGCAGTTGGTTGAAGGGGGCCTTGAACTGGCTGGACCTGGAGTCCACCGCGAACTCGTTCATCACGGCGTAGTTCATGACCAGCGGCAAGCCGTAGATAAAGCCTTCCTCAGCGATCGCCTTGGTCTGCTCGAGACTTGGCGCAGGTACGCCCTTGGCCACATCCGCCTTGTCTGCCTGCGCGATCGGATCGTTCTTGCTCGCACACCCCGCGAAAAGCGTTGAACCCACGACGACGACCGCCGCAGCCATTGTCCAGCCCCTGTTAGACTTCCTGTTCATTTCCACCTCGTTGGTTTTGTGCAAGCTGGCGTTGTTAGCGTCCATGTGAACCGGTTCTGGAAGTGTCTACGTCAATGCCGATGTCGCCGAATTTCGACCAATCCTGCCAATTGACTGTGGCCAGAATAGACCATTGCGTATCCAGTTGATGGCTGATGAAGAAACTGCCACCCGGTATGGGATTGAGCGCGTTACCACTGTCGGTGCCCGGTGTATTGGTTTCACTGTCTTTATCGAACGATAAGTCACCAAAAAGAACCTGAGCGCCAGCGCAGATCTGTGTTCCGCTGAGGTAGCTCAAGCCTGCGGGGTTGCTGGCGATGGTCGAAGGGCCTTGTGCCCGGGCCGCTGCACCGGCATTGGCCAGTCCAACGTTGTCGGTGGCGATTTCGTACAACATCAGGCCACCGGCAACACTGCGGCCACTGGTAAAGACCGGGTATAGGCCGCCATGCACCGTCGCGGCGCATACTTCAGGTTGCTGCAATCACTAACGTCATCGCCCACTGTTCTTTTCGAAAACCGACCTGTGCATGTCGGTAGCAAGCAAGTTGTCGTTTTCGGCCATTCCCTCCCAAAAACGCTACCTTATTGCTCACCGCCAATGAGTAGAGCGGTTGACCACATCTCCTTCGCTTTTAACCTTACCCCTTGCGATCATCGAGATAGAGACATCGGCATGTCGTTTTTTGAACGCATGGAAGGATTCATTGAAGTCAGGTGTGAGTTTTGCAGGTAAATACAAATAGCTCGCCGGACGAGCAATAAAAAGAGCCTGCGCCTGAGGCCGTTTACCCGCTTTGTGTGAGGAGATACCGCGATGACGACGTTCAACTCCGGGGCCCAACCCCAGAACCGTGCGCCTCAATCCATCGGCTTTCTGCTGCTGGACAATTTCACGCTGATTTCCCTGGCGTCCGCCGTGGAACCCCTGCGCATGGCGAATCAGTTATCCGGCCGCGAGCTGTATCGCTGGACCACGCTCACAGTCGATGGCGGTCAAGTCTGGGCCAGTGACGGTCTGCAGATCACGCCTGACGCCGCCATGCACAAAGCGCCGCCGCTCGACATTGTGATTGTCTGTGGCGGGATCGGAATTCAACGCACGGTGACCCGCGCACACGTGTCATGGCTGCAGAGTCAGGCACGTCAGTCCAAACGCTTGGGTGCGGTGTGCACCGGTAGCTGGGCGCTGGCCGGTGCCGGCTTGCTGGATGGATTCGATTGTAGTGTGCACTGGGAATGCCTGGCGGCGATGCAGGAAGCCTTTCCTCGGGTGAGCATGAGCACCCGGCTGTTCACCCTCGACCGGAACCGCTTCACCAGCTCCGGCGGCACCGCGCCACTGGATATGATGCTGCACCTGATCAGCCGCGATCACGGGCGTGAGTTGTCGGCCGCCATCTCGGAAATGTTCGTCTACGAGCGCATTCGCAACGAGCAGGATCACCAACGCGTGCCACTCAAGCACATGCTCGGCACCAACCAGCCGAAGTTGCAGGAAATCGTGGCGCTGATGGATGCCAACCTCGAAGAGCCGATCGATCTCGACGAACTGGCGGTGTACGTCGCCGTTTCGCGACGTCAGCTGGAGCGGCTATTCCAGAAGTACCTGCACTGCTCGCCATCGCGTTACTACCTCAAGCTGCGCCTGATCCGCGCGCGGCAATTGCTCAAGCAAACGCCGATGTCGATCATCGAAGTGGCGTCGGTCTGTGGTTTCGTGTCCACGCCGCACTTCTCCAAGTGCTACCGCGAGTACTACGGCATTCCGCCACGCGACGAGCGTGTAAGTTCCAACACCACACAACAAATGGCGATGACGCCGCTGCCACAGGCCCTGGTGCTGTCGCCGTTGTCCGGACCGTTGTCGGCACTCAGTCAAGCCCGCAATGAGTCGACGTTTGCCAGTGTAAGGCTCTAGACCGAGGCGATCTTTTGATTTTCTGTCAGCCGTGGTCGGTTGATGGAGTGATTGTGAGCCGCAGAGTCGCATTGCCCTGCGGCGCCGTCACTTTGGTTTGAGCTATCGAATATCAGCTTCGAAATCCAAGCGTCGTTGACGGTGCTTCGCCAAAACGTTTTTTGTATTCCTGGGCAAAACGTCCCAAATGGGCAAAGCCCCATTTGAAGGCGATATCGGTTACCGACGCATCATGACTTTGATTGCTCAATTCGAGATGCACCTGCTCCAATCGCAGGTTGCGCAGATAGGCCATGGGCGTGGTATCGCAAAAATCGCCCCGGCCTATTAAAGGCCGAGGTTTTTTGGGAGGGCGCTGGAGCATGTTTACTCGACGGCCTTGACCATGTCTTCGATGACCTTTTTCGCGTCGCCGAACACCATCATGGTTTTATCCAGGTAGAACAGCTCGTTATCCAGGCCGGCATAGCCGCTGGCCATCGAGCGCTTGTTGACGATGATGGTCTTGGCCTTGAACGCCTCGAGGATCGGCATGCCGGCAATCGGCGATTTCGGATCGTTCTTCGCCGCCGGGTTGACCACGTCGTTGGCACCGAGCACCAGCACCACGTCGGCCTGGCCGAACTCGGAGTTGATGTCGTCCATCTCGAACACCTGGTCGTAAGGCACTTCGGCCTCGGCCAGCAACACGTTCATGTGGCCGGGCATACGACCGGCAACCGGGTGGATCGCGTACTTCACGGTCACGCCGCGATGGGTCAGCTTCTCGGTCAGTTCCTTCAGCGCATGCTGTGCCCGCGCGACCGCCAGGCCGTAGCCCGGCACGATGATCACGGTGTCGGCGTTGGTCAGCAGGAAGGTCGCGTCGTCAGCCGAACCGGATTTCACCGGACGGGCTTCTTTCGAACCCGCCGGGCCGGCCGCATCCGTCGTATTGCCGAAACCGCCGAGCAGCACGTTAAAGAAGGAGCGGTTCATCGCCTTGCACATGATGTACGAGAGGATCGCACCGCTCGAGCCTACCAGCGAACCGGCGATGATCAGCATCGAGTTGTTCAGCGAGAAGCCGATGCCCGCCGCTGCCCAGCCGGAGTAGCTGTTGAGCATCGACACGACCACGGGCATGTCGGCGCCCCCGATCGGGATGATGATCAGCACGCCGAGCACGAAGGCCAGCGCCAGCATCACGGCGAAAGCGGTGTAGTCGCCGGTGAGCATGAAGGTCACGCCCAGGGCCAGTGTGGTCAGGCCCAGCAGCAGGTTCAGCTTGTGCTGGCCACTGAACTGTACCGGTGCACCCTGGAACAGGCGGAACTTGTACTTGCCCGCCAGCTTGCCGAAGGCAATGACCGAACCGGAGAAGGTGATTGCACCGATGGCGGCACCGAGGAACAGTTCCAGGCGGTTACCGGCCGGGATCGCGTCACCCAGTTGCGCAACGATACCCAGCGACTGCGGCTCGACCACGGCGGCCACGGCGATGAACACCGCCGCCAGGCCGATCATGCTGTGCATGAAGGCGACCAGTTCGGGCATCTTGGTCATTTCGACGCGTTTGGCCATGATCGAACCGGCCGTGCCGCCGATCAGCAGGCCGACGATCACGTAGACGATACCGACTTGGGCGCCGCCTTGTGCAAAAGAGAGCGCGCCSAGCTTGTAGATCARGCCGAYWGTGGTGAGGATCGCCAGGCCCATGCCGAGCATGCCGAACAGGTTGCCGCGSCGCGACGTGGTGGGGTGCGAGAGGCCCTTGAGCGCCTGGATGAAGCAGACCGAGGCRATCAAATACAGGGAAGTAACCAGGTTCATGCTCATGCTTGCTGCACCTCGGCCTTGACTGCGGCGGCCTTGGCAGCCGGAGCTTTGGCCGCTTTTTTCTTGAACATTTCCAGCATGCGCCGGGTCACCAGGAAGCCACCAAACACGTTGACCGCGGCCAGGGCCACGGCCAGGGTGCCCATGGTCTTGCCCAGCGGGGTCACGGTGAGGGCGGCGGCGAGCATGGCGCCGACGATCACGATGGCCGAGATGGCRTTGGTCACCGCCATCAGTGGCGTGTGCAGTGCCGGTGTGACGTTCCAGACCACGTGGTAGCCGACATAGATCGCCAGCACGAAGATGATCAGGTTGTAGATACCGTGAGAGATCAGCA
Source organism: Pseudomonas sp. P1_C12 (assembly GCF_056406435.1). Taxonomy (NCBI): domain Bacteria; kingdom Pseudomonadati; phylum Pseudomonadota; class Gammaproteobacteria; order Pseudomonadales; family Pseudomonadaceae; genus Pseudomonas; species Pseudomonas sp. P1_C12. Next base: position 1,107 of record NZ_JBFUAE010000012.1, on the reverse strand, counting down.
TGTCTTCCATTGTTTTTATCCTCAGCCGTTCTTGCGCACGATCTGGCCGTCGCGGCACATCAGGCACGCGGCGACGATATCGTCTTCAAGGTTGATCACCAGTTGTCCTTCTTTATCGAACAACAGTTTCATGAAGTCCAGCAGGTTGCGGGCGTACAGCGCCGAAGCATCGGCCGCCACGGCGCTGGCCAGGTTGGTYGGGCCAACGATGGTCACGCCATTTTCGACGACCACCTGATCGGCCACGGTCAGCGGGCAGTTACCGCCCTGGGCGGCCGCGAGGTCGATGACCACCGAGCCCGGTTTCATCTGGGCCACAGTTTCCGCGCTTAGCAGTGTCGGTGCCTTGCGGCCGGGAATCAGCGCGGTGGTGATGACGATGTCAGCCTGCTTGGCGCGTTCGTGYACRGCCGCGGCCTGGCGCTGCATCCAGCTGGCCGGCATCGGGCGGGCGTAACCGCCGACACCGACGGCGCATTCACGCTCTTCATCGGTCTCGTAAGGCACGTCGACGAACTTGGCGCCGAGGGATTCGATCTGCTCTTTCACCGCAGGACGCACGTCAGACGCTTCGATCACCGCACCCAGGCGTTTCGCGGTAGCGATGGCCTGCAAACCCGCTACACCAGCGCCGAGAATCAGCACGCGCGCTGCTTTCACAGTGCCCGCAGCGGTCATCAGCATTGGCATGAACCGCGGATAATGATGAGCGGCCAGCAACACCGCCTTATAGCCGGCGATGTTGGCTTGCGAGGACAGCACATCCAGGCTCTGTGCGCGGGAGGTACGCGGCGCGGCCTCCAGGGCGAAGGCGGTAATACCGCACTCAGCCAKCTTGGCGATGGTTTCGTTGCTGAACGGGTTGAGCATCCCCACCACGACGGTGCCGCTTTTAATCAGCGCCAGCTCGCTGTCGCTGGGCGCGACCACCTTCAAAATCAGCTCTGCACCAAACGCGTCATTGGCGCTGCCAATGGTTGCGCCTGCCGCTTCATAGGCACTGTCGACTACGCTGGCATTGACGCCGGCGCCGCTTTGTACAGTGACCTTATGACCCTGGCTGATCAGCTTCTTGATGGTTTCCGGGGTTGCAGCAACCCGTGTTTC
>NZ_JBFUAE010000011.1:0-257007 GCF_056406435.1 Pseudomonas sp. P1_C12 | reverse complement strand
GGAGTATTTCCTCAATCCAAAATTGCAAGCCAAAATCGGCATCGTTGTGCTGTTGACCGTTAACGGCTTCGTGTTGCATCGCGCTGTATTGCCGGCGCTGAAAAAAGCCGGTTCGTTACTGAAACTCTCCTTCAGCCTGCGCATGCTGGCGCTGTTCTCGGGGGCGTTCTCTGGCGTGTCGTGGTTCTATGCCGCCATGCTGGGCGTTGGTCGTCCGCTGGCCTGGAAGTACTCGCTGGTGGAGTTGCTGGCAGCCTATCCGGTGCTCATCGTCGCTGGGTTCGGGATGATGGTACTGCTCACCACCTGGGCCAAAAACAGAGACACCGAAGCGCACATGGAGCAAGGCACCTGGAAAACAGGAAACGCCGCCCTGGCTGGCTGGTAATTCCAGGTTGAACAAGGACGTTCAGCGCTAGCCAATGAATCCCGCTTTAACTGTTAATAAAGTCTCACTTGAGGATACCCAAATGAAATCCATGAAAGTTCTCTTCGTAGCCGCCACTCTGACCGCTTCTTCTCTGGCAATGGCCACAGGTGGCGGTGACCGGACCTTCGCACGCATGGAGTCGGCCCGCAAAGTCTCGATGGAAACCTACCAGGTTGCCCAGAAACAGAAGGCTGAAGCCGCTGTAGCTGAAAGCAAAGCCAAGGCAGCCGACCGCACCAACAGCTGATCTGTTGTACGACCTCAAGCCTCAAATGCAGCACCCAAGGTGCTGCTGGCGCCGGTTTGACCGAGATCCTGCTTACACAAAATCTGTTGTGTCGAATCCACAGTCCAAGCAGCCCTTCGCCAAGGGCTGCTTCGTTTACAGGCCGTAGTGGCAGGCAGCAATTGGCTTTCATCTCCAATAAGTTGCTTCATCGGTAAACTCCCCTCGCTCCCATTCAACTTTGGAGCTCTACGATCCTGAGCCAAGGCCAGCGAGCCTGATAACTTTTCGCCTTCTGGTCGAACAAGTCTGGCCTGGGATTCCTTGGATTGATTCTAAGTAACCCGTGCTCTGTGTCGGCCAGGCCGTTGGGTGCATAGACCTCGCCCGTTTCAACATCCAGACCCATGCAGGTACCGGCAATCAGGTAGCGATCAATCCCGTCTCTAGCCGACTGAAGCTGAGGATAATCCCCGCCGAACCGCTGGCTGTACCACAGATGAACGCGAGCCTGATTCCTGACCTCAATGTTCACGTCGAGGTGGTTGAACAGACGCTGAGCGGACTGGATGACCTCATTCTCGGCTTCCCACGACAGATCATCATCGAAGTAAAAGACGTCGTAATCCTTCACTCCCCACCCTGCCGCTCGCTGTGACTGATGATTCCAGGCGGCCTGGAACAGGCAACCGGCCGTGAGCATGCACTGGTTCAAACCGAGCTCAGGCAAGCGATCAGCAAGCTCTGCGTTTACTGGATTGGCCATTGCGATCCTGACCAGGCTTTCGACAGTCAATGTCATCTTCATCCCTTCTAAATCGATCAAGTCCTGGCGACCGACAATACCGCCAACGCTTTACAAATACGCGAAAAACACCGCCCTTTGCTCACCCTCGGCCAATCTGGCGCGATTCATGCCTCGTTCAACGCAATGAAGTCGGTGCTGGCTATGTGGATGACACTTTTGAAGTGAGCCGCCCCGGTGTCTGCCCCGATAATCGATAGCTTACTTACGAAGTATCGAGGTCAAGCATGACGAGCGCAACTATGGAACAAGTCAGCCCAAGAACGCTGAGAAAAGTGATTGTGGCTGCCGGCATCGGCAATTTCGTCGAGTGGTTCGACTTCGCCGTCTATGGCTTTCTGGCCACGACCATCGCCCAACAATTTTTCCCCAGTGGCGATGCCAGTGCCGCGTTGCTCAAGACCTTTGCGGTATTCGCCGTGGCCTTTGCGTTTCGGCCCCTTGGCGGGATTTTCTTCGGCATGCTGGGCGACAGGATCGGCCGCAAACGAACCCTGGCGATGACCATTCTGCTGATGGCCGGGGCGACAACCTTGATCGGTCTGCTGCCCACTTATGCGGCGATCGGAGTCATGGCGCCGATTCTTCTGTCCCTGATCCGTTGCGCCCAGGGCTTTTCCGCCGGGGGTGAATACGCCGGTGCCTGTGCCTACCTGATGGAGCATGCACCGAGTGACAAACGCGCCTGGTACGGCAGCTTCCTTCCGGTGTCGACATTTTCCGCCTTCGCCGCGGCGGCTGTGGTGGCCTATGCACTCGAGGCGTCATTGTCGGCCGAAGCAATGGGCAGTTGGGGCTGGCGCCTGCCGTTCCTGATTGCCGCGCCCCTGGGCCTGGTGGGTCTTTACTTGCGCTGCAAGCTCGATGAGACACCGGCATTCCAGGCGGTGACCCAGGAACGTGCAGTCGCACACTCCCCACTCAAGGAAACCTTGCGCAACCATGGTGCGGCTATCTGCTGTCTGGGCGCTTTTGTGTCACTCACAGCACTGTCGTTTTATATGTTCACCACCTATTTCGCGACTTACTTGCAAGTCGCGGGTGGCCTGAGTCGCGCCACAGCGTTGCTGGTGTCGCTGATTGCATTGCTGTTCGCTGCGGCGATCTGCCCGCTGGCCGGGCTGTACTCGGACCGGGTCGGCCGTCGAATGACGGTGATGACAGCCTGTGCGCTGTTGATTGTGAGCGTGTATCCATCGTTCCTGATGGCCAGCTCCGGCTCGTTCGCAGCGTCCATCGTCGGCGTCATGCTCCTGGCGATTGGCGCGGTGTTGTGTGGCGTGGTGACGGCGGCCTTGCTCTCGGAAACCTTCCCTACCCGTACCCGATACACCGCCTCGGCGATCACCTACAACATGGCGTACACCCTTTTCGGCGGCACGGCACCGTTGGTGGCTACGTGGCTGATCAGCACCACCGGCAGCAACCTGTCACCAGCGTTCTATCTGATCGCGGTTGCATTGCTCGCGCTGGCGGGTGGGCTGGCATTGCCGGAGACTTCAAGGATTTCCCTGCATGACGTTGCGTCGCGGGAGAAAGGCTTAGGAGTGAGTGCGTCCGCCTGAAACACCAAACAAGCCTGTCCTGGGCCCGGTACTGTTCTATCGCAAAGGTGTTGCGGGTCAACCTCCCCGGATTCACACGCTACGCTACTGCCTGAGTCTTTCCTGACATCAGGCATTAACGTAGCGAAAAAGGGGAATCAACCCGTGCAGGCACTCTTCTCGTTTCTCAATGCCAACCCTTACATGTTGCTGTTCCTGGTAGTGAGCCTGGCGGTGCTGATTGGCCGCTTCACCATCAAGGGTTATGGGTTGGGTACCGTCGGAGGCGCCATAGTGGTTGGCAGTGGCGTCGCCATTGCCGCCTCCCTCTATGGCATCACCTTCAAGCTCGACGCGTTCACCATGAACCTCTTCTACTACCTGTTCATGTACGGGGTCGGTTTGCGGGTCGGTCCCTCCTTCCTCAATAGCCTGAAGGATGACGGGCTGAAGTTCACCGTCCTTGCGGTCATTTGCAGTTTGGTCAGTCTGGCCGTGGTGGTCTTGGGCACGCGTCTTTTCAACTTGCCGACCGGCGCGGCCGGCGGAATCCTCGCCGGGGCCACGACCATGTCCTCGGCCATCGGCTCGGCTGAACAGGCGGTTGCCTCGGGTGCCGTCCACCTCGCACCGGGCGACACGGTCGAGGGAGTGTCGGCGATGATTACCCTGTCCTATGGCATCACTTACATCTGGGGCACCATCGGCATCGTACTGATGTGCAAATACATGCCGCGCTGGTGGGGTGTCGATGCAAAGGCGGCAGCCCGTCGTTATGAGGAACAGCATGGGATGCATGATCTGGAGGACGACGGCCTGACCGCCGACAAGGCCTTCGGATTGCGCGCTTACCGCCTGGAAAATCCCACGACTGCAGGCCTCAATATCCGTGAATTTCTCGCTCGCTTCCCCGAATATCGCATCGTCAATGTGCATCACGGTGACGAGTCGATAGGGGCAGATCCGGATATCCAATTGCAGTTGGGGGATGTGATTACCCTTGGCAGCACACGTACAGGCCTCACCACCAACATCGGTCTGATCGGCCCGGAGGTCGATGACGCCAAGGCGCTCGCCGTCCCCCTGGACCACGCGGAGATCCTGGTGACCGAAAAAGCTGTCATCGGCAAGCCGCTCAAGGAGTTCCGCGGACTGGACCTGGCCGGGCAGCTTCAGTTGACTCGCATCCAGCGCGGCGGCGTACCGCTACCGGTAGGGCCGCAGACCCGGTTGCAACGCCGCGATGTGCTGTTCGTCACCGGTCTGTCCAGCGCCGTGCAACGTGCGGGCGAGTTGTTTGGCGTCATCGCCCGCCCCAGTAGCATGACCGACTTGTTAACGTTGTTCGCCGGGATGACCCTGGGGCTGCTGATCGGTCTGATCCAGTTCCCCGCCTTTGGCGCTTCTGTCGGCCTGGGAAGCGCTGGCGGCCTGATGGTGTCGGGCATCATCGTCTCGTCACTGTCCTCGCGCCTGCGTTTCTTCGGCAATACGCCGAACGCGGCGCGTAACATCCTTGAGGACATGGGCCTGCTGGTGTTCGTGGCGATTGTCGGGATCAATGCCGGTGCCACCCTCCTCGCCCAACTGACGGGTACGCTGGCCGTGCAGATATTCCTGGTGGGCTTCGTCGCCTGCATGCTGCCGCCGTTTGCCGTCTGGGTGGTCGGCTATCACTTGATGAAGATCAATCCGGCGGTACTGATGGGCGGCATGGCCGGTGCCCGCAGTCATTCCGGACCGTGCCTCGAAGCGGCGGCAGAAATCGGCAGCAACGTGCCGTGGGTCGGTTTTCCGGTAGCGTTCGCAGTCTCGGGAATCCTGCTGACGGTCCTCGGCTACTTCGCCATGGTCTTCGCCAATTGATGCTGCTCATCTGTAGGAGCGAGCTTGCTCCTACAGTAGCATTACATCGGCGGACGGCCCGTTGCCAACGATGCCACTAAGGCAACGCATACACCCTGAACAGTTTTTTCATAACAGCGTTGGTCCCGCCCAGATACTGGTCGTAGGCCTTTTCTATGGCGCCCGAGTAATAGGCTTCACTCAGGGCCATATCGACCAGCAAGCGGAAGTCTTCGTCGTTGCGCTCCACGATCATCGCCACCGGCGAGTACTCGAAGATGCGGTCCAGGAGCATCAGGTTCTTGGCCGCACCCTCCTTGGCCACTTCGTTGCGCAGCAGCATGCGTTCGGAGAAGAAGGCATCGGCCTTGCCCTCGGCGACCAGCTTGATGCCCTCGTCGTTATTGGCCACGGTCACCAGCGAGGCAATCACGTTGAGCAGGCGCATCTGTTCGCGAATCCAGTCTTCGGTCACGCCCCCCTCCAGGGTCGCGTAGGTTTGGTTGGCCAGACCGTTGTTGATGCTGGCACGCCAGGTCGGACCGGTATTGGCGACCTTGCCATTGAGCACATTGAGCAGCGATTCGCGAGCATCGTTGCGCACCACGACCGAGAGGCCGGCGGTGTAGATCGGTATGGAGTAACTGATCATCTTGCGCCGTTCCAGGGTGGGCGGTGTCGGCGTGCAGAGGATATCGACTTTACCCTGGCTCACGGCGTTGACCTCGTCCGAAATCCTGACGGGCTGGTAGCGCACTTGCAGGTCGGGCAGACCCAGCTCGCTCTTGAGCTTGTCGGCGACTTTCAGGCACAGGTCGATGGCATAACCGCTGGCCTTGTCGCCTTCCTGCTTGCTGAAAGGCGCCAGGTCAGGCAAGTAGCCCAAAGTAAAGGTGTGGCTGCTGCGCACGCGTTCAAGGGTGTTGGCGCCGGCCACTAGTGGCAGCGTCAAGAGTGCGAAGGCAAGCAGCAGTCTGGTGGTTGTGGCAAATGGTACGTTCATGTCCGGTTTCCCCGTATGCAGATGTCTGTGCAGTCCTGGTGGTCACGCCTGAGGATTGCCGGCCCTGGCCTGGTTCGCGGGTGGCGCTTCGGTGAAGCGTTTGGCGAGGAATCCATAAAGCAGGTAGCCGACAGCGAGCACCAGGGTGCCGCCCATCACTGCGTCCTTGCCGCAGGCATACAGGGCGTACAAGGCGTACGTCATTGCAATCAGCAAGACCACCACGTTACGCGAGTAGATGGACGACGAGACCCCGGCCTTGTGCATGATCACCAGCAGGCCGGTCATCGCAGTTATATAAGGGATCAGGTTGGTGACCGCTGCCAGGCTGACCAGTTTGCTGAACTGTGCGGCGGCGTCGGGCGAGATGGTCGACAGGGCCATGAGGGTCTGCAGCACACCGCAGACAATCATGCCGACGACGGGCGCATTCATCGTGTTGACCTTGCTGAACAGCTTGAGGAACAGGTTCTGGTCAGCCGTCATCTTGGCGGTTTGCGCCAGGGTAAATTGCCAGCCCAGCAGCGAGCCGACACAGGCCATGACCGCCAGGGCCATGACGATATTGCCCACCATCGGGCTGAACATCGTGGCATAGACCAGCGCGAAGGGTGCGGAGGACTTGGCCAGCTCAGCGTTGGGAATGATGCCCTGGATGACGGTGGTCGACAGCACATAAACCACGGCGGCACCCAGGGTGCCGAACAGGCAGGCCAACGGCACGTTGCGCTTGGGGTCTTCCACGGCATCGGTGGCCTGGGCCGCCGATTCCATGCCGAGGAAGGCCCACAGGGTCAGGGGGATCGCCTTGCTGATGGCTTCGGAGATCGCCAGGCTGTTGGGGTTCCAGGCGGCGGCCAGCACATCGGGCTTGAACCAGAACCAGCCGATGATGCTCAGGCCGGCTACCGGAATGATCACGCCCCATACCGTGAAAGCACCGATCTTGCCGGTGATGCCCGGTCCACCGAAGTTGGCGAAGGTGGTCAGCCAGATCAGTGCGATCGTACCGACGCACAGTGGAATCGCACCCGTGCCCAGCCAGGGTACGAAGGCCGTCATGTAGCCCACTGCCGAAATGGCCACGGCCACGTTGGCGATGGCCAGGGACAGGAAGTACAGGTACGAACAGAGGAAAAAACCCGACTTTGAATGGGCCTCTTCGGTGTAGGCGGACAAACCGCCGGAGCGTGAGCAGAAGACGCCACACTGGGCAAAGCAGTAGGCGATGGCCATCGAACCAATCGCCGTGAAAATCCACGACAACAAAGAGACGGCACCCAGTTGAGCCATGTTGGTGGGCAACATGATGATGCCCGAGCCCATCATGTTGACCGTTACCAGCGTCGTGAGCCCCATCAGGCCCATTTTCTTGCTTGAATCAGCCATCGCAAACTCCTTGCCTTGTTCAGAGAGTTAACCCCTGGGCCCGCCGACTTGACACCTGCCATCGAGTACGAGGGTGATCCTTACTGCTTGATCACATAGCCATACGCCCGCGTGCGACCGCCTTCCTGCTTCAGGTAAACGCCCTGAAGCTCCGGCGTGAAACCAGGCAAGCGGTTGATGCCCTCCTCCAATGCAAGGAAGTACTTGAGCACGGCGCCACCCCAGATCTCCCCGGGTACAACGCACAAGACGCCCGGCGGGTAAGGCAACGCGCCCTCGGCCGCAATGCGACCATCGACATCCGCCAAGGGCACCAGTTCGACGTTGCCGCGGATGTACTCGATTTGCGCTTGCTGCGGGTTCATGGCCTTTTTCGGGAAGTGTTCCTTGCGGAACATGTCCTTCTGCAATTGCTGCACGTTGTGGCTGCGATACAGGTCGTGCATTTCCTGGCAGAGCTGGCGGATGGTGTAGTCGCGGTAGCGTTCCTGGTGCTGAGCGTAGATGGCCGGCAGCACCCGGCTCATCGGCGCGTCATCGCTGATGAAGCGTTCGAAGCGGGCGATCTGTGCCGCCAGGTGGCTCATCTTCGCCCAGTCTTCGGCCGGTGTGAGCAGGAACAGGATCGAGTTCAGGTCGCACTTTTCCGGGACGATGCCGTTCTCGCGCAGGAAGTTGGCCAGGATGCCGGCGTGAATGCCGAAGTCGGTGTAGCTGCCGTCCACCGGGTCGATGCCCGGCGTGGTGAACAGTAACTTGCACGGGTCGATGAAGTACTGCTTCTCGGCGTAGCCGGCAAAAGCGTGCCAGCGGTCCTTGGGATGGAACTCGAAGAAGCGGATGTCGCTGGCGATTTCTTCCGTTGGATAGTCCTCCCACGCACGCCCTTCAATGGTGTACGGCACGAACGGGCGGACCATGGTGCAGGCTTCGAGGATCAACTTGCGCGCATTGATGCCGAACTTCACGCAGTCATCCCACAGGCGCAGGCCACTTCGGCCTGAGTGGATGCGGGCGTTGACATCCAGCGAGGCGAACAGCGGGTAGAACGGACTCGTTGAAGCCTGGGCCATGAAGGCGTTATTCAGCCGTGCGTGATTGCAGTAGCGTGGCTGGCCCTTGATGTGCCGGTCTTTCTTGTGGATTTGCGAGGCCTGGGAGAAACCGGCCTGTTGCTTGTGCACCGATTGGGTGACGAAGATGCCCGGGTCGTTCTCGTCCAGATCGAGCAACATGGGCGAGCAGTCCTTCATCATCGCAATGAACTGTTCGTAACCGACCCACGCCGAGTCGAACAGGATGTAGTCACACAGCTTGCCGATGCGGTCAACCACTTGCCGGGCGTTGTAAATGGTACCGTCATAGGTGCCCAGTTGAATGATCGCCAGGCGAAACGGCCGTGGCAGTTGCGCCTTGTCCGGGGCGACTTCGGCGATCAGCTGGCGCAGGTAGTCTTCTTCGAAACAGTGGGCGTCGATGCCGCCAATGAAGCCGTAGGGATTGCGCGCGGTTTCCAGATAGACCGGTGTCGCACCGGCCTGCAACAACGCGCCCTGGTGGTTGGACTTGTGATTGTTGCGGTCGAACAGCACCAGGTCGCCGGGGGTCAACAGGGCGTTGGTCACCACCTTGTTCGACGCCGAGGTGCCGTTGAGCACGAAGTAGGTCTTGTCGGCGTTGAACACCTTGGCCGCATGTTTTTGCGCCAGCAGCGCCGGGCCTTCGTGGATCAGCAGATCGCCGAGCCTGACGTCGGCGTTGCACATGTCGGCGCGAAACAGCGTCTCGCCGAAGAAGTCGAAAAACTGCCGACCCGCCGGGTGCTTGCGAAAGAACTGGCCGCCCTGGTGACCGGGGCAGGCAAAAGTCGCGTTGGCCGATTCGGTGTAATGCTTGAGCGCATCGAAGAACGGTGGCAGCAGGCTTTCTTCATAGGCCTTGGCGGCGGTCTCCAGTTGATTGCCGTAGTACTCGGCATTATTGCTGGACAGGTCGAACACGCCATTGACCTGCAAAATCACATCCTGCAGTTGTTTGTAGACCTCCAGGGAACGATTGCTGCGGCCCTGAGAGGCCACCAGGAAGATGGGGATGTCGAAGCCGGTACGCTTGATGGCATCCAGCGCCCCTGCTGCCAAATCATCTTTCGAGAGTACGGCGACAGCGACATCGGTAAAGTCAGTCTGGTCGAGCCGGACGATTTCACGGGAATTACGAAAGCAAACTCGTACCGCATCGCTGGCAGCGATTTTCAAGGCGTTCATAACCAGAATCTCTCGGTCTGTTTGACGTTGAAGTTCCTGGGACGACCGACTTCAGAGGCATCATGTCCCGGGGTCAGGAGCGATTGCCCTATTGGGTATAGTTCATTTTTACTATTTGTTACTTCTTGCTGAATTTATTTCCTTGACCTTGTTTTTGCGTGGTTCATGACAATGAAACACCCCAACGGTTGCATCCAACCTTTGGGGTGCTGCTCATCCAGCCATCAGGTGCGCCCTGCGGAACCTGTGACGGGCAGGTTCCCGAGCAATTTGAGCCCGGTGCTCTTCACGAAAGTGTCGTAGTCCATCGGCTTCTCGATTCGGGTCTCAGCGTTAGGCAGTACGTAGGCCCAGGCACGTTTGGACGATGCGTCATAAACCAGCTTGAACAGGCGCGTCGGCACCCACACCTGGTTGTCGCCAATGGTGGAGTGGCCAGGGTCAAACAGCGGGCCGGTAAAGACAAACACGTTGCCATCGGCGCGCTTGGCAAACTTTCGGACATCAGACTCGACCTTGCTCCAGATCTTGCGGTTGTTGGTCGGGTCTTGCGGCACCATGTTCGACAGCGCAAAGGATTGGGCCATTGCATTGGGGTTCGGTGCATCGGCTGCCGGGGATTGATGGCCACGGTCCACGGCCGGATGCTGGCTGCGGTAGTCGCTCAACTCAGCGCGCCCACCCTTGGGAATGCGTGGGTCCGGATAGAACTGGTTGGTGCGCTCCTCCCCTTTGGCATCCTGCAACTGGGCCGCGTTCAGGCGTTCGACCACAACCAGCGGGGTCTTGCTGGTTTGCGAGTACAGCACCGCGAAGTTGTCGGAACACAAAGCCAGGGGCTTCATGGTTGCAGGCACAGTGGCCGTATTGATCGGTTTCGCTGCCGGGAACAAATCTGCGCAGCCGTCGAACGATGCCTGTTTCTGTTTGCTTGAATAGAGATCCAGGGCCGCGCTCTGGCTGATCGAACCCGAGCGGGAAGCTTGTTCATGATGCGCGGTGGGCGGCTTGAGGAAGTCCAGCAGACTGCGGGCTTGCACCCCGGTCGAGAGCAAAACAAGGGCCGACAGCCCAACTGCAATTTTGCGTAGGTACATGGGTTAAATCTTCGAATGGGGTTGAGGGGTTAAACGTAGGGCGAGTCCCGACTCACGGAACCAGATGCAGGCGGTTGCTGATTATATGGCGGCGAGCATGCTTTCACTGTCCTTGATCAAATTACCGATGCGGGGCCGGTCGGTTCCGGGCAGTTCGACCGCTGAGGGTCGTGCGGGGTTTATTGACCATGACAAGATACGTTAGTGCCGGGCGGCGGTTGGATTCTATTCGCCAGTGCTCGTCGAAGAAGCGGACCGGATGACATATCCAGTACCGCTCGATACCCTTTCGCCCCCGGGTGCCTGACAGCCATTCAGGCCAGACTCACTCCATCCAGACGAACCAAAAATGAAATCCTCCGCAGGTTTACTGTTGTCAGGTATCGAGCTGGACCGTGCCAGCTCCATCCCCTTGTACCGCCAACTCTACTTGCAGATTCGCAAACAGATTCTCAGTGGCAGGATTCAGGGAGGCGTACGTCTGCCGTCCACCCGGACCTTGAGCAAAGAACTGCAGCTGTCGCGAATCAGCATTCTCAATGCGTTCGATCAACTGATTGCCGAAGGTTTTCTGACGTCGCGCACCGGGGCCGGGACTTATGTCGGCCATGAATGGGAAAGCCGCGGTATCGATGACGATGAGCACAAGCGCCAGCCTCCTCGCCTGTCCGACCTGAGCCAGTCCATGCTGTCATTGCGCAGCGATCATTTCCGCGGCGTTTCCTATGCGGACTGGGCCACCGGCAGCCCGACCTCGTTCCTGCCCAGCCACAGTGCGTACGATGCGTTCCCGCAATCGGTCTGGAAGCGGCTGATGAATCGCCACCTGCATAAGCCAACCAAGGCCATGCTCGGCTATGGCGAACTGCAAGGGTTGCTGGCCCTGCGCGAGGCGATTGCCGAATACGTCTTCGATGCCCGGGGCATCGACTGCACTGCCGAACAGGTGGTCATCGTTTCCGGCGCCCAGCAAGCCTTCAACCTGCTGGGCATGCTGTTGCTCAATCCGCAGGACAGCTTCTGGATGGAGGATCCCGGGCATATCGCGGCGCGAATTGCGCTCCAGGCCCAAGGGGGGCTGGTCGTGCCGTTGCGTATCGACGAACAGGGGATCGATATCCAGCAAGGCCTGGCTCAATGTCCTGACGCCCGCCTGGTGTTTACCACACCTTCGCGTCAGCATCCGCTGGGCATCACCATGAGTTATGCGCGGCGCCAGGAGCTCATCGATTGGGCCGCGCGCAATCAAAGCTGGATCATCGAGGACGACTGCGACAGTGAATTTCGCTACAACGGCCGCCCCTTGCCGGCACTCTATGCCATGGACCAATGGGCCCGGGTCATCTACGCCGGGACATTCAGCAAAGTGCTCTTCCCCTCGCTGCGCCTGGGTTACGTGATACTGCCGAACGCCTTGGTCGAACCCTTCTGCACCCTGCGGGCGGTCATGGACCGCAGCCCGCCCACACTGCTACAGGCCGTCACGGCGGACTTCATGCGCGAGGGCCACTTCCTCGGTCATATTCGTCGAATGCGTGCGCTGTACCAAGCTCGCCAGCAAGCACTGGTCGAACAACTGCAGCAACGGCTGGGCACTTTCTTCAGGATCACGCCGGTGGAAGCCGGCATGCACCTGATCGCCTGGTTACCCGCGCATCTTGACGACGACGCCATCGCCAAGGAACTCGGCCAGCATGGCATTCATACCTATCCCCTGAGTGACTACTGCCTGGAGCATGTCTTGCCACCGGCGCTACTGATCGGCTTTGCCAGTACCCCTGAGGACCAGGCCCAAGAACGCGTCGAAGCGCTTGCGCGGGCCTTGCGCAAGATGGGCTATCTGCAGCAGGCCACTTGACGCAAGGCAAGTGGTCTTATGATTTAACTGATAATGGATCTATCGAGAGTTCCTGACTGGCGCGATAAAGGCTGCGCCGGTAGACCCGGCGTCTGAACCAGGAACGACTCGAATGAACAATAAGATCCAGGAACGATTCAACGCCTTGCTCAGCCATAAGGCTGTCGAGGCCGGGGCTCCCCCCGTACTGACTGAGGCACTGGCCCGCCAGTTGCTCGACCGGCTTGGGCAACTGCGCCTGTTTGCCCATGCCTACCCCTTGCTGACCAACCTGACCCACGGCCGCGTGACACCTGCTGACCTGTTGGACTTCGCCTATCGCCACGAGCTGCAGGGGCTGAGCCTGCACTTGCTCGACGGTGAGGAAAACAGCCTCAGTCAAATGACGCCCGCGCAGCTTCAGGCGTTTGCAGACAAGGCCAATGCTCTCGGGCTGGACGTGCATCTGGAAATCAGCAGCACCTTGAAAAAAGATGTCGATCAAGTGATCGCCATTGCCAAGGCGCTGGGCACCCGCAACATTCGTGTTTACTCACGCTACGAAGGGGCGCTGTCGCGGGTCATGGACCTGATCGAGTCGGACCTGCACTACCTTGCGCAGCAGGCAGACGAGCACGACCTGTTCTTCGACTTCGAGCAGCATGAGGAACTCAAGAGCGGCGAGATCGCGCAACTGCTGAGCCGGCTGAACCACCCTCGCCTGCACGCCCTGTTCGACTTCGGCAACATGATCAATGCCTGCGAACAGCCCCTTGCTGCGCTCCGTAACCTGGCGCCGCACATACGCCAGACCCACCTCAAGGGTGTGCGCATCGTCCCCGAGCAAAACGCATTCGGCCATTACGGCGTGCTGCAGGGCTGTGACGAAGACGACCTGCCCAACGCACGCATGTTGTTCGAACTGCTGATGCTCGGTGAGTCAACCCCGCAAGTGATCGCCTTCATTCTCGAGCAGGAAAACCACTACGTGGCCCCGGCGTTCCGCCAACTCGACGAAGCCGCCGACCCGTTCATTGCCTACCGGGAAATGAGTGAAACGGCGCTGCCGCAAGGCTTCTCGCTGGAGCAAATGCTCGCCGGTGAACACCGTTGGGCCAACAACCAGGTGGCCTTTGTACGAGGTCTGCTGGCCGAGTTCCGCACCCTGGCCGAGTTGACCCTGGCCCATTGCACTGGCGCCTGAACCTGACGTGCCGAGCGGCACTGCGTACCCAATCAAGCCTGGAGAATAATAATGACATCCCAAGACAAGGCCAAATGGCTCAGATTCCTGATTCTCATCCTCGGTGGTGGCACCATCTACAAGCTGGCGAGTCTCAAAGACGCCTTCTACATCCCCATGCAGGAATTCATGGGGCTGTCCCATACTGAAATCGGCCTGCTGCTGAGCGCCAACGCCATTATCGCCACCGCGCTGTTTGTCGTCGGCGGCATGCTCGCCGACCGGTTCGACACGCGCAAGCTGATCCCCCTCGGCCTGATCGGCACCGGCAGCCTCGGGCTCTACCTGGCGACCTTTCCGCCCTTCAGCAATCTGCTGATCGTGTTCTGCCTGCTGGCCGTCTGTGCCGACTGTCTCTTTTGGCCTTCGCTGCTCAAAGCCATCCGCAACCTGGGTGACGATAAGGAACAGGGGCGCCTGTTCGGTCTCCTCGAGGGTGGACGCGGCGTCATTGATACCCTGGTCGCCTTTTCCGCGCTGGGCGTGTTCGTCGCCATGGGCTCCGGTGAAACCGGTCTGAAGTCGGCGATCCTCTTCTACTCGGTCATCGACATTCTTGCCGGGACCCTGACCTGGCTGCTGCTCAAGAGCGGCAATAGCCAGTCGACCGTCAAGCCCAAGAACGGTTTGTCGAACCTGCTCGAGGCCATCAAGGTGCCGGGCATCTGGCTGGTCAGCCTCAACGTGTTCATGGTCTATATCGTGTACTGCGGCCTGACCTATTTCATTCCCTACCTCAAGGAAATGTACGAACTGCCTGTCGCCCTGGTGGGCGCCTACGGCATCATCAACCAGTACTTCCTCAAGATCCTCGGCGGCCCTGCCGGTGGCTTCATTGCCGACAAGCAGTTCAAGAGTTCCAGCCGTTATCTGAAGTGGGCATTCCTGGCGTTGTTGCCGTTGATGGGCGTCGTCATGCTCATCCCGAAAAGCCCGGATTACATCTACGCAGGCATGGCGGCCACCCTCTCCTTCGCGCTGATCGTGTTTTCCATGCGCGGCGTGTTCTGGGCACCCATGGGTGAAGTCGGCATTCCCCAGCACATCACCGGCTCGGCCTTTGGTATCGGTTGCCTGATCGGCTATGCGCCTGGCATGTTTGCCTACGTCATCTATGGCGCAATCCTTGACCACTTCCCGGGTCAGCAGGGCTACAACTACGTGTTCTCGTTGATGAGCGTATTGGCGATTGTCGGGTTCATGGTGTCCAGCCTGCTGTATCAAGCGGTACGGAAAAATTCCACGGTCACTGGCAAGGTCAGCGCCGCGCAAGCCTGAACATAGACCGGGTGTACGCGTCGCAACACCACGCCGTGCGGCGGTAGCCGGAGCCTTTCGGTTACCGCCGCACGGGTGCCGCCATCAAGCAGCACCGACGATGCACTGGCTGATCATCCGTGGTGTGTAGTTCATCAGTGAAGCTGTCGGATCGCTATACAGTGAACTACTGTCAATCATGGGTGTGGCGCCCATAGCCAATCTCCAGATATCCACTGAGTTGCAGGGTTTCCAACCGACTTATCACGATGATCAGGGAACCAGGTCGATGGCAAAAGATGCAAAAGTCGAATCAAAAAACGCGACTTTTATCGCGCAGGAGACTGAGGCTCTGGTCGAGCCAGCCCCTGTTTCCGATGCGGCTCGCAATGGAATCTGGCGCACGCGGATCGGGGTCAAGGCGCGCAATCTAAGTCGCTCGACCCAGTTTGTCATTGCCGCTGCGGTGATCCTGGGACTGACCATGTTCTTCGTCGGCAATCTGGTGAGTGAACGAATAGAAAGTGCCGCAGTACAAAGCGCGGCAGAAGCAGCCGCTCAGTACATGGATACGTTTCTGGAGCCCTATGTGCAGGAGATGAGCCGGGAAAGCGGCCTCTCGGCTGCAAGTGTCCAGTTCCTGGACCGCCTCACTGAAAGTCGTTCGCTAAAACAGCACATTGTCTCGATCAAGATCTGGCGAGCGGATGGCACGGTGATCTACGGCACGAACAAAGCCATCACCAACCGCCAGTTCCCATTGGATGAGATCTCCGAGGCACTCAAGGGCAAAGTGGTCACCGACCTTCAAGACCTGAGCCAGGATGAGAACGAGTTCGAGCGCAATCTCGACCTGCCGCTCTATGAGATCTACGCGCCCCTGCGGGACTCAAGCTCCGGAAAAATCATCGCGGTGGGCGAATTTTATGAAAAGGCCGATAGTCTGAAGCGCGAGATCGATCGCGTCCGGGATCAGGTATGGGGGGTCGTTGGCGCCGCGACCCTGGCAATGCTGACGCTGCTTTTCTTCATCGTGCGACGCGGTGACAAGATTATCCAGCGACAACAAGTGGCACTGCGCTTACGGCTGCAGGAGCAAACCCGTCTGCACATCAGCAATGCCGAACTCCAGCGCAAGATGGCGACGGCTACCCAGGAGTTTTCCCATGTCAACGAACTCACCTTGAGGCGCATTGGTGCAGACCTGCACGATGGGCCAGCGCAGTTGTTGACCTTGATTCTGATCCGGCTCGACGACCTGGCCGAAAACTGCTCCGCTGTCGATCAGGAGTCGCTGGAAACCATTCGTGGCGCCGCCACCGACGCATTGAGTGAGGTCCGCGATTTATCGCGAGGTCTGGCACTTCCGGAAATCAATGAATTGAGCCTGGTGGAAGAGTTGCAACTGGTGGCGCAACGGCACGAGCAACGCACTGGCACCAAGGTCACATTAACCCTGGGACTGCTACCGGAGGCCGCGCCACTGCCGCTCAAACTCTGTTTGTACCGTTTTGTGCAAGAAGCCCTCAACAATGCTTACCGTCATGCCAACGGCGAGGGTCAGGTCATCCAGGCGCAATACATTGATGAAGTATTGAACATCAGCGTCAGGGACAGTGGACCAGGCATGGCGGCAGACGCCATGCTGCAAGGGGCATCCGGCAGAACCCGATTGGGGCTCGCCGGTTTGCGTTATCGCATTGAATCTCTGGGCGGGTTGTTCAGCATCGACTCCAGCGTCTCTGGTACGTCGGTCAATGCACAGTTCAAACTCTAGGGGGCGTTCCGGCATCCATTCGTGTTTTTGCTGCGCCGGTGTGAAGTCGCCCGACCGCTTCGCGCTCCCTGTAATGCCGTAGAGCCGTGACCGCTTCGACACGATTTCGGGCGTGCAGTTTCTGCATCACGCAGCCCATGTGGTGCTTGACGGTTTTTTCGCTGATCATCAGCTTTGTCGCAACCTCCCTATTGGTCAGCCCCTTTGAAACTTCACGAATGACCTCCTCCTCCCGATGGGTCAGATCAATCGTGTGAATTTGCGCTTCGTGCTTCTTGTCGTTACTCAGCAGTTTGTTGGCGAACTCGGGGGTGATATACGTCTCCCCCCTGGCAACCGATCTGATTGCCAGGACCAGTTCCGGTCCGCTGACTCCTTTCAACACATACCCGCGCGCGCCGGCCTCCAGTGCCAAAAAGGCGTCGTCTTCGGATTCTGAAACCGTCAGCATCAGTACCTTCACATTCGACAGTTGAGTGGAAATGAACCGCACCGCGGCGAACACATCGCCCGGCATATTGACGTCCATCAACATCACATCCGGACGGATCTTGCGGGCAATATCCATGGCATCTTGCGCATTGGCGCCCTGATCCACGACCTGCAGATCCGCCCGTTTTCTCAACGTATTGGCAACGCCCTCACGCAACATCGGATGATCGTCGGCAATGCCGATGCGAATGGATGGATTCATGACGCGCTCCCGAAACGATCAGCAATCGAACACTCATTGATTAATAGCAGGGAACCGGGGACGCCGCCGGTCGCCAGTCGCATGTCCCAGGCTCCAGGTGTTCGAAAATCAGACTTAAGTCGGACAAAACTCGATCGTCAACAAGCATTCATTATGACAAAACCCTGATTTTCAGACGCCAACCCATTGTTTTAAAACACCATTAAAAACGTCAATAAACAGACAGCCTCATAAAACCCGGCCCCATCTTTCATCCGACCAACAGTCGCTCTCCTGCACTCAGGTACATGCAACCCCGGCTCGATAGCAGGCCCGGCCAAACTAATTGAGAACGCCCCCTAGCGTCGGGACGCAGTGATCGGTGACAAGGGTACGCTCTGCGTGACTTTGGCCATCTGGGTGATTTCCACCTGCACCTTGTCCTTGCCGAGCAGGTAGTCGGCCAGCTTCTGCGAAAACGGCCAGTAGTTCAGTGCGGCCGTCAGGGTCAGCGGCCCGACCGCGTCGGCCGGCACCAGGAAGGAGAACTCCCCGATATCGTAGCCCTTGGGCAGAATGCGGTTGTCCGAGAGAATCTGCGTGGCATTCCAGACCTCGACATCCAATGGATTGCCGTCCTTGTCGCCGATGTGCACTTTGAAGTTTCGCGTGTTGTCCTCGGTCTTGCCGTCCTTGATCGAGCCCAGTCGATAGAGCTCGCGACCACTGGCATCGAGCACCCGGAAATCGATCCACATCTCCCGTCCCTCTGGAAAACCGGTCGGCAGCTTGTGCCCGGCGCCGACGTTGGAAACTTTGACCGCTACCGAGGTGTATTGCCCGGGAATGATGGCTGCCGGCGGTTGCTGGAAGGTTATTTCCGCTGCGCGCGCGAGCATGTCGCGAGCGCGTTGCGAGCCCTCTTCCTGACCGAGATGCTTGAGCATCATGGCGTTGGCTCCGCTGAACCAATGCGAGGCGACCTCTTCGCGGTCTGGCCCCATGATCGCGGCCTTGCCCGCAAAACCCGGCATATGGCAGCTCTGGCAGGTGACATCGTTAAGGCTGTAGGTGCTCTCCTGCCATTCGTCATAGGTGCGCTCGACCGCCACGCTGCTGAAGGGATGCGTGACGTTGTGGCAGGTACCGCAAAAGTCCGAGCGTGTGTGCAGAGCGGAATATACGGTGTCGTGATACGGCGAAACGGCATCTTTGCGCGGGCCGAACTTGGTCGGTTTACCGTGTGCCCGAGGGCTCAGAACATAGGCGCCGTTATCGAGGCCCGTGCGGGCACTGATGTTGTGGCAGGTCTCGCAATCGACCCCTGGCATCGGATGATTCTTCGTGCTGTCTTCAATCGAGGAGCGGTTGACTTGCGAATTGATCTGCCCGGTCGTGAGACCGATCGGGGTATGGCAGCCAGTGCAGAAGTTATCGACCTTCCCCTCGGTGGATGAACTCGCACGCTTGAGCAAGGCCCGATAGATGGGTTCATCCCAGGCCTGGGACATCATCGACGAGCGCCACTGCCTGTAGATCTCCGTATGGCAAGCGCCACATACCTGGGCATTGTCGAAGTCCTTCACATTCAAAACCAGGTTGCCGGGGGTATTGGCCCGATGTGGAAAGAACGGCATCGCGCCAGTCACATGCATGAGCTTGGAGCGTGCCGGCTCCAGCCACTTCTCGTTACTTTGATTGTCATTGCCCTGAGGTTCGTCTGCCGCCATCAGCGTTACCGTCAGCAGGCTGGCTAGAAAGCACAATCCGAGCAGCGCTACCCGCGCACACGTGTATCTGGAGTGGCTCATAAGCATTTCCCCTGGACGGTTGCAGAGGAGGACTGCAGCACTTCTATTGAGTAGCCAGGGGTATTAGTTACGTGCAATCACTCAATGGGGTACTTACAGCTCCACAGTTTCCCGACTCTGCACCTTTCATGGTCGGGATACGCTCACTCAGCAATTACCTTGCCATCGATGTAACAAAACATATCGGCCGACCTGAGAGCCCGGCAAACATTGCTCAGAACTTGAAATTCTTGAGCTAATGGAGGTGCGAATTCTGCCGGGGAATCGCGCCCATTAGTGGGGGGGCTCGCTCCGAAATCGGGGGGTGTCAAGACCAGAGGGCCAGCCCTGCCGTGCAACCGCCGCACAACATCCGATAGCCCAATTGCCCCCCGGGTTTAATGAGCCGCTCAGATCTGATCCGTTATTTGGTGCACCTCGCAAATCCGGGGGCACTCACTTGACTCACTACGACTTACTCCCTGTCTTTCGTCGACCGGATGAGACTGCCCCGTAACTTCACTATGGCCTTCTGCATTTGCACGAAGTCGTCGGGGTCAAGACCGGTTTGCGGGAAGCCGTCTTCGGTGAGGCCTTCGCGCAGTTTTCGCCCCTCTCTGGTGAGACTGATCCGCACCTGGCGTTCGTCTTCCGGGTCGCGCTGGCGCAGCAGATAACCCATCGCTTCCAGCTTCTTCAGGATCGGCGTGAGGGTATTGGATTCAAGAAACAGCTTTTCGCCGAGGCTGCCAACGGTCTGGTTGTCTTCCTCCCACAGCGCAACCAGGGTGATGTATTGCGTATAAGTCAGGCCAAGCCGCTCGAGCATCGGCTTGTAGGCCTTGCCGAAGGCCAGATTGGTTGAATAGACCGCAAAACACAGGAAATCGGAGAGTTTGAGATCCAGGGCGGATGTCTTGTCGGTGTTTTTCATGGACGTACTCTTGGGTCAGTCTGGCGAGACTGAAACTTTACATCGTACGCGATGGTATCGGAAGTGCGCATAAATACTGAAGGCCGGCTCACCGGGAGATCCCCGGTGAGCCGGCCGTGGAGTGGGTTATGCCGTCAAGACATTGATGTCGACATCAATGTTGCCGCGTGTGGCCTTGGAATACGGGCAGATTGCATCGGCGTTGTGGGCCAACTCGGTCGCCACCCCATGATCCAGCCCCGGCACACGCAAAGTCAGTCGAGCCTGGAGGAAGTAAGCCGCGCCGGTCTGGCCCAGATCGACTTCAATGTCGACGGCCGTGTCGGTCGGCAGCGTCACCTTCATCTGTAGGGCGGCCAGCCCCACCGCTGCGATGTAGCAAGCCGACCACGCTCCGGCGAACAGTTGCTCGGCTTTCGGGTGCGGCTGGACGGCGGTGAGCACGTGTGCCGGTGTGTCGCTGCCAGGGGACGACAGCACGATATCGAGGTTGCCGTTATTGCCGCGCGAGGTGTTGCCTGCGCTGTTATGAGTGGTGTGGGTTTTGCCGGTTGCCAGTACTTTTTCGATCTTGCTCATGGGGGCCTTCCTCAGGATTTAATGTTTCGTGCGATTGTATCGCATGCGATATTTATGGCGCTTAAAATGCAACGTTCATCAATTGGCGTGTGCAATGATCCAGTTGTTGCCGTTTTGGCCATGGGAAGCGTGGGCGGTCGAGATAAACATTGTGCGGCGGCTTCCGGTGTTCATGGCTGAGTCTCCAAACGGCAAGGGTTGTTGCTACATTATATCGCGTTCGATTAGATCGTATGCGATAGATGAATACTCAACCAAAGCCCCAATGATGTCAAAGCCTATTTTGTGCCTTGGCGATGAGCGGTAGACGCGAGATCAACCTCGCTACCCTCCCCCTTGTCGAAACGATGATGGGCTTCTCACCGTCCGGCCCTACGGGGCCTCTGGTTACGCGCTTCGGATCGCTTTCACGCATGACGATCAAGTCGTTGGCGCTGAAATGAAATGGATGTCTTTCACTCGAAAAAAACCGGCCAATCGAGCCGGTTATCTTTGACCTCCTGTTTCCCACACGCACAAAAAACCCCCTCGCCAGGAGGGGGTCTGATGTTTCAAAGGGTCAAACGGTTTTACCCGTCTTTACCTGGATTTTCGTCAGCTCAGCGCAGCGCAGGAATACCCGCAAACAGCCACGAAGTCTCCTGAGCTGGCGTTGCTTCGTTGCGCTTGCGCGCCCACTGAGTCAGCGCCACCATCATCGCAAAGCCGAGCACGATCAACACCGGATAGGCCATCAGCAACTCGGTGAGCGAATATTTCCAGGCCAGTGGTCGACCGACACCGAGCATGGCGGCATACAGCCAGGACACGCCCGACAGTGCGCCAGAGAACAGGGCAAACATTCGTACACTGACCTTGAGATCAAGCAGCGACCCGGCCTTCAGCATTGCCGGCAATACAAAGCGGTGCAACAACATGCCGTTGAACGTCAGCAACAATACAATGATGACTTTGGCTTGCAGTTTTGGATTGGCAAAATAGTTCATGCCTTTATCCAGATAATCAATGCCTATTACCGCGGCTCCGGTGATCCACAAGAATATCAACGCATTGGAAACAGACTTCTGAAGACTGGCCATATGTTCATTATCGTGCCCCGACGACACACGACCTTTCCATAAATCCTTGACCATTGCGGCATCGCTGGCAAACACCAGGCCAATCGCCACGCAGCAAGCCAACAGGTGAACGTAAACAACACCTAAACGCAAAAACTCCATGGATTCTTTCTGGCCGATCAGGCCGATCATTGTATTAATATCCAAGATGACATCTCCACTTATAGCCGCAGTGCAAATTGACCATGCCCCAGGCATGCGAATTATTTATTCGCACCTGCAAGATCAAGTTCGCAATGATTGAAGCAACTTAATAATTAGGTATTACAAGAGGGAGCGACTCGCCCAGCGAGTCAGTGATGACGGCATACTATCACTCCAGGTCTCAGGTAAAAAAAATCCCCATGTGCATTCCATTCAATGCAGATGAGGTATACGTCCTTTTTATTAGTGAGTGCAGCGCGACCTCTCAAAGGATCCCGTCTGCCGGAACATCAGAGCGAAGCCTATCAAAATCGTTCACTTTTTGAGCAGAATGCTCGACAAACGGTACCGAATCCAACACCAGGGAGTACCTGTCTCCTTGGCTGAAACCGGCGTAGCCAAGGAGCTGAATCGTTTCCGGTTTTATTCCGAAAAAAAACCGCCATCGCGCTGTATGCACATCGCCTGCCCCCACGCTTCCTCAAGCCAGTAACTGGGTGATCCACCGGGCCTGACGCGCGATGTCCTGCACCTTTTCCTCGGGTACGGCCTGTTGCACCCGGGCAAAGTGGGTCAGGGTCTTCTGCTTCTGGCGCAACTTGCGCTGCCACTTGAGCAGGAACGCCGGACTGCGGGCCTGCATCTGCAATGGGCCGAAGTACAGCTCTTGGGCGGTGTACATCACCGGCCCGGCGCGCTCGGCGACGATGATTTCATAGTCGAAACGACTTTCCCGCAGCACTTCCTCGCAGAGGATGCGGTAGCCATTGTCCATCAGCCATTGGCGCAGTGGCTGTTCGCCGCCGTTGGGTTGCAGGATCAGGCGCTCCTGACCGCTCAGGTACGTCTTGCCGCTGTCGAGGATGTCGCGGATCGTTTCGCCGCCCATACCGCAGATGCTGATCGCCGTGATCCCGTCTCCCGGCTCGATTGCCGCCAGGCCGTTGGCCAGGCGCACGGTGATCTGCGGGTCCAGGCCGTTCTCGCGCACGGTGCGTTCGGCCGAGCGGAACGGCGTCAACGCCACCTCGCCGGCCACCGCCGCCGCGATGGCGCCACGGCGCATCAGCGCCACCGGCAGGTAGCCGTGATCCGAGCCGATATCGGCCAGGCGCGCGCCGGCTGGCACATGCGCCGCCACGCGCTCCAGGCGCATGGACAATGTCTGTTCGTTCACCTGCGGCCCCTTTTCACCACAAACGTCCGGCGCCTTTTGGCCGGATCGGGGCGCGATTGTGTCGAGCAACGCCGTGCATTTCAAATTTATGTGACCAAGGTCATTGCCCCTTCACGCAATCACTTGCGCATACACCGATCTGTCGACGTTGCCGCCGGATAGAATCACACCCACCCTTCTTCCCGACATGGCTTCACGCTCCGAAATGAGCGCTGCCAGCGCCGCCGCACCGGCCCCTTCAGCAAGGTTATGGGTATCGGTGTAATACACGCGCATGGCCTCGGCAATCTGCGCGTCACTGACCGCTACAATCCGCTCCGCACCTTGCGCGTAGACGGCAAAGGCCTCAGGCACTGGCTTGCGTACGGCCAGACCGTCGGCAAAGGTGGTTGCCGAGGCGGTTTCGCATAGGACCCCAGTGTCAAACGACAACTGTGCGGCGGCCGCTTGCGTGGAAACCACGCCCACCACCCGGGTGCTCAGTCCCAGCGCATCGCGGGCGGCGATCACCCCGCAAATCCCCGAGCCACAGCCAATCGGTACATATACGGTATCCAGGTCCGGCGCCGCATTGAACAGCTCCAGCGCATAAGTGGCGACGCCTTTGACCAGCTCGGTGTGAAACGGCGGGACCAGGAACAGGTCATGCACCTGCGCAAGGCGTGCAGCCTCTTCGCGGGCCTCATCGAAATCGCGCCCGAATTCGACCACTTCAGCGCCAAAGCCGCGCATGGCGTCGTTCTTTTCTACCGAGTTACCTTGCGGCACTACGATCAACGCCCGCAAACCCAGTGCGCCAGCTGCCAGCGCGAGGCTCTGGCCATGGTTGCCGCGGGTAGCGCTGACAATGCCTTTCGCGCCTGGGTGCTCGCGTTTGAGCCAGTGCATGAAGGTAATACCGCCGCGCACTTTGAAAGCACCGGTAGGCGTGTGATTTTCGTGCTTGACCCACACCGTGCAACCCAACCGCCGAGCCAGCAACGGCCAAGGGTATTGGGCGGTGGCCGGCATGACCTGGTAAACGTTGCGTGCAGCCTGTTCGATATCGCCGCGAGTCAGTCTGTGCATGATTGATCCCCCTGAGATTTTGCCCAGTCTGGACACGGACGCAGTACGCTGGCTTTCAGAAAACTGACCTGACTTTTGTCCCCCCTCTTCACTACTATGGTGTTCATGAGCTATCGAAACCGCATGACGCCACCACTCCTGTCCGAACCGGTCCGCCGTATCGAGGCCGGCCCTTGGGCGATCGAATTGCTCCCCGGCTGTGCCTACGCGACCCGCTATGTGGCGACCCAGGCGGGAATCGGCTTTGCCTTCGACAGCCAGCGAGGCCTGCACGCTATCGGCAGTGACCGAATACGCCCTTTCGATGCCGTGCCCAACGGCCTGGCGTTCGTTCCCGCCGGGTGTGACGTGTTGTCCGAATCACCCACGGGCGGTGAATACCTGCGGGTGATGCGCACCGACGGTATTGCGTTGGTCGGGGATCGTGCCTTCAACAATCGCATCGACCGGCAGGCCACTGCCCTCGCACGGCGAATGCGCGCCGCGCTGTTGCACGCTTGCGTGGAGGACGATTGGGAGGCCTGGGCACTGGCATTGTCTGCGCGGGCGACGAGTAGCGAAGCAGTGCTGTCACCGGCCCATGGCTCGATAACCGGTTACCGGATGCGCTTGCTCGATGAGTTCATTGATGCTGGCCTCGATGGCCCGTTGAGCGTACCGGCAATGGCGGGGCTGCTTGGATTGTCCGAAGGCTATTTCATGCGGGCCTTCAAAAACGCCACAGGCAAAAGCCCGCACGGTTACCTGATCGACCGACGCCTCGCCAGGGCCCGAGCCCTGATGCGCGATTCGACTGCCACGCTGACGGAGATCGCCTACGCCTGCGGTTTCAACTCCCAGGCACACATGGCGACCACCTTCAAGCAACGCCTTGGCGTGAGCCCGGCGCAGTTGCGTCAATGTTCAAGGTTCAGTTAGCGCCGGGTTTGATGTTTGCGATGGGCCGGTGGTCGTTGCATTTCGGTTGTCGCCGGCGTTTGGCTAAGCTTAATAAATCAGGGCGAGTTGAAACTTGTGTGATTGCGGCCATCAACGGATCTGGATGGGCATCAAGACGGTACTCCCAAAGGAGACGACTATGTACGCGGTGATAAGAACCTACCTGGGTACGGGAGCAAAGCAACTTTTCGAGCTTCTGGAAAAGCGCAAAGACGACATCGAAGCTACCTTGCGGACAGTGCCTGGCCTCGTAAGCTACACATTGCTGAATACGGGTGACGGTGGTACGTCGATCACTGTTTGCATAGACAAGGCCGGCAGTGATGCGAGCTTGAAAGTAGCGCGTGACTGGATTCAGAAAAACACCTCGAGTATCCACGCGAACCCGCCGATCGTAACGGAAGGTCCGGTCATTGTGCAGATCAATTAGCGACCGATCCGCATGCTGGCGAGTGCTATACTTTTTTTCAGATTGCATGAAGTATGCAACGTTCCCCACGGTACAGGTACCGACTGTAAATCCTGGTTAACAGCTGCCGGACAAAGGAGGTCTACAGCAAACACGAGTTGGGAGGTGTGGCATGAATCGACACTATTACATCAGTGACAATCTCAACGATCTCGAAACCGTTGAAAATGAATTGGAAGCCAGCGGCATCAATTCCGAACAAATTCATGTGCTCAGTGAAAAAGTTGCTGATGTCGAACAACATCACCTCCACGAGGTTAACTCGTTAATGGAGCAAGATGCTGTTCACTCTGGTGAGATTGGTGCGGTGATCGGTGTGCCCCTCGCAGCACTGGTCCTGGGTGTCGCCTATTGGATGGGCTGGACAGAATCCGCCGCAGGCTGGATGCCAGTTATCTTCCTTGCCATTGTTATTTTGGGCTTCTGCATCTGGGAAGGCGGCTTTTTTGGGTTCCAGGTGCCGAACACTCACTTCCGCAATTTCAAGCAGGTGGTAAACGAAGGCAAACATATCTTCTTCGTGGATGTTGAGCCGGATCAAGAATCGCTATTGGACCAGGTAATCAAACATCATCCAATGCTGCAGATCGCCGGCACGGGAACGGCAGCCCCCCACTGGACAGTGGCCTGGCAGCACAAATGGCATCAGTTCAAGCGAGTGATATCGGGTTAACGCCTGGAGACTCAAGGCCATCCGAAAGCTGCTTATTGGCCAAAGGAAATGACCCGGCTGAGGAAAACATAGTCTGCCTCGGTGGCCATGAGTCCGACGAGCACCAGTAAACACAAAGGTGGCACCAATATGGCGTAGACCATGGCCAACCGCTCCCATGCCATATGCATGAAGATGGAGACAATTAAACCTGCCTTCAACAACATGAAAGTGATAATCAGCGTCCACCGAAGGTAGCCATGGAAGTGGAAATAGTCGACAAGGTACGACAGCGTGCTGAGGACGAATAACAACCCCCAGATTTTAAGGTACAAACTGATTGGATGTTGCTGACCCTGAGCATGTGCCATCACCCGCACTCCTCTACCACAAATAGAAGAAAGCAAAAATAAACACCCACACCAAATCCACGAAGTGCCAGTAAAGCCCGGCTATCTCAACGTTCTGATAGTTTCCGGAGCGCTCATAATCTCCCCGCAAAACTTTCAGCGCCACAATGCTGAGGTAGATGGCGCCGATTGACACATGCAGTCCGTGAAAACCGGTAATCATGAAAAAGCTGGCACCAAATTGCGCCGCCCCCATGGGGTTCCCCCAGGGACGCACCCCTTCTGCGATGAGTTTGGTCCATTCAAATGCCTGCATGCCGACGAAAATCACCCCCAAGGCAGCGGTCGCCAGCATCAGGGCCGTGGTTTTCGCACGATCACGGCGATAGGCGAAATTCACGGCCATGGCCATGGTGCCGCTGCTACTGATCAGCACAAAGGTCATGATGGCGATCAGAATAAGCGGGATTTCCCTACCGCCGATCGTCAATGCGAACACTTCACTGGGGTTCGGCCAGGCGGTGGTGATAGTCATGCGTACCGACATGTAGCCGGTCAGAAAACAGGTGAATATAAAAGTGTCGCTGAGCAGGAATATCCACATCATCGCCTTGCCCCAGGGGACCTGCTTGAAGGCCTCTTTATCCGAGGACCAATCGTTGGCGATGCCCTGCCATCCCGGCGCAGGTGGCGAACCTGTTGGATTGGATGAACTGGTCTCGACTTGGGCTTGCGGGTGCAATGCCATGGCTGTTCACCTCAGGCCGCAGAATCTGGCGATGGCTTCATAGGTTTGCGGGGTGCTGGCCAGCAGCGCGAATAGCACGAACCAAAGGCCCAGCAAGTAATGCCAATAGATGGCACAGAGCTCTACGCTGGCGCTGAGTTGTGCCAGTGGCACATGACGCAGAAATTTAGCGACGATCCAACACCAGGCGATCAGCCCGCCCAGCAGGTGGAGCCCATGCAGGCCGGTCAACAGGTAGAAGAAACTGTTGGCCGGATTGCTGGCGACAAAGTAGCCCCAGGCGACAAACTGCTGCCAGACCCAGAGTTGCCCCGCCAGAAAGGCAATGGCAAAGACTCCCCCCAATGCAAAACCAATGACAGCTGCGCCCGGCAGAGCCTTTCGGGCGGCCATACGCGAGCACTGCAGTGCGATGCAACTCAATACCAGAAAAGCCGAATTCAGCCAGAGCGGTCGGAGATTGCCTAACGGCGCCAAAGGCTCTGTCAGGGGTAGCCAGTCGGCCATTTGTGAACGGGCGACAAAGGCGATCAGGAAGAGGAAGAATAACGAACTCACCACCACCAGAAACAAGCGCAGGCCTACCCTTGCGATTTGCCTTCTATCGGCACCCTCGGCGGCCTGAATACCCTCAGGGTCGCGACTCCAACTGCCGCCGGGGTCAGCGCCATCGGCGTTTCTCAATAGCAGTCTGTTCATGTTTTAACGTCCGCTGTCCTGGTTCCGGCACTGAGTTGCCGCATTTGCTCCAACTCCTCGGCCGAGACTGTTTGCGGCACGAAATCCTGCTCTATCCCCGGCACACTGTAGTCATAGGCCCAGCGATGCACGACCGGCAGCTTCTCTCCCCAGTTACCGTGTATCGGCGGGGTGTTCGGCGTTTGCCATTCCAGACTGGCCGCGCCCCAGGGATTACTGCCTGCGGGTTTGCCCTTGAACGCACTCCAGGTCAGGTTGAACAGGAACAGCAACTGGGAAACGCCGACAGTCAATGCGACTACCGTAATGAAGGCATTCAAGTCTTGAGCGGACTGCGGGATGAACGCGTAGTTTTCATAGGCGTAGTAGCGACGTGGCATGCCCTGGAAACCCAGGTAGTGCATGGGGAAGAAGATGGCGTAGGTGCCCAGAAAGGTAATCCAGAAATGCAGCTTGCCCAGGGTGTCGTTCCACATCCGCCCGGTGATTTTCGGGAACCAGTGATAAATGCCGCCGAACACCACCAGGACCGGTGCAACCCCCATGACCATATGAAAATGGGCTACGACGAAATAGGTGTCCGAGAGCGGAATATCCACGATCACATTGCCGAGAAACAACCCGGTCAGACCGCCGACCAGGAAGGTGACGATAAAGGCCAGGGCAAACAGCATCGGCACGGTCAGATGGATGTCGCCCTGCCACAGGGTCAGCACCCAGTTGTAGACTTTCAGCGCAGTCGGCACCGCGATGATCAAAGTGGTGACGGCGAAGAAAAAGCCGAAGTACGGGTTCATTCCGCTGACATACATATGGTGCGCCCAGACCACAAAGCTGAGTACGCCAATCGCAATAATGGCCCACACCATCATTCGGTAGCCGAAGATGTTTTTACGTGCATGGGTGCTGATCAAGTCGGAGACCAGGCCAAACGCAGGGAGAGCAACGATGTAGACCTCCGGGTGGCCGAAGAACCAGAACAGGTGCTGGAACAGTATCGGGCTGCCACCCTGGTGATCGAGGTGCTGCCCCAGCGAGACCATCGCCGGCATGAAGAAGCTGGTGCCCAACAGCTTGTCGAACAGCATCATGACCGCACTGACAAACAACGCCGGGAAGGCCAGCAAGGCCATGATCGAGGCCATGAAGATGCCCCATACCGAGAGTGGCATGCGAAACAATGTCATGCCGTGCGTGCGCGCCTGCAACACCGTGGTGACGTAGTTCAACCCGCCCATGGTGGCCGCGACAATGAAAATCGCCAGTGAGACGAGCATCAGGACAATGCCCCACTCGACCCCCGGTGTCCCCTGGGAAATGGACTGTGGCGGATAGAGCGTCCAGCCGGAACCTGTGGGGCCGCCAGGGACAAAAAAACTGCTGAGCAACACCAGTACCGCCACCAGGTAAAACCAGTAGCTGAGCATGTTGACGTAGGGGAAGACCATGTCGCGGGCGCCCACCATCAGCGGGATCAGATAGTTGCCGAAGCCGCCTAGAAACAAGGCCGTCAGCAAGTAAATGACCATGATCATGCCGTGCATGGTCATCGCCTGATAATAAGTACTGGCATCCATGAACGCCAAACTACCGGGGAAGCCTATCTGCATGCGCATCAAGCCGGACAACACCAGAGCGATAAGCCCCACGAAGATGGCCGTCAACGAATATTGAATGGCTATGACCTTGTGGTCCTGACTCCAGATGTATTTGGTCAGGAAACTTTTGGGCTCGTGCAGTGCTTCTGTTTCGGCTTGCTCCGCATAGGCCATCACGTCATCCTCCTGCCGAAGTTTCAGTGTATTCCTGGCTGTTTCACGGCTACTTCCCTGGCTCCGCCTTGTTCGCATCAGCGTCAGCATTCGCTTTGGATTTGATGAAAGCGATCAGTGCATTCAGCTCCTCGTCACTCGGAGCCAATACCGGCATGACGGCTGCATAGCCCTTGACGATTTTGGCATTGGGATGAAGAACCGAATCTCTGATATAGCTCTCATCGACCTTTACGCTCGAATCGTCGGCAAGGGTTTCCGTCTTGCCGTACAGGCCCAGCCAGCTGGGGCCGACGCCCTTGTTGCCATCGACACTGTGGCAGGCCAGACAGCCGAGCGACCCGGCCAGTCGCTGTCCCTGCGCCACCAGGTCTTCACCCGAGCTCGAGGCTTCGCCGGTAGAAGGTTCATCGACTTGCCCCGCAGCACCCAGTGATTTGATCAGGGCGATGACAGCACCCAGCTCATCGTCTTTGAGAGTATAGGCCACCATGACCGGCGGGTAGCCCTGTACCAATCGGGCCTTCGGATCGAGAATCGACTCTTTCAGGTAGGCCTCGTCGACCTGCACACTGGTGCCATCGGCAAGCTGTTCAGTGCGGCCGTACAACCCCTTCCATCCCGGTCCGAGACTGGCACCGCCATCCTGGCTATGGCAGGCCTTGCAGCCGAGTTGTTCGACCAACTGGCGGCCTTTTTCCAGCACGCTGTCTCGACCGGGTTTGGCAGCTGTCGTCAATGTCTGCGCAAAAGTCGGCTGGCCTTTCAGCCATTGATCGAAGACGCCCTGCTCTTCCACGATCATATGGCCGCGCATGTTGTAATGACCCACGCCACAATATTCAGCGCAAAGGACGTCATATTTTCCGGTTTTAGTCGGCGTAAACCAAAAGTACGACACCATCCCTGGCACCATGTCCATCTTGCTGCGAATTTGCGGTACATAGAAATCGTGCAGAACATCTTTAGCGCGCAGTAAAACTTTCACCGGCCGATCGAGCGGAAGACGAACTTCATTATTGATTACAAGCACATCGTCCTGCCCTGCAGGATCCTTGGGATCAAGGCCCAGGGGATTGGCGGAATCAATAAACCTGATATCCGATCTGCCCAGCTTTGCGTCTTGACCGGGAAAACGAAAGGCCCACTGCCACTGCTGGGCGACCACTTCAAGTTCGTAAGCATTTTTCGGCACCCGGACGAAGTCGTTGTAAACAACCAGACCTGGCGCCAACATCCCGGCAATACCTACCGAGGTAACGATAATCAACCATAATTCCAGTTTTTTATTTTCTGGCTGGTAGGCCGCCCTGGCACCCTCCTTGTGACGATAGCGCATCACCGCTACCGCCATAAATATCGTGATGGCGATGAAAAACACCCCGCAAATGATCAGGGTGATGAACAGGGTGGTGTCTATGGAGCCCCAGTTGGAAGCTGCCGGTGTCGCCTGCCAAGGCGCTAGTATGTGGAATAGCACTGATGCAATAACGATTAGTATCAAGACAATTGCTATTGCCATTTCCTCTTCATCCTATTCCTGTTGTTCATTGGTTATGCAAAAGCATCGCCACTTACGTCCAGGCAGGGCAGACAAATACCACCCGTCCGGGCGGTAAAGTCAGTAAGGAGTATAGAGCCATCGGCTTGTACCGTGAGGTGGGTAAAGGAGGTTCGGTTGCCAGCTATACTCAATTTCTGATGACGGACGGCAGAGATCGACCGGAAGCGGCCCCAAAGGATGAACCCTGCCCTTGTGCAGTCATCAAACATAAGTGATGGCATTGAGCAGGAACGATAGCTACAGAGTCCAGCAATCCACATGGGAGGTTTCCTCATGAGTGCCCTGACGATTGAAGGCTGGTGCAAAACCAGCGGCGCCCCAAAGTCCACCCCGATGGGGGAAGTCCATTTCTACGTCGACGGACCTCTGCATCGCCGTCTGGAAGATGCCGAAGAGCGCTTGCAGAAGACCCACGAGACTGAAGCCATGGTCGATGTCGATATGGACTCGATGGATTTGATCATGCCTGAGGGATACGCCCCCTTGTCCGACTGCCAAATGCGTGTCTATTTGCAACACGACCGCGGTCAGTTTCACCTGGTCGGGCACCGTGCAAGCGATGACAGCTTGATCTATACCAATGCGGTGTTGATCGATCAGCTGCTTGATTAACGGCTACGTGATTCTCGGCACCGGACTTTCTCATGCTGATTGTCTGCGCCAAGTGCCGGGGGAAGTGCCGAACTGGCGTTTGAATGCGCGACTGAACGCAGCTTCGGATTCGTAGCCGACTGCAAAACCGATTTGCGCCACATTGCCGCGACCTTCGCGCAAGTGTTGAGCCGCCACGTGCATACGCCAGAGCGTCAGGTATTGCATCGGTGGCTGTCCGACCAATGCGGTGAATCGCTCCGCGAATACCGAGCGCGACATGCCCACTTCAAGCGCCAGTGCTTCTGCCGTCCAGCCTTCGGTTGGACGCGCATGGAGCAGCGCCAGTGCGCGCCCGATATGCGGATCCCGCAAACCCGCCAGCCACCCGCGTCGCTCAGCGGGAAGGCTGCTGACATACTGGCCGACGGCTTCGACGAAGAGCAATTCCGATAGCTTGGCGATGACCGTTGCCGAGCCGACGCGTCCCGCCGCGATTTCACTGACCGCAAAACGGAACGAGCTTTCGATCCAGACACCCGAAGCCGTCGCACGCAGGTCCAGTTTCAATAAGGAAGGCAGCGACGAAAGCAACGGACTGAAAGGTGTTTCAGAGCCGAGGAAGCCGCACAACAACTGCGTGGCCTCCCCGCCCCCGCCGTATTTGATCCGTGAAATTGCGCCGACTTCTGGCGGCTGAATAACTTCGCTCGCCGGCATGGGCGCAATGCTCAGGTCGCTGCCAAACGAATGAGCGTCGTTGCGAGGCAGCAGAACAAGTTCGCCTGCCCCCACGTCCATGGCGACACCACCGTCGACGCGTATTTGCATGTGCCCCGCGGCGACAAAATGCGACGCAATGATATGTCGGGGCGCCGCCAGGAACGGTCTGCAATCATCCGCCGAGATTCTGCCGTTGATGCACCAGGGCGCAGTGAGTTCCGCCTCGAGGAAGACCCCTCCAGACAGCCGGATCACACGCAAGACATCAGAAAGCGCATCCAACACTTGACCGCCCTCTTTTCCGGAGTCCGGAGCAGGTATTCAGGCGCACCGGTCATTCACCGCCTGAACTGCGATGCCTAGATTAGCACCAACGCGGACTCAGAGATCGAGACTGTTCCCAGAGGCTTCACCACGGGTCTATGGCTCCGACGTCAACCGAAATTGCCCCATTCCAACTCAACCAGGGCAGCAGGAGTTCCATATGAACAGCGTCGTTACCCTACCCGGCTCAGAGCCGGGCAACATCGCCCGTTATGCGCAAATTGTCAGATCATCGAAAAACACCGAATGGCAGATCGATCGCGATTTGCTACAGGACCGGAGTTTCGACTTCTCGCGCAAGTTCTTGCCCGATGGACTCTCGCAGGTCGACCACCTACCCTTTCTCGCCGCGGCCGAGGCTCGCCTGCTCAGTCAGATTCAGGGCCGAACCTATGCGTATATCTTTGGCCTGGTCGAACGTTTCATCAGTGCCAAAATGCTCGATCAAGGTCGAGCCCATGTATTTGACAATCAACTCGCACTCGAAGCGCTGGTGCGCTTTTCCAACGACGAGATCAAACACCAGGAACTGTTCCGGCGCATGGAGACGATGATGGGTTCGCAATTACCAGCGGGATATCGTCAAGTGGCCGATCCAAACGATGTGGCGCGCGCGGTACTTGCGGCGAGCACCTGGTCGGTGCTGGCGCTGACCTGTCATATCGAGCTGTTTGTTCAGGCGCATTACATACAGAGCATCGCCCCGCGCGAGGAGTTGTGCCCGTTATTCAAGGATGTTTTCAAATTTCACTGGAAGGATGAAAGCCGGCACGTCGTACTCGATGAACTGGAGTGGCAGGCGGAGCACGCGAAACTCTCGCCAGCCGAGTGCGACCAGGCGGTGAATGATCTGATTGCGCTGGTGGCGGCCGTCGACGCAATCCTGCAGGCACAATCGGCAGCCGATGCCGACTACTTCATTGGTATTGTCTCACGATCGTTGAGTGCCGATGAGTCAGCGCAAATCAAGGCCTGTGTGCTGGGCGCCTACCGCTGGCAATACATTATCTCGGGCGTGCGTCCCCGGCGGCCCCGCTACGGGATGACGTGCTGATAATGAACTATCGAGGATGGCGGCCATGACGATACCGATGTGGATGCTGCTTGGGTTTGCGACCTGGACTTTGCTGCTGTTGATGGCAACCGTCGGGGTTT
Organism: Pseudomonas sp. P1_C12; assembly: GCF_056406435.1. Classification (NCBI taxonomy): domain Bacteria; kingdom Pseudomonadati; phylum Pseudomonadota; class Gammaproteobacteria; order Pseudomonadales; family Pseudomonadaceae; genus Pseudomonas; species Pseudomonas sp. P1_C12. The sequence goes on along the minus strand of NZ_JBFUAE010000011.1, from coordinate 222,821 downwards.
ATCGCTGGGTCGGAATTCTATTCTCGAGTGTACCGATTGCCTCTTTCCGAAGTGATCAGCTCGAAGGTGAGGATTGGTATCGGCGCGGGACAAGGGCACACGCCAACTGTGTGGAAAATCTGCCTGTCTTTGGCATCATCGTGTTCGTGATTTCAGTACTCGATATCAACGGCCCTGCAGTGAACTGCTTGTCCACACTTGTCCTGATCGCTCGCGTGTGCCAGTCGCTGGTTCACGTATCCCATGAGCAAACCAATACATTCGTGGCGGTTCGATTTACCTTCTTTTGCGTTCAGTTGGTGTGTTTTCTCGCGCTCATCGTCATAGCCGCTTGTTACGGCGTATGAATGCGGCAGAGGTCCACTCGGAGCCGAGACTGGATCGAAACAACAACACCAGGAACGACTGGTGAGTCGTAACTCAGGCTGCAACCATTAATTCCATCGGTTATGTGTGTGAGGAGCATTCGTTCTATTGGGCTCGGTACAGGTAGCTAATCTTCTGGGGTTGAGGGTGGAACCTTCAGAAAGGCGAAAGCATATGGACGCAAATCTGATCGAAACCGACTACCTGATCATCGGTGCTGGCGCGACGGCCATGGCTTTCGTCGATACGCTACTCAAGGAAACGAATGCACGCATCATAATGGTGGATCGACACGACCGACCTGGCGGGCACTGGAATGATGCCTACCCGTTCGTCCGATTGCACCAGCCCTCGGCCTTCTATGGCGTCAACTCACGGGAACTGGGCAGCGGAACGAAAGACCGGGCGGAACTCAACGAGGGCCTATATGAGCTAGCCTCCGGCGCCGAGGTGGCGAGCTACTTCGACCAGGTGATGAATCAGCAGTTTCTGCCATCAGGTCAAGTCCGTTACTTCCCCATGTGCAACTACACCGGCGACCGCATTGACGACCACCGGTTTACCTCGCTGGTCAGCGGCGTAAACCACCAGGTCCAGGTGCACAAAAAGGTGGTAGACGCCACCCATGCCCAGACGGCAGTTCCCTCGACCCACCCGCCCAGGTACCGGGTGGACCCCGGCGTGCAATGCGTGCCACTGAACGACCTGCCGAAGATCCGGCACCCTCACTCTGGCTACGTAGTGGTCGGATCGGGCAAGACCGGGATCGACGCTTGCCTGTGGTGTCTGCAAAACGGTGTTGCACCCGCAAAAATCTGCTGGATCATGCCGAACGATCCGTGGTTGATCGACCGGGCCAACCTGCAACCCGGCCCCGACAGCTTCGAACGAACAATCGGCGGCCTCATGGCGCAATTCGAGGCCATCGCAGCCGCAGACTCGATCCCGGACCTGTTCGCAAGACTTGAGGCCGCGGGCCAACTCCTGCGCCTGGACAAGTCCGTCGAACCCACTGCTTACCGCTGCGCCACCGTCACACAGGCGGAATTACGCGAGCTTCGACGCATCGGCAACATTGTGCGCCTGGGCAGGGTGCGAGCTATCGAGCCAACGCGCATAGTGCTCGACCGGGGCAGCATCGCCACGAGCCCAGGTACTCTGCACATTGATTGCAGCGCCAGTGCCATCCCGTCACTGCCTGAAATGAAGGTGTTCGACGGCGGCAAGATTAACCTGTTGATGGTAAGCAGTTGCCAACCCGTGTTCAGCGCGGCCTTGATCGCTTATGTGGAAAGCCACCTGACCGATCGAGCGCAAATGAACGCGCTTTGCACGATGGTCCCCCCGCCTCACGTCCCCACGGACTGGATCAGAATGTGGGCGGTCTACCTGGGTAACCAACTACGCTGGGGAGAGCATGAAGGCCTGTCGCGCTGGATCAGGCAGTCGCGCTTATTCTTTCTGACTGCGGTGCTCAGGGGACTGCAAGAAACCGACACCGGGAAAGTGGCACAACTGTATCGGCTCTCTGTCAGCAGGCAGAAGGCTCAGGCGAATCTGCCGCGGTTGCTGGAGTCCATCGCTTGAATGGCAGGAAGCGCACATGAACGAGCCACACCTTGAAATGCTCGACATCAATGGCATCCGCATGCGGGTAGCAACGCAAGGTTGCGGCCCGTTGGTCTTGCTATGCCACGGCTTCCCGGAGCTGTGGTACTCCTGGCGCAATCAGCTTGCTGCGCTGGCGGCCGCCGGCTATAGAGCGGTCGCGCCCGACATGCGTGGCTATGGCGGCACCGATGCGCCGGCCGAACCCGACGCCTACACCACACTCCACCTGGTAGGCGACATGGTGGAGTTGGTCAACGCACTCGGCGAACAACAAGCCGTGATCGTCGGTCATGACTGGGGTGCGCTGGTGGCATGGAGCGCAGCAATGATGCGACCCGATCTGTTCCGCGCAGTGGTCGGCATGAGCGTTCCCTTCTCGCCACCGGGTCGCGTGGAGCTCCTGAGCGCGCTTGCCTCGCTGGGTATCAGCGACTTTTATATCCAGTACTTCCAGACGCCGGGTGTGGCCGAGGCCGAGCTGGAAAGAGATGTCGAGTCGTCGATCCGGCGCATCTACTTCAGTGGCTCGGGTGACGGGCCCGATTGGCCGGTGTTTGGCCGGTTGCAGCCGGGACAAGGCTTGCTGGGAGGGATGATCGAGCCCGAAACCCTGCCAGCCTGGCTAAGCCTCGAGGATATCGCCTACTACACCGGCGAATTCAACCGCAGCGGATTTCGCGGCGGCTTGAACTGGTACCGCAACATGACGCGCTCATGGGCACTGCTGGCACCCTGGCGCGATTGCATTATCCGGCAGCCGTCGATGTTCATTGCCGGGAGCCGCGACGACGTGCTGAAGTTTCCGGGTTCCCCACGGCAGATCGAAGCCTTCGCGCAGACACTGCCGGAACTGCGCGGGTGTCATATCCTCGAAGGTGCCGGCCACTGGATACAGCGAGAGCGCGCGACAGAGGTCAATGAGCTGCTACTGGGTTTCCTGAAACAACTCTGAGGACATATCACCAGCATTTAATACATATTCTCTTTTGTATTTTTTAATACTGCCGTTTCAAATCGTCGAGGGTTCAATCAATCCGGGGGGCTGCTCCAACAGGTCAAGCAACCGAGGCTCAATCGAAGTCGCCGTTACCTCGAGCAGCGCCAGCGTGACAGGCAGCTTGAAGCGTCGTCGCCCCGCGCTGCCTGGATTGACAAACAATCGCTCCCCACGCCATTCCATGCATGGCTTGTGGGAGTGGCCGGTGATCACCAGCTTTATGCCTGGGTCCAGATCGACCGGAACATCGGCAATGTCATGCACCAACAGCGTCTGCCAACCGTTGAGGTCCAATCGCAGAAAATCAGGGAGATTTCCTGCCCATGCCTGGTTTTGATCATTGTTCCCGCGCACGACGTGCAGCGCAGCGATAGACGCCAGTCGCTCAAGAATTTCCGGGCTACCGATGTCGCCGGCATGAATGATCTGCTCGCACCCCGCCAGGGCGGCAAGCGCTTCGGGACGGAGCAAGCCGTGGGTATCGGAAATCACGCCAACTTTCATGCAAGCTCCAGAACGATATGGGCAATGGCCTGAATAATATGTGGACCCCAGGGAATCGAACGGTACCCAAAGCGGTCCAACACGTGGCAGGACAACCTGCCCGAATGATCGCCTGCCGACCGCCATTGCCTCTGGGAGAACCAATTGTCACCTGCCTTTATGCGTCAACTTGTCCACTTGGCGATAGCGCTTTTCTGCGTGGTTACTTCGTCCTCTGCTTTCGCCTGCCCGCAAGGACAGTACCAGGTCTGCGTGGTCGCTTGTTTTTGTGCTCCCGGCTCCAAAGGGGACGTTGGGGAGATCTTCGATAACATGAACCAGATGGCGGCCGCCGGTTTACAGAGCTGGATCGTGCAATCGCGCAATACCGTGGCAACGGGTGATATCCAGACAGTCCCGCTGAATATCCGGGCCCAGCTCGAACCCTACTATGACATTCGAGTGCTCGATTCGGCTCGCTACAAGGTTGGCGACGATGCGCAACTGAACGCCGCAAACACCATACTGCAGAATCCCGATGTAAATGCAGTCACCCTTGTCGACATCATCGTTTTTCGCAGTCCCGATGATGCACTGAACAATGTCGCGCTGTGGGCGCACGAACTGAAGCACGTGCAGCAGTACCAGCAATGGGGCGTCAGCGAGTTTGCCACTCGCTATACCCGTGATTACTCAGCCGTCGAAACGCCTGCCTACGAGATCCAGACCCAGGTAGCCAGAGCGCTGAGAGCCAGCGTGGCCCAGTCAGGGTCTCCTCGGGTTCCTTCAGAGGACGGAGCGATAACCAACGAGTAGCTATGCTTGGTTTATTGACAGACTCTGGTAGCAACATCGTGAAAGGAGGCGTTTGAGATGCAACTCATCACGTGGAAAATCGATAAACCGGATGTGACGAATTTCATTTTGGGTCAGACGCACTTCATCAAGTCCGTCGAGGACATCCACGAAGCGCTGGTTAATGCCGTGCCAGGTATCCAGTTTGGCGTGGCCTTTTGTGAAGCCTCTGGCAAGTGCCTGGTGCGATGGTCTGGCACCGATACCTCAATGATTGAACTTGCACAGAAGAATGCGAAAGCCATCGCCGCAGGCCATAGCTTCATCATTTTCCTGGGCGACGGCTTCTATCCGCTGAACGTGTTGAACACCATCAAAATGGTTCCAGAGGTATGCCGTATTTTTTGTGCAACCGCCAATCCAGTCGAAGTGATTCTCGCTGAGACGCAACAAGGGCGAGCAATCCTGGGCGTAGTGGATGGCTTCTGTGCCCATGACATTGAAGGCGATGAAGACATCCAGTGGCGCAAGAACCTGTTGCGGCAGATTGGCTACAAGCTGTGAATTGCAGAGCGAGCATTTCGTGAGAAAGGGACTGGTCTGATTTCGTCTGGCTTTACATCTGCGACGTGTCGTTTGCAGCGGGTCCCTAGAACTTTTCCTTATTTATCGGTCTATGTGGGTAGGCACATCCGCTCGGTAAGCTCGAGCTCGCAGGCTTCCCGCAACCAGATGGCCATACCCCCAAATGTCAATCAGAGGTTTTCTTCGCTCATGAAATTCCATGACCCACGGATGGTGCTCTTCGGCCTGTTCGCGTTCGCGGCAATGGGCTCGGCATCAGCAACACAGATGAAGGCCTCAACCTCTGTTTTCGCAACTGAAGTCGCAGCCGTCCAGGTTCCGGTCCAGGCTGCCGGCAACCCTTGGCCGACCTTGGCCAGTATGGCCGGCAAGCAGCCAGGGCCGTTGCTTGCCCATGACGACCGATACTGGCATGACGGCCGTTGGCATGATCGTAGAGACGATTGGCGCCGAGACGACTGGCGTAGAGAACAGTGGCGTAGAGAACAAGCCCGGCGAGAAGCCGAGCGCCATCGTGATTGGGAATACCACCAGGATCGGGCCATGCGGCACCGCTACGAGGACGATCACCGCTACTATCGTCGCTAGTGCGACGCCACGAGATCACCCCGCCTGCACGATGAAGGCACCACCTTCCGAGCCTTGCTGGCCAAGCCCCGCAGCCGCAGCCGCAGCGCCATCGAGATGCTCAATGACGAACGCTTGAGCCTCACCGAGATTGCCGAGCGACTGGGTTTGAGTGACCTGTCGAGCTTTTCCCAGGCACTCAAGCGCTGGTATGGGGTAGCTCCAAGTCATTTCTCGCTGCGAAAAAGTAGCGGTGGCATGTGCTGGATGACGAACTGGAGTGATCAATGAGCTCAGTTCACACCTCCCCAAGACGCTCGCCTGAGCAGCCTCCTGATTCAACGAATCAAGTCACGGATATTTACCTATAGAGCAGATCCTTATACGATGAAGTCCGCTCTACTGCGCTCCATCAGGTCTGAGTAAGCTATGGTTGTTATGCATAACAAAGCGATCTAACAAAATGTGCTCTATAGCCACGAAAATTTTGCGTAGAAAAACAAGCGGAATCTGCATGCAGATTCAACTACTTCTACAACTAAATACAACACCATTGAGCACTTGAACAATGAACAATCCTGGTTCTCCGCCCGAAAGCTCTAAAGCTTTCAGCATCGTCATAGTGAATTACAAAACACCGGAAATTACCAAGATATGCCTGGACTTATTGCACCAGCATGTGGGCAACGACAACGTCCCAATATGGGTAGTTGACAACTATTCCGCCGATGAAAGCACTGAGTATTTACGAACGCTTGACTGGATCAATTTAATCGAGCGCTCTGTTACCGAACCAGAACCGGGCCACATCGCGCATGGCAAGGCACTTGACCTGGTTTTGGAGCGAATTGAAACTGATTATTTATTCTTGATGCACACTGATACGTTTGTTTTCGATAAAAATGTTTTTCCGATGATGCTGAATAAATGTTTAAAAAACCCGAACGTCGTGGCCGTCGGTTGTGTTGAGCAATTAAACCGCGGCGCCACCAGAACTTTTTGGCGTTTTAGCTCGCGACTATTCAAACATCATTTCCGGCGTCTGAAAATCTCGATGGGATTGCGCTCCAGAGAGCCAAAACCGTACAAAGAAGTCTACTTGAAAAGTTTCTGCACATTGTGGAACTGCAAACTTATCAAGCAGCACGACTTGCATTTTTCGATGGATGACCGTGTACCAGGCTATACTCTCCAAGACCGCATGACCGAGCTTGGCTATGTCGTTGAAATGTTATCGCCGCGTAAAATCTTCAGTTATCTGGATCACATTCAGGCCGGCACTGTCGCAGCGGCTGGTGGCTATGACAAGACTCATAGACGAACCAAAATGTACAACAACATCCTTAAGCGTCTGAACAAGGACGACAAAAAAAATTAAGCTACGAATAGACGCAACGAGCCGTGCGCTCAACGCTGTTTGACGTCACCTATCAGTCTTTATATCAAGTTATTGGAGCGGTAATGGCCCCCATCACTCAAGCACTACCTATCACCCTGTCCCCGGAGCTTGATTTCGACCAAAACGCCGCCAGCGCCTTTGGTGAGTCATTGACCAGTCGCTATACTCAGGCTACGCCATTTCCGCACATCGTCATCGACAACTTTTTGCACGAAGACCTGATTGCAAGTATCTGTTCGCACTTCCCAACCGAGCCAACCAACAACGAAATGCTCTACGAGCGAGGCTATAAAGGTCAACGAAAACGTCAAATCAGTCCCAACGAATGCGTGCCCCATTTGAAGACTGTTTTCAACATCTTTAACTCGGCCCCCATGTTGCAATTTCTTGAAAAGCTCACAGGCATCGAAGGTTTGATACCCGACCCCTACTTTGTCGGTGGCGGCCTGCATGAAACCAAAAGCGGTGGTTTCCTGGGGGTGCACTCGGACTTCAGGCTCAACAAAAAGCTTAATGTCGAGCGCCGACTGAATATCATAATTTATCTGACTGAAGACTGGCGAGAGGAATACGGCGGCAACCTGGAACTTTGGGATGTCGACATGAAAACCTGCCTTAAAAAAATCCTGCCGATTTACAATCGTTGTGTCATTTTTAATACGGACAAAGACAGTAATCATGGGCACCCAGAGCCTTTAACGACTCCAGAGCACATCACCCGTAGGTCTATAGCACTATATTACTACACCGCAGGAACCATGGTGATCGATCCTGCACAAAGAAACAAAACCCACTACAAACCAAGGCCAAAAGATCGTTTTAGCCTAAAGTACTACATGAATAAACTAATCAAGAAGAAAAACTAAGCGGTATCGCCAGACGATCGAGTTCGTGCTTTTTTGAGCGTTAGCTCGCCAATCAGGATATGCCCCCATGCTCAGTTACAGCGTCGATCAAATGGCCCATGGGGGCGCAGGGATAAACTTTGACTCGATCCATTGTTTGAAAGCGACAACCACAGCAGGCGAGGCGCACAGAATCCGGCGATGGTCACTTGGTTTTCTGGCTATCAACCGGTTGTCTTCCAATTCTCCAATCCGAATGGCTGCGTCAAAACCTTCATCTTCGACACTGGCCTGCTTTGATACCACGCAGGATGCTGGTCCTGGCAATTATGGAGACGCCAAAGGTTATCGCCGCTAGTCCTCAAGACGCCCCGTGGCATCCCGATCGCGTTCGTAGTGTCGTGTGAGCGCAAACGGCGGCAACCAGGCCTCGCGACGCACGATCCAGCTCTCGTAGGTTGGGGTCAGTTGGTCTGGGGCATCTAGGGATCCGAGGTTCACTTCGATTTCGTCTGCGCTGCGCGAGAATACGGACGAACCGCAGTGCGCACAGAAATGCCGCCCGGCGTAGGCACGTGTTTCGCCTTCGATCGTCACCGCATCCTGATGAAATATCGCGGACGCATGAAACAGCGCCCCATGATGTTTGCGGCAGTCAAGACAGTGACAAACGCCAACCCGGAACGGGCGCCCCGATGCGACAAGGCGTACGTTGCCGCACAAACAACCACCGGTGAATCGGTCCATGCGGTGTCTCCTCCAAGCTGTCCGAAACGGCGTATCAGCGTGGAAACAGGAACGTCACGGCAGCGCGAAAGCCCCAGCCTTGCGGGCCGTCCTCCGGGCTGTCGAGCCAGTAGCGCGGGCCGGCCTGCACCGTCAGCGGTTGGCCGCCGATTCTCAACAGTTGGGTGACCGTCAGGTTGATCGGTACCGACCATTCGCGCGATTGCCAATTGTAGGTCGACTCGGTGTTCACCCCGTAGGTCGTGTACGTATGAGTGGTGTACGAGAGGAAGGGTTGCAGGAAGGTCTGGTTGACCTTTTCCTTGTCGTCCGGCGGGCTGCCGTCCAGGCCCCAGATATGGTTGGCCAGAATGCCTCGGGTCCAGCCATTGGACTGTTTCAACGCCACCGCCGTCGGGCCGAGGCCCCATTGCTCGCTGCTGAGCAATTCGTCACTGCCGGTCGGTATCAACAACGCCGGGCCGCCGCCGAGTATCCAGCCACTGTCCGTGGGCTTGGTCGGCGAGAAGAAAAAACTCTGGGTGATATCGCCGGTGCCGGATTTGTCCGCCGCGCCATTGGGGGCCAGGCCGTGCTGGTCGATGACCGGCAGAATGGTGCGAGAGATGAGGTTCCAGTCTTCGTTCAAGGCAAACGGCAGCACAGGCTGGATATTGGTGACGCTGTGCATGCCCTCCCCGGTCGGCCCCATCTTCTGGTCCCAGTTGTACTGCACCGGCAGGCTGTACATCGCCGCGACCGGGTTGAGGGCTTTCTTCGCCAGCTCTGCCGAATCTTCGGCCTGAGCCAGCGGGATGAAGCCCAACGCAACGACGAGTGTCGACGCGGTACACATCCATCGTTCTTTCAAATCCATCTCACTCACCTGTAGACGCCAAAACCGGCGTTGCAAAGGGTTAGCGTAGGCAACTGTGATCGATGTGCAATTTTTCCTGGCCGCGTGTTTAAAAGTTTTTGAGAGTTATTGATTCGGATTATCCCGCTGCTACAGGCAGCATTCGGCCCGCATTGGACGGCGTGCAAGCACCTGCTTTGCGTAACCGACTGGCAAGTACCAATGCCTGAATACAAGGCACCCGGACCAATGCCCGGGGCCAGGTCGGAACCCGAATGACAACTTTCATCACTTGAGAACCAAATACATGGGCATGTCGAATAAATGGATTGCGGGTATAGCTTTGAGTTGTGTATTTCAGGTCGGCTGTGTCTCGAAAGTGGCGCAGCAAGAGCAATACTCGGGCTTCCTGGGCAATTACCAAGGCCTGGAGGAGCAAACTACGCCGAGTGAGCAGAAAGTATTGCGCTGGGTATCGCCAGGGTTCGATCCTCGCGCGTACTCCACTGTTGTGTTCAGGCAGATGGAGCTGTATCCCGCGCCGCAGCCGACCGCGCGCGTCAGCCTGAAGACGCTGCAAGACCTGCAATTGATGGCCAGCAACAGCGTCAAGACCGCCTTTGCCCAGCGCTACACGATCGTCCCCTATGCGCAGTTGGTACCGACCGATTCGCGATCGCTGATCCTGCAGGCGGCGATCACTCACGTCAGTGCCAACAACGAAGGCATGCACTGGTATGAGGCTGTTCCAATCGGGGCCATTGTCGGGGCGACACAAGCAGCCACCGGGCATCGGGATCAGACTGCCGAGATGTACATCGAAGCCAACCTGATCGATGCCAAAACCGGTATGCCGGTCGCGAAGATCGTGCGCAAGGTATTCGGCGAGACCATCAAGAATGCCGAACAGCCGATTGTTGCCAATGACTTCAAGGTTGCACTCAAAGGCATGACCGACGATATGCAGGCCCTCCTCCTCAAGCGTTGACGCTCATGTAAACCCCATCGCAAGCAGACCGGCATGGGGTTTCAATGTGATGCCCCGCCGTGTTTTCCCTCTGACAAACCGTTAGCCGTGCCGACGCCTGACGTGAGACTCAATGATGAAAATAATGGCCCATACCTTAGCGCTCGTTACGATGTTGCTGAGCACCAGCGCCCTGGCGGTGACGGTGGTTCCCCTCAAAGGTCAGACTTCCCAGACCATCCGGCAGGACACCAGTGCCTGCCAGTCCCAGGCCAACGCGCAACATCCGGTACAAAGCACCGTGCCCTCCGGTGGTCGAGCCAAGGGTGCCGCAACCGCCGCGGTAGCCGGGGCGACCGCGGCGCAAGTTCGGGGTCGCCAACATGAAAACGTCTATGACCAGATCGACGACGATACCAGGCAAGACTATCGCCAGAACCGTGCACGCAGTGCCGCGGCTGCCGGCGCCGTCGTGGGGGCTTCCAGGCAACGTCAGGAGCGGCGGCAGAATCTGAGTGCGAGCGAACAAAGCATCACCGCCAACAACTCCGTCTACAGCAGCTGCCTGCAACAACGTGGCTACGATGTCTTGCCTTGATCGGCGACGACAATGGCCTGAAGTGTTTGTGTATGTGTTTCCCGGGATTGCGTGAAGAACCAAAAAAAAGCCCCGGGCCCTTCATGAAAGGACTCGGGGCAAAGCCGTAGAACGAGAGGTGAGGATCGTTTACGCCGCGACAAACAAACCCTTTACGCGATGTGCGTCAACGCTCCTCGAGATCCATTTAAATCGGTAAAAACCCTGGTTCAAAGCTAATAAGAATCAAAAATAATTTTTCACAAACCTGGCGCACAAAAAAACAATCATTGATTTGTATCCTGATAGTTCAGGCTGAAATAGAAGCCTGTCGCAACAGCGAGGTTAGTTCATTCATGCGTGGCTCCGCGCAAACCCACCCGCCCGAGCTTGCAGTTTTCGGATAGCGCAGATAATCCATTCCAAGCATTATTCACGGTGTCCAAATCGAAAACCGTGGGTCATCCAGCAATGCTTTTCCTTTGTTTGATTGAACTGATACCTCTGACAGGCCGGGCTGCTTGCCGCACTGCACACCTCTGAAACGAGCCAGTCCGGCATTGTAAATGTGACACACAGTGCACCTTCCGCCTGGCCCTCATCTTCGTTCACCTCCCGGACCAGAATGCACCGAGCCAAATCCGGCCCCTATACTCAGGCCAGTACCGCCTGAACGGAAGATTTCTATGAGCTACACCTTCAAGTTGAAAAATGGCGCCGTGGCGGTATTCGACCCGGACAGCGCCATGCTTTCCATTACAACACCCCATGGAGATGTACAAAACTCCACGCTAGGTAGAGCTGAGTCGCGCCTGTTGGACCTGCTGCTCATGGAGCCAGGTGTCACTAAAAGCCGCGATGAAATCATCGACTACACCTGGAATGACCGCGTGGTTGCCTCCGGCAGTTTGAACCAAACGGTTTTCTCGCTACGCAATATTCTCAATGACAGTCGGGATCACGAGATCCTGATGACCGTTCCTCGACGCGGATACTGCTTCAACCGGCACTGTGTAGTCGATGCAGCAGCAGATGTACCAGCACCCTCAGAGCAAACAGCGCAGCCACCCGCCCCCATCCCTGGACAACTACCGCCACCTGGTAGTGATGGGCTGCTTGCACCCTCAGGTAAAACCAATAAATCCACTCGCATTACAAAGGCCCATCTGATCGCTTATATGGTTACGCTGGCAGTCGTTGCCTTTACTATTTTTAAATTCGACTTCGACGCGCCAAAAATTGAAATTTCCAGCGTCGACAAGAATGGACTGGTCATACACGCCGTGGGCAGCGATCTTGCCGAGGCTCAAGCCCTGATGAACTTGTCGGCCAAACAAACTGAACAATTACCGCCAAACCTGAAGGGTCAAGTCTGGATCAACCTGTATAAAGCCAATTATTCCGTTTCGTGCATTCGCCCGGATCTAAGCACTGCAAATCTACAATTGAACAGCAGCGAAAGAGACCTCGCCTTGATGATCCGTCAATGTTTGGAAGTCACCCTATGAAGTTTGAAATTCCGCAAGCCATTCACTGGCCGGTCATAGCCTTGATCAATGCACTCTGCATTTTTTCGCTTGTTTACTCCCCTTCGCACTACATGGAAAACACCAGTTATCAAACAAAAGCCCGACAATGGCTGGAAGATCTTGATCAACTGAACACCGAAGAGTACCTCACTATCGGACATGGCCGACTCACGGGGACCACGCTGGAAAGCCTGAATGGAAAAATCCGCAATGCGACCATTTCAGCGAATATAATCGACGAAAGCAAAACTCACGTCGAAATCAAAGTCAGCAACATAAAACTCAGCCAGGACAATGAACTTTTTGCCATTGAAAAGACCCCTGACCTGTTTTTCAGACGTCAATACGTCTTGCAAGAAGGCGCCATTCTAAACTACGAATTGATTCCGACGCCGGATAAAAACGCCGTGTGTTTTTACGTACATGAACTTGGTCGCTTGCGTTGCATGAACCATTAATCGGCCTCCCGAATCGACTCAACACCCGCCTGGCACAGCTTCACATCAAAGAACTTCTCAAACAAAAATAACACTTATTGATTTGAATCAAACGTCTCTCCCGCCAAAAATTCCTCGCCGATAATCCTTGGAGTCGAGCCTGCTTGATTCTCGTCCGGGACAATGCCCTATACAGGAGAATCAAGTGAAAGTCCTGCATTTCCTGCGAACCCATAATTCGACGACTTTCGGATTTCTGGCGGTTGTATTTTTGTCTGCCATGCCACTTTATTCGTTGGCTCACGACGAGCACTCCGTCGAAAGCACGACCATTGAATATTATGAAATTGAAACAAGCCCGGATGATCGCCAGAAACTATCGCATCTGAAAATCCAAAGTGAGAATGAGTATCACTCGGACGATCAGGACAGTGATTTTCCTCTCTCCACCCCACCACAAGGTGATACAGGCACGAGTTACGCCAGCTCGCTCATATTACTCTGACGTGTAGGGTGTAACCCGGTGCAAACGGTGTTTTGACCATTCTGACGACCTCATAAATATGAGTTATTGACTTTGGCAGACACCATCGAGGTGAGATTATTTTCAGGCCAGGTCGTGGCAGAGATGCAGCTGACATTCTGCTCTGCCTGAATAAACTGTTTATAAGGAAATCGCCTCGATGCTACTGAAAAACTTCGTCACCGTGTCGTTTGGCTTATTGCTTTCTCTCAAGGCCATGGCCGACGACAAGAGCGTCTACAGTGCCAAATTGACGAGTGTCGAAACCAACAAGAAGGTCCCAAGTGCAGTGAAAACCAGCTATCAGGTAAAAAACGGTTATCGTATTGACGACTTTTACACCTTTACAGCTGCAGCCATTGACCCGATGAAACCCCAATCGCAGATCTTCAGTTCGAAAATTGACCCGCGCAACGTCCAACACATGGATGATTCACCGTTGGACAGCAAGTACGCATTTTCGGCGGAGCTGGAACTGATCCGGGGACTCTGACAACCCGTTCAAAGCCAATGGCAATGGGGTCGAACTCACCGACAGCAAGGACGCCGAATTACGTATCCTCTCCATGACTGCCCGTCAGGCTTGACCCTAATCATTTAACAGATGAGCCTTCAATTTCATGAGTATCGCACCGCCCGACGAGATCTTTCATTTGTCTTCTGCCTTGCCGAGCCAACTGAACAGAACAATAGGCAAATGGGAAATGAGCCTTATTCCAACCGAGCAAGAGGCACGCATTCGGCAACATAAACTCTTTCACAGCCCGGAACTGCAGTGCAGTCGCCTTGAGTTCGACTCATCCGTGACGCTGGTCAGTTCTGTTCCTGCCGGATTCGTGACATTCGCCATCTCGCAGCCTCCGATTGGACGCCCCGTCGTAAACAATCACAAACTACGGCCTGACGAAATCATCGTACTGCACAGCGATGAATCGGTGCATTACACCTGCGAACCGAATGAAACACTTTTCAGCATAACCACAACACTGGAAAACTATGACCGGTGCCGCCAACATCACGCGGTCATGGATATACTTGCCAACAGAACACAACATAGCTTCCAGGCTGAAAACTATCAATTCATACAATCTGCCGTTCAAGCCATCAGCGCTTGCTGTGTCGACATCAACGACTCTGATTCTTCACAGCACAGCGAAGCACAGGGTTCAGCGATTGAAAGTGCGGTGCTTGCTTCTCTATTGCAGTCGTTGACACCCGCTGGTGGCTTCAGCCGTAAAGTCCCGACAAGAAGAAAGGTGGCGATAGAAGCTATAGAGTACATTCATGAAAACACAAAAAAAACGCTCACTATAAAATCGCTGGTAAGGCAACTTGATACCACCACTCGCACCCTGCATTTTGGCTTTATTGAAACGTTCGGGATGTCGCCAATCGCTTACATCAGAAACCTGAGACTCGCCAGTGCCCGCCGCGATCTGATCAATAAAACGTGGCCCACCGTGACAGAAACCGCGATGTACTGGAATTTCCACCATCTGGGTCGGTTTTCCAAGGCGTATCAGGTTGCTTACGGAGAGACTCCGTCAGAAACGGCCAGGCGCAACTCAGCCAAGCCCTGCAAATGATGATTAATAATTTCCTTTGATTAACCATAGGGACCCACCATTGCCTATTTGCCCATTCAAGGAAATAAGCATGCATCATCGAATAAACACACTGCGACTCAAGCAGAAAATCATTCTGTGCATTACCGCCTATGCCAGCGGCATCTTATTGGCCTGGGTTATTGACGGGTACTGAAGACGTTCAATCCGTGACTACAGGGTGCACAGTGAAATAATGATACCTCGAGGTTTTTCGATGGTTGCCGCATATAAAGCGTTACTTGGAAGGCACGCAGTCACTGTATGTCTGATTGCTGCAGCGGGCTGGGCCGCATGGTTTTGTGCCGGGGGACTGGCTGAGCAATTCATTGAACGGAAGTTGAATAACGTTTACGCCGATCTGCGCGCTGCTCAAGTGGAGCCCAATGCGCAGATCGACAAAGCACTGGAAAACCTCGGCGATCTTGATCGTTCGGGTCAGGAATGCTCCGTCGATCAATATTCACAACTGGCTAACCTGGTCAAGAACCTGCGATTTGTCGATCAAGCGGCAATCCGTTTGCCCAACGGCAAGATCTGCTCCTCCTACGGACAAGAACTCCCTTCAGTACTGGCAGGCAATGAGAAGCGCAAGTTCTCAATTGGAAGACGCACTTATTGGGTAGGTTCCGGCCACACAGCTTCTGCGGACACCGACTTCATCATTGTGTCGGAACAGTCAACCTACGTCTGGGCAAACAAGAAGATCCTGCTCGACAATTTGAAGTTTCCAGAGGACCTGCAACTGGACCTCATCGGCCCCGGCGGCGCTGTGCCCATTGCTTCCACGGGCCCTCAGCCGCTGAAGATGCAGAAGCCGTTCCACCTGGACGAACTGGTTACCTCGCCAGACAAGGTCCTGATCGCCTTTGCGGGCAACCGAAATGAACTGATCGCCGTCATTTCTCTTCCGTTGAGTTACCTGACAAGTCTCAAATTCAAATTATTCATTGGCCTTGTGTGCGTGTTCGCAGCGCTGCTCTTGCTCGCAAGGTGTGCCCAACGGTATTACACCTCTATCGCCGTACGACTTCGCAATGCCATAAAAACCAACACGCTGGGTGTTCACTACCAGCCTATCGTTAACTTGACGACGGGCTATCTGGTGGGCGCCGAAGCACTTTCTCACTGGAGCGACAACGGCACCCACGTGCCTGCGGATGTTTTCATTCCAGTGGCGGAGAAGTCTGACTTGATCCGCAAACTGACGCGCTCGGTGATTCGACAAGTGGCGGAGGATTACAGCACCTGCCTTTGGGCGTGCAAGGACTTCTACATTTCGGTCAATCTATGCGCCCGGGATATTCAGGACCCGAGCTTCCCAGACTATGTGGCCAGCGTGCTGGCAACCTACAACATGCCTGTGTCCGCCATGGCCTTTGAAATCACCGAAAGGACCCTGCTCGATCAGAAGCCTGCCGCTCGGCAATTGCAACGGCTTCGTGCGTGTGGACATCGCATTGCCGTGGACGACTTCGGTATCGGCTATTCCAACCTCTCGCTTCTTGATTCGGTGCCTTTCGACATTCTGAAAATAGATCGCTCATTGATCGCAGACGACAAGATCGCTGCCGAGGATGCCTTGTGGCGACACATTGCCCGGTTGGCCAAGTCGCTGAGACTCAAGGTCGTGGCCGAAGGTGTCGAGACTCAGGAGCAACTGCCGCATCTGGTTTCGGAGGGGGTTCTATTGGCGCAAGGCTGGTCGTTCTGCAAAGCGCTGCCTGTTCAAGCGTTGGCAAGACGCTACTTTCAATGCCCGGCAAACATCCCGCCTTACGACGCAAAAATATCAATCAATGACTTCTATTAACCCCTCACGGCCCCTCAAATGCTCGCCGAACCCTAACACCTGACAAACCTGTACAAGGACTCCACCACACATGCGACTTCGAAACCTTGGCTTCGCTTCACTGCTATCGTTGTTGTCTTTTCAGGCGCTCGCTGATGACAAAGGTTTATATCTTGGAGCTGGCGTAAGCAGCATTCAGACCGACGAATCCAGACTGGACGACGACGACACCAGCTACAAGGTTTATGCCGGGTATCGCGTCAATAGTTACCTGGCCTTCGAGGGGGCCTACGTCGATCTCGGTCAATTCAAGGACAAGAATGTCGATTTCGAAGGCAAATCGGCTCAGGCTGCCGCCCATCTCGGCTTTCCGCTGGGCGATCGGATGCGGGTATTCGGCAGTGTCGGTGCTCACGCCTGGGACGCCGACGGCAATGCCACCGACGACGATACCGGGGTTGATCTGACCTACGGTGTCGGCCTGGAGGTCGATGTCTTTCGCAACATCGGCCTGCGTGCTGAATACGAAGTTCTGGAGGTCGGAGAGATCGACCTGAACCAGACGACCGCATCCGCCTATATTCTTTTTTAACACCACTACAACCGAGCGGCCTCCCCCGGTCGCTCATCGTGCTCTGTGCGACCCTCGTCCCTCGCCCTGCCTGCCCCCGCGATTACTTCGCACATTAAGTCCGACTGCTAACGTATTGAGAGTCTTGTAACTACAACGTGTAAAGAAACAGCGACACACTCAAATTCTGGCACATTTCAAATTGCCATCAAACAGCAACGCCCCTTGAATGAACGAAGCATTATTGGGCTCTGCGCATTCCAACCATAAGTTGTGCACCAAAAGCGCGCCAAATGTACGCGAAAATGGCATATAGCACGTGCAGAATAGAATGATTAACAAATACACCGGCACCACCTCAGCTCAATAGTGCACTAGCTCCGAGAGACTATCGCCATCACAGAAAGTTTAATTTTTCCGATAGAACACTATTTTTCAACAAAAACAATCTATTACGAGCAATACATCACACAAGTAGATAAAAGGTATGCCTTTTGACTTCTTATGTTTGACAGACCGCTTAGAGTGGCCGATAACTATATAACTCAGGCGGATATTCCAAGAGTGCAGCAGCATCTGATATCCTGGGCAACACGTGAAACACCGTTGTTTATCGGGCGCCAAGTGCGAACCGTGCGGTAGCTTTAACCCTGATAAAGTTGTAGCGCTTTCATTACATATACAAATATCCATATACACTGCCGAACTGCTTCACACTTGAAACACATATAAGATCATTTCTGAAACACATATAAGCTCATTCCTGAAACACCTGCAACTGCCAATAATAAACATGACGCTTCTGGGATCATTTTTTTAAGGTCTCGTTGGCCTACTACCTACTAGCGAGCACGACGGTGTCTCCCCCCGACTAATCAGGCCCGCCGTGCTTAAAAACAAGCTATGTACGGAGCTCTCCAGAATGCTGACCGATACCCCCAATGGCGCTCATTGGTATCTACTGCAATGCAAACCCCGACAGGACGAAAGGGCTCAGCTCAACCTGCAGCAACAAGACTACATCACGTATCGCCCTCTACACGTGAGCGAACGCCTGATTCGCGGCAAGCGGCACCGGGTGCTGGAGTCCCTGTTTCCAGGGTATCTCTTCGTCCAGCTGAGTTGCAGTGACCACTGGGCGCCCATACGCTCTACCCGCGGCGTGAGCCGTATCGTTGAATTCAACCATGTCCCCGCAGAAGTGGCCGACGAGGTCATCGAGCACTTGCGTTTGCGCAGTATTCAATCGCTGGATAAATTGCATGACTGCAAGGCAATCGAGCCCGGGGAAATGCTGCAAATCGTCCACGGCCCGCTGGCGCCGCTCGAAGGTGTGTTTATGTCAATGCTGGGGGCTGAACGGGTCATGCTCCTGCTACAG
Source organism: Pseudomonas sp. P1_C12 (assembly GCF_056406435.1). Classification (NCBI taxonomy): domain Bacteria; kingdom Pseudomonadati; phylum Pseudomonadota; class Gammaproteobacteria; order Pseudomonadales; family Pseudomonadaceae; genus Pseudomonas; species Pseudomonas sp. P1_C12. The sequence goes on along the minus strand of NZ_JBFUAE010000011.1, from coordinate 204,210 downwards.
TTCTTGAACCGGCAGCAGCAAGTCTGCGTCCCGCTCAGTGATCTGGAGCGACAACGTTCGTAACGACACAAGCAAAAACAGCCGGGCTTATTCACTTCTAGGGAATAACGATATGCCCCTCAAGCCGCACCGCCCTTTTGCATTGCTCGTGGTCTCCCTGTATCCCGGCATTGCCTGGAGTATTGACCCGCAATCCATTGATATTTACGGATTCCAGTTCATTCCCACTTTCGGCTTGTCGGAAAGTTACGACGACAACATTCGAGAGGTCGAGCATAACGTCCAGTCCTCTATGGTGACCAGGATTGCACCTTCCTTCGAGCTCAAGGCTGAAGACCGCAACAGCGCCACCCGGCTTACCTGGCAACCGACCCGCAACATCTATCATTCGCAGTCCGATGCATCGAGCACCGGGCAGCGCCTGCGGGCCGACAGCATCATGGAGTTCACCGACCGCCACCGCCTGAAACTCGACGCCGAATACCATAAGTTCGAGCGAACGACTTCAACCGCGGTCGAAGGTATCAACGACAAACTCAACGACAAGCGCGTGGGGGGCGTCTACACCTACGGTGCCAAAACCGCCGACAACCAGATAGACATCGGCGCCAATTACGCGCAACGGCGCTACGACAATAGCGACGGCATAAATGACGACAAAGAACGCAACACCACCGGCCTCACCACGACCTGGTACCACCGGATCGGCAGCAATACCCGCGGCTTGATTGAATACGATCACACTCGCTTCGATTACCTGCAGTCCAACAGTCCGCGCAGTAGTAAATCCGATGCCGTACTGACCGGTGCCCAATGGGACTTTACCGCGCGCACCTCCGGCAAGGTTCGGGTCGGGTATGAGCGCAAGAACTTCGATGAAAGCACTTCCAGCGATCTGAGTAATCCGACCTGGCAAATTGACCTTCAATGGAAACCCCGCACCTATTCGACCTTCACCTTCCTGGCCCGCCAGGCACTGGCTGAAGGTGACGATGGTTCAGACGCCGTCAAGGCGACCTTCACCCAGATCGGCTGGCGCCATGGCTGGACCGAACGGATCACCACCGTCGCGCAGGCCGGTTATGGGCACTACGTCTACGAAGGTGAAAACCGCACCGACAAGCTTCAAGACTACAACCTTGCGGTGATCTACCAGATGCGTCGCTGGCTGGACATCGATCTGAGTTATCGATTGCGCGATAACAACTCCGATGCCGACAACGAAAGCTTCTTGCGCAATGTGTTTCAGCTCGGTTTCAACGTCAGCCTGTAAGAGGACATGCATATGAACCGGCGCCTGTTTGGTTTGTTGATATGGCTGTTGCTCGCTCCCGCTACCCAGGCAGCAGATCCCTCCACCGAATACAAACTGGCCGCTGGTGATGTGTTGCGCATCACCGTGTTCGGGGAGCCGGGATTGAGCATCAAGAAAGTCCGACTCAACGATGCCGGGACGTTTTCCTACCCGTTCCTGGGCGAAATCGTCGCCAAGGGGCTGACCCCGAACCAGGTCGAGAGAAAGATCGTCGACGGGCTCAAGCAAGGCTACCTGATCGACCCGAAAGTCAGCATCAGCCAAATCGAATACCGGCCCTTCTACATCAACGGCGAGGTGAAAAAGCCTGGCAGCTACGCCTTCGTGCCGGGCCTGACCCTGGAAAAAGCTATTGCCTTGGGTGGCGGCCTGACCGAACGCGCTTCGATGAAACGCGTGACCATCCTGCGTGGCGACGGCGGCCCGCCGCTTGAAGACAACATTTCCAAGACCACCGTAATTTCCCCCGGTGACACCATTTCCATTGCACAAGGCTTTTTCTAATCATGGACAATAGCCCTAGCACCTACGTCGAACGTCCGCTCCAGGCGCATCTGCGCCCGCAGCACAGCGAAGAGTCGGACACCCTTGATCTGCTCGAACTGTGGAGGGTCCTCTGGCTCGCCAAATGGAACATCGCCTGGTTTGTGGTGCTTTGTTGCGCCCTTGCGGTGGCGGCATTGTCCTTCATCACGCCACAGTACCTGGGCAGCACCACGATGTTGATCAAGGAAAAAACGCCGCCAGTGCTGACCTTCCAGCAAGTCTCCGACTCTGGCGCGTCGTCCACCGCAGACTATCTGCAGACCCAGCAGGCGCTCCTGCAATCTCGGGACCTGGCGGAACGGGTGGTGAGGAAACTCGGGCTCACCACCAACCCGATCACCGATCCGCGCCAGCATACGCAAACCTGGTTCAAACCTCGTCAATGGTTAAACGATCTCAATGCCGGCCAATGGCTGCCCTGGCTGGCTTTTTTGCCCCCGGAGAAACCCGCGCCCACTGAAGCGGACGTGTTCAATGAAGTCACGCAAAACCTCATGCTGCAGACCACCGTCAAGTTTGTCGGCAAGAGCCAACTGATCGAAATTGCCGTCGAGTTACCCGACCCTGATCTCGCGGCGGCAGCAGCCAACGCGCTGGCCCAGAGCTACATCGACAGCCAGCTCGACACCAGCCTGAAGTCCTCGCAAAACACCACCAGCTGGATGAACACCCGCCTGGTGGAGTTGCGCAACAACCTGCGCGCCGCCGAGGACAAGCTGCAAGGCTATCGGGAAGAGCAAGGGTTGGTGGATGTCGACGGCGTGGCAACGATCAGTGCCAACGAACTGCAAATGACCGGCAATCGCATGATCGACGCCCGGCGCAATCGGGCGGAAGCCGAAAGCCAGTACCGTCAGGCCCAGTCATTGACCAACGGCGACATGAGCCGGCTGTCCAGTGTACCGGCGGTGTTGAGCAACCCGTTGATCCAGCAATTTCAGGCGGAGGTGGCCAAGGCGCAAGCCAAGGTCGAGCAGCTGTCCGGACGCTATGGTTCGAAACACCCGGCGCTGATCTCCGCTCAATCGGAATTGCATACAGCGCAAACCAGCTTGCGCCTGCAAGTACAGCAAGTGGTGGCTGGCATCGAGCGCCAATATCAATTGGCGGTGGCCAGCGAAGGTGCCCTGCAGAAATCCTTCAACACCAACAAGGCGCAGATCCAGAACATTTCACGTAAAGAGTTCCAGCTGCGCGAGTACCAACGGGAAGTCGACAGCTCCCGTGCGCTGTACGAAACGTTCGTCACCCGCCTGAAGGAAACCGCCGCCACCTCCGACATGGACTCTGCCAAGGCCCGCGTCGTCGATCCGGCGATCACACCGATGGAACCCAGCAAGCCGCACAAAACCTTGATTGTGGCGATTGTCGCGGTGGTCGCATCGATCATCGGCGTCGCGCTGGCCTTCCTGTTCGATACTTTGAGCAATACCTTCAGGACTGAGGACCGCATCGAAAGCATTCTCAATGTGCCATTGCTCAGCGTGGTTCCGCTGGTCATGAAGAAAAGTCGCCGGCAACTGGCGCGTCTGTTCGAAGACAACGACAACCCGCGATTCTCCGAGACAATCCGCAATCTGCGGACCTGGCTGATGCTGCAGAGCACAGAAGAACCTTCGCAGGTGGTGCTGATTACCTCGACCGCACCGGGCGAGGGAAAAAGCACCATCGCCAATAACCTCGCCTCCTCGCTGGCACCACTGGAACGGGTGCTGTTGATCGATGCCGATTTGCGCCAGCCGACGTTGTCGTTGAACTTCGACTTTCCGCCGGACAGCCCGGGGTTCGCCGATGTGATCGCCGGCACCGCACTCCTTGAAGACTGCATCTGCACCGTGGGCAATCTCGACATGCTGCCGGCCGGGAGTGTCTCGCGGCCCTCGATGGACATGTTCAACACCCCTCGCCTGCCTTCGCCAAACAATCCGCTCGACTCGCTGCGCCAACCACCGGCGCAGGACCTGCTCAGTTCGCCGCGGGTGGCGCGCATGCTCGAAGTGCTCAAATTGCGCTACCGGCACATCATCATCGATTCACCACCCGCCGAGATGGTCAGTGATGCGCTGTTGCTGGCCCAGCATTGCAATGCGGTGATCTATGTGGTGAAAGCCGACAGCACACCGGTCGAGCAGGTGCAAAAAAGCCTGGCGATGCTGCAGCAGAGCCATGCGCCGGTGTTTGGGGTGGTGCTCAACCAGGTCGACCTGCGCAAGGCGCGCAAGTACGGCCACAACCACTTAAAATCCCTCTACGACTATGACTTCGCCCCCCGGTAACAACGTGCAGCGGCCTTAGCTGCATTACCTCACCACCAGCATTACCTCACTACCAGCGCGCGTATCAAAGCCGTGACGTTCACAAACGGCTTCGAATGACTACCCATGCCTGGAGATTGAGCCGATGACTTCGCTATATACCGCTCAAATGGCACATCGCCGTGGCGTGACCTTCTGGTGCCAATGGTTGAGTGCGATCACTCTGGTCAACCTGTTGCTGATACTGCTGGTACAGATGCGCGTCGGCACCCTGACCCCCGAGTACCGCGTCCTGATCATTCTGACTGTCCTCGGTTCGGTGCCGATCTACAGCCTCATGCAGGTCTACCACAAGCGTCATGGCCTGTTGGTCGGGCTCAGTCGGTTGTTGGCCGGCTGGCTGATCCTGCTGGCGGTGCTGATCAGCATTGCCTTCCTCACCCAGACCAGCGCCCTGTTTTCGCGACAGGTGATCATCGTCTGGGCCTTCGCCGGGTTCCTCGTCCAGGCAGCCAGTTTCCTGCCCTTGCACTACTTTGCCCGGCTGTATTCGCGGATGATCTTCAACGAACGTCGCTCGGTGATCATTGGCACCTGTCCTACCGCCCATGAGCTGGCCAAGAAACTGAGCAGACCCAATCGCGCGCTACTGTTGGGGTTCATCGCCGCGAAAGACCATCATGGCCCTGCCCCCAGCATTCTGCCGCTGCTGGGTCACGTCGAAGACATACGGGAACTCATCACGCGCATGGAAGTGCGCCGGGTCTACATCGTGTTGCCGATGGCGGAGGCCGCGACCATCGAAGCGCTGTACATCGACTTGCTGGACATGAACGTCGACGTGGTCTGGATTCCCGATTTCGGCAGCATGGTGCTACTCAACCACTCGATCTCGGAGATCGAGCGGATGCCCGCCATCTACCTCAACGAAAGCCTGATCAACTCCCACCCCGGCAGCCTGTTTTGCAAAGACCTGTTCGAGCGCAGCCTGTCCGCCGTGGCCCTGATGCTGCTCAGCCCGTTACTGCTGAGTGTGGCGCTGGCGGTCAAGCTGACATCGCCGGGCCCGGTGTTGTTCAAGCAGAACCGCCACGGCTGCGACGGCCAGGTGTTCAAGGTGTGGAAGTTCCGTTCGATGCGCGTTCACGATGAGGGCGAGGTCCGCCAGGCCACCCGGGACGATGACCGCGTCACACCGTTGGGGCGCTTTCTGCGCCGCAGCTCCATCGATGAACTGCCGCAACTGTTCAACGTGCTGTTCGGGCAAATGGCCCTGGTCGGCCCGCGTCCGCACGCGGTCACGCACAACATCTATTACACCGGCAAAGTCCGCGCCTACATGGCCCGTCACCGCCTCAAGCCAGGCATCACGGGGCTGGCGCAGATCACCGGCCATCGGGGCGAAACCGAAACCCTGGAGAAGATGCAGCTACGGGTTGCCCAGGACCTCAACTACATCAACCAGTGGTCACTGTGGCTGGACATCAAGATTCTGCTCAAGACGCCCTTCACCTTGTTCTCGAAAAACATCTACTGACTTCGTGGCCGATCCTGGATCGGCCCCACGAAAACGGAGGTTTTCCCATGAATGTGAGTGTATTTGGCATTGGTTATGCTGGGCTTGTACAAGGCGCCGCGACGGCCGAGGTCGGTCACACCGTGATGTGCGTGGACGTCGACGCCGTTGACGGACGCAACCTGTACAACCCGCAGCGCCTGAGCAAACGCGGCTTCACCTATGTGTCGGTGGGCCGCCCGCCTCGACCGCTGGTGGCACCGGGAGACGGGCCATGATCCGGCTGGATTTGATCGGCCAGTATTCGCCGGCCCTGCTCGAGGCCAACAAAGCGTTTTCCTTTATCAACTTCGCGTCGATCGGCAGTTTTTTCCAGCACCCGCCTGATGCCATCGCCTACTTTTGCGACGGCATGCTGATGTCGAGTTTCATGTCGCAAGTCACCGGGCGATCCATCGCGCGGGTCAGTTTCGACTTCACCTCGATTGCCGGACCGGTATTCAGCGACGCTGAACAACAGGGCAAGCGGGTGTACATCGTCGGCGCCACGCAATCCGAGCTGGAGCGGTTCATCCGCAAACTGCAGACACGCTACCCACGGCTGCCGATTGCCGGTTATCACAATGGTTACTTCGATGCGCCTCAGGCGGCGGCCATCCAGGCGGACATTCGCCTGGGTCGGGCCAACATCCTGATCGTGGGCCTGGGCGCCGGGTTGCAAGAGCGCTTCGTGCTAAGCGCACTGAATGCCGGCTTCACCGGTGTGGCGTTTACCTGCGGCGGTTTCATTCGTCAGGAAGCGATGACCAACGGTGTCTATTACCCCGAAGCAATCAATCACCTGCACTTGCGGGCGTTCTATCGCATGTACCGCGAGCCGCACACGATCAGGCGTTACCTGGTCGACTACCCCGGCAACTTTCTGCAACTGGCGGCGATGATCCTGTGCCACAAAGTCGCGATCAACATCACTACGCCCTGAGCGCCGGAGAATGGCCGTGCACATTATGTTCACTCTCAAGGATTTCAAGCTCGGCGGTGGCATCGAGTGCGTCCAGCAACGCCTGGCCGGGCAGTTTCTCAAGGATGGGCAGCGTGTGAGCTTTTTCGTCATGAACGGCGAAACACCGGATGTAGCAGGGGCGCGAATCCTCGACGGCGGCGGTAATGGTCTCCTGGGCCTGATCAAGTCTATTGTGCTGCTGCGCCGGATCATTCGCCGTGAAAGCGTGACTCACCTGATCAGCGCCAAGGAACAAGCCAACCTGTGTACTTGGGTGGCCACCCTCGGCAGCCGTTGCCAGGTCATCTACACCCGGCACACGGCCCTGGATTGCACGGAACAGAAAACCGGTGTCCACAGCCTGCGCCTGCTCTATGCCCTGTACCTTTGCGGCAGCGGCAAGGTGGTGGCCGTGTCCCATGACCTGCAACAGACCATTGCCCGTCTGATGCCCTGGGGGCGTGAACGCATCCGCTATTGCCCCAACGCGGTGGTCACCGAACAACTGCACAACGCCTCCCGGGCGCCACTGCCCAACGGCTTGCCCCACGAATACTGGATCGGCGTGGGCCGGCTGGTCGAGGTCAAGGGCTTTCATTTGATGCTCCAGGCCTATGCCCTGGTGATCCACAACCCGGACGTACCCGACCTGGTGATTGCCGGTGACGGCCCGTTGCGCGAAGAACTGATCGCTCAGGCGCGGAAACTGGGCATTGCCAACCGGGTGCACTTTACCGGCCACGTGAACAACCCCTACCCGCTGATCCGCCATGCACGCCTGTTGATCCTCAGTTCTTTTTTCGAAGGCCAGCCCACCGTGTTGATCGAGGCACTGGCGCTCGGTACACCCGTGCTCGCCAGCGACTGTCCCACCGGCCCTCGAGAGCTGCTCGACAACGGGCGCCTTGGCCAACTGGTGAGAGTCAACGATGTGCCCGACCTGGCGCAAGCGCTGCAGCAAAGCCTGTGTTTCAAGGCACACAGCGCAAGATCAATGGCCAAAACCGTGCGCCCCTACACCAGCGAGCACGCCGCACGGGCTTACTACGAGGTGTGGGATCGATGAAACGGTTGCTGATCATCCTGCACGACCTCAGCGCAGGCGGGACCGAAAAAATGATGGCACGCCTGGCCGGTGCGCTGGTTGACGCCGGCAATGACGTGACGTTGCTGATGCTCACCGGCGGCGGTGTCAACGTGGCGCTGGTCGATCCTCGGGTCAAACAGGTGGAATTGCACAGTGCCCGCAGTGCCAGCGCGGTGCCGGCGCTGGCCAGTTTTCTGCGCCAGAACCGCTTCGACGCACAACTGGCCGCCCTTACCCACGTCAACGTGGTGGCCATTGCCGCCGCTACGCTGTCGGGGACACTGGCACAATTGCATGTCAGCGAGCGCAATGCGTTTTCCCGGGATAAACACGTCAATCCTTCATTGCGTGTACGCCTGGCTTACTGGTTGGCGCCGTTGCTGTACCGGCTGATTCCCAACCCGGTGATCTGCGTCTCGCGCGGCGTGGCCGAGGACCTCGTCGAGACCACTGTCGCCCGCGCGCAGGACGTCACCATTGCCGACAATCCGGTACTGGATAATGACTTTCGCGACAAGCCACCGGGCAGTCCGACGCATCGCTGGCTTCAGGAAAAAACCACCCCGGTGATTGTCGCCGTGGGTCGCCTGGCACCGCAGAAGGGCTTTGACACCCTGGTCGAGGCGTTCGCCCGATTACCGTATCGCAACGCCCGGCTGATCATTTTCGGTGAGGGCGGGCTCAGGGCCGAGCTGCTTGAACTGGCCACCCGACTCGGCGTGGCGGACCGCTTCGATCTGCCGGGCTATGCCGATCGACCCATGGCACAAGTCGCCGCCGCCGATTGTTTTGTCCTGTCGTCACGCTTCGAGGGCAGCCCCAACGTCCTGGTCGAAGCGCTGTCGACCGGCACACCGGTGGTCTCGACTCGCTGCCATTACGGCCCGCAGGACATTCTCGAAGATGGCGTGGTGGCTCCGCTGGTGAACGTTGATGACCCCCAAGCACTGGCCCAGGCCATCGGTATTGAATTGACCCGGCCCAGGGACCGGCATCGCCAGGTCCGCATCGATGCCGCCGCCCGTTTCATGAGCGGCCGCGCCGTACAGACTTACCTCGCTGCACTGCTTGGGAGCCAGTCGTCATGAACAAACTGGAAATCAGGTATTCCACGCTGCGCGATGCCTTCACGCTGTTTGGCCTGTTGTTTTATTTCCAGGTGACGTCGTTCTTTCTCGGCCTGGGCAATGTGGCGACCCTGGACGGTGTCGGAAAAGACCTCGAAGGCAACGTGCTCAATCAGGTGTGCGGCCTGATCACCTTGCTGGTGCCGTTGTTCCTGTTCGTGCGCCACAAGGTGTTCCTGAGCAAGAGCTTTTACCGCGGCAACTTCTTTTTGCTGGTGTTCCTGGTCTGCGTGGCGGCATCGATCAGTTGGTCCGACGATCCGATACTGAGCTTCAAGCGTTATATCGCGATGATCAGTGTGGTGTGCTTCGCAGGGTTCATTGCCTATAACTACAGCATCGAAAGAATCGCCCTCATGCTCGGCTGCGTCATCGGTGCCGTGGCGTTGATGGGGCTGATCTTTGCCGTGATCAACCCCGATATCGCGTTCATTACCGGCGGTATTCGCGACGGCGCCTTCAAAGGGATCTTTGCCGAGAAAAACGCCGGCGCCCGGCTCAATGCCATCGGCATCCTGTTGCTGCTGCCGGCGATCAGGCAACGCAACCTGCTGGCCATCCTGTGTGCACTGTTCTCGCTGATTGCCATCGGGCTGGCCCAGTCCGCCACCGCCATTGCCCTGATCGTGGCTGGCGCGGCGAGCTACGGGTATTTCCTCACGCTGGTGCGGTTGCGTGTCAACCGTTCGATGATGGCGTTCTTCGGCGCCACACTGGTTTATGCCCTGATCTGCTTGTTTTTGTACGGCAATTACACGTTGATGCTGAACCTGCTCGGGCGGGACTCGTCACTCACCGACCGCACGCTGATCTGGGAACTGCTCACGCCGCTCATCGACGACAGGTTCCTGAAGGGCTACGGCTATGGCGCGTTCTGGACCAGCAACGATGCCGAGGTCTTTATCAAGCGCTGGGGCTACATCGGCAATGCCCACAGCGGCTACCTGGAAACCCTGCTCAACGGCGGCGTGATTCAACTCGCGGCGCTGATGCTGCTGTTTGCCGAAGCCTTGATCAAACAGTACCGGGCGATCACCTCCGCGCAGTCGGCTCAGGTGCGCGCCTGTGCCCTGGTGATCATCGGACTGTTCATCGTCTCCAACTACGTGGCGTACGTGATTCCCAACTACCGCAGCGCCGAGTTCCTGGTGTTCTGCACCCTGGCCCTTTCGTTTCGGCACCATCACGCGACTCGTCCGCACCTGTCACCGACAACAGGCCGGGCCTACTACCGTGGGCCGGCGAAGATGTATCCCAAGGAGAAAACCTCGTGCTAGAGCCAAGCCCCTCTTCGGTGCATTCAGTGTGCGTCGTGATCCCGATGTACAACGGTGCCGACAGTATCGAACAGACGCTGGGCTCGTTGACCGACCAGACTCGACTGCCCGATCACGTCATTGTCATCGACGATGGGTCGAGTGATGACGGACCGCAACGGGTCAAGGATTTCGCCGCGCCGTTTCGCCTGACGTTGTTGCATCAGGCCAATGAAGGCCCGGCCAGCGCCCGCAACCATGGCTTGCGGCACACGGAAGAAAGCCTGGTGGCGTTTCTCGATGCCGATGACCAATGGCATCCGCAAAAGCTCGAAAAGCAACTGGCGCTGTATGACGACCTGCTTCGTCAGGGACGGCCCGTGGGGCTGATTGATTGCAACGTGCTGATTGAATACAGCGACGGCACCCGGTTTGTGGAAGATCGCTACAAGAGCGGCATGCACTTCCATGATTTCATCCGCTGCAACATCGTCAATGGCGTCTCCACCGTGCTGATCCGCCGCGATGTGCTCACACAACTCGGCGGCTTCGAAGCCAGCCTGCGCTATTCCGAGGACCGCATGATGTGGGCCCGGATCGCCGAACACTGGGAAATCCACACGGTGCCGCAAACCCTGGCGCGGCGGACGGTCAACGGCGGCAACATCACCGCCCAGCCGAAAAAGTACTTCTCGCACAAACTCAGGTTCATCGAGCTGTTCCTCGCCCGTTATGGTGCGCAGTTGAGCCAGCAACAACGGATCGATTTCGAGCTGGGCAACCTCGCGGATTTCCTCTGTGCCTTTTCCCGCTTCGGTGAACATGCCGAGGTGATCAACGTGTACCGGCGCATGCTGGCGTGTTCCTGGCAGGCACTGATTTTCGCCCGGGGTAAACCGACCTTGCGTTACCTCTATGCCCGCGCCAGAACCCTGGGCCGGACCGCCGAGTCAACCACCGCTCATTGAACCGGTGCCCGCCATGGCCAACCAGCGTCTGGTTACCCTGATCTGGATCTTCACCGAGAAATTCGGCCTGATTTTCCTGTCGATGATCACCTTTGTCGTCTACGCGAGGCTGCTCACGCCCACGGAGCTGGGGGTGGGCACGGTGATCATCGCGATTGTCGAAATGGTCGGACTGCTTTATTCGTCGGTACTGGAAGACCCGCTGGTACGGGCCGAGCGCCTGGAAGACAAGCACATCAGCACGGCGTTCTGGTTTGCCGTGCTGATCAGCCTCGTGTCCATCGGCGTCATCTCCCTGGCGGCCATGTTGTACACGCCCTCGCCGGCACTGCAATGGATGATGGCGGTGGCCTCGGTAAAGATTCTGTTCACCATGATAGCGCGTGTGTATGTCGTGGAAATGCGCCGCACCAGCAACTTCAAGAGGCTGGCGTCGCGTACGTTGCTGGGGAAAATCGTCGGCGGCGTCGGCGGGATTGTCGTGGCGCTCTGGGGGTTCGGCCCGTGGGCGGTGATCGCCCAGGCGCTGATCATGGAGTTTGTCTGCGTCGTGGTGCTGATGAACGGGGACCGGCGGCGCATCGCTTTGTACATTGACGGGCCTTTCCTGCGGGAACTGCTCAAGACCGGAACCCCGGTGGCGATCAATGCGCTGAGCGCACAAACCCTGCAACGTGGCGTCAACGTGGTGCTGGGCATGACCGCCGGGGCCCATGCGGTGGGCATGTTCAACCTGGCCATGCGCATCATCGATCTGCCGCGCTCGGCGATCTACAACGGACTGATGAGCTATGCCTTGCCGGTGTTCGCCCGGCGCAGCAGCGACCCGCCGCGACTGATCGGGATCATCAGCGACTCGACGGTGATCAGCGGTTTTCTGCTCACGCCGTTTTTCCTGGGGATTGCGCTGACGGCCGAGGATATCGTCCTGTTGATCTTCGGCGCCAAATGGGCCGACGCCATTCCCATGCTGCAAGTGCTGGCGATCACCGCAGCCATCGGCAACCTTGCCATGTACGCCACCACGGCGCTGGTGGCGGTCAACCACACCCGCGTCACCCTCAAGGCCGAGGTGAGCACCGCCCTGCTCGCCCTCGGGCTGGTTTATATGCTGGGCCCGACCTGCGGCGGCATGGGCGCTGCACTGGCCTTGCTGGTGCGCATGCTGCTCATCACGCCGTTGCAAATTCGCGGACTGAACACCGCCATCGGTTACGGCTGGGGCGTGTTCATCGAGTCCGGTTACCGCAGCGTGATCGCCTCGCTGGTCATGGCGGTTGTGGTGCTGACCGCTTCTGCGCACCTGGCCTTGCAAGGCGTCTTGCACTTGGCCTGCAACATCGCCATCGGTGCCCTGACCTATGCGCTGGCCTATAGCGTGTTGCACCCGCGCTGGCCGCAGGAATTCAAGTTGGTTTTCACCGCTCGCTGACCCTGACTTCTTGAAACAGGAACGCCCAAAATGCCTAAAACCACGCTGATCACGGGCGGGGCCGGCTACATAGGCTCCCACACCGCGTTGACCCTCATCGACGCCGGCCAACATGTGCTGGTGCTGGATAACCTGTGCAACAGTTGCCACGAGTCCATCGAGCGCCTGGAGCACCTGGCCCATGCCCGGGTCCGCTTCATTGAAGGCGACATCCGCGATACGGCCTTGCTCGAAAGCCTCTTCAGCCAATACGAAATTGACGCGGTGGTGCATTTTGCCGGCCTCAAGTCCGTGGCCAACAGCGTGTTTCATCCCCTGGAGTATTACGCCAACAACGTAGTGGGCACCCTTAACCTGTGTGAGGTCATGGCGCGCTTCAATGTGTTCAAACTGGTGTTCAGTTCCTCGGCGACGGTCTACGGCGAACCGGCGCACACGCCCATCGTCGAGGCTTCGGGCACCGGCATTCCGGCCAGCCCTTATGGGCGCTCAAAGCTCATGGTCGAGCAGTTGCTCACTGACCTTGCCCTCTCCGAACCGCGCTGGAGCATCGCCCTGTTGCGCTACTTCAACCCGATTGGCGCCCACCAAAGCGGCCTGATCGGCGAAGACCCCAACGGTCGGCCGAATAACCTGTTGCCCTGCCTGACCCAAGTGGCGATTGGCCGAATCCCCGAGCTGACGGTGTTTGGCAATGACTACCCCACCGTCGACGGCACCTGCGTGCGGGACTACATCCACGTGGTCGACCTCGCCGAAGGGCATCTCAAGGCATTGCAGGTGCTGCACGGTGCTGGCGGCATTCACATCTGGAACCTCGGCACCGGGATCGGCTATAGCGTGCTGCAGATGATCCACAGTTTCGAAGACGTCACCGGCGTCAGCATTCCGTTCCAGATCGCCCCGCGCCGGGCCGGCGATATTGCGCAGTGCTGGGCCGATGCCAGCAAGGCCCGGCACGAACTGGGCTGGTGCGCCCGGCGTGACCTCGCGCAGATGATCCAGGACAGCTGGCGTTGGCAATCGAGCAATCCCTACGGCTACCGCCCCGCTGTCGAGTTGTCGGCCGCCATTGCCAAGTGACCGGCGCGTCACTCCTCCACGCTCTTTCAGGGGGCTCACATGCTCAGGGAATGCTGGCTGGTTTTGCTGCTGGCTGCGATGGCCTGTTGTGCCCAGGCGACGCCCGCGCGTCCGGCGACCGATGGCCTGGTCCTGTGGCTGGACGGCGCCGATCAGTCAACAATGTCCCTCGACCGGCAAAACCGGGTCCTGCGCTGGCATGACAAGTCGGGCAAGTCCAACCATGCGAGCGTCGACAACCCGAACGCCACGTCACTGCCGCTGCGCGTCGACAACGCGCTCAACGGCAACGCCGTGGTGCGTTTCAGTGGCGTTTCGGCATTCGTCGGCAAACAAATTCGTGTGGCAAAGGGCCCGGCCACGGTGTTTCTGGTGTCCCGCCGGCTGCCCGAACAGGCCGGCGGCGACACCTGGCAGCGCCAGTTCAGCTCGCGCCCGCGGCTTGCCGATAACGACAACGTGGCGCCGAACTTTGCACTCAGCGTGGAAAAGAGCACAGCCTTCGCGCCAACCCTGGATTTTCTGGAACTCCATGATGTGCCCATCGGCCCCTATGCCGTGGCGCGCAACGTGGTGGGTACCACCGAAGTCTTGCGTGGCGACATCGCTGAAGTGCTGGTTTACGACCGCCCGCTGATCACCCAGAAAGAGCGCCGGGAGGTGTTCGAATACCTGGCGAACAAATGGGCGGTGACCATCCCCGGCCAAGCGGATGTCTGGACCCGGGCGGGCCCACTGGGCCCGGTGCCTCAGCAAACCCATGCCAGCCTGCCGCTGTCGGATCAGGCCAATGCCGGGCGTTGGGTGCTGGACGCGCAACTGTCCGACGACTTCAACGGCAACACCCTTGACCGTGATCGCTGGTACGTCAACAACGCCACGGGCAGCGACTCGCTGGGGCGCAGACCGGCCCTGTTCATGCCGGAAAATGCCAGCGTCGACAACGGCAATCTCGAAATCGTGTTCCGCAAGCAAACCTTGCCGCAGAAGTACACGAAACTGGGCTTCAAGGATTACAGCTCGGCGATGGTGCATACCAATGAGCGGAGGTTGTACGGTTACTACGAGGCCCGGGCCAAACCGATGAATTCCGCCGGTTCCAGCGCATTCTGGCTGGCCTGGACGGGGCTGCCCGAAAACGCCACCGAAATCGATATCTTCGAAATCGGCGGCAAAACCGGAAGCGGCGCTTTCGACCGACTGTACAACATGAACGCCCATGTATGGGCCACGCCGCAAAGCAGCGAACATCTGGCCAATGGCAGCACCTGGACCGCTCCCTGGCGCTTGGCCAGCACCTTTCATGTCTACGGGTTCGACTGGCAACCCGACACCCTGCGCTGGTACGTCGATGGCGTGCTGGTCAGGGAATCGAAAAACACCCACTGGCACTTCCCGATGCAAGTCGTGTTTGACAGTGAGGCCTTCTGGAAATGGTTCGGCGTCGTGGACGACGCTGACCTGCCCTCCACCTTCACAATCGATTACTTAAAGGTATGGCACCGAGGCCAGTAACCGGCGCTGATGTGTGCCTTTGCTCCCGCAGTACGCCCTTCCAGGCGGAATCAGGATTCCTTCGATTCTTGCACAGGAGCCGGGTACCACTTGTCCCTGGGCACCCACTTTTCCTGTTGCGGATCGCCCAGGTAGTGCGGCGACATGATCTGCACGCCGTACTCGTTGAATACATCCTGGATGTTGGCGTGCAGCATGCTCAGCAGCACCGCTCGCGGCCGAGGCTGGCTGGGAATGGCCTGGGCCACCAGCCGGTATTCCGGGTAGAAGTCCGACAATGCTGTCTGGAACACCTGGGCCGGCGGCACTTCGAGAATCCCCGGCGTGCGTTTTGCGGCCTCCAGCAACATCGCCTCCACCTGCCGCCACGGCGTGTCGTAGCCGATGGTCACGACGGTGTCGACCACGTAGCCAGGGCCTTGCACTACACGCGAGTAGTTCTTGGTGACGGTGCCGGTGATCATCGAATTGGGCAGGGTCAGCACCTCGCCCAAGCCGGTGCGAATGCTGGTGGTAAACATGCCCAGTTCGGTAACCGTGCCTTCGTAGTCGCCAATGCGCACAAATTCGCCGGGGCGCAGGGTACGGGTGTAGGTCAGGATCAACCCCGCCGCCGCCTGGCCAACCACGCTGGTGGCGCCCAGGGAAATCATCAGGCCGATCAGCACCGACAAGCCTTTGAATGCATCGGTGCCAGCACCCGGCAGGTACGGATAGGCCATGGCCAGAGCAAACAGCCAGATCGCCAGGGACGTCAGGCGTTGGGTCGGTTGCAGGGTTTCATGGTTCAGCCAGCTGACGGTTCCCGGTGCAGCCATGCGCCGCAGTATCCGCCGCATGAACGCGGTTGCGCCGCGGGCGATAAAGAAGATCGCCAGCGCCACGCCCAGCCCGGGTATGGCACCGACGATCCCTTGCAGCAGATAGCCGCCGAGTTCCAACAGATAGTTATTCAGGCTTTCGCCCCAGGGACGGGTATAGGGAAAGCGTGACAGGACAAAGCCCAGCCACTCGTACGTAAACAGCGCGACGACGATCCAGCGCACCAGCTCCAGCAGGCGGCTGACCAAGGGATACAGGTAATTGGCGTCGACCAGCGGAACTTTTCCGACTTTCAGGGCCTGGGTGTGCCGATGCATCAGTTCGGGCAGTTTCTTCAGCACTCTGCGCCGCAAAAACATCATGCCGTACAGCAGAGCGATGTAAATGCCGGTGGCGAGCAACGCGGCGACTACGGAACGCAGGATCAATTGCAGGCTACGGGCTTCCCGGGTTTCGGCCACGACCTGGCGCAGCCTGTCAGCCGCGGCTTCCGCGGCCTGCTGTACCGAATCGTATTCGGTCTCGTCGAAGTCCTTGGGCGAAACGATAAAGGCGCGCCGGCTACCCAGCAGCACCATGTAGCTTTTCATGATCGGGTCGAGGGTGACATTGAGGTCGTCGGCCTCGTCCAGCGCCTCACTGATCACCACTTTCGCCCGTTTGACCCGCGACGCTGGGGCTTCACCGAGGAGGGTCGCGCGAAATACCATGATGCTGCGGTTGGCCACTTTCAATTCGACGGGAGCATCAACTGCTTTAGGTGCATCCTCGGCCCACAGTTGCACCGACCAAAACATCCCGAAAACAGTAACCATTACAGCGAGCAGCCTGCTCCGCATGTGTCGGATCCTTACGTCACAAAATTCAGATCGAGGGTACGTATCGCAGCGTAGTTCACCGATGAACGGTTGTCAGATTAGAGCTACAGGCAGTTTCCTTATCCGCCTGCTTCCTTGAAACAGCGAGCTCGGGGATCCTGTAGGAGCGAGCTTGCTCGCGATAAACCGGAGAGCACCGCGGGGCACCTGCCAACCAGCGTTATCGTTGACGACCATCGCGAGCAAGCTCGCTCCTACAGTGTGTTCCGTACCTGACTCAAGGGTTGACCTGATAACCCTTGCCCTGCAAACAGCTGCTGTAGGCCGACGCGGTATTCGTCTGGGTGGTTTTCGCATCCGCCCGGCGTTCCTGGCGTTGACGTGAACCACCGACCACAGCGCCGGCCGCTGCCGTCGACTTGGCGCGGTTCTGGCGATAGTCCTGCTTCGTGTCATCGTCGACGCGGTCATAAGCCTCGTCATGCTGATTGCCGCGTACCTGGGCAGCCGTTGCGCCGGCGGCAGCCCCCACAGCGGCACCCTTGACCCTCCCGCCGGAAGGCGTGGAAGCCGTCGAGGCGCTTTGGCTGGCGGCGATGCTGTTGCATTCGTTGATGTCGGCCTGGGTTTGTTGCGAACTTTGCCCTTTCATCGGCACCACCGATTGCGCCCATCCCGGGGCACTGAGAACCGACAAGGCAAGGCACAGACTGATGGGTGACAACCTTTTCATGATGACCTCCGACAGGCTTGCCACAACGGGCAAGCCTTTGGGTCGACTGGCGGCGGCAAGCGACGCCATGCGTCGCCTGCCGATCGGGTGGAGCAACTGAAAAGTGTAGTTCAATGGCTCCGCTGAGAAGGACTTCCAAACAAGCGGTGGGTGTTGTGTAGGAGTGAGCCTGCTCGCGATAGCGGCGTGTCAGACAAAATAGACGTCGACTGACACACCGCTTTCGCTGGCAAGCCAGCTCCTACAGGTCTATCGGTGATCTGGAGATTTGTGGTTATTCAGGCGGATCGAGTTGATCCAGCGCCCGGTTCACCGCCAGTTCGCCGAGCATGATCACCTGCGCAATGCCGAGCAGCGCATTGCGGCTGGTTCCTTCCAGATGATCCACCAGATCGGTGGCCATGACATTGGCCGACGCCAGCGATTCACAGGCATGCACCAGCAAGGTCTCGATATTGAGTTCGGGATTGACGATGAACATGGAACTGGGTTTACGCGGCGTGGCCATGATGCCGGGACCGGGGTTGAGGTAATGATCGAGGGCGCGCTCTGCGGCTTCGTGGAGTTTTTGGGAGTCGAGGGTTTCGTACGGGGATGTCGGATCGGTGTCTGGGGGATTGGGTGTGACTTTGAACATAGTGAAACTCCAATACTTATTAAGTTGGAGCCATCACTTTCGCTACCAAACGAAGGGTGGTGGCCATGCACAGGTTGGTAGACCGGAGTACTGGAGCCGGCGCCTCCGAAGAGACCCTGCGCATGACCACCATAAAAAGCAGAAACCAAAATGAGCATCTGCATGATGTGTCGTTGCGCGCCAGACTCCGGGCTACCAAACCCGATCGCTGTTGTTTTCCAGCGACCGGCCTACGATAGAACCCGCCCCCAAGACGCACAAGCCGGCGGATTCTGGCGTAGCTGTAGGCAATGACGCAAGCCGTTGTAGCTTGCGGGAAGTAACGCTGACAGCCGTTAAACAACCCATAAACACCCCCGATTCAGACAGCCCATACAATCCCCTGTAGGAGCTGGCTTGCCAGCGAAGGCAGTGTGTCAGGCAAACACTTGTTGGCTGAAGGACCGCTTTCGCTGGCAAGCCAGCTCCTACAAGGTTCGGGGTGTTGATCAGGTCAGTGGATAGAGCTTGTCATCAAACTGCGCCAACTTCGGAAACACCAACGGCTGATCATCACTCAGATGCTGCAGCCGCTGGCCGTAATCAACCAGAAATTGCTGGCGCGCTTCGTCGCTGATGTACGGCACATGCCAGGCCACGAACGGTTCCAGCACATCGAACCCGACGTAAGCCAGGGTGCCACGCAGGATCGGCCGCAGCATGTCCTCTAGCGGGCCATGAATCGCGCCTTCGCCGAACATGTGTTCGCGCCCGCCCAGGGTCACGGTCACCAGTGCCTTCTTCCCAGCCAATCCGCCCTGATCGTAAAAGCGTTTGCCGCCGTAGCAGATGCCGGACACCAGCACCCGGTCGATCCAGCCCTTGAGCATCGCCGGGGCAGAGAACCAGAAGATCGGGAAGTTGAGGATCAGCAGGTCGGCCCACAGCAGTTTGTCCAGTTCGGCCTGGATGTCCGGCGCCAGCGACTGGCTCTTCACGCCCAGGCGTTGTTCCAGGGCATAGACCAGGTACTCGGGGTTTTCCCGATTCGAGAAGTCTGCGTCACTGGCCACCGGGTTCCAGTTCATTTTGTACAGGTCGCTGACCTGCACCTCGTGGCCCTGGGCTTCGAGGGTGGCGACAGCCTGGTCCCGCAGGGCGGCGGTGAAGGATTGCGGTTCCGGGTGAGCGTGGACGATCAGTACTTTCATGGTGGTTCCTTAGACTTTTTCCGGCGTATCGGTTGAAGGTGTGGAGTCGCAACATCGTGGGTGATGAACAGTTTGAGTCGCCAACCGTCACACCTGGATCGCCTTCACTTCGACGAACTCGTTCAGCCCCTCCTCACCCCATTCGCGACCGTTACCCGACTGTTTGTAGCCACCGAACGGCGCCTGATAATTGAACGCCGCACCGTTGAGGAAGCACTGACCGGCGCGCATCTGCCGTCCCAGGTGCAAGGCGCGCTCGGAACTGCCGGCCCAGACGCCACTGGACAAGCCGAACGGCGAGTCGTTGGCGATCTGGATCGCTTGCGCCTCATCGGTGTAGGGAATCAGGCACAGCACGGGGCCGAAGATTTCTTCCTGGGCAATGCGCATGCGGTTGTCGACATCGGCGAACAGCGTCGGGCTGACATGGAAGCCGCGCCCCGGCATGTCACCGCCGCACAGCAGGCGAGCGCCTTCCTGCTGGCCAACCTTGATGTAGTCGAGCACGGTGCGTTTTTGCCCGGCCGAACACATCGGGCCGAGGAAGCTTTGCGGGTCGAGGGGATCGCCCATGCGCAGGCTCAGGGTTTGCGCCAGCGCCACTTCCACAGCCTCGGCGTAGCGGCTGGCCGGCAGCAGCATGCGGGTCAACGCGGTGCAGGTCTGGCCGGAATTGATCATCACGTCCTGCACGCCGTAGCGCACGGCCGCTGCCAGATCCGCATCCTCGGCGATCAGCAGCGGCGACTTGCCGCCCAGTTCCAGGCACACGCGCTTGACCGAAGGTGCCGCCGCTTGCGCAACCCGAACCCCGGCGCCGGTGGATCCGGTGAACGACACCATGTCCACGTCCGGGTGCTTGGCCAGCGCTTCGCCGACTTTCGAGCCCGGACCGCTGACCAGGTTGAACACCCCGGCTGGCAGGCCGATGTCCTCGATCATTTGCGCCAACAGGAAGGCATGCAGCGGAGTTTCCTGGCTCGGTTTGACCACCACGGTGCAACCGGCGGCCAGTGCCGGGGCCAGTTTGCCGATCAATTGGTGCAGCGGGTAATTCCACGGGTTGATGAACGCGCAGACACCCACGGCCTCGCGGATCACCAGCGAATTGCCGACTTCACGCACCTCGTCCATGAGATGAGCCAGTTCGACGTATTGCTCAAGGCCAGTGATCGGCCCATCGACCTGCACCGAACGGCACCATTGCACCGGCATGCCCAGCTCCATGGTGATGACCGAGGCCATCTCATCGGCACGATTGCGCAGTTGATCGGCCAGTGCACGGATATAGCCCGCACGCACGCTGGACGGCGTGCGCGACCATGAATCGAAGGCCCGGCGTGCAGCCGCCACGGCGTTTTCGACATCGAGTTCATCACCCAGCGGCACGCTGCCGCACACTTGCCCGGTGGCCGGGTTGATCACCTCGGCGATGCCCTGCCCCGAAGGTTTCTGCCAGCGACCATCAATAAACAACGCCTTGTGGTTAAGCATATAGCTGAGCCTCCATCAGTTCTTGAGCACAACGGGCAATGCGCTGGCAGGCATCGCGCAGCGGTTCGGCGCCGACCACCAGACCGAGGCGAATATGCCCCGCCGCGCTCGGACCAAAGGCCTCGCCAGCCAGTACCGACACGCCGTGGCGATCCAGCAGACGGTCGGCAAACGCCTGGGCGCTGAGCCCGGTCTGGCGGATATCGAGCATCACGAACATCCCGCCATCGGGTTTCAACGGCCGCACGCCGGGGCAATCGGCCAGGCTGTCGCACACCAGATCACGACGCTGGCGATACGCTTCGCGCATGGCTTCGAGCTCTGGCAGGTTGCTTTCCAGGGCCACCACGGCGGCGTCCTGAATGAAATCCGGCGAGCCGTAGAGCATGCACAACGCGAGGTTTTCCAGGTGCGCGGCCAGGGATGGCGGCGCCACCACCCAGCCGACGCGCCAGCCGGTCATGGCGTGGGATTTCGACAGGCTGTTGAGGGTCGCGGTGCGCTCGGCCATGCCCGGCAGGCTCGCCGGGCTGACGTGCTCGCCTTCGAACAGCAATTCGCTGTAGACCTCATCGGAAATCAGCCACAGGTCGTGGCCGATGCACAACTCAGCCAAGGCGACCCAGGTGCTGCGCGGCAGACTTGCGCCGGACGGGTTGTGCGGGCTGTTCAGTGCCAGCGCCCGGGTGCGCGGAGTGATGCGCGCGGCGACGTCTTCGGGCAGCACGCGAAAACCGTTTTCCGAGCGCACGGGCACCGGCACCACCACGGCGCCGCAAGCCCCGAACACCGCTTCGTAGGTGACGTACATCGGTTCGGCGACGATCACCTCGTCACCGGGATTGAGCACGCATTGGGCCACGCTGAACAGCGCACATTGCGCCCCGGCCAGCACGGTGACCTGATCGGCCGAAACGGATTGGCCGCTGCGCTGCTGATGACGTTTGGCGATGGCTTCACGCAGGGCACGCTTGCCGCGCACCTCGGCGTAGTGAGTGTTGCCGCTCAGCAGGCTGTCGATGGCGCCCTGCACGATAGGCTGTGGCGTGTCGAAATCCGGATCGCCCACGGACAACAGCAGAATGTCTTCACCCTGCTCGCGCAGTGCCAAGGCGCGGTAGTGAATGTCCCACGCGGCGGCGCCGTCGCCGGCGATACGTTGAGTCAGATCGGAAAAGCGCATGGCTTCATCCCCTTGAAATGCAGATCAATGCGCACAGGCATGTTTGAGTTCGATCAGGGTCACGCCGTTACGCTTGAAGCCGTGGCGCAGGTCGGTCTGCAACTCGGCCAGGCTTTGCGGCTGAGTCACGGTGCAGCCGAAGGCACGAGCGAGGGCGGCGAAATCCGGGTTGCGTGGCAGCACGCCGATGGGCTCGATGTCGAGGCCCAGCATGTCGTCGCGAATCTGCCCCAGCGCGTCGTTGTTCCACAGCAGCACCACCAGCGGGCTGTCCAGTTCTTCAACAGCCGTGGCCAGTTCCTGGGCGGTGTAGAGGAAACCACCGTCGCCCACCAGCACCAGGCCCGGCCGCTGCGGCGCGCCGAACTTGGCGCCGATCCCGGCCGGCAGGCCATAACCCAAGGTGCCGTAGCCGGTGGGGTGCAGCCAACTGCGGATCGCCAGGCTGTCGAAGGCGTAGTTGCCGGTGTAGGCCAGTTGGGTCATGTCGGTGCTGATGAACGCGTTGTCCGGCAGCTCCGTGGCGATACGGTCGAGAATCGATTGATGAATGGACTGCAACGGTCCATGGCTGGCCTTGACCGCTTCGCGCAGGGCGACAACCGAGGCAATGGCGGCGCCAGCGTCGCGCACGTCGGTGGGCAAACGCTCAAGCAACCCACTGAGGGTTTGTTGTGCATCGCCATGCAACGCCACCGCGCACGGGTAGAAGTCGTTGAACTTGCGCGGGTCGATGTCGACGCGCAGCAGCTCGGCATTGAGCGGCAGGCGTTCACGCCAGTAGTCGGTGTCGGCCATTTCGGTGCCGACCGCCAGCACCACGTCGGCCTCGGCGATGAGGTTCCAGCCCGGCTCCACACACAGGGATGAGCCGGCGTTGAGTGGCGCATCCGGCGGCAGCAAGCCCTTGCCGGCGACGCTGGTGAACAGCGGCGCAGCGAGTCGGGTGCTGATGTCCTGTAGCTGCGAAGTGGCATTGAGCGCACCACCACCGGCGATGATCATCGGCCGCTTGGCAGCCTTCAGTTTGGCCACAGCTTGATCGATGGCGGTAACGGATGCCGGGCCACGACCCGGACGACGCACTACGTCGTTGCTCCAGTCACGAGCGATCGGCGCTGACAACACGTCCAGCGGCACCGAGATGTGCACCGGGCGCGGGCGCTCGCTGTCGAACACCGCGTAGGCACGGGCGATCAGTTCCGGCAGATCTTCGGCGGTCAGCGCCACTGCGGAGAACGCAGTAATCGGCGCGGTCATCGCACGCTGGTCCTGACATTCGTGCAGGCTGCCCCAGCCCTTGCCAAGGCTGGCGCTGTGGTTGACGCTGGAAATCACCAGCATCGGAATCGAGTCAGCGTAAGCCTGGCCAATGCCGGTGGCGGCGTTGGTCACGCCGGGGCCGGTGATGACGAAGCACACGCCGGGTTTGCCGCTGACCCGGGCATAGCCGTCGGCCATGAAGCTGGCGCCCTGCTCATGACGGGTCAAGACGTGGCGGATGCCGCTGCCGGGCAAGCCGCGATACAGCTCCAGGGTGTGTACGCCGGGGATGCCGAACACGGTATCGACGCCGTAGTTGGCCAACAGACGCACCAGGGCCTGGCCACCGGTCAAGGATTTGCTTTGCATATTCATGTCCTCACTCGTGGCCGAGGCGAATCAACGCATCGACCGCAGTCGTGCCTTGGGCACCGACCAACAATGGGTTCACATCGAGTTCCAGCAGGTGTGCGGAGCTCTCGCAGGCGTAATCGGCCACGGCGCGGATCGCGGTCACCAAGGCGTCCAGGTCAGCAGACTCGCGTCCACGGAAACCTTGCAGCAACGGCGCGCTGCGCAGGCTGAGCAAGGCGTTGCGGATCGCGCCGTCGGTGGTCGGCAGCAACAGGCTGCGACTGTCCTTGAGCAACTCCACCAGAATGCCGCCGGCACCGATCACCAGCGCGAGGCCGAAATCGTTTTCGCGTTTGATGCCGACAATCAGTTCAGCCAGTGGCGGTTTGGCCATGGGCTCGAGCAATAGTTGATCGAACACTACGCCCGGGGCGTAGGCGGCAATGCTGGCGCGCATCTTCTCCAGTGCAGCGCTCAATGCCGCGCCGTCCTTGAGGTTCAGCGCCACGGCACCGGCCTCGGTCTTGTGTGGCAGTTGAGCGCTGACCGCTTTGAGTACCAGCGGATAGCCCAGGGTTTCGGCGTCTTTCAGTGCCTTGTCCGGGGTGCTCAATACGCCGTTGGGCGTTGGCAGGCCAAAGGCTTTCAACGCCTGTTTGGAGTTCCACTCATTGAGCAAACACCCCTCACCTTCCAGCGCTTGCGGGCATAACGGCACCAATGCTGATTCGCCCAAGGCCAGCAAGGCCTGGCGGTTGCGCTGATAACCGGCGATGCGACCCCACGCGGCCAGGCCATCTTCAACGCCTTGCAACGCCGCGACACCCTGCGCGTGCAAACGCTCGCGGGCATGGGGCGGCAGCAACTCGGGGAAGGCCGAAGTAACAAAACCGGTCTTGCCGTGACGTTGCAGTGCCGCGCAGTACAACTCCAGCAGCAGGTCGCATTCCTTGCGCTCGCCGGTGAACTCCGACGGGTAGTCGAGCACCAGCATCGCCGCATCGGCTTCGGTGCGCAGCGCACTGTCGAGCATGCGGTTCAAGGCTTCGCCGTCACCCCAGATCGCCGTGGTGAAATCCAGCGGGTTGACCAGGTTGGCGTAGCTCGGCAGCACTTGCGCGAGTTCGCCGACCTGTCCTTGATCGAGTTTCGGCAGGCCCAGGTCGTTGCGTTCGGCGTAGTCGGCAATCAACCCGGCGTCGCCACCGGAGCAGGCCAGCGCGATCAGGCTGTTGCCCGCCGGCAGATTGCCGCAAGCCGCGGCTTTGAGGGTTTCGACAAAACTCACCGGGCCGCTGACGCGGATCACCCCGAGACGGTCGAACAACGCGTCGTACAGCGCATCAGAACCGGACAGCGAACTGGTGTGACTCAAGGCCAGTTCGGCGCCGATCTGCGACACGCCGGTTTTCAAGGCAATGATCGGGACGCCCTTCTCCAGTGCCTTGTGCGCGGCGCGGGCAAAACCCGGCACGTTCTTCAGGCCTTCCAGATGCAGGCCGATGGCGGTGACGCGCGGCTCGTCGAGCAACACGTCCATCAGTTCAGCGACACCCAGTTGCGCCTGATTGCCGACCGAGGCCATGTAGGCCACCGGCAGCGAACGGTCGCTCATGGACAGGTTGTAGGCGAAGTTGCCGCTCTGGGTCAGCACCGCCACGCCCTTCTCCACTGCCTTGCCGCCATGGGCCACCGGCCACAGCGCAGAGCTGTGCAGGTAGTCGAGCAGGCCGTAGCAGTTGGGGCCGAGCAAGGCCATGTCGCCAGCGGCCTTTAGCAGTCGCTGTTGCAGGGCCTGGCCTTCGGCGCCGGTTTCGGCGAAGCCCGAGGCGTAGCAGATCGCGCCGCCCGCGCCGATGGCGGCCAGTTCGGCGACGCAGGTCAGGGTCAGTTCGCGGTTGGTGGCAATGAAGACAGCATCCGGTCCACAGGGCAGATCAGCAATATTGCGCACACACGGCACACCTTCAAGGCTGTCGTGTTGCGGGTTGACCAGCCACATCTGCCCTTGGTAGCCACCCTCGGCACAGCGCTTGAGGGCGCGGGCCATATTGCGGCCGCCGACGAACGCCACGTGTTGCGGCGCGAGCATGCGTTTGAGGTTGTCACGAATGGTTTGGGACATGGGAATTCTCCGGGCCGATCAGCGCAACAGCGGCCGCAGCAGCTCGCGGGAAATGATGTGGCGCTGGATTTCCGAGGTGCCTTCCCAGATCCGCTCAATCCGCGCGTTACGCCAGATGCGCTCCACCGGACCTTCGTCCATCAGGCCCATGCCGCCGAAGATCTGCACCGCTTCATCGGCGGCACGACCGAGCACTTCACTGGCGAACAGCTTGGCCATGCCGGCCTCGCCATCGGTCATGGTGCCCTGGTCCATTTTCCACGCGGTGTGCAGGGTCAGCAGTTCGGCGGCACGGATTTGCGTGGCCATGTCCGCGAGCTTGAACGACACGCCCTGATAGGTGCCGATCGGCTGGCCGAATTGCTTGCGGTCCGCCGCCCATTGCAAGGACACGTCCAGTGCGCGCTGGGCCTGACCGACGCAGTTGGCCGCGACCATCACGCGCCCGGCGGTCAGCCAGGCGTTGGCCACGTCCCAACCCTTGCCGACTTCGCCCAGCACTTTGCTGGCCGGCACGCGGCAGTCGTCGAAGAACATTTCGAAGGTGTGATAACCCCGGTTGCTCACGCACTTCGGTCCACGGCGGATGGTCATGCCCGGGGTGTTGCGGTCGACCAGGAACGAGGTCACGGCGTTACGCTTTTTGCCGTTGTGTTCGTAGGTGTCGGTCACGGCGAAGACGATGGCGAAATCGGCATGCCCGGCGTGGCTGATGAAGTGCTTGCTGCCATTGAGAATGAAGTCGTCGCCTTCACGCACGGCGCGGGTCTTGATCGCGTTGGCGTCGGAGCCGGCACCCGGCTCGGTCAGGGCAAAGCAGTCGATCTTTTCACCTTGGATGCACGGCAACAGGTAGTCGTTGATCTGGTCGCCGGTGCAGGCCATGAGGATTTTCGACGGCCGCGCGACAAACACGTGCAGCGCCCAGGACACCTTGGACAGCTCACGTTCGATCAGCGCCTGGGACAGGTAGTCCAGGCCGCCACCGCCCACTTCTTCGGGCATGTTGAAGGCGTAGAAACCGGCGGCGATCGCCTTGCCGCGAATCTGTGCCGCCAGTTCCGGGGAGACCTCGTCGGCGCGGTCGACCTGCTCTTCATAGGGCAGCAGTTCCTTCTCAACGAAGCTGCGTACCGAGTCCACCAACATTTCTTGTTCTTGGGTCAGTTGGAAATTCATGCTGCTACCTGTTGTTCGTGTTCTGGGAGATGGAGAGGAATCAACGGCCGATGAAGCGTGCCGGGCGTTTTTCCATGGCGGCACGCAGGGCTTCGTTGCCGTCTTCACTGCGACCGCAGAGCAGGCCGGCGGCGAGTTCGGCTTGCAGCTGTTCCGGCAGGCTGCGTTCGGCGCCTTCGCGCATGAGTTTTTTGGTCTGGGCGAAGGCAAAGGTCGGGCCGGCGGCCAGGCGTGCGGCCAGTTCGTTGGTGACGGTCAGCAGTTGCTCGTCAGCGCAGACTTCGCTGACCAGTCCGGCGGCCAGGGCACGGTCGGCGCCCCACAATTCGTCGAGAAACAGCAGGCGCTTGGCCTGCTCGCTGCCGATCAACCGCGGCAGGTGCCAACTCGCGCCAGCATCCGGCGAATACGCCATGCTGGTGTAGCCGGCCTTGAAACGTGCCGATTGCCCGGCGATGCGCAGGTCGCAGCACAGGGTCAGGTCCATCCCGGCGCCGACGGCGGTGCCGTTGATGGCGGCGATGGTCGGTTTTTCCAGGCTGTGCAGGCGGGTCATCAAGGCATGGGCGGTTTCGGTCCAGCCGTAGGTTTCCAGGGCGCCCCGGGCTTCGGCATCGGCCCATTCATCGAGGTCGGCGCCGGCGCAGAAGCTGCGGCCACTGCCCGTCAATACCACCACGCGCACCGCCGGATCGGCATTGAAAGCGTCGAGCAAGCCGTGCAGGTTTTTCAGCGTCGGAATGTCCAGCGCATTGCGCTGGGCAGTGCGATTGAGGGTGATCCAGGCAACGCCTGCTTCGACCTGGCTGAGCAGCGACGATTGTGTGGTCATGGGAATCCTCGAATTATTGTGATGGGTCTGAGGTGATGCGACTTGAGGCCATACTAAACGAGTGTTCAGTAAGGCGGCAATTGGTGGGGGAATGGGCTGTAACAAGCCAATGAAATCGCTAAAGCATTGTTTTTATTAGATTATTTATCGATTGCGTTGAATGGGTCGCTGGCGCTGTTACAACTTCGAACAACTGCTGACAGCAGACAGGTCGCAAATCTTTTGCCCACCACAAAACCAATGTAGGAGCGAGCCTGCTCGCGATGAGGGAATCACATTCAACATCTCTGTTGGCTGATCAACCGCTATCGCGAGCAGGCTCGCTCCTACAGGGGGGATGTGTCTATTTTGAGGGATCAGGCAGTCGGCAAGCTCGGCGCCAATACACCCTGACGCTTGCGATGGATCAGGAAGTACGCGCCATAGCACAGCGCAATGAAGCCAAAGCCCCAATACAGCGACGGACGCTGGGTTTCATCCAGGGCCAGGAACACGAACAGCGAGCAGCACAGCGTGATGCACATCAGCGGCAATACCGGGAACCACGGTGCGCGGTACTTCAGGTCGCTGAGTTTGCCGCCGTCACGCAGATACGCCTTGCGGAACTTGTACTGCGCCAGCGCGATGACAATCCAGGTCACGGTGCCGGCCATGCCGCTCACCGCCATCAACACCATGAACAAGGTGTCGGCGGCGACGAAGCTGGTCATCAGCGACACCAGCGCGAAGCACAATGTGATGCTCAAGGCGCGCAGCGGCACGCCACGCTTGCTCAGCGGTGAAAGACTTTTCGGCGCCATGCCGGTTTTCGACATCGCCCACAGAATGCGCGTCGAGGCATACAGGCCGGAGTTGCCCACCGACAGGATCGCCGTGAGGATCACGAAGTTCATCAGGTCGGCGGCGTAGGGAATGCCGACCATGTCGAACACCTGCACGAACGGGCTTTCCATCAGGCCCGCTTGCTGCCACGGCACAATGGCCGACAGCACGATGATCGCCAGCACGTAGAAAATCAGCACGCGGAACACCACGTTGCGTACGGCGCGGGGAATGCTTTTTTCCGGTTGATCGGTTTCACCGGCGGCCACGCCCATGATCTCGCAACCCTGGAACGCGTAGACCACGGTCATCATCACCGCGAACACCGCCGACAGGCCGTTGGGGAACAACGAATCGCCGATCAGGTTGGTCGCCATCGGTGCCGGTGCGCCGCTGCTCAGGGGCATCACGCCGAAGATCACCAGTACGCCGACCACGATGAAACCGAGAATCGCCGCGACCTTGATCCCCGAGAACCAGTATTCCGCCTCACCGAAAGCGCGGGTGGCCATGGCATTGATGCCGAACAGCACCACCACGAACAGCGCCGACCAGTACCAGATCGGCACCGTCGGGAACCAGCGGGTCATCAGCATGCCGGCGGCGGTGAACTCCAGGCCCACAGTGGTGGCCCAACTCATCCAGTACACCCAGCCGATCATGAACCCGGTGGCCGGGCCAATGTATTTAGTGGCGTGGGTCTGGAACGAACCGGACACCGGCATCTGTACCGACAGTTCGCCCAGGCAGACCATCACCAGGTACATCAGGAAACCCGCGACCAGGTAAGCCAGAATCGCCCCCACCGGGCCGCCCTGATTGATGGTCACACCGGAGCCCATGAACAACCCGGTGCCGATGACGCCGCCCAGCGACAGCATGAAGATGTGACGGCTCTTGAGGGCACGGGTCAGCTGGATGCCTTTATGATCAGTGCTGCGATCAGTATTTTCGTTCATGTCGGCACCTCAGCAGTCAATGAGGTGTGCAGCGCGCGACAGGACGTCACGGCGCAGGGAGGGATCAGCTTTACGGCAATTCATTATTATTATCTCCAATAAGCTTCGAAGACCGCGCTGCGGCGGTTACGTCGATTATTGGAAAGCCATGTAAGTTCGCGTTGACCGTAAAGATCGAAGTTGTACAAAGTCGTAACAAACTTGTACGTCAGCTCTGCAACAGGCCTTTGAGGGTATCGAGCGAGTGCTGCAATTGCTCATCCAGCACCGGGCTCAGGCGCTGGATCGCCGATTCATCGTTTGCCAGCGCCAAGGTCTCCAGCGCCCTCAAGGTGCTGGCCAAGGCCCGAAAACCCAGGGAGTCGCAGCTACCGGCCAGGCGGTGAGCCAATTGCGCAACCTCAGTGCAGTCGTCGGCGGCCATGGCTTCATGCAGCGCGTCGCGGTGTTGCAGGATCGAGTCACGCAGCAGCGCCAGCAGACTCTGGACCTTTTGCTCGCCGAGCAGGCTGCGATGGGTCTGCAACAGCGGCCAGTCCATTGCCTCATCGCTCAGCAGCGACTCGGCCACAGGCGCATGCCCTTCCAGCACCTGGCGCAGGTTTTCCAGCTTCAAGGGCTTGGCCAGGACACCGTTCATGCCGGCCTCCAGATAACCGCGCACCAGCGCCGGCTGCACGCTGGCGGTCAGGGCGAAGATGCGGGTGTGGCGATTCGGCCCGTCGCTGTTGCGGATCTGCCGGCACAACTCGACCCCGCTGATGCCCGGCAGATGCACGTCCAGCAGCAGCAGATCGAAAACCCGCGCCGCGCAGTGTTCCAGCGCCTGTTCTGCCTCTTCGGCCAGCCATACCCGGTGACCGTCCCGCTGCAGCAAACCCTTGGCCACTTCGCGGTTGAGCACCACGTCTTCGACCACCAGGATGTTCAGGGCCGGCCCCACCGCCCGCACCGGTTCCGCCTCAACCACGCCGCTGGCCGGCTGCAAGGACAGCTCGAACCAGAAACAACTGCCGCGCCCCACTTCACTGTCCACACCGATGCAACCGCCCATCTGCTCCACCAGATGTTTGCAGATCGCCAATCCCAGCCCGGTGCCGCCAAACCGTTGCGCGACTTCTTCGCTGGCCTGGGTGAAACGCTCGAAAATCTTCGCCTGCATCAAAGGGGCAATGCCGATGCCGTCGTCCGTGACACTGACCCGCAGCCGCTGCCCCGCCTGTTTGCCGGTTCCGCTGAGAAGCGCCACCTCGACGCTGACTGCGCCGCCTTCGGTGAACTTGATCGCGTTGGCCAGCAGGTTGCTCAGCACCTGCCGCAGGAACTGCTCGGCACCGTGGTGATACTCGGCAATGCGCTGATCGACCCGGCAACTCAGGATCGTATCGTTGTTCAGCGCGCGCGGTTCCAACAGTGTCAGTACCTCATCGAGTAACTGGCGCAGCGAGAAATCCACCGGCTCGGGATGGCTGACGCCCTCCTCCAGCTTGGCGAAATACAGCACTTCATTGAGGATCGTCAGCAAGCCTTCACCGGCCTTGTGCAAGGCGTCCAGGCGTTTGCCGTCCTGGGCATCCAGGCGCGCGCCGCGCAGCAATTCGGCCATGCCGAGAATGCCATTGAGGGGCGTGCGCAGTTCGTGGCTCATGGTCGCCAGGAACCGCGACTTGGCGAGGTTGGCCGCTTCCGCCTCGTCTTTGGCGCGCATCAGGCTGGCGGTGCGGCGCTCGACCATTTTCAACAGCTCGTCACGGTTGTCCTGCAAGGCCAGGCGATCGGTTTCCCGGCGCTCGATGTCCCGCAGGATCGCCCGGCGCATGTCATCCAGTGCGTGGGCCACGGTGTCGATTTCGTCGCTGCCGCGGCGCTTGTCCAGGTGCAGGGGTTCCTGCCATTCACCGGCGGCGATGCGCCGGGCAAACTCGGCCATGACTTTCAGGTGCCGGGTCACCAGTCGATAAAACAGCCCCGACAAGGCAACGGCCAGACCGCAGAGGAACACCGCCATCCACAACAGGCTGGTCAAACCGGTGGCGTAGAGACGCTGGTACACCGCCCCCAGATCGGTACTGACCTCCAGCTCGCCAAGGTGGCGCAAAGGGCCTGACGGCGGCTGATAGTCCAGGGCAAAGCGCTCGATGCGCAGCGGTCCCGTGGGGTGCGGATTGCCCTGTACCAGGTCGAAATCGGCGCCGGTCAAGTGCACCCGCGCGACGTCGGAGAAGTCCACCAGCCCGCGCAACTGCACGTTCAACTGTTCCTGGTTCAAGTCCCAGAGGCTGCGTTCCAGGCTGGCCAGGTAGCCGGCGCGGATCAGCTCCATGCGCGAATCGATATCGCGCATTTCCCGCCGATACTCGATGTACAGTTGCACGCTGCTGGCCAGCACGGTGAAGCACAGGCTGAACAACAGAATGAACAGCAACAGGCGTTGCAACAGTCCACCGGGACGGGCGCGAATCATTGCGCATCTGCCGGCAGATTGATCATGTCACGGTAGGTCACTTCGCTTTCGTTGAGCCAGCGTTCGATGTCGCCGGCATCGACCATGCGCTGCAACTGCGCATTGATCTCGGGCATGCGCTGGGCCAAGGGTGAGCGCCGCGACACGGCGACGCGCAGATAGTCCACGCTCAAGGCCTTGGGCAAGGCAATGATGTCCTGGCCGCCGGGCAGGTTTTCCACATACAACTGGCCGGTGCGCCGCTCCTGAGTGATGAAATCGATGCGCCCGCGAATCAGCTTGCCGAAGTTCTGGTGGCTGTCGGAAACCCATTCGATATTGTTGTTGTGCGCAACCATGCGATCGAACTCCACACCGTAGCTCTCGCCGAACAACAGGCCGCCACGGTAATGGGCCAGATCGTCCAGTTGTTCGAATGTAACCGGGTGTTGGCGGTTGATGAACAGCGCCACTTCTTCACGCAAGACCGGCACCGTCGAGAACAGCATGCTCTGTTCGCGTTGCGCGGTGCTGTAGGCCAGCACCACATCGACCCGGCCTTCAGCGGCGTCCAGCAGGCAGCGTTTCCAGTTGCCCAGCACGACCATCTCGACCTCATACCCCAACTGGCCGAACAGGCTTTTCACCACGCTCGG
Source organism: Pseudomonas sp. P1_C12 (assembly GCF_056406435.1). Classification (NCBI taxonomy): domain Bacteria; kingdom Pseudomonadati; phylum Pseudomonadota; class Gammaproteobacteria; order Pseudomonadales; family Pseudomonadaceae; genus Pseudomonas; species Pseudomonas sp. P1_C12. The sequence goes on along the minus strand of NZ_JBFUAE010000011.1, from coordinate 171,597 downwards.
CGCCAGGCCGCGCACCTGCTTGCCGTCGCTCCAGGAGATCGGCGGGTACACCGGGTAATCGCAATAGCGAACCTTGTCCGCCGCGACGGCATGGCCGGCCACCAGCATCGCCAGCAGGCAAAGCCATCGCGCCATCAGGTTCAGGCTGCCACGCCAGCGGTGAACAGGTAACCGGCGCCATGGATGGTGATGATCAACTGCGGTTCGGCCGGATCGTCGTGCAACTTGCGGCGCAAGCGCCCGACCAGCACGTCAATGGAGCGGTCGTTGGGCACCCATTCGCGGTTGCGGATCTGGTCCATCAACTGATCGCGGCTGAGGGTGTGGCCGCTGTTGCGCAGGAACACGCTGAGCAATTGGTATTCGCCATGGGTCAGCAGGGTTTCGCTGCCGGACGCATCGATCAGGCGACGGCGGTCGGTGTCCAGTGACCAGTCGGCGAATTGCTTGACCGGTTTGGCCACCGCGACGGCAGGTGCTGGCGTTTGCGCATGACGTACCCGGCGAATCAGGTTTTTCGCCCGGGACACCAGCTCCCTTGGATTGAGGGGTTTGATCACGTAGTCATCGGCGCCGCATTCGAGACCGACGATGCGGTCGATTTCGTCGTTGCGCCCGGTGATCAGGATGATCCCGACTTCCGAACGCACCCGCAGCTCGCGGGTCAGGGTCAGGCCGTCCTTGCCCGGCAGGCGGATGTCGAGCATCACCAGGTCCACGGCCTGGCCGGCGAGGAAGGTTTCCGCCAGTTCCGCCGTGGCGGCGCAATGGACGTCGTAGCCTTCCTGGGACAGGTAGGCGTGCAACAGATCGCGAATCAGCGGATCGTCATCGACGATCAATACCCGAGGAGTCATCGCTTGGTGTCCGGCTCAGGCCCGAGGGCCAGTTTCTTATTAGAGTGTTTTCCCGCTTCGGCGCCAGAGAGTATCCAGTACTGAACGACTGATCAACAGTCGCTCGTCTGCACGCAAAAGCGCTGACGGCCGCCGGCCTGCAACCCGTCGACCCAAGCCTCGCAAATCTGGATGCCCTGCTCCGGGGTGAAGGTGCCAGGGTTCAGCCCGGACTCCAGCCACAAGCCGTCGAGCAACGCGCTGAGGCTGATGGCGGCGAGGTCGGCGTCGAAGTTTTCCCAGCCCTCCTCCCGGGCCAGTTCCGCCAGCACCTTGCGCAGGACGCCGCGATACTCGCCATAGGAATGATCGTGGGCCTGGTTGATGGCCTCGGCGGTTTTCACCGCGCCCCAGAACGCCAGCCAGGCATCGAGCAGTTGCGGATCGAGCAGTTCGGCGGAAAACGACCCGCGGAAAAACGCCGACAAGCGCTCCCGGGCATTCGGCGCGGCTTGCTCCATGGCGTCGCGCAGCAAGGTCATGACCCGCCCGGTGATCGCCATGTAGGCCTCGGCCACCAGTTCATCCTTGCCGGAATAGTGATGGCTGATCAGCCCCACCGAAACCCCGGCCTCGGCAGAAATCTTGCGGATCGACGCGCCCTGGAAGCCATGACGCTTGAGGCACACCAGGGTCGCTTCGATCAGGTTGGCTTTGCGCAACTCCGGTTCCATGCGGGAAAAACGGGCTTCCTGATTCATGGGCGACACGCTCCTTGGTTCAATCGTTTAGGCCTGCGCGGGTTAGCGGCGGGCTGAACGACTGTACAGCAAGAGTGTGCCATTTCTCCAGTCAGTTGCCAGTCTGATAGACCGCGGCGCCTGCTTCGCTGGCAAGCCAGCTCCTACAGGTTATCGGGTTGCCACACATTTTTGTGGTCGACACCCCCCCCTGTAGGAGCTGGCTTGCCAGCGAAGGCGCCAGCCCATTCATCGCAGAGACTTGATCAGTCCCGATACCCCGGCGCCACTCGATCCAGCATTCGCAACAACGCCGCCCAGGCCAGTTGCATGGCATCCGGATCGCTCAGTTCACCCTCCTCCGGCGGCCGTCCCGGATCATTGAACTGGCGTTCTGTATGCGCGCAAACCTCGTCGGACGGCAATACCACCTCACCGGCAGCCTGCGCGGCCAACTGAATCTCACAAGCCTTTTCCAGGTAATACATACGCAGGAACGCCTGGCTCACCGTCTCGCCGACGGTCAGCAAGCCATGGTTGCGCAGCATCAACACCGGCTTGTCACCCAGGTCCGCCACCAACCGTTGCTGCTCACTGAGGTCCAGCGCGACACCTTCATAGTCGTGGTAAGCAACACGGCCATAGAACTCCATGGAAATCTGGTTCACCGGCAACAACCCGCACTTCAACGCCGCCACCGCGCACCCGGATTTGGTATGGGTGTGCAGCACGCATTGCGCATCTTCACGGGCGCCATGAATGGCACTGTGGATCACGAAACCGGCCGGGTTCACCGGGTACGGCGACGACTCCACGGCATGACCATCGAGGTCGATCTTCACCAGATTCGACGCAGTGATTTCATCGAACATCAACCCGTAAGGGTTGATCAGAAAGTGATGCTCCGGCCCCGGAATGCGCACCGAGATGTGAGTGAAGATCAAATCGGTCATGCGAAAGTGCGCAATTAAACGGTAACAGGCCGCCAGCTCCTCGCGCAGGCGCTGCTCGGTGGCGTTGCGTTCAGGGGCCAGGTAGCTGGCGATGTTGTTCATGGTTGTGGTTCTCCAGGCTGATCGGCTGGGGCAGACGGTAAGGCTGGACGCTTGGACACGTCCAGCCATCCGCGTTTATTTGCTGGCCCAGGCGTTGAAGCGCTCTTCCAGTTCTTCGCCATGATCGACCCAGAAACCGACATTCATCGACAGTGCGCCCTTGAGGTTCTGCGGCGCGGTGGGCACCCATTGCGCCAGTTTATCGTCCAGCCGTGCGGCGGCCTGGGTGTTGGTCGGGCCGTAGGGAATCTGCTGCACGTAGTTGACCTGGGCGTCCGGCTGGTTGGCGAAGGCGATAAAGCGCTTGGCCTGATCCACATGCCTGGAGCCTTTGATGATCGCCCAGTAGTCCATGCCGTACAGGCTGCCGGGCCAGACCAGCCCGAGGTGGCTGCCTTTCTGCGCGGCGTCGGCGATGCGTCCGCTGTAGGTCGAGGTCATCACAACATCGCCGGCGGTCAGCCATTGCGGCGGTTGCGCGCCGGCCTCCCACCACTGGATGTAAGGCTTGAGTTCAGTGAGTTTGGCAAATGCCCGGTCCACGCCCTGTGGGGTGCCGAGCACCTTGTAGACGTCTTCGGTCTTGACCCCGTCCGCCAGCAAGGCGAATTCCAGGTTGTACACCGCGCGTTTACGCAGCCCACGCTTGCCGGGGGTTTTCTTCACGTCCCAAAAGTCTGCCCACGAGGTCGGGGCCTGGGCCAGTTTGTCGGTGTCGTAGGCAATCGCCACGCTCCACACCAGCGCGGCGGAACCGCATTCCTGCGCCGCTTCGGGGATCAACTGGTCGGCGTGGCCCAGGCGGGTCCAGTCCAGCCGCTCGTACATGCCTTCCTCGCAGCCGCGCATCAGGTCCGGGCCTTCGATCTGCACTACGTCCCAGTCGACGTTGCCGGTGTCGACCATCACTTTGATCCTGGCCATCTCGCCGTTGTATTCGCTCTGGATCACCTTGCTTTGATCCACGGCGGCGAACGGTTGAAAGAACGCCACGTCCTGGGCTTTTTGTCCGGCTCCGCCGTATCCGACCACCACCATGTCCGATGCTGCCTGAGCGCTGCCCAGGCCCATGGCCACGGACAACACCAAGGGATAAAAACCGTGCTTGAGCGTGTGCGACTTCATCAGTGGTTCCTCTTGCAGGTGCCACGGGACCCAAGGCCCATGCAGCCCTTTTTTATTGTTGTGAGGTTCGGCCCGGGAGCGGGCTCGAGACGAAACTACTGCAAGGCATAGTAAAAAAACAAGTTGATTTTTTACTGAAGGTAAATTTCTATAGGCCAATAATAACAACCGAAAACCTAATGCCTCTGTAGGAGCGAGCTTGCTCGCGATGGACCTGAGGGCGACGCGTTCATCCAGACAACACGCGTTATCGTTAACGTCCATCGCGAGCAAGCTCGCTCCTACAGGCCAGCCTGCCAGGAGTACCCGCCCCATGCCGACCTCGACACCCGCCTTCGCGCACCTGTTCGAACCCCTGGAGATCCGTGGCAAGCGCCTGAAGAACCGCATCATGTCCAGCGGGCACGACACCTCGATGCCCACCGACAACCTGGTCAATGAACAATTGATCGCCTATCACCGGGCACGTGCCGAAGGCGGTGCCGGGCTGATCGTGCTGCAAGTGGCCGGGGTGCATGACAGTGCGCGCTACACCTCCCACGTGCTGATGGCCACCGACGACGCGTGCATCGAGGGTTACCGCAAACTGGCGCAAACCTGCCATGCCCACGGCACGGTGGTGTTGTCCCAGGTGTTCCATCCGGGGCGGGAGATCATGGAGTCCAGCGATGGCCTGCTGGCGGTGGCCTACTCCGCCTCGTCGGTGCCCAACGAACGCTTCCGGGTGATGCCCCGCGCGCTGGATCAGGCGATGATCGACGAGATCGTCGACGGTTACGCCGCTGCCGCCCGCCGCCTGCATCAGGCCGGGATCGATGGCGTCGAGGTCGTGGCCAGCCACGGTTACCTGCCGGCGCAATTCATCAACCCGCGGGTCAACCGGCGTACCGATGGCTACAACGGTGAGCTGGAACAGCGTTTGCGTTTTCTGCGCGAAGTCATCAAAGCCGTGCGCGCGGCGACCGACGAGCAGTTCATCGTCGGCCTGCGCATCTCCGCCGACGAGCGCGACCCGGAAGGCCTGACCGAGGACGAATCCCTGGCCGCCGTGCAGTCACTGCAAGCGCAGCTCGATTACGTGCATATCGTCGCCGGTACTTCGGCATCCCTTGGCGGCGCGGTGCATATCGTGCCGCCCATGGCGATCGAAGCGGCATACCTGGCTAAAGAAGCCGGGACATTCAAGGCGAGTCTGAACATTCCTTTGTTCGTCACCGGGCGCATCAACCAGCCCCAGGAAGCCGAGCTGATTCTGGCTCGCGGCCAGGCCGATGTGTGCGGCATGACCCGGGCACTGATCTGCGATCCGCAAATGCCCAACAAGACCGACACCGGCCGCGTCGAAGACGTGCGGGCGTGCATTGCCTGCAATCAGGCCTGTATCGGCCACTTCCACAAGGGCTTGCCGATTTCCTGCATCCAGCACCCGGAAACCGGGCGCGAACTGATCTTCGGCGAACGCCGACAAGCGCCACAGCGCAAACGCATCATGATTGCCGGCGGTGGTCCGGCCGGGATGAAAGCCGCCACCGTCGCGGCCCAGCGTGGTCATGAGGTGACGCTGTACGAAGCCAGTTCGCAATTGGGTGGTCAGGTGTTGCTCGCGCAGTTGCTGCCACGGCGCAGCGAGTTCGGCGGTGCCAGCACCAACCTGCAGCGGGAAATGGAGCTGGCCGGTGTGCGCGTGGTGCGCAATACCCGGGTCGACCGCACGCTGGTGGAGCAGGAAAAACCGGACATGGTGATCGTCGCCACCGGTGCCGAGCCCTACTGGCCAGCCTTCGAGCGCGGCGGTGAATTGCAGGTGGTGGACGCCTGGCAAGTGCTGCGCGATGAAGTACAGATCGGCCGTTCGGTGGTGGTGGTCGACTGGCGCTGCGACTGGATCGGCCCCGGCATCGCCGAACGCCTGGTCCGCGCCGGGCATCAGGTGCAACTGGCGGTCAACGGCACCCATTGCGGAGAAAACCTGCCGCTGTACGTGCGCGATCAACTGGCCGGCGAGCTGCATAAACTGGGGGTTCCGATCACGCCGTACGCGCGGCTGTACGGCTGCGATGACAACACGGTCTACCTGCAACACACCGCCAGTGGCGAACCGATGCTGATGGAGAATATCGATACGCTGGTGCTGTGCCAGGGCCACCAACCGCTGGATACGTTGGGTGATGAACTGCAAGGGCTGGTGGAGTTTCGCCGCATCGGCGACTGCCTGGCGCCGCGTACCGCCGAAGAAGCGATTTATGAAGGCTTGAAGGTCGCGTGGGAGCTTTAAGGCTGTTTATACTCCGGGGCTTTAGATTCAAATGATCGCTCTCTGTAGGAGCGAGCTTGCTCGCGATGGTCGCTAACGATGACGCGTGTTTTCTGGATAAGACGCGGTGTTCTGAAGTCCATCGCGAGCAAGCTCGCTCCTACAAGGGGCGAAGTGCAGCCCCCGGTTCGGAACATTCCATGAGCAACAACAGCAAGACCCCGCCCGCATCAGGCAGCGCCGAACCGCATTTCCTCGGCACGCGCATTCGTGGCCTGCGCAAGCGCCGGGGCATGACCCTGGCGGAACTGGCGCAACAGAGCGAACTCACCGCCGGCTACATCAGCCAGCTGGAACGCAACCTCGCCTACCCGTCGATTCCGGCGCTGTTCAACATTGCCCGCAGCCTCGGCGTGACCATCCAGTGGTTCTTCGCCAGTGAAGCGGTCACCGCGCCCGAAGACGATGGCATCGTGGTGCGCAAGAGCAGCCGCCTGAACGTGCATTACGAAGACGGCATCGTCGACCAGTTGCTGACGCCGCAAGCCAACCGCCAACTGGAAATGCTCCACTCGCGTTTCCCGCCCGGCACCTACAGCCAGCAAAGCTACAGCCACGACGGTGAAGAAGCCGGTTACTTGCTCTCGGGGAGTTTCGAGTTGTGGGTTGGCGAGCGCCATTTCCAGCTCAATGAAGGCGACAGCTTCAGCTTTTCCAGCCAGGAGCCGCACCGCTACGGCAACCCCGGCGATGTCGATGCGGTGGTGATCTGGGTGATTACACCGCCGACGTTCTAACGTCGGCTGCGACCGCTTGCCTGACTGGTACTCGCACGCTTGAGGGTGTCACTCGGCAACTCGTTGAACAACGCGCGATAGCTGCTGGAAAACCGCCCCAGATGCCAGAACGACCAATGCATGGCAACTTCAGCCACGGTGGTTTGCGTGGGCGTGCGGCTCAGCAGTTCGCGGCGGGCACTGTTGAGTCGACGCAGGCGCAGCCACTGGGTCGGCGACATGCCGGTGTAGGTCTTGAACGCATGCTGCAACTGGCGCAGTGAAACCCCGGCCACCTGGGACAACTCCAGCAGGTTGAGGTGTTCTTCCGGGGTGTCCGCGGCCCATTCCCCTACCCGCTTCATGATCGCCCGCTCCCCGGCCCGACGCTGCAATGCACCCTGGTCGAGGCCGACACAGGCGTTGTCGAGAATGAACAGGCAATCTTCCAGCAATTGCTGGGTCAGCGCTTCGCGGCTCGGTGGATCGAAGGTTTGCGACAGCCGCGTCAAGGTGCCGCTGAGCCAACGGCAGAACAGCGCGTTCTGCTGGGAGTTCAGCGGTGCCATGAACAGCCCTTCGAGCCTGGCGATGTCGAGGCTGTGGCGCTTTACAAACTCCGGCCCGAACACCACGGCGATTTCCTGGTAGTTCTCCGGGGTGATCCAGATGTTGCGGCTTTCGCCATTCAACACGTACAGCGCGTTGTCGCCGCGATCGAAACAGAACGACAACGAGCCCTGGGGCGCACTGAAATTCTGCTCGACCCGGGTGTTCATCGACTCTTCGTAAATCTCCACGCCCTGCAGGTCCAGATAACGCACCCTACCCGCGAAATGCCCCGGCGACATCTGCTGGTATTGCTGCACCCAGCCCGGCGTGGCGCGGATTTGCTCGGCGACATCGGCGGTGTTGAAGGCTTGGACCTGGAGGGAATTGGAACCTGTCATGGGGCGACCTTACGCACTCTTTTGGTGCGCTTTGTGCTGCTTAAAGTGGATAGATGGAACTGCAAGGCTCGCACAAGATAGTCGTCAACGCGCTACAGGGGAAGTGTCCGGCGGATGAAACCGGTCTCTCCTGGCGTTAATAAAACCAATAACGAGGTCTTTATGAATGTCCCTTTCGATCAGCTGTTCACTTGGCTGAAAGATCACAAGATTACCGAAGTCGAGTGCGTCGTCAGCGACCTGACCGGCATTGCACGCGGCAAAATCGCACCCACCAACAAGTTCCTGCATGAGCGAGGCATGCGCCTGCCGGAAAGTGTGTTGTTGCAAACGGTAACCGGGGACTTTGTCGACGACGACATCTACTACGACCTGCTCGACCCGGCCGATATCGACATGGTCTGCAAGCCGGACGCCGACGCCGTCTACGTGGTGCCATGGGCCATCGAGCCGACCGCCATCGTGATCCACGACACCTTCGACAAGTTCGGCAACCCGATCGAACTGTCGCCGCGCAACGTGCTGAAGAAAGTCCTGCAGCTGTACACCGACAAAGGCTGGCGGCCGATTGTCGCGCCGGAAATGGAGTTCTACCTGACCCAGCGCTGCGAAGACCCGGACCTGCCGCTCAAGGCGCCGATGGGCCGTTCGGGCCGAGCCGAAAGCGGTCGCCAGTCGTTCTCCATCGACGCGGCCAACGAATTCGATCCGCTGTTCGAAGACGTCTACGACTGGTGCGAACTGCAAGGTCTGGACCTCGACACGCTGATCCACGAAGACGGCCCGGCGCAGATGGAAATCAACTTCCGTCATGGCAACGCACTGGACCTGGCCGACCAGATCACCGTGTTCAAACGTACCATGCGTGAGGCGGCGCTCAAGCACAACGTGGCGGCAACCTTCATGGCCAAGCCGGTCGGCGACGAGCCGGGCAGCGCCATGCACCTTCACCAGAGCGTGGTGGACATTGCCACCGGCCAGCCGATCTTTGCCGATGCCGATGGCAACATGAGCGAGCTGTTCCTGCATCACATCGGTGGCTTGCAGAAGTACATCCCGAAAGTGCTGCCGATGTTCGCGCCGAACGTCAACTCGTTCCGCCGCTTCCTGCCGGACACCTCGGCACCGGTGAACGTCGAATGGGGCGAAGAAAACCGCACCGTCGGCCTGCGCGTGCCGACCTCAAGCCCGGATGCCATGCGCGTCGAGAACCGTCTGCCGGGCGCTGACGCCAACCCGTACCTGGCCATCGCCGCCAGCCTGCTGTGCGGTTACCTGGGCATGGTCGAGCGCATCGAGCCGAGCGCTGCGGTGCAAGGCCGCGCCTATGAGCGTCGCAACCTGCGCCTGCCGATCACCATCGAGGACGCCCTGACCCAAATGGAAGAGTGCGACACCATCGGCCGCTACCTGGGCAGCAAATTCGTGCGGGGCTATGTCGCGGTCAAACGCGCCGAGCACGAGAACTTCAAGCGGGTGATCAGTTCGTGGGAGCGTGAGTTCCTGATGCTGAGCGTTTAAAGCCCTCGCTCCCCCAAGGGATCACACATCCCCCTGTGGGAGCGGGCTTGCTCGCGAAAGCGGCCTGTCAGTCAACGATGATGTTGAATGTACCGGCCTCTTCGCGAGCAAGCCCGCTCCCACAGGAGGACACAGAACACCAAAGATTTGCCTGAAGAATCCAATAATTCCAAGAAGGTATCGATATGCGTCTTTTGAAATCCGTGGTCCCGGCCGCGCTGGCGGTCTTGTTCAGTGCCGTTGCCCAGGCCCAACCCCAGGTCAGCGTGTACAACTGGACCGACTACATCGGCGAAACCACCCTCGTCGACTTCCAGGCCAAGACCGGGATCAAGGTGATCTACGACGTATTCGATTCCAACGAAACCCTGGAGGGCAAGCTGCTTGCCGGTCGTACCGGGTATGACGTGGTGGTGCCGTCCAACCACTTCCTCGCCCGCCAGGTAAAGGCCGGCGCGTTCCTCAAGCTCGATCGCGAGCAACTGCCGAACTTCAAGAACCTCGACCCGAAACTGCTGGCGCTGCTGGAGAAAAACGATCCGGGCAACTCGCACTCGGTGCCGTACCTGTGGGGCACCAACGGCATCGGCTATAACGTCGACAAGGTCAAGCAAGTGCTGGGCATCGATCACATCGATTCCTGGGCCGTGCTGTTCGAACCGGAAAACATCAAGAAGCTCAGCGCCTGCGGCGTGTCGATGATGGACTCGGCGGACGAAGTGTTCCCGGCGATGCTCAATTACATGGGCATGGACCCGCGCAGCGAAAGTGTCGAGGACTACAAAAAGGCCGAAGCCAAGCTGCTGCAGATCCGCCCCTACATCACCTACTTCCACTCCTCCAAGTACGTCTCGGACCTGGCCAATGGCGATATCTGTGTAGCGTTCGGTTATTCGGGTGACGTGTTCCAGGCCGCCAACCGCGCCAAGGAAGCCAAGAACGGCGTGAACATCGCCTACGCCATTCCCAAGGAAGGCGCCAACCTGTGGTTCGACCTGCTGGCCATCCCCGCCGACGCCAGCAACCCGAAAGAAGCCCACGCCTTCGTCAACTACCTGCTGGACCCGCAAGTGATTGCCAAGGTCAGCGCTTCGGTCGGCTACGCCAACCCGAACCCGGCCGCCAAGCAGTACATGGACCCTGAGCTGGTCAGCAACCCCGAGGTTTATCCGTCCCAGGAAGTCCTCGACAAACTCTACATCTCCACCACGCCGCCGCAGTCGATCATGCGCCTGATGACCCGTTCGTGGAGCAAAGTGAAGTCCAACAAATGAATCAGTACACCAAGGAACACGCCCACTCCTATTACGCAGCGTCCGCCAAGGGCATGAGGCAGCGTCCCGCGCTGTCCTCGGACCTGGAGGCCGATGTCTGCGTGGTCGGCGCGGGCTTCACCGGCATCAACACCGCCATCGAACTGGCCCAGCGCGGGCTCTCGGTGGTCCTGCTGGAGGCTCGGCGGATTGGCTGGGGCGCCAGCGGGCGCAACGGCGGCCAGTTGATTCGTGGCATCGGTCATGACGTCAGCGGCTTTGCAAAGCACATCGGTGCCGAAGGCGTGCAATACCTGGAGTACGCCGGGACCGAATCGGTGCAGGTGGTGGCCAATCGCATCCGAGAGCAAGGCATTGATTGCGACTTGCGCTGGGGGTTCTGCGAACTGGCCAACACCCCGGCGCATTTTGCCGGGCTGAAGGCCGAGCACGCGCAATTGCTTGAGTCTGGTTACGCCCATGAAACCCGCTTGATCGAACCGGGCCAGATCCGTGAGCACGTGGTGGACTCCGGCGTTTACGCGGGCGGTCTGGTAGACATGGGCTCGGGCCACCTGCATCCGCTGAACCTGACGCTTGGCGAAGCGAACGTCGCCGAGTCCTTGGGCGTGCAGATCTTCGAGCAGAGCCCGGTGCTGGAGTTGATCCACGGCAGCACCGTGCAGGTGCGCTGTGCCGGCGGCACTGTGCGTGCGGGCACGTTGGTGCTGGCTTGCAACGCGCATCTGGAAGAACTCGAACCGAAGCTCAGTGGCAAGGTGCTCCCGGCGGGTAGCTACATCATCGCCACCGAACCCTTGTCGGCAGAGGCCGCCGCAGAACTGATCCCGCACAACCTCGCGCTGTGCGACCAGAAAGTCGGACTGGATTACTACCGGCTCTCGGCTGACCGGCGTTTGTTGTTCGGCGGTGCCTGTCATTACTCCGGGCGCGACCCGGCGGACATCGCTGCCTACATGCGCCCGCAGATGCTCAAGGTGTTCCCGCAACTGGCCAATGCGCGCATCGACTTTCAATGGGGCGGCAAGATCGGTATCTCGGCCAACCGCTTCCCCCAGGTCGGGCGCCTGAGCCAGCACCCGAACGTGTTCTACGCCCAGGGTTACTCCGGCCATGGCCTGAACGTGACCCACTGGTGCGCGAAGTTGTTGGGCGAAGCGATCCATGCCGGCCACAGCAAAGGCTTTGACGTGTTCAGCGCCGTGCCGCACATGACCTTCCCCGGCGGACGCGCCCTGCGCTCACCGTTGCTGGCCCTTGGCATGTTCTGGTATCGGATGCGGGAAGTGCTGGGTTGACCGGGTAGCCGTGGCGAGGGAGTTCCCCCGCCTGGCCGACAGAAATGCAGCGGTCTTGAGCAAGACCGCTGCCGCACCGCTAGTTAGGCACCGGGATATTGACGCCCTCCTTCTGCAAGCTTTCCCGAATCGACTGGAATTTCTGGTACTTCGACAATTCGATCGGCCCGTCATAGCCCATGCTTTGCAGCTTGCGTGGCGGGTATTTGATGTAGGTCTGCATCAGCTTGTTGATCGCCTGACTGATCGGCACCATGGTCCAGGTGCGCTCGGTGACATTACTCATGAAGATGTCATAGCGCTCCTGTGGATCTTGCAGCAAGTCAAAGACTTGCGGTACGACCGCCACGTACTTCGACTCACCTTTCCAGCCCAGGTTGGTGTCCACGGCCAGGCCACCGGTCGGCACACCGTTGTCGCCACGCAGGTTGAACACGGCCTTGTAGTTGCCTACGCGGGCCGCCCCCGGCGACAACTCGTTTTCGGTGAAATAGAACCACTCCTTACGTGGGTCGGGGCCAGTGCCGGTTATCACCGGGGTCATGTCGTAGCTGTCGAAATAGATCGGCTGACCTTCGCGATCTTTCTCCGGCAACTTGATGCCGGCCACCGAGGCGAAGGTCGCCATCAAATCGAGCCCGCCGAGAATGTCGTGGTTCTTGGCATTGGGCTTGATTTTTCCAGGCCAGGTCATGATTGCAGGGACCCGGTTACCGCCCTCGCGCACGGTGCCCTTGGTGCCACGGAATGGCGTGTAGCCGGCGTCCGGATAAACGTCCTGCCAGGCGCCGTTGTCGGTGGTGTAAACCACCAGCGTGTTTTTATCCAGGCCCAGCGCCTTGAGCTTGTCCATGATATGGCCGATGCGCGTATCCAGTTCGACCACCGAGTCGGCGTACTTGGACTTGGAGATCGACTTGTGAACGAACTCCGGTGCCGGCAGGTTCGGCTGGTGCACTTTCATGAAGTTGACGTTGATGAAGAACGGCTTGTCGGATTTGGCGGCGGTGTCGAGGAATTCCAGTGCGGCTTTTTCCACATAACCGTCAAAGTAGGGGATCCCGACTACACCGGGTTTGCCATCGATGACCGGCGTATCAACATACTGGCCGTTGATCTTGAACTCTTCGACGGCCTTTTCTCCCGCCTTGCCCGAGAGTGCGCCCTTGGTCACCTTGGTAAACATTTCCCGGGTTTCCGGGTCCATGTCGGGGAACCATGTCGGGTCGGCGTAGGTGTAGGCATTGAGGTGATAGAGGCCGACGTACTTCATCACGTCATAGCCCTGGGCATTGGGCAACGCATAGTCGGCTTCACCCAGGTGCCACTTGCCGGTGAAGTAGGTTTCGTACCCGCCGGTCTTGAGCACCGAGGCCAGCGTCCACTCGGCGGCGGGCAAACCACCGCCCTGGCCCTGGAAGGCCACGGTGGTCATGCCGCTGCGATTGGGGATGCGCCCGGTCTGCATGGCGGCTCGCCCTGGCGTGCAGCTTGGTTGCGCGTAGAACGAGTAAAAGGTTGTGCCCTCAGCGGCCAGTTCGTCGATGCTGGGTGTCGGCATGCCCCGGCCGACACCGCCACCGTACGGCCCCAGATCGCCGTAGCCGGTATCGTCGGACACGATGAACAGGATATTGGGCTTTTCTGTTTGTGCAGCCTGGGCCATACCGTTAAGCGCTATCAGTAATGAACCTGCAATGTAGAACCTTGAGCGATGCGAGAGTGTTTTCATGGCGACCTTCCTTTATCGGGACGGATCCTTGTGGCCGGCTACTTGTTTTCAAGTAATCCGTGACCGGACCCTGGTGAGTTACCCCAAACCATGCCCTCTGGTTAGTTCCAGGCGTTCTACTGACCAGACAACTGAATTCCTGTAGCTACTCAAGGCACCCGAGTCAGCCTAGTACGGTTATTTTCATTACGCGCAATGCAGGCAGTGGAATTCGAAGTCGTTCGTCGCTTGCTTCCCATGTAATTCCGTGGGTCGAGTCATCCCCCGGCGGCGGATAGTGTTCAAGGTGCGACTTTCGATTTGCTCAATTGCGAGTCACTTCTATATTGAGGGAGTGCTCTGAACCTCCTGCCTTCTGTTGAGCTTGACCCATGGCAACTACTGATCAGCTGATCATCTGCGAGCACTGCGACAGCGTGTACCAGAAAGTCACGCTCGCCAAACATCAAAAAACCCTGTGTACGCGCTGCGGCGGCGTGCTTCAGCGCTATAACGGCCTCACGGTGGAACAGCGTCTTGCGTTGACCTTCACGGCGCTGATGCTGTGGGTATTTGCCAATTTCTATCCGGTGATGAGCATCAGCCTCAAAGGCGTGAAGAACAGCGCAACGCTCTGGGACTCGGTGCTGGCCCTGAGCCTGGGGCCTATCACGTTCATTGCCATGGTGGCGGCAATCGCCATGATCATCGCGCCGATTTTCCAGCTGTTGCTGCTGATCTGGGTGCTGGGCTTCGCCCTCGCCCATCGACGTTCGCCCGGTTTCAAACTCTGCATGCGCTGGCTGGAAACCCTGAGGCCCTGGAGCATGCTCGAAGTCTGCCTGCTGGGCGCCATGGTCGCGGTGATCAAGCTCGCCGGTCTGCTCGATGTGCTGCCCGGCATCGGGTTGTTTGCCCTGGCTGCGCTGAGCCTGATGATGATCCGCATCGCCGGGCGCGACATCCGCGAATTATGGGACATTGTATGAGCACGCCTCCTTACGCCGACGAGCTCAACCTGTGCCTGTGCCACACCTGCGGCCTGGCCTGCGACATGACTGGCGAACCTCACGAATGCGAGCGCTGCGGCGCGCCTTTGCATCGACGCAAGACCAATGCCTTGACCCGGACCTGGGCCTACATGATCGCGTCCCTGGTGTTTTACATCCCGGCCAACCTGTTGCCGGTGATGAACACCAAAATGGTCGGCCATGGCGCCGACAGCACGATCATGAGTGGCGTGTTGGAGTTCTGGGAAGCCGGAGCCTGGGACATCGCCCTGATCATTTTCATTGCCAGTATCGCGGTGCCGGGCATCAAGTTCGTCGCCATCACGCTACTGCTGGTCACTGTGCATCGCGACAGCGAGTGGGCGCGCAAGGAGCGGTCGACGCTGTACCGCTTCGTCGAGGTCATCGGTTACTGGTCGATGCTCGATGTGATCGTGGTCGCCCTGGTGGCCTCGCTGGTGAAATTCCAGGCCCTGGCCGACATCGAACCGCGTCCGGGCATTCTGTTTTTTGGCCTGGTGGTGGTGTTCACCATGCTGTCGGCCATGAGCTTCGATCCACGCATGATCTGGGATAAAGAACGGGAAAACCCACACAATGAGGAGGTCACGGATGAAGTCACAAGCCACTGACGGGCCGCAAGCCCCCGGGCCGGCGCCGATCAAGACCCGCCGCTTCAGCGTTTCACTGGTCTGGATCGTGCCGATCGTCGCGGTGCTGGTGGGTATTTCGCTGGTGGTTCACAGCATTCTGCAGGAAGGTCCGACCATCGTTGTCACGTTCAAGACCGGGGACGGCCTGACCGCGAATAAAACCGAGGTCAAATACCGTAATGTCGTGATCGGTCATGTCTCCGATGTGGAGCTGAGCGGTGACCAGAAGAGCGTCAACGCCACCATCAAGCTGGAAAAGCAGGCCGAAAGCTTTACCCGCGAAGACTCGCAATTCTGGGTCGTGCGGCCGCGCATTGGCGCGGGCGGTGTGTCCGGCATCGACACGCTACTGTCGGGCGATTACATCGGTGCCGATATCGGCCAGGCCAACGGCCGGGCAAAAAACTTCATGGGGCTGGAGAGTCCGCCGCCCATCACCTACGGCGAGCCGGGAAAGCGTTTCACCCTGTTCACACAGGACCTGGGGTCGCTGGATATCGGCTCTCCGGTCTACTACCGCAAGATCCCGGTGGGTCAGGTGGTGGCCTACGCGCTGGACCCGGATGGCAAAGGCGTGAACATCGAGCTGTTCATCCATGCACCCAATGACAAGTACGTCACCGAAAACACCCGTTTCTGGAACGCCAGCGGCATAGACGTGAGCGTCGGTGCCAACGGTTTTGCGGTCAAGACCGAATCGTTGTCTTCCTTGCTGGTGGGCGGTATTGCCTTCCGCGCGCCCGACTACAGCCCTGACGATAAACCTGCGGCTGCCGAGTACGCCTACGAACTGTTCGAAGACCAGCAAACCGCCCTCGCCCCGCCAAACGGCAAGCCGCAGTACCTGGCCATGCGCTTCGACCAGGCACTGCGCGGGCTCAAGGTCGATGCCCCGGTGGAATTCCTCGGTGTGGAAATCGGCAAGGTGGTGGCAGTCAATCTGGATTACGACGAGAAAAAACGTTCCTTTCCAATCAACGTCGGTATCGTGATTTACCCGCAGCGCCTGGGCCAGGCCCATATCAAAATGCTCAAGGCGCTCGATCATGACCCTAATAACGAAGCCGCTGGCGTACGCTTGATCGGCACCTTCATCGAAAACGGCCTGCGTGCCCAGGCCCGCACCGGCAACTTCCTGACCGGCCAGTTGTACATTGCCCTGGACTTCTACCCCAAGGCCGACAAAGTCGCCTTCGATGCAAACGCACGCCCGGTCATGATCCCGACCCTTCCCGGCAGCCTCGAGCAATTGCAGGAAAAACTCGAATCCATGGTCGACAAGATCAACAAACTGCCGATCGAGCGAATCGCCGGCAATCTCGATGGCAATCTCGTCGAACTGCGCAAAGGCATCATGCAATTCAACGGCAAGATCATGCCTGGCGTGCAGACCACCTTGTCAGATGTCAGCAAAACCCTGGAAACCGCCAATTCGACCCTGCAGTCCGCCAGTTCGACCTTGGCCGACGATTCACCGCAACGGGAAAAACTGGGGCAAACCCTGGATGAGCTGGGACGCACGTCGAGGTCCTTGCGTGACCTTTCGGATTACCTGGGGCGGCATCCGGAATCGCTGCTTCGCGGCCGTCCGAACAATGCCGCACCCGTGGATCTGCAGGGGCCACCGCGCAATTGAACACAGGAGCAACACCCATGGCTTTTCCGCTGAAGTTCACCCTGGTCACCGCGATGTTGCTGCTCGCCGCTTGCCGCAGTGACCCGATTCAATTCCACACCCTGACCCCGGCCCAGGTGGGCGATCATTCAATGACCACCGTCGGGGTGATTCAGATCGAGACGATCAGCGTGCCGCCCCAGGTCGATCGTGCGCAGATCGTCATTCGCCAAGGCAACAGTGGCCTGGCGATCCTGGAAACCCATTGGTGGGCTGCGACCCTCGTGGATGAATTGCGCGGTGCGCTGGCCGATCAACTGAGCAACAGTCCGGTACAAGGCAAATATTCGGTGCGGGTCGATGTGCAGCGTTTTGACTCGGTCCCCGGTCAATACGCGTTGATGGACGTGAAATGGCGTCTGCGCAGTGCCGGCATCGGCGACACGGCACGGGTGATTTGCCGCAGCACCTTGCAAACACCGTCAGGTGCGAGCATCGATGACCTGGTGCTTGCCCAGCAAAACAACGTCAAACGCCTGGCCGCGCTGATCAGCCAGGCTGCCGCCAGACCACAGGCGAGCTGCCCTTCGCCCTGAACGCCTTTTCTCCTGCTTCCCGGATTAACGGCGACACGTTCGCCGTTAATCCCAACCCATACGCCCTCTCTGTTTCCCGCTGTCATTCCATGCAAGTGTAAAAGACAACGTTTCTCAGTAACAAACAAATTATCCGAGCGAACCTCCTATGCAATTTTTTCACATTCCTTTCACCGCTCCGACACCTGCACAGATTTAACGTGGGCCGCAGTTAATTCGCTGAACTTAGTCTCGGCGGACATTTTTTGTGCTGTTTCAGGTTTTGTTTAACAGTACTTCCCTGGCGCTCCTATTGGTGGACAAACTTGGTCAATTCCGTCTCGCGTAAACCGTCTTCGCGCCTGTCTAAATCGGTCGTGGCCATTGCTGCACTGACCGTCGCCGCGGTGGTCACCGGTTTGGTCCTGTGGCCGAAATCCCCGGCCAACCTGGCCCATGAGGGCGCGCAAGCCCGGGCCCAATTGCTGCAACAATGGAGTGCCGGCGAGATCGCGGTACTGGTTCGTCACGCCGAGCGCTGCGACCGTTCCAGCAATCCTTGCCTGGGCCCGGCTGACGGTATTACCCGAATCGGCAGTGAAGCGGCCGCCGGTGTCGGGCAAGGCCTGGCACGCCTGGGTTTGACGCAAGCCGACATCCTGACCAGCCCGGTGACGCGCACCGTGCAGACCGCGCATTACATGTTCAACAGCGACCCACGGACCCAGGAGTGGCTGGCGACCTGCGGCACGACCCTGCGTAACGATGTCGTGGCGCACAAGGTAGCCCATCGCAACCTGGTGCTGGTGACCCACAGCGGTTGCATCGCCGACTTTGAAAAGCAGGCCGGCCTGAAGCATTCGGCGAAGGACGCCGAGTACGCCAGCGCGCTGTTTGTCCACATCGATGGCAATGGTCAACTGCAAGTGCTCGGTATTGTGAATGCCGAAGACTGGAACACTCTGTTACAAGAAAAAAACTGAAATCATTACGGACCGAGAACTTTGCCACTAAGTTGTTTCAAGCCGGACTGAATGGAACCTGAACAAAACAGCGAGAAGTGTGATTGCACTTCTCGCCGTTCAATATCATTCCGGTTTTCTCTCTCACTAGTTGCACATCACTTTTCAACCAGCCATCTAAGCGCCAAGGTCGAGACATGACGTCTAGTCAGCCATTGCCAGATTTTACTGGCCATTCTTCCCGTCTGTACGCCCCACCCGCGCCGACCAGCGAGCGCTGGATGCTATTGGCGTTGTTACTGGCGTTCATCGTGTTCTACTTGCTGCCGCTGATGAGCCACGGTCTGTGGATTCCCGATGAAACCCGTTATGCCCAGATCAGCCAGGAAATGCTGCAGGGCGGGAACTGGATCTCACCGCACTTCATGGGCCTGCGTTATTTCGAGAAGCCGATTGCCGGGTACTGGATGATTGCCATCGGCCAGGCGGTGTTTGGTGACAATCTGTTCGGGGTACGCATCGCCTCAGCGTTGAGTACCGGGCTGAGCGTGTGGCTGACCTACCTGATTGCCCGCCGGTTCTGGGGCGATCCGCGCAAAAGCTTTGCCTGCGCACTGTTGTACATGAGCTTCGGGCTGATTGCCGGTCAGGCCGGGTACGCCAACCTCGATCCGCAGTTCACCCTGTGGGTCAACCTGAGCCTGGTTTCACTGTGGTTTGCCATCGACAGCCGCACCACGCGTGCCCGCCTGGGTGCCTGGACGATGCTGGGTATCGCCTGCGGCATGGGCTTCATGACCAAGGGCTTTCTGGCCTGGCTGCTGCCAGCGGCGATCGCCCTGCCCTACATGCTCTGGCAGCGCCGCATGGGTGAGCTGTTGCGTTACGGGCCACTGGCTGTTGTGGTCGCCGCGGCCGTCTGCTTGCCCTGGACATTGGCCATTCATCATCAGGAACCGGACTTCTGGAATTTCTTCTTCTGGAACGAGCACGTACGTCGCTTCGCCGCCGACAATGCGCAACACGCCCGTCCGTGGTGGTTCTACCTGCCGATGCTGGTCGTCTGCGCCCTGCCCTGGGCCGCGTTGTTGCCGACAACGTTCATCCAGGCCTGGAACGACAAGCGCCAGCCCGTCAGCGGTTTTCTCCTGCTCTGGCTGTTGTTGCCATTGGCGATTTTCAGCGTGAGCAGCGGCAAGTTGCCGACCTACATCATGCCGTGCCTGTTGCCGCTGGCGCTGCTGATGGGTCATGCGCTGACCAGCCTGCTGGAACGCGCACAGGGGCGGACGATTCGCGTCAACGGCTGGCTCAACGTGGTCATTGCCACGACGGCCTTGATCGCTTTGCTGTACCTGCAACTGAGCAAAGAGGTTTTTGAGAATACCGAGATGTTCAGCCTGTCCCTGGCGTTCATCGTGCTGCTGGGCTGGATCATCGCCAACGCCCTGCAAATCCTGCGGCCATTGACGTTATGGGCGATGCCGGCCCTCGGCATCTGGCTGCTGGTGGCACTGCTGCCCGCCGCCATGCCGAGCCAGATCGTCGACAGCAGGATGCCCGACCGGTTTATCGCCGAACACCTGGACAGCTTGAACCAGACCACCTCGCTGCTGAGCAACGACCTGGGTGCGGCCTCGGCCTTGTCGTGGCTGACCAGGCGACCGGAGGTGGCGCTGTACAATGTTGTCGGCGAGCTCAAGTATGGTCTTTCGGATCCGGACGCGGCCTCGCGCAAAGTGACTCAGCAAGACATCGGGCAATGGATGACCGAAGCGCGTAAGAAGGGCTCGGTCGGGGTGGTAATGAGGGTCAACAGCGTCGATGAAATTCAGGAAGTCGAGGCGCTGCCCATCGACGGAAAACGCTATCAGCGCGGCAACCTGCAAGTCCTGATCTTCCCGCAAATCCAGCCCTGACAGGCAAGACGCAAAAAACCCGAGAGGTCGAACCGGCCTCTCGGGTTTTTCGTTTTCGCATCGTTTAAGCGACGAGTCGAACCACAGTGGGCACAGCGCTGCTAATCTGAATGAAAATTACATGTATTTACGGTTTTTTTTACGTTATTTTCTCATTTGGATCTCTACATTCCCTGCAATTCAAAACATGCAAATGATTCGCATTGATTTACAAGCGTTTCAATGCGTATGACTTTCAGAAAAATGCACCAGGAGCAGCTCGCAGAATGATTCCCAACATCCCTTCGTTCTTGAAAAAGGCCCTGCTGGCCACCGCTTTGCTGAGCGCTGGCCAGGTCTACGCAGCTGACTCCGTCGGCATCGTGGTGTACAACGCGCAACACGAAGGCCTGACCAAGGCCTGGGTCGAGGGCTTTACCCAGGAAACCGGTATTCCCGTGACCTTGCGTAACGGCGATGACACCGAGATGGGCAACCAGATCGTGCAGGAAGGCACGGCTTCTCCGGCGGACGTATTCCTGACCGAAAACTCCCCGGCCATGGTGCTGGTCGACAACGCCGGGCTGTTTGCGCCTGTCGACAAGACCACGCTGGAACAGGTTGACTCCGCCTATCGCCCGGCCCACGGCAAATGGGTCGGGATTGCCGCGCGCTCCACGGTGTTTGTGTACAACCCGGGCAAACTGTCGGAAGCCAATCTGCCGAAATCGATCATGGACCTGGCCGATCCGAGCTGGAAGGGTCGCTGGGCTGCGTCGCCAGGCGGTGCTGACTTCCAGGCCATCGTCGCTGCCATCCTGGAACAAAAGGGTGAAGCCGCCACGCTGGAATGGCTGAAAGCGATGAAAACCAACTACACCAACTACCGTGGCAACAGCTCGGTACTCAAGGCGGTGAATGCCGGGCAGATCGACAGCGGCGTGATCTACCACTATTACAGCCTGGTGGATCAGTCCAAGACCGGCGAAAACAGCAAAAACACCGCCCTGCACTATTTCAAGCACAAAGATCCGGGCGCTTTTGTTAGCATCTCCGGCGGCGGCGTCCTCGCTTCCAGCCAACACAAAGAACAAGCCCAGGCGTTTCTCAAATACATTACCGACAAGGATGGCCAGGCCGTCCTGAAAAACGGCAAGTCGTTTGAGTACGCCGTGGGCAAGAACGCTGAATCCAACCCTAAACTGGTGCCCCTGCAGCAACTCGATGCGCCGACTGTCGATGCTTCCAAACTCGACAGCAAAAAAGCCGTGGAGCTGATGACACAGGCCGGACTGCTCTAAATTGATGCCTGAAACCCTGCCTGCGGGTGTCGCCGAGGCGACACCCGCACATTTGCGTCGACGATCCCGCGGAGTCTTTGCGGGACGTGGCGGTGTATGGGTGATCGGTTTGTCGGTGCTGGTTTCATTACTGGCACTGCTACCGATCGCTTACGTTATTGGCGTGTCCCTGCAGACAGGCTGGTCAACCGTCGTGACCCTGGTGTTCCGCCCCCGGGTTGGCGAACTGCTGATCAATACCGTATTGCTGGTACTGCTGACGATTCCGTTGTGCGTGGCGCTGGGGGTGACACTGGCGTGGCTCACAGAACGTACAAATTTGCCCGGACGACGCTGGTGGTCGTTGCTGGCCACCGCACCGCTGGCGGTGCCCGCGTTCGTTCACAGCTACGCCTGGGTCAGCCTGGTGCCACCGATCCACGGCTTGTTTGCCGGTGTCCTGGTCTCGGTCATCGCCTACTTCCCGTTCCTGTATTTGCCGGTAGCGGCCACCTTGCGCCGGCTCGACCCGGCCATTGAAGACGTCGCCGAATCCATGGGGCTCAAACCCTGGAAAGTGTTTTTCCGCGTGGTGTTGCCGCAATTGCGCCTGGCGATCTGCGGCGGTGCCTTGCTGGTCGGCCTGCACCTTCTCGCCGAATACGGCCTGTACGCGATGATCCGCTTCGACACCTTTACCACCGCGATCTTCGATCAGTTCAAATCGACCTTCAACGGCGCAGCGGCGCACATGCTGGCCAGCGTGCTGGCGTTGTGTTGCCTGGCGATGTTGACGGCCGAATCCGCCGCCCGGGGTTCTGCCCGTTATGCTCGCGTCGGTTCGGGAAGCGCCCGGGAGCAACGGGTCGTGTGCCTGAAACCGGCATCCACCCTGCTCTCGTTGACCCTGCAAATCGTGACCTGCACCCTGGCCCTGGGCGTGCCCTTGATCACCCTGGGCAAATGGCTGATCGCCGGCGGTGTGGAAGTCTGGGACATGGCCGAATTGCTGCCGGCCCTGGAGCAAACCCTGTTGCTCGGTATTGCGGGCGCGGCGCTGACCACCTGCGCGGCGATCCCGATCGCCTGGCTGTCAATCCGCTACCCCGGCCGACTGCAACGAGTGCTGGAAAGCTGCAACTACATCACCAGCTCCCTGCCGGGAATTATCGTGGCGCTGGCGTTGGTGACCGTCACGATCCATTTTGCCCGGCCGATTTACCAAACCACCTTCACCGTGCTGCTGGCGTACCTGTTGATGTTCTTGCCCCGCGCGCTGGTGAGCCTGCGCGCAGGCATTGCCCAGGCCCCGGTGGAACTGGAAAACATTGCCCGCAGCCTGGGCCGCTCGCCGGCCCGGGCACTGTGGCTGATCACCTTGCGACTGGCCGCTCCGGGGGCTGCCGCCGGCGCGGCGCTGGTGTTCCTGGCGATCACCAACGAGCTGACCGCCACCCTGTTGCTGGCTCCGAATGGCACGCGCACCCTGGCGACCGGATTCTGGGCCATGACCAGCGAAATCGATTATGCCGCCGCTGCACCCTACGCCTTGTTGATGGTTATGCTGTCGCTGCCGCTGACCGGACTTCTTTATCACCAATCGAAAAAAACGGCTGGCCGATGAACACTCTTGAATTGAATGCCCTCTACAAATCCTATGGCGCCCATTGCGCCCTGGACAACGTCAGCCTGTCGGTGCCCAGCGGCAGTCGCACGGTGATCGTCGGTCCTTCCGGCTCCGGTAAAACCACGTTACTGCGGATGATTGCCGGCTTCGAATTCCCCGACGCCGGACGTCTTTCGTTCAATGGCCAGACCCTGGTCGACGGCACCCACGAAGTGCCGGCCCATCAACGCCTGATCGGCTACGTGCCGCAGGACGGCGCACTCTTTCCACACATGACCGTGGCCGCGAACATCGGCTTCGGCTTGGCGACCAAGGGCACTGAAAAACAACTGCGCGTCGCCGAGCTGATGGACAGCGTGGCGCTGGACGCGAAGATGGCCGAGCGCTGGCCTCACGAATTGTCCGGTGGCCAGCAACAGCGCGTGGCCCTGGCCCGGGCGTTGGCGCAACAGCCACGGCTGATGCTGCTGGACGAGCCGTTCTCGGCGCTCGATACCGGATTGCGCGCCGCAATGCGCAAGATGGTTGCGCGGCTGCTGGAAGACGCGGGCGTCACCACCATTCTGGTCACCCATGACCAGAGTGAAGCCCTGTCGTTCGCCGACCAGTTGGCGGTGATGCGCCATGGCCGACTGGTCCAGTCAGGGCATCCGCTGGACCTCTACCGCTACCCCGAAGACGAACAGACCGCCCTGTTCCTGGGGGATGCCGTGGTCATGCCCGCACGCATCGAGGCCGGTTGGGCCCATTGCGACCTGGGGCGGATCCCGGTCAACAACCACCGCAACAACAGCGCGGCGCAGATCATGCTGCGCCCCGAACAACTTCAACTGGCCAGCATCCTGCCCAGCGACCCGGAAGCCAGCGGTTGCCGGGCCGTGGTCACCGACCGGGACTTCAGCGGCAACACCTGCACGCTGACGGTGGAACTCCAGCCATTGACCAGCCGCGAGCAACCGGGCCGATCACTGCTGGTGCGCAGCTCAGGCATGTATGCACCACCCGCCGGCAGCTCGGTTCAGGTCTCGACCATCGGCCATGCCCATGTGCTGAGCGAGATGTGATCGTTCACAGATCGAATCGATCCACCGCCCGACGCCGCTCGTTGTCATCGCGCACATCGTAGTTGGCCGTGGTCTGGATGTTGCTGTGGTGCGCCAGCTTCTGCGCAATCGACAAGTCATGCTCTTCGATCACCCGGGTTATGAATGAACGCCGGAAGTCGTGGGGCATGATTTTCACCCCGACCTGCGCGCCCCGTTGCCGGGCGATGTAGTAAATCGCGTGCTTGGTGATGCGCTCACGGGTGATATGGCTGCCCCGGCGGATGCGGTTGAACAGGAACGGGTCGTCCGGCTCGCCGTCCTTGAGCAGCGAACGGCGCAGTTCAAGCCAGGCTTCAAGCTTGGCGAAGGCCCAGGCCGGGGCGTACTTGATCAACTGTTTGTTGCCCTTGGCCGTCACCCGCAGGCTGCGCTCGGTGAAATCGACCTGGTTCAGCTCCAGGTTCACCGATTCGGATTTGCGCATCCCCGAACCGTACAGAATCCCGATGATCGCTGCATCCCGCAGGCCTTGCGGCCGCGGATCGGCGGCGCAGACCGCCATCAATTCCTGAATCAGCGTGCGCCTGAGATTGCGCCCCTGGGACAGCCGTGTCCCGGCCATGCCCTTCACCGTACGCATCTTCAACAGATGGTCCTGAGAGATCAGGCTCATGCGCCACGCTTCGTTCATCACCCCGCGCACCGCGTTGACATACAGCGAGGAGGTGTTCGGCGCATAACCATCCGAACGCAAAGTGGCCACCAGGGCGATCACATCCTCGGGCTGCAAGTTGTGCCAGGGTATCTCCTCGATATCCTGGTCTTCGAAGCCCAGGCGGTCGGCGGCATCTTGCAGCACATAACGCATGGTCAGTTGGCTGGATGGCGCCAGTCGCGCCAGATACAGGGTCAGCGGATTGGTGAGGGGTGAGCGTGAGTCAGTAACAGGTAAGTCAATCAAACGAAACGGCCTTGAATGTAAACAGTTCAATGAAACAACTAAGAAGTGAAATAACGATGATATAAAAGACAATACACTTGTAGGACTTTTCCTAAAAACGCGGTAAACGGAAGAAGTCTGAACAGCGGCTTAATAGCCTTCAGATAAAACGATTCCCCAACCGTTTTTTCATGTTCCTTTCACAAAATCGGGCATAACCTTCTGTAAAGTCGGCGCAACCCAAATGGACGTCCAACCTGCCGGCCATGGCGAAAAAAGTCAACCGACGCGGTTTTTCACCTCCACACCAGTAACTAGTTGATTTGATGCAGATTCTGATTTAGCGTCTATGCTGATTTTTGGATCCCTTTTAGCCTCAAAGGCTATTTACGTTTTCAGCCCCTGAGGTGCCCATGAGTCAGGCGTTTCTCCCTTTCTCCCGTCCCAGCATCGGCGACGAAGAAATCGCGGCCGTAGAGCAAGTATTGCGCTCCGGGTGGATCACTACCGGACCGAAGAACCAGGCACTGGAAGAACACTTCGCCAACTACGTCGGTTGCCGACATGCCGTGGCACTTTCCTCAGCCACCGGCGGGATGCATATCACCCTGCTGGCATTGGGTGTCGGTCCCGGCGATGAAGTCATTACGCCCTCGCAAACCTGGGTTTCCACCGCCAACATGATCACCCTGCTGGGTGCCACGCCAGTGTTCGTCGACGTCGACCGCGACACGCTGATGACCGACGTGGCCACTATCGAAGCTGCGATCACTTCGCGCACCAAAGCCATTATCCCGGTGCATTACGCCGGTGCGGCATTCGACCTCGATCCGCTCTACGCCCTGGCCGACAAACACGGCATTGCCGTGATCGAA
The DNA here is from genome assembly GCF_056406435.1 of Pseudomonas sp. P1_C12. NCBI lineage: Bacteria > Pseudomonadati > Pseudomonadota > Gammaproteobacteria > Pseudomonadales > Pseudomonadaceae > Pseudomonas > Pseudomonas sp. P1_C12. The sequence goes on along the minus strand of NZ_JBFUAE010000011.1, from coordinate 145,576 downwards.
GACGCCGCCCACGCGGCAGGCACTTTCTATAAAGGTCGCCACGTCGGTTCCAAAGGCACGGCGATCTTCTCGTTCCACGCGATCAAGAACATGACCTGCGCCGAAGGCGCCATGTTCGTCAGCGACGATGAGGCCCTGGCCTCGCGAGTACGCATGCTCAAGTTTCACGGGCTGGGGGTTGATGCCTACGACCGCCTGACCCACGGCCGCAAGCCCCAGGCCCAGGTGGTCGAACCCGGCTTCAAGTACAACCTGGCCGACATCAACGCGGCCATCGCACTGGTGCAACTGGAACGCCTGGACGAAATCAACGCCAGGCGCACTCAACTGGCCCAGACCTACTTGCAGCGCCTGGAAGGCTTGCCGGTGCAGCCGCTGGCCGTCCCCGCCTATTCGCAAAAACACGCCTGGCACCTGTTCATCCTGCGTATCGATGCCGAGCGCTGCGGGCTGGATCGCGAAGCATTCATGAAAGCGCTCCAGGAACAGAATGTCGGCACAGGTATTCACTTCATTGCAACGCACCTGCACACTTACTACCGCCAGCGTTACCCCAACCTGTACCTGCCCAACACCGAATGGAATTCGGCGCGGCTGTGTTCGATCCCGTTGTTCCCCGACATGACCACCGATGATGTCGAGCGCGTCGTCGGTGCCATCGAAAACTGTATGGACAGAAGCCTTTGAGACCTTACCCAATCAACTTCGTTTCGATCGTCATTCCGGTCTACAACGAACAGGAAAGCCTGCCTGAGTTGCTCCGGCGCACTGAAGCGGCTTGCCAGCAGTTGCACCAGGCCTATGAAATCGTGCTGGTCGACGACGGTAGCCGTGATGACTCCGCGCAGATCCTGGAAGACGCCGCCTCCCGCGAAGGCAGCCCGGTGGTGGCAGTGATCCTCAACCGCAACTACGGCCAGCACGCGGCGATCATGGCCGGTTTCGAACAGTGCAAGGGCGATGTCGTCATCACCCTCGATGCCGACCTGCAAAACCCGCCCGAAGAAATCCCGCGGCTGGTGGCCCAGGCCGAACTTGGCTATGACGTCGTCGCGACGGTGCGCAACAACCGCCAGGACTCGGCCTTGCGCCGCTGGCCATCGAAGCTGATCAACCTCGCCGTGCAGCGTTCCACCGGCGTGGCCATGAGCGACTATGGCTGCATGCTGCGCGCCTACCGACGCACCATCGTCGACGCCATGCTCGCCTGCCGTGAACGCAGCACCTTCATTCCGATCCTGGCCAACAGCTTTGCCCGCCACACCACGGAAATCCCCGTGACCCACTCCGAGCGTGAACACGGCGATTCCAAGTACAGCCCCATGCGCCTGATCAACCTGATGTTCGACCTGGTCACCTGCATGACCACCACGCCGCTGCGACTGCTGAGCATCGTCGGCGTCGGCATGGCGGCCCTGGGTGTTCTATTCGCCATTGCGCTGATCCTGTTGCGTCTGGTGTTCGGTTCCGGCTGGGCCGGTGGCGGTACCTTCGTACTGTTCGCCGTGCTGTTCGTCTTCACCGGTGGTCAATTCATCGGCATGGGCCTGTTGGGTGAATACCTGGGCCGCATGTACAGCGACGTGCGCGCACGTCCGCGCTTCTTCATTGAAAAGGTGCTGCGTAGCCAGCCCGAATCCCCCTCTTCCGTTGTTACCGTCGACGGCCTTACTTCCACTTCTTCAGATCAGGTTCCTTCATGAGTGCAAAAGCTGTTGTCTTCGCCTATCACGATATTGGCTGCGCCGGCATCGAATCCCTGCTCTCCTCCGGGTTTGAGATCGCTGCGGTGTTCACCCACGCCGACGATCCGAAGGAGAATGCGTTCTACGGTTCCGTCGCACAGTTGTGCGCCCGCCACGGCATTGCCGTGCATGCACCGGAAGATGCCAACCACCCGTTGTGGATCGAGCGTATCGCCAAACTCGATCCCGACTACATTTTCTCCTTCTACTACCGCAACCTGCTGAGCGAACCGCTGTTGGCCACTGCGCGCAAAGGCGCGTTCAACCTCCACGGTTCCCTGTTGCCACGCTATCGTGGTCGCGCACCGGCCAACTGGGTACTGGTCAACGGCGAAACGGAAACCGGCGTGACCCTGCACCGCATGGTCAAGCGCGCCGATGCGGGCGCCATCGTGGCCCAGCAAAAGGTCGCCATCGAGCGCAGCGACACCGCGCTGAGCCTGCACGGCAAGTTGCGCACCGCCGCCGCTGAACTGCTGCGCGACACCCTGCCGGCGCTGCTGCAAGGCAAGGTCAGCGAAACACCGCAAGACGAATCCAAAGCCACGGTGTTCGGCCGTCGCACTCCGGCTGACGGCAAACTGGTCTGGGCCAAGCCGGCCGAAGAACTGTTCAACCTCGTGCGCGCCGTGACCCAGCCATACCCCGGTGCCTTCTGCGCGGTAGGCGAGCACAAGCTGATTGTCTGGAGCGCTGAAGTCGCCAAGGGCAACGAAGGCCTGGCGCCAGGCCGCGTCATCAGCGTCGACCCGCTGCGCATCGCCTGCGGTCAAGACTCGCTGATCATCAACGCCGGCCAGCGCAACGACAACGGTTTGTACCTGAGCGGTCCGCAACTGGCCAACGAACTGGGCCTGGTGGACGGTTCCGTGCTGCGCGGTGCCGAATCCGGCCGTGCCCCACGTCGCACCCGCGTGCTGATCCTCGGCGTCAACGGCTTCATCGGCAACCACTTGTCCGAGCGCCTGTTGCGTGACGACCGCTACGAGGTCTACGGCCTGGACATCGGTTCGGACGCCATCGAGCGCCTGCGCAGCCACCCGAACTTCCACTTCGTCGAAGGCGACATCAGCATCCACTCCGAGTGGATCGAGTACCACATCAAGAAGTGCGACGTGGTACTGCCGCTGGTGGCCATCGCCACGCCAATCGAATACACCCGGAACCCGCTGCGTGTGTTCGAACTGGACTTCGAAGAAAACCTGAAACTGGTTCGCTACTGCGTCAAGTACAACAAGCGCGTGATCTTCCCGTCGACCTCGGAAGTCTATGGCATGTGCCAGGACAACAACTTCGACGAAGACAACTCCAACCTGGTGGTCGGTCCGATCAACAAGCAGCGCTGGATCTACTCGGTCTCCAAGCAACTGCTGGACCGCGTGATCTGGGCCTATGGCCAGAAGGGTCTGAATTTCACCCTGTTCCGTCCGTTCAACTGGATGGGTCCACGCCTGGACCGTCTGGATTCGGCCCGAATCGGCAGCTCCCGCGCCATTACCCAGCTGATCCTGAACCTGGTGGAAGGTACGCCGATTCGCCTGTTCGACGGTGGCGAGCAAAAACGCTGCTTCACCGACATCGCCGACGGTGTTGAAGCCCTGGCACGGATCATCGATAACGACAACGATGTCTGCAATGGCCAGATCATCAACATCGGCAACCCGGAAAACGAGGCCAGCATCCGTCAGTTGGGCGAAGAGCTGCTGCGTCAGTTCGAAGCCCACCCGCTGCGCGCCAACTTCCCTCCGTTCGCCGGTTTCCGCGACATCGAAAGCAAGGCGTTCTACGGCACCGGTTACCAGGACGTGTCGCACCGCAAGCCGAGCATCGCCAACGCCAAGCGCCTGCTGGACTGGACGCCAACCGTGGAGATGAGTGAAACCATCGGCAACACCCTGGACTTCTTCTTGCGCGAAGCCATGCTCGAAATCGCGGACAAGCGTTGATGCAGGCGGGACTGCGGATCGATGTCGACACGTACCGGGGCACCCGAGAGGGAGTGCCTCGGTTGCTGGAAATCCTTGATGAAGCACAGATCAAGGCGACGTTCTTCTTCAGTGTCGGGCCGGACAACATGGGGCGCCACTTGTGGCGCCTCATCCGTCCACAGTTTCTCTGGAAAATGCTCCGTTCCAACGCAGCCGGCCTGTATGGCTGGGACATTCTGCTGGCCGGCACCGCATGGCCTGGAAAACCGATCGGCCGCGACCTGGGGCACTTGATGCGCCAGGCCCGGGATGCCGGGCATGAGGTTGGCCTGCACGCCTGGGATCACCACGGCTGGCAAGCCAACGCCGGGCGCTGGAGCGACGCACAACTGGTCGAACAGATACGCCGTGGCGTGGACACCCTCAGCGACATTCTCGGGGACAAGATCACCTGCTCGGCGTCCGCCGGCTGGCGTGCCGACGAGCGTGTGATCGAAGCCAAGCAGGGCTTCGGCTTTCGCTATAACAGCGATTGTCGCGGCCTGAGCCTGTTCCAGCCACGATTGGCCGATGGTCGCCTGGGCGCACCGCAAATTCCGGTGGACCTGCCGACCTTCGACGAAGTGGTCGGGCCGACCGTCGCCGCCAAGGACTTCAACAGGTTCATCCTGGACCGGTTCACGCCGGAAAAACTCAATGTCTACACGATCCATGCCGAGGTAGAAGGGATTCTGATGGCTAATGATTTCCGTCAACTGCTGAGCGATGCACATCAGCGGGACATCCGTTTTCAACCCTTGGGCGACTTGCTGCCCGAGGCCCCTGACAGTTTGCCGATCGGCCGCGTGGTACGCGGTGCGCTCGAAGGTCGCGAAGGCTGGCTGGGAGTGCAAGGCGCATGAGCAAACGCTGGGCTTTGCCGTTACTGCTGGCCATGGTGGCGCTGGCATACCTGCTGCCATTGGGCAGCCATGGCTTATGGATTCCTGACGAAACCCGCTACGCCCAGATCAGCCAAGGCATGCTCCTGAGTGGCAACTGGGTGTCGCCACACTTCATGGACGTGCGCTATTTCGAAAAACCCGCGGCCGGCTACTGGATGATTGCCATCGGTCAGGCGCTGTTCGGCCAGAACCTCTTCGGAGTGCGCTTCGCTTCGGCACTGAGCACCGGTTTGAGCGTGCTGCTGTGCTACCTGGTCGCCCGCCGGATGTGGAACGAACCGCGCAAGAGTTTCGCCTGCGCGCTGCTGTACATGAGCTTCACGGTCATTGCCGCTTCGGCGGGGTATGCCAACCTCGATCCGCAATTCACCTTCTGGGTCAATCTGAGCCTGGTCGCGTTGTGGTTTGCCCTGGACAGCGTCACCCGCGGTCAACGCCTGATCGCGTGGGCGGTGCTGGGCCTTGCCTGCGGCATGGGCTTCATGACCAAGGGTTTCCTGGCCTGGCTACTGCCGGTGCTGATTGCGCTGCCCTGGATGATCTGGCAAAAACGCTGGCGTGAACTGCTGGTCTACGGCCCGGTGGCGGTCGTGGTCGCCATCGCCGTCAGCCTGCCATGGGCGCTGGCAGTGCACGCCCAGGAGCCTGACTACTGGCGGTTTTTCTTCTGGCACGAACACATCCGCCGTTTTGCCGGGGACGATGCCCAGCATAACGCGCCATGGTGGTATTACCTGCCGTTGCTGGTCGCTTTCAGCATGCCGTGGGTTGCATTGCTGCCGCCCGCGCTGAAGCAAGCCTGGCAGACCCGACGCCAGTCCAATATCGGGTTCCTGCTGCTGTGGCTGTGGATGCCGTTGTTCTTCTTCAGCCTGAGCAAGGGCAAGTTGCCGGCCTACATCCTGCCGTGCCTGTTGCCCCTGGCATTGTTGCTCGGCCATGCACTGGCTGACCGATTGAAGCTGGAGCAAGGTCGCGTCCTGGGCATCAACGGCCTGCTGAACCTGGTGGTGGGTGTGGTCACCCTGCTGGCCCTGGTTTATCTGCAATTGAAAAAGCCGATTTACGATCATGAACTGCACAACCTGGTGTTGGTGTTCATCGGCTTGATCGGCTGGATCATGGCCAACCTGCTGCAGGCCTTCCGCCCGTTGCAGTGCTGGGCAGCCCCGGCTTTTGGCAGCCTGCTGCTCATCGGTTTATTGCCTGCCGGACTGCCCAATTCCGTAGTCGCCAACAAAACGCCTGACCAGTTCATCCTCGATCACGCCCAGGAGCTTGGCCAGAGTGCCAAATTGTTGAGCAACGATCTGGGTGCCGCGTCGGCATTGTCCTGGCGGGTGAAACGGCCGGAAGTGGCTTTTTTCAACACGATAGGCGAATTGAAATATGGCCTTGCCTATCCTGATTCGCTCAAGCAGCGCGTCAACCCTGACCAGGTGCAACAGTGGATGCACGACGCTCGCCAACTAGGCTCGGTCGGTGTGGTCATGCGGGTCAAAGGCGAAGAAGAGCTGCGCGAACTTGATCAATTGCCCAAAGAGGGCAAACGGTATGAACAAGGCAACCTGGTTATTTTGATTATCCCTCAGGCGACGCTATGAGCCTGCTATTGCTACTGGTCGCCTGCCTGCTGACCTGCCTGGGCCAGATTGCCCAGAAATATGCGGTAGAAAGCTGGCGCGGCAAACCTTCCGGGTGGATGGAGAGACTGCGCTCACCCTGGCTTTGGCTGGCCCTGGCCTCTTTGGGACTGGGCCTGCTGGTGTGGCTGCTGGTGCTGCAACGCCTGGAAGTCGGGATTGCCTACCCGATGCTGAGCCTGAACTTCGTGCTGATCACCCTGGTCGCGCGTTTCGTGTTCCACGAAACCATCGACCGCCGCCACTGGCTGGGTGTGGCGCTGGTGATCGGCGGCGTTGCACTGCTGGGGCAACACGCATGAACCTGAGTCGCGGTATCACCTTCGCACTGGGCAGTGTGTTGCTGGTCAGCGCCGCTCAACTGGGCATGCGCTGGAGCATGAGTCATCTGCCACAACCCGAACACTGGCTCAGCGCCCACATCGACCTGACACCCGTTGCCGTGGTGCTCGTAGCGATCTTCGCCTATGCCTTGTCGATGCTCTGCTGGCTCGCCGCCCTGCGGGACCTGCCCCTGGGCCGGGCCTACTCGTTGCTGAGCATCAGCTACGCGCTGGTGTACCTGCTGGCCGCCAGCCTGCCGCTGTTCAACGAATCATTCAGCCTTACAAAAAGCCTTGGCGTGGCATTGGTCATCCTCGGCGTCATTACCATCAATTCTCGACCTGCTCGTGCGCCCGAATTAAGGAGTGCCCCATGAAAATCAGTGTGTTTGGTAGCGGTTATGTTGGCCTGGTGCAGGCAGCGGTATTGGCGGAAGTCGGCCACGACGTAGTCTGCATGGACGTTGACCAGAAAAAAGTCGAACTGCTCAAGCAGGGCCACGTGAGTATTTTCGAACCCGGGCTGGCCAGCCTGGTACGCGAAGGCCTTGACGCCAAACGGTTGCAGTTCACCAGCGACGAAAAATTCGCGGTACAGCACGGAGAGGTGCTGTTCATCGCGGTCGGTACTCCATCCCGGGACGACGGTTCAGCGGATTTGCGCTACGTGATGTCGGTGGGCGAAGCGGTTGCACGTCATCGCGAACAGCCGGCGATCCTGGTGGAGAAATCCACCGTTCCGGTCGGCACCGGCGACGCCTTGCGTGCCCACATTGACAAATGCCTGCTCAATGCCGGGCGCGTATTGCAGTTCGATATCGTGTCCAACCCGGAGTTTTTGAAAGAAGGTTCGGCCGTGGCCGACTGCCGCCGCCCGGACCGTATCGTCGTTGGCTGTGAACGCGACGAAGTGCGTGAAGTGATGCGTGACCTGTACTCGCCCTTCAACCGCAACCATGAACGCATCATGTTCATGGACCTGCGCAGTGCCGAACTGACCAAGTACGCCGCCAACTGCATGCTGGCGACCAAGATCAGCTTCATCAACCAGATCGCCGAACTGGCCGAACACCTGGGTGCCGACATCGAATCGGTACGCCTGGGCATCGGCGCCGACTCGCGAATCGGCTACCACTTCATCTACCCCGGTTGCGGCTACGGCGGCTCTTGCTTCCCCAAGGACATGCGCGCCCTGATCCACAGCGCCGAAGAGGCCCATTGCTCCAGCGACCTGCTGCAAGCGGTGGAAGCCATCAACGAGCGGCAGAAACACAAACTGTTCGAACGCATCAACGCGTTCTACAAGGGCGACTTGCGTGGCAAGACCTTTGCCTTGTGGGGCCTGGCGTTCAAGCCAAACACCGACGACATGCGCGATGCACCAAGCCGGGTGTTGCTGGAATCGCTGTGGGCCGCCGGGGCGAATGTCCGTGCGTTCGATCCGGAAGCCATGCAGGAAACCCAGAAGCTGTATCCCGACGAATCGAAACTGATGCTCATGGGTACGCCTGAGTCGGTCTTGTCCGGTGCCGATGCACTGATCATCTGCACCGAATGGCAACAGTTCAAGGCGCCGGACTTCGAGCTGATCCAGCAGCGGCTCAACGCACCGGTGATCTTCGACGGCCGCAACCTGTACGACGCAGACCGTCTGGCACGCATCGGTTTCACCTACTTCCCGATCGGCCGCGGCGAATCGCGCAAATTGCCGATTCCTTACCAGCAATGGTCAACCGAACCCGTGGTCGCCTGAATCTCATGATCCCTCGCATCCGCCAACAGTCCCTCGCGCTGGGTCTGTTGGCGCTGGTGTTGTTCTGCGCCGGGATGTATCAGCAGGCGGCCATCGGTTTCGATTCGCGCTTCGTGCTGTTCGCCCAGGAGATGCTGCGCAATGGGCCGTCGTTTTTTCCGACGACCTATGGCCAGCCCTACGCAGACTATTCGGGACTTTCTACGCTATTCATCTGGCTGCTTTCACTGCCGTTCGGCCAGGTCACCAGCCTGACCGCATGGCTGCCAAGCGCCATCGCCGCAGCGGTCATCGTCACCTTGATGTACCGCCTGCTGGCACCCTATTCCACGCGTTGGGCGCTGCTGAGCATCGCCTTGATGCTGTTGACCAACACCTTCATCACGGAAACCCGCGCGGTTTCCCTCGACCTGATGCTGGCAGCTGTCGCGTTCAGCGTGTTCTACCTGGGCTACGCCGCCGATCACTTCGCGGCGCCGCGCCGCCGGGTTCTGATCTTTGCCTTGCTGATACTGGGCTTCTGGATTCGCGGGCCCATCGGCCTGGTTATTCCTACGGGGATGCTGTGCAGCTATTTCCTGGTCAATCGGCAATGGCGACGGCTGATCGTCTTCGGATTGCTGGCAGCGGTGCTGCTGGCGGTGTGCATCGGTCTGTTGTTGTGGCTGGCGGACGTCAGCGGCGGCCCGGCCTTCTTGCAGGACGTGATTCGCATGCAGTTCATGGGACGCATGGACGGTAGCGAAGGCTCCAACGAGGTGTTGTATTACTTCACCAGTTCGGTAGGCAACTACGCACTGGCTTGGCCACTGGCAGTGCTGGCGCTGGTGGCGATCGCCGCTTCTGGCCGACAACAGTCAGGCCCGGCATTGCGCCTGACGCTGTACTGCGCAGCCGCCGGGCTGATCGTGATGGTCGGCCTTTCTGTCCCGCAGGCGAAAAAGGCCCGTTACCTGCTGCCGATGCTGCCCATGGCGGCGATCATTGCGGCTTATCCGTTTTACGCCGTGCAAGGTCGACTGTTCAGTTGGTTGCGCGTATTGATGCAGGGGCTTTGGCTGCTGATCCCGGGGCTGCTGATCGTGACCTTGCTGGTGATACAGCGAAGATTCCCCGAAGACGTGGCTCCCCTCACTTCGTTGTTCATCATTCTCGGCGTGCTGCAAGCGATCGCCGTGGCAGCGTTCAAGCAGCCCCACTGGCGCGCACAGATTCTCGCCCTTTGCGCGGTCCTGGCACTGTGGTCGTTATATATCCTGCAGTTCGAGCCAATCCAGCGACAGCTTTACGACAACCGGACCTTCAGCCACGAAGCGTTTGAACTCGTGCAAAAAGACCCCGCACCACTGGTGATGCACGCGATGGGCAAGGATGCCAAAGCCATCAAGTTCATGGTCAACATCAATCAAGGCCTGCAACCGGAGTTCACCGATTCACCACAGGAACTTGAAACCATCCAGGGCCCGGCGTGGCTGATGATGGACCTGAACGTTTACAAGACACTGCAAGGCACGGCCATAGGTGCCTTGCCACCCGTGCTGAGCGGGCGTTTCGACAAGAATGATTTCGTGCTGCTGCACCTCCAGTAAACCCCGTAGCAAAGACCGAGTGTCCGACTGCCAGAGTAGTAGCGCTCACGACCGGGCTGATGCCGGCCCGATTGAATAAGGACATTCACGCCGTGACCACCTACTCCCCCCTCATCCGCCGCCTGCTGATCTGCTCTTTGACCATCGTCGTCAGCCGCGCCATCACCAGCCCGCTGCTCACACTGTTCATCAGCGACAAACTTGGCCTCAACCAACAGGACGTTGGCTTGCTGCTCGGCATTGCGGTGTTCGTCGCCACCCTGCTCTCCCTCTACGGCGGCTACATCATCGATCGCTTCGAAAAACGCCGGCTGCTGATCCTCGCCATGCTTTCCAGCGCCATCGGCCTGGTGCTGCTGACATTCGCCGAAAACCTTTACCTGACCACGATGACCCTGATCGTCACCGAAACCGCGTCGGCGCTGTTTCTGATCGGCTCGAAAGCGATTCTCAGTGAAAACCTGCCTGTGGGTCAGCGCGCCAAGGCGTTTTCCTTGAGCTATACGCTGACCAATATTGGCTACGCTGTCGGGCCGATGCTCGGTGTGCTGATTGCCGGTGCCTTTGCGAGCGCACCATTCCTGATAGCTGCGGCCATCGCTTTTTTCAGTATTTTCCTGATGACCGGCATTCCCGGGGACCCGGCCAGTGTTTCTCTCACCGGTCAGGCGCAGAGCTTTCTCAAAACCCTGATTACCCTGAAAAACGACCGCACCCTGATCATGTTCACCGCCGGTTGCCTGCTTAGCACTGTGGTGCACGGACGCTTCACGTTTTACCTGTCGCAGTATCTGCTGGTGACCAGTAACCCCCAACACACCATGGAAATCATGGCCGCCCTGCTCGCCTGCAACGCAATCAGCGTGATCTTGTTGCAATACCAGATCGGGCGTTTTCTCAAGCGTGAGCAACTGCGCCAATGGATCGTCGCCGGCACCGGTCTGTTCATTCTCGGACTGATCGGCTTCAGCCTGGCCGATAGCCTGGTGAGCTGGTGCGTGGCGATGTTCATTTTCACCCTCGGCGAAATGATCATTTACCCGGCGGAGTTCCTGTTCGTCGACACCCTCGCTCCGGAAGAACTGCGGGGCAGCTACTACGGTGCGCAAAACCTTGCTGCCCTTGGCGGTGCGCTAAGCCCGGTGATTTGCGGCTTCATGCTGATGCACACCCCGGCGCCGACGATGTTTTATGCCTTGAGTGCACTCGCGGCCCTGGGTGGTTTGCTGTGCTATACAAGCGGCCGACGGGGCGCTTTAAAGCAAAATTAATGCACTGAAAGCTCATTAATATGAATTTGTCAGTAGCGGGATTGAACGGCACACTGTGCGCGTTCCTCCCCCAACAGTTGGAACAACTTCAAGGGCTTTCTGGGTTCCCCAGCCAAGCCCTTTTTTTGTCTGGATTTTTTCTGCCGGAGTTTTCTCGGAATGCTTGCTCGCTGGTTGCCCGCCGCCATCAACACCCGCCCCACCGAATGGAGTCGCGCCGCCATCGGCATGGCCTTGGGGACGCTGGTCAGCGTGTGGCTGTGTGGCCTGGTGTTCGGTATTGAGGTGGCGCAGCACCTGATCGGTCCGCTGGGGGCGTCGGCGGTGCTGTTGTTTGCCGTGTCTTCAGGCGCGCTCGCCCAACCCTGGTCGATTCTCGGCGGCTACTTGAGCGCCGGGGTGATTGCGTTGCTGGTGGCCCATGTGTTGGGCCGAACCCTCGGTAGCGCTTGCCTGGCCGCGGGCATGGCGTTGATCCTGATGTGCTGGCTACGGTGTTTGCATCCACCAGCCGGTGCATTGGCCCTGACCCTGGTGTTGGCCGATCCGGCGACCATTGCCATGGACTGGAAAGCCATTGCACCGGTGATGCTTGGCGCGGCGACGATGCTGCTCTGCGCCCTGGCCTACAACAACCTGACCCGCATTCGCTATCCCAAGAGTGCCAGCGAGCCGGTGGCCAGGATTCCTGCCGATCACCCGCCGGTCGACCGTCAGGCCATCACCGCCGAAGACCTGAAACTGGCGCTGGCCGACATGGAAGCGTTCTATGATGTCACGCCCGAAGACCTCGAACAGTTGATCCAGGCCAGCCAACTGCACGCCAAACGCCGTAGCGTGGCCGAGGTGTTCGCCCCGCGCCTGTAAGTCGCTGTTTTTGGAGGTTCTTTTGCCGTGGTCGGGCGGTTCTGGCATCCTGCGCCTCCATTTTCTGACCCGGCCCGCCTTCTGGCACGCAAACCACCATGACCGCCTCCGAAAAAGCCCCCGCTCCACGCCACAGCGACCTGATTTACGGCCTTGATGACCGCCCGCATCTGACCGCCACCGTCTTCGCCGCCCTGCAACACGTGCTCGCAAGTTTCGTCGGCATCATCACCCCGACACTGATCATGGGCAGCGCCCTGGGCCTGCAAAGTGAAATTCCTTACCTGATCAGCATGGCGCTGTTCGTCTCTGGCCTGGGCACCTTCGTACAGGCACGGCGCTTCGGTCCGGTGGGCTCCGGCCTGTTGTGCCTGCAAGGCACCAGTTTCTCGTTCATCAGTGTGATTCTCAGCGCCGGCTTCATGGTCAAGGCCCGGGGCGGCGGCACCGATGAAATTCTCTCGACCATCTTCGGCGTGTGTTTTTTTGCCGCGTTCATCGAGGTGGTGTTGAGCCAGTTCATCGGTAAATTGCGCATGCTGATCACCCCGGTGGTGACCGGAACGATCATCACGCTGATGGGCCTGTCGCTGATCAAGGTGGCCATGACCGACATCGCCGGAGGCTTCGGCGCCCCGGACCTGGGCGCTGCCAGTCACCTGGCCCTCGCGGCGCTGGTACTGGGAACCATCGTGGTGTTGAACCGGGTGGACGTGCCGTTTCTGCGCCTGGGGGCAATTGTCATCGGCCTGACCCTGGGTTACGTAGTGGCATGGCTCATGGGCCAGGTGGATTTCCACAGCCTGCCCGAAGTCCCGCTGGTGAGCGTACCGGTACCGTTCAAGTACGGGTTCTCCTTCGATTGGGTGGCGTTCATTCCGGTGGCGGTGATTTTCCTCGTTTCGCCGCTGGAGGCCGCCGGCGACCTCACGGCCAACTCGATGATCTCCCGGCAACCGGTCAAAGGCCCGGTGTACATCCGCCGGATCAAGTCCGGCCTGCTCGCCGATGGCCTCAACTCGGCCATGGCGGCGGTGTTCAACAGCATGCCAATGGTGACCTTCGCCCAGAACAACGGGGTGATCCAGCTCACTGGCGTGGCCAGTCGTTACGTGGCGTTTTTCATTGCCGGTTTGCTGGTGATGCTTGGCCTGTTCCCGATGATCGGCGCGGTATTGCAGTTGATGCCCAAACCGGTGCTGGGTGGCGCGGAACTGGTGATGTTCGGCACCGTCGCCGTGGCCGGAATCAAGATTCTCGCCGAGGCCGGCCTGCATCGGCGCAACATGCTGATCGTGGCGATTTCCCTCGGCATGGGCCTGGGTGTAGCCGCGGTGCCGGAAGTCTTGCGTGAACTGCCCAAGGCCCTGCACAACATTTTCGAATCGCCCATCACCGTCGGCGCGCTGTGCGCTATCGTTCTTAATATCTTCCTGCCTGAGGAGTTCATCGAGCTGGAGGAAGACGAATTCGACCCGGAAGCCTCCGTGCTTCAGGTGATGCAGAACCCCGATATGACCGCCAGGGATGAACCCGCGAAGGCTGCGGTTGTCGCACAGTCAAACCGCTAGACGGGCTCAAGGGCTGAGCCGCTGGCGGTTCAGCCCATTTCAGATGAGAGCACGTCCATGCGCAGCCTCCACGCGGTCCTGATTTCCCTCCTGCTCTGCCTGAGCGCCTGTTCCTCGCTGCCCAATCGAGACCCGTTGAAAATCAACGTCGTGGGCGTCGAGCCCCTGCAAGGCGAAGGCATGGAAGTGCGCTTTGCCGTGAGAATCCGCGTGCAGAACCCCAATGACATCACCGTCACCTACAGCGGTGTCGCGCTGGATCTGGACATCAACGGCCAGCCCTTCGCCTCTGGCGTCACCGATGAGAGGGGCACGATCGGGCGTTTTTCCGACGTCGTCGTGAGCGTACCGGTCAGCGTTTCGGCGTTTTCGATGGTCCGCCAGACCTATGGCATCAGCCAGATGAAAACGCTCAACAACATGCCTTATATCCTGCATGGCAAGCTCTCGGGTGGCCTGTTCAACACCATGCGCTTCGTGGACAGTGGCACGCTCAATCTGCCGGGATCGACCACTGGCAGCCGTTAACAGCCTGCGAAGAAATGACCGTTGCGCTGCTGAACCTACTCGCTGTCATTGAGAATCAGGCTGCGGTAATGCCCCGGATTTGACCCCGACCATTTGCGAAACGCCTTGTAGAACGAACTGACGTCAGCGAACCCCAGCCGCGTGGCGATTTCGCTGAAGCTGATCGCCGGCTCGGCCAGCCAGACAATCGCCAGTTCCTTGCGCACGCCGTCCTTGAGGCCTTGGTAGGTTTGCCCTTCTTCGGCCAGTCGGCGGCGCAAGGTTGAAGCCGACATGCACAGGCGTTGCGCCAGGGCTTCGGTTTCCGGCCAGTGTTCGGCCGGCAGGTGGCGCAGGTCGTGTTTGATGCGGCTGGCCAGGCTCTGCGGGTCGCGGTATTTCACCAGAATGTTCGCCGGCGCACGGGCCAGGAATCGCTCGAGTTCTTCAGGGCTGCGCTTGATGGGCAGGTCCAGGCAATCGGCGGAGAAAATCATCCGCGTGCGCGGGCGGTCGAAGCGCAGGTTCTCGGAAAACATCACCTGATAGTCATCGCAGAAATCCGGCTTCGAACAGCGCAGTTCGATGGCCAAAATCGGAATCCGCCGCCCTGCCAGCCAGCAGGCAACGCCATGCACGATCATCCAGTAGGTGAAATAGGTGAAGGCCCGGCGCGGGTCTTTGTCGTCCTCCAGCAGGACGATTTCCGCCAGGCTTTGCTGACGCACCAGCTGCGCCGGCAAGTGCTCAAGCATCAACGACAGAAAGTCCAGGCCGCAGGTCAGTCCCGCCGCCACGTTGGGCTGGAGCATGGCCGTGCGACACAGAAAGGCAAAACTGCCGGACTTTAGCTTGCGCGGGTCCATGCCAAAAAACTCGTCATCCCCGCGCCGTGCCAACAGCCGCCAGCACTTCGCATAGGTGGTGGCCGGCAGGCGGGCATCGCTGCTGTCCAGTAACCGCGGGTCGATTCCGAGCTTGTGCAACACCTCTTCGGTGGCGGCTCCCGGGGCGCAACTTTGCAGCAGTGCTTCACGCAGCAGTTGTGCGCTGATGGTGTCTTTTTCCGACATGGATCGCGGCAAGGCCTGTTCTTGTTCGAGTGGGGGCATATTAGCTGAAACCGCTCGCCTGACGCTGTTCCTGTGGGCAACGAAACCCTGCGGGTGTTGGATTGGCTGAAAAATCTGTAATCGATCAATTACACCTGTAGGAGCGAGCTTGCTCGCGATGGTAGTGAACGATGGCATGCGCTTCCTGGATAAACGCGGTGCTCTCGGGTTCTTCGCGAGCAGGCTCGCTCCTACAGGTAATTGGCAACCTGAAAAGTCAGTGCCTGCGCAACCACTCGATAAACAGCGCAAACAACTCTGACTGCGAGCCCTCTTCCTCAAAGTGATGATGCCGGAATCAGCACCGTTCCCCACAGTCCAGCCGCAACCGCGCCACCACTGTAGATAAATTGCGACCCGGCACCGCGCCGAATCGCCTGCGTCCCGGCAGCTATGGCCAACCAAGACGAAGCACAGCCTGGATGACCCAACATTGCATCAAGGTCGCACAATCCCGACCTATCGACAGACATGGGGACTTCAGTCATCACGCGTGCAATGGCGGCCTTCCCCCGAACATCAATACCTGCTCGCCAAACCTGTTCGACTGATCTCGTTTCAAGCGGCGCCCACTCAATCGCCTGTCGCGTAGCGTAAAGCAGGTCATCGGAGATGGGCTTGCGCGCCTGCTCCGGCCGATGAAGTAAGGCTATCGGCGATAACGTGGTTTGCGTCAGACGGTTACCAAACAGCAACCCGACGGCAACTTCCGCCGTGCCATCCGGCTGCTGCGGCGCAAAGTGCACGGCCAAAACCAACAACAACTCCCGATCAGCAATACGCTTGTCCAGCCACTGGTCCAATGCAGTCAGCCCGCGACCATCGACGGGGGTTATGAGTTGGCGAATACCGGATTCGCGCCATGCCTGTCGCCACACTCGGCGCCATTGCTGCTCCGGCAAACCGGTATCGACATCCAGCAACAGGGCCAACGGTTGATCATCAGGCAACTGCGCCAAAGTCGGCGCCAGGTCGGCGAGTGTCTGCGCCCATACACTCAGCAATATTGCTTCCGGGTTTTCATCTGCATCGTTAGATAAACAACTATGGCGAAGTATTGATCCATCCACCCTGGACGCTTGTGACTTCAGCGCCTTCGTCCCACTCAGCAGAGCGTCCAGCTGTATTTCCGGATCATCCGCAGGTTCTGCAAGAGCAGTCTGCACGCTCACGCCAAACACCTGTTGCGAGCGACGCCCCTGACGCATCTTTCGGCTCATGTCTTTTTCGCGAGCCTCATCCCAGCCATCGGCGGCACCCTCTTCACCGGTGTACAACAGCACTCGCCCGAATCCCAGCACGCACCAACCCAGGATTGGGATGCCCAAGGCCAGGCTCCAGAAATCCGAAGGCCGCTGGGGTACGGTTTCGTCGCCGAACAACAGCGTGCCTCCGACGCCCAGCAAACAGAACAGCAACAACAGGCCGAGCCAAAGTAAAAATCGAGGTGGTTGAGGACGCAGTGCGAGAGGCGGAATTTTATCCAGTCTGATTGGCATGACTTCACCTAACTCGCCGAAAAATTTATCGACTTGCATTGCACCCACTTTGTAATTATTTCAACTTTCGCTTGGTATGAGACCTTGCACCATCCGCCCCACGAATCCTCCACTAAAACCTTGTCCCCCTTAATTAAATACATCTTTGGTGAATACTGCAGCAACGGTTCCGAACCGCCATCATAAAGAGATGCTTTTTCCATAATGGAGCCGTTTATTACTTTGCCAGTAAGGATGGTTTGAAACAAAGGCGACCCCGCCGTCTTCTGAACACTTTTTTTGTCTTTATACGGATACACATACGTAGTTCCCCCTTGCTTATCCACCTCATCCCCACCCAAATGAAAAAAACGAGTGAGCTTCTTGTCCAGAATTAGAGTATCCGCCTCCAACCTAAAAACACTTACATCGTAAATATCGCTTGCCGGATCCCATATTTTTGGCATCTCCATGCGATGTACGACGAACAACAGCTCTTCTCCCCCTTCACCAACGGGAAGAAAAAATGCGTCAGTGATTACTCCTCCCGTACCCAAGTATGGAAACTCATAAACAAGCTTTGGGTTTTCAGATAAAATAACTGAATAAAGGGATATTCCATCAGTCTCACGAAACAATTGCGCATCTGCTTGCAAATTAGTTTTTGTGTAGACAATACATGCATTCACTCTATCTAGCTCCATAGAGCTATAAGCCTCCCGAAGACCAATACCGCTGCATTTATTCGCCCCGGATATTTTTTTTGGGCCAAGCTCTATCGTTTGGATGCCTCGATATGCACTATCGGGTAAATAATTTAAACCAGGGAGATCACAATTTTTATTGAAAACCTTTTCACCTTGTTTTTTTGCAACAACTTTATAGCTCAAGGAGTTCAGACTTTCGAAGGAGTACAGGTAATTTCCCTTTGTAAAGCGAAGAGCTACCCCGTTACTTTCATGGTTTGTCGAATTGTAAATCGTGAATATTCCTTTGGGAGGTGTTTTTTTCTCTGGATACTGCAACTCTACGCTTGCCGGACCAAGACCGTAGGACGGTTTACCAAAGCGATACTGTACATAGCCACTATCAGGAGATGTATTGGCCTTCGCGCAAATTGACGCAACTCTCCCTACATAGTTGCATTGATCCTGACCGGGATTAAATGCGCAACCAATGTAAATATCCTCCCCTTCAGTGCACATTGTTGAATTTATGTCTACGTATGGATCCCTCGCCCAAACCTTAAGACTCACAAAAGATGCAACAGCCAAAAAAACCATCAGTATTTTTTTCAATTTAAACTCCCTTTCTTTAACAGGTCAACAAAGTACTCCCTTCTATCTGGGTGGCTCGCTGTATGTTTATTTACAACAGTGGTTATTGAATCCACAACATCCAAAGCGCTGCCTTTATCTGCTATTTTATATAACTCATTATTCAGCCAAAAACTCGCAGCCGATCGAACTGCATATTTCATCTCCAACAACAAATCAGGATTCACAACAAAATCTGCATTATCGTTTGGCCACTGCGCCGAATACTTTGAGTGCCAACGTTGAAATAGTGTGTAATTGTGTAACCCTGTCAACTGCTTCAAACCTCGCCCTCTATACCTCCACCCATCACCGCTTGAAACCCCTCGATTGCCAAGTTCGGTACGCCCCCCATAGGCGCCATTAGCGATGGCCTCGTAATCGACTCGGGTCATAGGCGCGCCGTTTTCTTTGATTTTTCCTGTCTTAATTTTGTACCCGTATCGCCCGGCTTCTTCCGGGTTACTCCGAAAATAACTGAACAAGTCAATCAACGCGCTGGATTTATACGCGAAACTTTCATCTACCGATAAATCCTCCCCTGTTTCTTGTTTTATCTGTGCAAAAAAATGAGCTCTTCGCAACGGAGTATCTAACTTGAAAAAATCGAGATTTGCGTTTAACTCGTCAGCGATTTTCTGCAAATCACCGTATCGATCTTCACGGAGCGTCGGATAAATGCTTTTCATAGTTTCAAGGGAAAACTTAAATCGGTTACTGCTAAAAATCCCCACCAACCCAATCGGATGAAAGTGATAAGCACTCCCCCAAGAAGGCAACCCGACCTTTTCCGCAACCTCCCTCCACCACCCCATCTGCGCAATCCGCTGCTTCTCCGCCAGCCAATTCAAGTGCGGTGTCGAGCCGCTATGGCCTAGCAACTCATCCAGTGCGTCCCATATCTTCGGCTGCTGAAACCACTCGCTTTCCTTGTACAGAATCATCTGCGAAATCGACTGCGCATGAGCCGGTCGCTCAAGGGCCGCCAGCAATTCAGAGACCGTTAGCGTGCCGTCGGGGTTGCGACCGATGATTTCGTACAACCGCCTTTTCATCGGGCCCTTGTCGTCTTTTTCGGCAATGGCACGATAGCGCTCGCGTTCCTCGTCGCTGAAACGGCCAATGGTGCTGAGAAAAGAGGCCAGCAAGTGTTTGGGTCTGCTGTAGTCGATGATGACGTCATAGCCTTCCCAGGCCCACGGACTGACCCAAGGCGTTACGCCTGGCTCTTCACACACCCAGCCATCAAGAAGATTGTTGTCGGCGTCGTGAAGCAAATGTTTCAGGTAATACCAGGTGCGAGCTTTGCGTGTCGGGCTCGCGGGCACCTGGATTTTTCGGTCCGCCGGCAGATCATCGAGCAGCTTCTTGGGGACCAGCAAATCGGCAGCACTGCGCGGGCTGGAAGCACTCGATGCCTGCAATAGCGCAGCCGTGGTATTTCCTTCAGGAGGTACTACGGGCGTGCCCATAGGGAGCTTCAGCCAGGTCCTGTCTTTCTCCGGCAGGCGTTGGGCCCACAATCGACTGGCTTCGATGAATTCCTCAACGTCATCACCACTGAAGGTTTCCAGGTGGAGCTTCTCGTCCGGCTGATTCGCGCCGCCGTCCTGATACAGGCCAAGATGGCCGATGAGGTCACCTGCCTTGATTGCGACAGGCTGGTCAAGCACCACGATCTGATCTGTCGCTACCGGCTCAATGGCACTTTCCAGCGAGTCAAAATGTACATACTGGTTGATGCGTTCGAGCTTGCGAAACTCGCCTTCGCCACTGACCGTGACCTCCGATTCAAGCGGTAAATCGAAAATTACGTTATCGGCAATCACCGGTTCGGCCCGGACGTTGACTGTCCTCTTCGACGAACTGATGCGGGTTTCTTTGCGGTCTGGGTGTTTGAGCACCTGAGTAGAGAGATAGCCCTTGATCGAGCCATCGGGGTTGAGCAGTTTTGCCGGCCCCAGGCTGCTCTCCAACCTGCGAAATGGTCCGGTGCCACTGATAGCCACTTCGGCGCCTCGCGGCAGAAAATCGATTAGCTGACCATTCGACTTGTTGTACACCTTCAAACCAAGCTGTTCAGGCTGGCCGGGAAGGACGTCATTTGCCGTCTGCTTGACGCGAAAGGTCGGATGCTCGGGCCAGAATTTCGGGCGAGCGAGGGTGGAATCCTTCTGGTACTTCGCCCAATCTTGCAGATGCATGTAGAGGCTATAAAAAGTCAGGCTCGGTGGAGTGTCCTGGCTGCTTTCGATCTTCGGCGGTTGAAGGTGATGGCGAACCAATACGAAGTTGCGCGAAAAGGGTTTCTCGACCGTTCGATCGTTGGCGAAGTAAGCGGTTGTCGGCGACTGCGTATCGATGCGGTAGGCCACCACTTCGCCGTCGGCCAGGCAATGCACGCTGGATTGCTCCAGGGTGCCGGCGGTGCCGCTGTCGAAGTGCACGCCGCCGTGCCACAGGCCGCTACGTCCAAGTGGGTAATAGCCAGCCACCGCTTTGGCCAGTTGGGTCAGTTGCATCAGCGGATCGCGGGTGTCCTTGAACGGATGGCACCAGTTTTCCACGGGGCGCAGTGTACGGGTGGCGGGCACTGCCGCCGGCTCGGGCAAGATTGAGATCTGCGGTGCATCAGAACGCGAAGTCGTGTCGTACTTGTGGAGTCCAAACAGTCGAGAAAGAACGCTGGCCATGTTGTATGTCGCTCCTTGTTTTGCAAAAGGGGTCAACCAGGGAGATGCGTACGTCCCAGGGGATCAAATTCATGCTCGGTCAATGCAGAGCGATGACGGCCCGACAGCTTTCTAGAAGCTGGTAAGCGTTCAAATAGGAAATATCTACAAGGCACGTAGGATGGGTCCGGGAAGGCTGCGCGCCCGGTCCGTCAGTTTTTGTACGGTCTTGTCGACTGGTTGCGGTGAGGGGTTTTCGGCGTTTGGTTTCAGCGGTTTTGCGAGCGAGCGGCTACTTGTTTAAACGCCTTCGAGGTTACTTCACGAAAGCTACATCACCTTGCGTCGTTGCCTACGGTTACGCCAGAATCCGCCGGCTTGTGCGCCCTGGGACCGCTCGGTAACTTGATTCGCGTCACTGATTGTCAGTGATCGGGTTTAGTAGCCCGTGGTTAAATCTAAGTCGTACAACGCTTCTATCAGTCAGGCATTGCGCCTGCGGTTTGATGGTGGCTGTACGTAGGGCGCCCTTGGGCGCGCCGGCTTCTTAGATTCCCCGGTCTACTAACCTGCGTACAGCTGCCACCCCTTTCTTTAGTAGGGAACTGGTGCCGGCACAAATCAGGAATCTAAGAAATGTTCAAGGTAACGCCAAGCCCGCCGGATACTGATCCGACAACGTCCTCCAGAACCAATAATCCCCTCGACCCCACCGCCACCATTCCCTCTGCAGCCGATATCCGAGACGCTCCACGCAAACTATGCACGATGTTTTTCGTTAATCCTGAACTCGATACCGAAAGCCTCCTGGCCCACGCGTGCGAATCGCTGGCCTCTGCCAATGTCATGACGATGGATCTGGCGGACCGGACGGAGGGATCGAGTCGCAATACGCTCTTGGGTATCGCGCAAGTCATCATGCTGGGAGAACTGGCGGTGAATCGGGCGCTGGATCGAATTGATCCGCCTGAGTAGAAGAGCAAAAGATCGCAGCCTGTGGCAGCTCCTACATGAGTCCTGTGCAACCGCCATTTTGCGGGTGTACGCAAGACCTGTGGGAGAGACTGCCAGCGATGACGCCTACCAGCCGACCAGGTTTTTCACAGGCGAACGAATTCCGCGATCAGGCCGGCCGGTAGGCCGCCTCGCTTTGGCTTTGGTTTTTGATCTTCTTGCCCCCTCGAGAGGCCGAGCGCAGGTTCTGCTCAGTGGGTAACCCGGCATGGATGCCGGGTTAGCCGCCCCCGGCCATGGATGGCCGATGGCGGCGGGCCCACGGAGCAGGACCGGAGCGAGGGCATGCCGAGCCTAGGCGAGGCACCGAACGACAGGGGCAAGAGCCCTTTGGTTACTTTGGGGCTTTTCCAAAGTGACCCGCTGTAAGAGCGGAACCATAAGTGGCCATGACCGCAGCAACGGATATGTACACCTCATGGAAAATAGTCGGCAATCAGGCCGCCATCGCTGGCAAGCCAGCTCCTACAGGGTAAAGCGTGATCTTCAGGATCGTTCAGCTTAGGTTCAGGTAACTGCCAATCAATACCATATGTGAATGAGTGTCATTATGTTACAACTTAGCTCCCTAACTAAGTTCGAGACGCCGCTGAATGCTTGTTCCTTTCTTGATCATGCTGCGCGAAGGTGTCGAGGCCGCGTTGATCGTTGGCATCATCGCCAGTTACCTCAAACAGACCGGTCGCGGCCGATGGCTGCCGGCGATGTGGATCGGGGTGTTTCTTGCCGTCACCCTCGCCCTGCTGGTGGGCGGTGGCCTGGAACTGCTCAGTGCCGAGTTTCCGCAGAAACAACAGGAGCTGTTTGAAGGCATCGTCGGGCTGATGGCCGTCGGCATTCTCAGCTCCATGGTGTTCTGGATGCGCAGGGTGGCGCGTTCGATCAAACATTCATTGCACGCGTCCCTCGACCACGCGTTGACCGGTTCCGGGCACCAGGTGATTGCGCTGATCGCCATGGTGTTTTTCGCCGTGGCCCGCGAAGGCCTGGAAACGGTGTTCTTCCTGCTCGCCGTGTTCCAGCAAAGCCAAGGCCCGGCGGCACCGATCGGCGCCCTGCTCGGCCTGGTCCTGGCCATCGTCATCGGCTTTTTGATCTACAGCGGCAGCATGCGCCTCAATCTTGCGGCGTTCTTTCGCTGGACCGGCCTGTTCATCCTCGTGGTGGCGGCCGGCATCCTCGCCAACTCAGTGCAGGCGCTGCATGAAGCCGGGCTGTGGAACCACCTGCAAACCGTGCTGTTCGACGTCAGCGCGACACTGCCGATGGACGGCCCGTTGGGTTCGGTGCTGGCCGGCATGTTCGGTTACCAGGACGCCCCGACCGTCAGCACCCTGGGCGCGTATCTGATCTATCTGCTGGTGGCGCTGGGGATGTTCTTCACCCCGGCCGGCGCACCCGCCCGGCAATCCTCTTCCGTTTCCAGCCAGTAAGGGCTCCCATGCCAAATCAAGCCCCACCCCAGGCTTCCCCTCCCCGCGCCTTGCGCTGGGCGGTGGCCGGCTCGGTGATCGTGATGATCGCCGCCGGCGGCCTGTTCTACTACGCCGCGAAAATCGCGGCGGCCAAACGCCAGGCCAACCAAGATGAGGTGGTGGTGACCATCCACCCGCACAGCTGTGAACCCAATGCGCTCACCATCCCGGCCGGTCGCGCCAGCTTTCGCATCGTCAACCGCTCCGACCGCGCCGTGGAATGGGAAATCCTCGACGGTGTGCTGGTGATCGAAGAACGGGAAAACATCGCCCCCGGTTTGAGCCAGGTGATCAACGCCAACCTGCTGCCCGGCGACTACAGCATCACCTGCGGACTGCTGAACAACCCCCGTGGCACCTTGCATGTCACGCCGACAGCCGCCTCCGAGGCTGCCGCCAAATCCAGGCCGTCGATGGTCGCGTTTGTCGGGCCGCTGTCGGAATTCCGCGTGTACCTGAGCAGCCAGAGCACTGCGCTGATCAAAGCCGTCGCCGCCCTTCAGCAAGCCATCGAGTCCGGCGACCTGAGCCAGGCGCAAGCCCTATATGTTCCGGCGCGCGCGGCGTATCAGCATGTGGCGCCTGCCGCTCAACGCCTGGCGGAGCTGGATAACGCCATCAATGCTCGCGCCGACTATTTCGAAAAACGCGAGCAGGACCCGGGCTTCACGGGTTTCCATCGCATCGAGTACGCACTGTTTCAACAACGTGAACTCGCGGACCTGGCACCGATTGCCCAGCGACTGCTGACGGACGTCACCACCCTCAAACAACAGTTGCTGGCCCAGTCACTGCCGCCGGAGCAACTGGTGAGCATCATGGTGCGCAATCTCAACGGCATCGCCGATGTACGCGCCAGCAGCGGCGAAGAAGAACGCTACAGCCATAGCGACCTGAACGGCTTCGCCGCCAACCTCGACGCCACCCGCAAAGTCGTCGACCTGTTGCGTCCGTTGCTGAGCAAATCCGCGGCCGGGCTGCTGCCGACAATCGACGCTGCCCTCAACGCCTTCGACGCCGAACTCAATGGTTTCAAGGTCGGCGACGGTTATGCCAGCTACGACAGCGTCAGCGCCGAGCAGCGCCAACAGATCGCCGACAAGGCCAAGGCACTGGCCACCGCACTCGATGCAATCGATCCCGCCCTTGGCCTTTCCGGCCTGTCAGCAGAAGACGCAAACCGATGAACGATCCAGAGCAATTCAATCTCCAGCGCCGCCGCGTACTGATGGGCATGGGCGCCGCCCTCGCCGGCTCAGCGCTCAGTTGCCCGGCCATCGCCGCCAGCCCCGCGCAAGTCACCGAAGCACCGAGCAGCGACAAAACCTTCGACCGTCACGCGTTCCATGGCAGGCACCAGACCGGCATCGTCACGCCGCGCCCGGCGGCCGGCATGCTGGTGTCGTTCGATGTGTTGGCCAGCGACCGTGAAGACCTCGAGCGGCTGTTTCGCACCTTGAACCAGCGCATTGCGTTCCTGATGCAGGGCGGCCCGGTGGCCCAGGTCGATCCGAAGCTGCCGCCTGTGGACTCGGGCATCCTCGGTCCGGTGGTGACCCCGGATAACCTGACCATCACCGTGTCGGTGGGCGAATCGCTGTTCGACGAACGTTTCGGCCTGGCCGCCGCCAAGCCCAAGCGACTGGTGCGCATGGTCGGTTTCCCCAACGACGCGCTGGAAGCCGATTGCTGCCACGGCGACTTGAGCCTCCAGTTCTGTGCCAACACCACCGACACCAATATCCACGCCCTGCGCGACATCGTGAAAAACCTGCCGGACTTGCTGCTGGTGCGCTGGAAACAGGAAGGCAGTGTGCCGCCCCAGGCCCCGGCGAAATCCGGCGTGCCGGCACAGAGCGCGCGCAATTTCCTCGGTTTCCGCGACGGTTCGGCCAACCCCGATTCCAACGACGCCAAGGCCATGGACAGCATCGTCTGGGTGCAGCCCGGCAGCGATGAGCCGGCGTGGGCAGCCAATGGCAGCTATCAGGCCGTGCGGATCATCCGCAACTTCGTCGAGCGCTGGGACCGCACGCCGTTGCAGGAACAGGAAAGCATTCTCGGCCGGGTCAAAAGCACCGGTGCGCCCATGGGCGGTGCCCACGAATCCGCAGTGCCGGACTACAGCAAAGACCCGCAAGGCAAGCTGACCCGACTTGACGCGCACATTCGCCTGGCCAACCCGCGCACCGCCGCGACCCGGGCCAACCTGATCCTGCGTCGGCCGTTCAACTACTCCAACGGCGTGAACAAGAACGGCCAGCTCGACATGGGCCTGCTGTTCATCTGCTATCAGGCCGACCTGGAGAAAGGCTTCATCACCGTGCAAACCCGGCTCAACGGCGAACCGCTGGAGGAATACCTCAAGCCAGTCGGCGGCGGCTACTTCTTCACCTTGCCCGGTGTCACCGGCGAGCAGGATTTCATTGGTCGCTCGCTGCTCGATGCCACACAACCAAAAACAACCGCCTGACCAATACAACACTAACGGAACCGCCCCATGAAAAAGTCGCCCCTCGCGTTAACGCTGACCCTTGGCTTGCTCAACACTTCGCTTTCGACCTTCGCGGCGACAGCGCCGCTGGACCTGGTGGGGCCGGTTTCGGACTACAAGATTTACGTGACCGAGCAACTGGATGAACTGGCCAGCCACACCCGGCAATTCACCGACGCCGTGAAAAAGGGCGACCTGGCCACCGCGCAAAAACTCTACGCGCCGACTCGCGTCTACTACGAGTCGATCGAGCCGATTGCCGAGCTGTTCAGTGACCTGGATGCGTCCATCGACTCCCGCGTCGACGATCATGAGAAAGGCGTGGAGGCCGAAGACTTCACCGGTTTCCACCGGCTCGAGTACTCGCTGTTTTCGCAAAAGAGCACCAAAGACCTGGGCGAACTGGCTGACGACTTGAACAAAGACGTGAAAGACCTGCAAACCCGCGTCGCCGGCCTGACCTTCCCGCCTGAGAAAGTCGTGGGCGGTGCCGCTGCGCTGCTCGAAGAAGTGGCGGCGACCAAGATCTCCGGCGAAGAAGACCGCTACAGCCATACCGACCTCTATGACTTCCAGGGCAACATCGACGGTGCGAAGAAAATCGTCGACCTGTTCCGTCCGCAGATCGAGAAGCAGGATGCGGCGTTCGTGGCCAAGGTCGACAAGAACTTCGCCACCGTGGACAAGATCCTGGCCAAGTACAAGACCCAGGACGGCGGGTTCGAGACCTACGACAAAGTGAAGGACGTCGACCGCAAGGCGCTCGTTGGCCCGGTCAATACTTTGGCTGAAGATTTGTCGACGCTGCGTGGGAAACTGGGGCTGAACTGAGTTTTGCAGCGCCGGTAAGGTCCTCATCGCGAGCAAGCTCGCTCCTACAGTGGATCGGGGTCGAACACAACATTGTGGCCGACACCAAACCCTGTGGGAGCGAGCTTGCTCCGGGCGGCGTTCCGACGATTGCTTTTCTGAAGTCCACCGGATTTACAGGATGCGGTAGAGCAAGCGCTCGATCCGCACACGGCTCACACGCTTGAGAAACTTGGCCACGCCCGCCGGGTACTCGGCCAGGGTCTCCAGGTTCTGGAAATGCTCGATTCGCCGGGTGTGCTGGAAGATCTCTGTCAGCTCGTTGTGACGCGGCTCCAGCAGTTCGCCATGGGGATCATCGATCAACAAGGCGTTTTCCAGATCGAGTCGAAACGCCCGCGGGTTGAGGTTGTTGCCGGTCAGCAAGGTATAGCGCCGGTCGATCCACATGCCCTTGAGGTGATAGGTGTTGTCACCATCACGCCACAGGTGCAGGTTCAACTGCCCACTGTCGATGTTGCGCTGATGGCGCTTGGCAAACCGGCGCAAGCTGATTTCGTACAGGTACGGCAGCGCCGAAATGACCCGGAACGGTTCGCTCGGCGGAATGTAGAAATCGTTGGCGGTCTTGTCGCCGACCACAATGTCGATCTTCACCCCACGGGCCAGTGCGCGGTTGATCTCGCGGATGATCGCCAGCGGCAGGTTGAAGTACGGTGTGCAAATGGTCAGTTGCTGCTGGGCGCTGGCGATCAGTTCGCAGATCACCCGGTTCAGCGGATTGTTCTTGCCGACGCCGAGCAAGGGGCTGACAGACAAACCGGTCCGGTCGGTAGTGCCCCGCGTGGTGTCGTAGGCCGCGTGCTTGAGGCGGCTGCGCAGGTCGCCGATGTCATGGCGCAGGCTGCGGGTGGTCGGCAGGTTCGGCAGGTCGAGGCGGTGCACCGCCTTGGAAGCCACCAGGCCGTGCTGCACCAGGTGCTGCATCGAATCGGCCAGATCACGATTGTGCAGCAGGTGATAGCGGTCGTAGCGGTACTTGTCGAACTTGTGCAGATAGACGTTGTTCAGGCTCGCGCCGCTGTAGATCACGCAGTCATCGATCACGAAACCTTTCAGGTGCAACACGCCGAACAGTTCGCGGGTTTGTACCGGAACGCCGTAGACCGGCACAACACTTTCGTGGGTGCGGGTCATTTCCTGATACCAGGCGGAGTTGCCCGGTTGCTTGCCGGCACCGATCAGGCCGCGCTGGGCGCGCAGCCAGTCGACGACGACCACCACGTCCAGTTCCGGACGTGCCAGCTTGGCCGCGTGCAAGGCATCGAGAATTTCCTGGCCGGCTTCATCCTGTTGCAGGTACAGCGCAACGATGTAAATGCGCCGGGTCGCGCTGGCGATTTTCTCCAACAGGCAATGACGGAATTCTGCAGCGCCGGAGAGAACGCTAACGGCATCGGCCGCCAGCGGAAAACTGCGCAACTTGGGCAGCAGGGAGCGTTTGAAAAGCGACGGCATAGGGCTCGCAATTGGGTCGAATCCGAAGAACCCGAGAGCTTACACCATGCAAAGGTTCGGGTCTTGTTACCGTCTGTAATGTCCCCTTCGCGAGCAGGCTCGCTCCTACATTGAAATGCATTCTCCTGTGGGAGCGAGCCAGCTCCGGGCGGCGTTCCGACGAAGACCATTTATCAGGCACTACAAAAACACCCATTGACCATGGAGAACGATCATTCTACTGTTAGCCACATGAACGAAATCATCAGCAATGACACACGCGACATCATTCTGGATGTCACCGAAAAGTTGATCTACAAAAGTGGCATAGCCGCCACTGGCATGGATCTTCTGGTGAAAACCGCCGGCGTCTCCAGAAAAAGCATCTACCGCTACTTCGCCAACAAGGACGAACTGGTGGTGGCCGCCCTGCAACGCCGCGACCAGCGTTGGATGCACTGGTACAGAGGCGCAGTCGGCCAGGCACGAACCCCGGCCGAGCGACTGCTCAACCTGTTTACCGTACTCAAGTCCTGGTTCGCCTCCGACGGTTTCCGCGGCTGCGCTTTCATCAACACCAGTGGCGAAACCGGCGACCCGCAAGACCCGGTGCGCCTGGTCGCCAAAGAGCATAAACAGAAGCTGCTCGACTACGTGTGCGAGCTGTGTACCGAATATGGTGCCGAGGATCCGCAGACGCTGGCCAGACAACTGCTGATCCTGATCGATGGTGCCATTACCGTGGCGCTTGTAATGGGTGATCACAGTGCCGCCGATAATGCGCAATGCATGGCGCGAAAGTTATTGGACCTGTAGCAACTCAATCAAGCTCGACACAATGTTTGAACTTTAACTTGATACGGAGACTTGAAATGTCTGATGCCGAAGTTCGTCCGCCATTACCCCCTTTCACCCGTGAATCGGCGATTGAAAAAGTTCGCCTGGCTGAAGACGGCTGGAACTCGCGCGACCCCGAGCGCGTGTCCCTGGCCTACACCCTGGACACTCAATGGCGCAATCGCGCCGAGTTCGCCCACAACCGCGAAGAAGCCAAAGCTTTCCTGACCCGCAAATGGGCCAGGGAACTGGATTATCGGCTGATCAAGGAACTCTGGGCCTTTACCGACAACCGCATCGCCGTGCGTTATGCCTATGAATGGCATGACGACTCGGGCAACTGGTTCCGCTCCTACGGCAACGAAAACTGGGAGTTCAACGAGGACGGCCTGATGGCCCACCGCTTCGCCAGCATCAACGACATGCCGATCAAGGAAAGCGAGCGCAAGTTCCACTGGCCGCTGGGGCGTCGTCCTGACGATCATCCGGGGCTGTCGGATCTGGGCCTGTAAACACACATCGCAAGCTTTTGCTTCACCCCCTGTAGGAGCTGCCGCAGGCTGCGATCTTTTGACTTTGCTTCTAAAGATCAAAAGATCGCAGCCTGCGGCAGCTCCTACATACCGCGGGATCGACAGATCGCGGCCTGACGCAGTACCCGCACATAGCCAGAATGCATGAGCGGTCGCCGTCGGAAGGGGTTATGGGTAATATGTCGCCCCTTCCCCGCAGCCCTTTCTGCACCCGCCGAATAAGCCGAGCCCATGCCTTTCGAACTCAGCGTTGACCTCTCCACCCTGGCCATCCTGGCCCTTGTCGCTTTTGTTGCCGGTTTCATCGACGCCATCGCCGGTGGCGGTGGGCTGTTGACCACCCCGGCCTTGTTGACCGCAGGCCTGCCGCCGCACCTGGTGCTGGGCACCAATAAACTCAGCTCGACCTTCGGCTCGGCGGTTGCCAGTTTCACCTTCTACCGCCGCAAGCTGTTCCACCCCGCGCAATGGGTACACGCCATCATCGGTACACTGGTCGGCGCGCTGACCGGTGCCGTGGTCGCGCACTACCTGCCGGCGGAGTGGCTGAACAAAATGCTGCCGGTGATCGTCTTCGCCTGTGGCGTTTATCTTTTGTTTGGCGGCACGCCGAAAGCGCCAGTGGACAGCGATGCACCGATCAAGAAAAAGTGGCAGTCGACCCAGGGCTTCAGCCTCGGCTTCTATGACGGCGTGGCCGGTCCCGGCACGGGCGCGTTCTGGACCGTCAGCAGCCTGCTGCTCTACCCCGTCGACCTGGTGAAGGCCAGCGGCGTGGCGCGCAGCATGAACTTCGTCAGCAACGCGGCAGCGCTGTCGATCTTCATCTTTTCCGGTCAGGTGGACTGGATCATCGGCCTGTGCATGGGCTCGTCGTTGATGGTCGGCGCGTTCCTTGGTGCCCGCACCGCCATCAGCGGCGGTGCGAAATTCATTCGCCCGGTGTTCATCACCGTGGTGCTGGGCCTGACCGTGCGCCTAGCCTGGCAGCACTGGTTCAGCGTGGCCTAAACGCCGCGCCACATAGAGGTCGATCAGGTAACGGGCAATCGAGCGTGACGCCGGCAACGGCGGCAGCTCGTGCACGTTGAACCACTGGGCGTCCTCGATCTCGTCTTCCTGACAGACGATCTCGCCGCCGGCGTATTCGGCATGAAAGCCGAGCATCATCGAGTGCGGGAACGGCCAGCACTGGCTGCCCATGTACTGGATGTTCCGGACCTCGATGCTCACCTCTTCGCGAACCTCGCGAATCAGGCAGTCCTCGGCCGATTCGCCCGGTTCGGCAAACCCGGCCAGGGTGCTGTAGACCCCCGGCACAAAACGCGGCGAACGCCCCAGCAGAATCTCGTCGCCGCGGGTCACCAGCACGATCATGCTCGGCGAAATCCGCGGGTAATAGCGCAAGTCACACGGCTCGCAGTACATCGCCCGCTCACGCACCACCTGATGGGTCGCCTGCCCACAATTGCCGCAAAAACGATGCTCGCGGGCCCAGGTGCCGATCTGTGCGGCGTAACCGAGCACCTTGTAGACCGTGTGATCGCCCTCCAGCATGAACGCCCGCAGGCCTTTCCAGTTGCAGCCCGGCACTTCGCTTTGACTGCGCAGCTCCAGCAGATAGACCGGCTCGCCATCGAGATGACCGATGCCATGCTCGGCGAGAATCGACAGGTCCTGACGTTTGAGCCATTCGCGCGCGAACAGTGCGCCATTGTCATCGAACAGAAAGCCTTCGGGGCTGCGCGCAATGGCCCAGCCGCCGGGTTGATCGGTGTCCAGTACTGCGGTGGTCCAGCGAGGAATCATGGTTAATCAATCCAGAAATTCGGGTTTCTGTTTGCTCATATGGGCGGCCATGGCCACACGCAGATCGGTGGATTGCAGCATGGCGGCGTTCCAGGTAGCGATGTATTCGAGGCCGTCATCGATGCGATGGTCGCGCATGTAGCTGATCATCTCTTTGGTGCCGGTGACGGCGATCGGCGACTTGCTGGCGATTTCGCGGGCAATGCCCATGACGCCGTCGAGCAGACTGGCGTTGTCGCTGTAGACGCGATTGACCAGGCCCATGCCCCGCGCCTCGTCGGCGCCAAACGTGCGACCAGTGTAAGCCAGTTCGCGCAGCATGCCGTCACCGATGATCCGCGGCAAGCGTTGCAACGTGCCGACGTCGGCGGCCATGCCGATGTCGATTTCCTTGATCGAAAACTGTGCGTCTTCGGCGGCATAACGCATGTCGCACGCGGCAATCAGGTCGATGGCGCCACCCAGGCAGTAGCCCTGAATCGCTGCAAGCACCGGTTTGCGGCAGTTATCGACGGCATTGAACGACGCTTGCAGGGTGAGGATCTTGCGCCGCAGCAGTCGCGCATTGCGTCCGACGTCCTTGCCCAGTTCATTGGCCACGCCAGCCAGCATCATCAGGTCGATACCCGAGGAGAAATGCTTGCCTGCGCCGCTGAGAACCACCACGCGCACTTCATCGGTGTCGTCGATCCACTGGAAGATCTCGACGATCTCGCTCCAGAACGCAGCGTTCATCGCGTTGATCTTCTCCGGGCGGTCGATCTGCACATGGGCGATTTTATCGACCAGTTCGACGTTGAACGCGCTGTACTGAGACATGCCAGTGATCCTTTTGCGGGCAAAAATGAGGCCCGAACTATAACAAGGCATCAAGGTGGGCAGTAAGGCAGCGGTTCGGCCAAATGCGGGACTCACGACGCGCACCACAATGGTGCGTGCATACTGAATCGTGTCGCACATTTATGTGACTGCCCAGTGACTTTTTGCGGCAAAAACGCAAAAAACATGCACTTCGTCGGGGCGATTGCACCTCGATCAGGCACGTCCGTCCCGCTACAAACCGATTGTCGAACAATTTTGCCATCTGCCCTTTACCGCTCTAAGTTCTGGCCTAGACTCATTTTCTCGAGACGAAACCGATCGGTCACAAAATGGAAAAACAGTCGAAACTTTTTCCAATCCCGATCGGTCCTCTGACAAGAAGGTGCGTTGCGACTGGTGCAATCTTTGCAGTGGCTCATTCACCCATTCTGCTTCAGCGCATTGGGCAGCGCTTGCTCACTGATGCGTAGCGCATTTGCGCCGGCCACGGACATTGGCCATGGAACACCGTTTGCCAGACCTAAGAACTAGATCAACAACACGGGAGATTCATATGATCAGTACGGCTTTGGAAATACAGGGAGAGCGTGCTCATCAGGTCGGCGAATCGAGCGCCGTAACTGCCGCGAACACCCAACCCGTCAGCGTTCCTGGCACCCGGACGCTGACCCCGGCAGCCCACCGGAATCCGAACCGTAAAAAAGTCTTGTTCGTCACCTCGGAAATCGCCGACCTGGTGAAAACCGGTGGCCTGGGCGACGTTTCCGCGGCGCTGCCACGGGCCATGGCCCATCTGCACGATGTGCGGGTGTTGATCCCGGGTTACCCGCAGGTGCTGCACAGCGAGAACCCCATTCATATCATCGGTGAGCTCGGCGGTCATGCTGCGTTGCCACCGTGCAAGATCGGGCGCATGGACATGCCCGACGGTCTGGTCATTTACGTACTGATCTGCCCCGAACTCTACGAGCGCGAAGGTTCGCCCTACGGCGCCAACAACGGCCGCGACTGGCCGGACAACCATATCCGTTTCGCCCGCCTGGGCCTGGCGGCGGCCGATATTGCCGCCAACCTCGCGCAAATCCACTGGTGCCCGGACCTGGTGCACGCCCACGACTGGCCGGCCGGCCTGGCCCCTGCTTATATGCACTGGCGTGGACAGCGCACACCCACCCTGTTCACCATCCACAACCTGGCGTACCAGGGCGTAACCAGCCTGGGGTCGTGCCCCGAATTGGGCATCCCCCATCACGCGCTGCAGCAGGAAGGCATGGAGTTCTACGGCAAGATGTCGTTCCTCAAGGCCGGCATGGCCTATTCGAGCCACATCACTACGGTTAGCGCGACCTACGCCCAGGAAATCACCACCCCGGATTTCGGCTGCGGTCTCGACGGTTTTCTCGCCGCCAAGACCCAGCAAGGCCTGCTCAGCGGGATTCCCAACGGCATCGATGAAAGCTGGGATGCGGCGACCGATCCGCACCTGTTCTGCCCGTTCAACATCGGCGACTGGGATGGCAAGGCCGTGAACGCCGCTCATGTGCGCGAGCTGTTCGGCCTGGAAGATTCCGAAGGCCCGCTGTTTGCGGTGGTCTCGCGGCTGGTTTATCAGAAAGGCCTGGACCTCACCGAGGCGGTCTCTGAATACATCGTCAAATCCGGTGGCCAGATCGCGATCATCGGCCGTGGCGAGCCGGAAGAAGAACAGTCGATGCGCGAACTGGCCCTGCGTTTCCCCGGGCAGATAGGCGTGCGCATCGGCTTCAACGAAACCGACGCCCGGCGCATGTTCGCTGGCAGCGACTTCCTGCTGATGCCGTCGCGTTACGAGCCGTGCGGCCTGAGCCAGATGTACGCCCAGCGCTTCGGCTCGTTGCCGGTGGCACGCAACACCGGTGGCCTGGCCGACACCATCGAAAACGGCGTGACCGGTTTCCTGTTCGATGAATCCACGGTGCAGAGCTACCAGGAAGCCCTGAGCCGTGCGTTCAAGGTATTCGCCTTTCCCGACCTGCTGCACGCCATGCGCTGCCGGGCCATGGCCGCGCCGTTCAACTGGTGCAAGGCGGTCGAACCCTACGCCGAACTCTATGAACAGCTTGTGGCGAAAGCATTGGGGAAATCGAACAAACAGTAAGAGGCTTTCAAGATGCCGTTACGGACCCTCGAGACCTGGCCCCACGGCGCAATCATGCTGGACGCAGAGCACACGCGATTTGCGTTGTGGGCGCCAGATGCGTTTTACGTCAGTGTCGAACTGGAAAATGGACAGTCCTTGCCGTTGCTGCCCCAGGCCGACGGCTGGTTCGTGAGCAACATCCGATGCGCGGCGGGCACGCGTTACCGCTACAGCATCGACGGCGAACTGGAAGTGCCCGACCCGGCCTCCCGCGCTCAGGCCGGCGATATCGACCGGCACAGCGTGGTGGTCGATCCGCTGGCCTATGCGTGGCAACACAGTACTTGGCTGGGACGGCCGTGGAACGAAGCGGTGATCTACGAACTGCATGTCGGTGCGCTCGGCGGCTTCAGCGCCGTCGAGCAGCATCTGGCGCGCCTGGTCGAACTGGGTGTCACCGCGATCGAACTGATGCCCATCGCGCAGTTTCCCGGTGAGCGTAATTGGGGTTATGACGGCGTCCTGCCCTATGCGCCCCAGGCTTCCTACGGCTCACCCGAGCAGCTCAAGCACTTGATCGACACCGCCCACGGCCACGGTCTGGCGGTGATTCTCGACGTGGTCTACAACCACTTCGGCCCGGACGGCAATTACCTGCATCGTTATGCCAGTGCTTTCTTTCGCGAAGACCAACACACGCCATGGGGCGCGGCCATCGACTTGCGCCGTCGCGAAGTACGGGACTTCTTCATCGAAAACGCCTTGATGTGGCTGCTGGAATACCGTTTCGACGGATTGCGCCTGGACGCGGTGCACGCCATCGAAGACCCGGACTTTCTTCAGGAACTGGCGCAACGGGTGCGCCAGCAGACGGGACCGGCGCGGCATGTGTGGCTGATGGTCGAGAACGAACACAACCAGGCCAGCCTGCTCGAACAGGGTTACGACGCGCAATGGAATGATGACGGCCACAACGCCCTGCACGTATTGCTGACCGGCGAAACCGACGCCTATTACGCCGACTACGCGCAAAACCCCACCGAACAACTGGCGCGCTGCCTGAGCCAGGGTTTCGTGTTCCAGGGCCATCTCAACCGCCATGGTGTGGCACGCGGTGAACCCAGCGGGCATTTGCCCCCCGGCGCATTCATCCTGTTTTTGCAGAATCATGACCAGATCGGCAACCGGGCCTTCGGCGAGCGCCTGCATCAACTCGCCCACCCGCAAGCGCTGCAGGCCGCCACGGTGTTGCTGCTCCTGTCGCCGATGATTCCGCTGCTGTTCATGGGTGACGAGTTTGCCGTCGAACAACCCTTTCTGTTT
Source organism: Pseudomonas sp. P1_C12 (assembly GCF_056406435.1). NCBI lineage: Bacteria > Pseudomonadati > Pseudomonadota > Gammaproteobacteria > Pseudomonadales > Pseudomonadaceae > Pseudomonas > Pseudomonas sp. P1_C12. The sequence goes on along the minus strand of NZ_JBFUAE010000011.1, from coordinate 110,124 downwards.
TTCACCAGCCATCACGGTGAATTGGCAAAACGGGTACGCGATGGCCGGCGCAACGAGTTCGCGGCGTTCAGCGCGTTTGCGGACCCGCGTCAACGCGAACACATTCCGGACCCGAACGATCCGCAGACATTTGCGGCGTCCCGCCCTGTCCTGCCCTCGATCGGCCACAGCGAGATGCACGACTTGTACTGCCGACTGTTGCAGATCCGTCACCGGCTCATCGTCCCGCACTTGCCGGGCACCCAGGCACTGGGCACCGACGTGCTGGGCCAAGGCGCGGTCAGTGCAGCCTGGCGATTGGGCGATGGCAGCCAACTGCGCATTGACCTGAACCTCAGCGACAGGCCCGTAGGCCACACCTCACAGACCGGTGCCGCGCGGTTGTTCGAATACCCGCCAGAGAGCGCCGGCCTTCTGGACCAGGGCACCCTTGCCCCGTATTGCGCGCTCGTCAGCCTCGCCGCCGCAGCCCCTTTGCTACCCCGTATGGAGAGCGTCCATGAGTGATGCGCAACTGGAAATCCTGGCCAGCCGTGCCGGCCTCGCGGTCGACTGGATCGACGCCAACGGTCGCCCGCAAAAAGTCGCGCCTTCAGTGTTGCGCAACGTGCTGAGCGGCCTTGGCCACCCAGCCGGCAGTGCCCAGGAAATCGACACCAGCCTGCTGGAGTTGCAAGCGGCGCAACAGACCCATCACTTGCCGCCATTGATCACCGCCGATGTCGGGGTGGGCCTGGACCTGGCGCGTTATTTCGAGCCCCAGACCCCTTGCGAAATCCACCTCGAAGACGGTTCGCGGCTCAACCTGAAACTGGACGCCAACGCGGTGCTGCCGGGGCTGGTACCGGTCGGCTATCAACAGGTCGGCATCGACGGACAAACCTTCACTCTGGCGGTGGCCCCATCCCGTTGTTACAGCGTGGCCGATGCCGTGGATAACCCCATTCCTCGTGCCTGGGGCCTGAGCGTGCAGTTGTATGGCTTGCGCCGCCCCGGTGATGGCGGGTTTGGTGACACCCAGGCGCTGGAGGACCTCGCCCGGGTGGCCGGTGAGCGTGGCGCCGAGGCGCTGGCGATCAGCCCGTTGCATGCGATGTTTTCCAGTGACACCCAACGCTATAGCCCATATTCGCCGTCCAGCCGTTTGTTTCTCAACAGCCTTTACTGCGCCCCCGGCACCATTCTCGGCGAACGCGCCCTGCGTACCGCCATCGATGCAACCGGCTTGGCCATTGAACTCAAGGCGCTGGAAGAACATCCGCTGATTGACTGGCCGGCCGCCGCCGAAGCCAAGCATCGGTTGTTGCAGGCCCTGTATGAAGGCTTCGTCCAGGGTGAACACCCGTTGCACGAAGACTTCAGCAGTTTTCGTCACGCCGCTGGCGAAGCGCTGGAAAATCACTGCCGCTTCGAAGCCATCCAGGAGGCTCGCGCCGCCCGCGGTGAACACCTCGACTGGCGGCAGTGGCCCGAACCCTGGCGCAACCCGCGCAGCGCCGAACTGGCGGCATTCGCCGAAGAAAATGCCGGGCGCATCGGCTTCTTCGCCTTCTGCCAGTGGCTGATCACGCGCTGCCTGGAGCGCGCGCAAACCGCCGCCCGCGCCAGCGGCATGAGCATCGGCCTGATTGCCGATCTGGCCGTCGGTGCCGATGGCGGCGGCAGCCAGGCCTGGAGCCGTCAGGACGAACTGCTCGCCGCCCTCACCGTCGGTGCACCACCGGACATTCTCAACCGCACTGGCCAGGGCTGGGGGATTTCCGCGTTCTCCCCTGAAGGCCTGGTGCGCAATGGTTTCCGGGCCTTCATCGAAATGTTGCGGGCCAACTTCGCCCACTCCGGAGGCTTGCGCATCGATCACGTCATGGGCTTGCAACGTTTGTGGGTGATCCCCAATGGCTCGCCGCCAGCCGACGGCGCCTACCTGTATTACCCGGTGGACGACCTGCTGCGCCTGCTGACGCTTGAATCCCATCGCCATCAAGCCATCGTCCTTGGCGAAGACCTCGGCACCGTGCAGGACGGCCTGCGGGAAAAACTCATCGCCCGTTCGATACTCGGCATGCGGGTGTTGCTGTTCGAACAGGACAACACGCACTTCAAGCCGATCCTCGACTGGCCGGACAACGCCCTGGCGACCACCAGCACCCATGACCTGCCCACCCTCAACGGCTGGTGGCATGGCCGCGATATCGACTGGAACGCCCGGCTCGGCATGGTCGATGCCAGCACTGAAATCGAATGGCGCCAGCACCGCGAGCGCGAGCGTGAGGGCCTGCGCCGGGCGTTGAGTCAGGACCCGCAGAACTTTCGCGAAGAGTCCCACGAAACCGACCAGGTGCTCGACGCCAGCGTGCGCTTCCTCGGCCATACCCGGTCGCCATTGGTGTTGCTGCCACTGGAAGATGCCCTTGGCGTGGAACAACAGGCCAATCTGCCGGGCACCATCGATACTCACCCGAACTGGTCGCGGCGCTTGCCCGGATACAGCGAGGCCCTGCTCGATGGAGCGGATGCCGCGCGGCGTCTGGAACTGCTCGCCTGTGCGCGACTTCAGGCGGCCGAGCGTGATCGATGACTCAAGTGCCGAGCCGACCACTGCGCGCCACGTTGCGCCTGCAATTTCATAAAGGCTTCACGCTGGAAGATGCGGTGCCACTGGTGCCGTATTTCGCCCGTCTCGGCATCAGCCATGTCTACGCCTCCCCGCTGTTGCGCGCGCGCGTCGGGTCGATGCACGGCTATGACGTGGTGGACCCGACAAGGGTCAATCCGGAGCTGGGCGGTGAGGTGGCGCTGCGCAGTCTGGTCGGTGCCCTGCACGGGCACAACATGGGGTTGATCCTCGATATCGTCTCCAACCACATGGCGGTCGGCGGCAGTGATAATCCCTGGTGGCTGGATTTGCTGGAGTGGGGGCGCCTGAGCCCCTACGGCGAGTTTTTCGACATCCAGTGGCACTCGCCCGACCCGTTGATGGAGGGCCAGTTGCTCCTGCCGTTTCTCGGCAGCGACTATGGCGTCGCGTTGCAGGACGGCACCCTGCCCCTGCGCTTCGATGCCTGGCACGGAAGCTTTCATGTCGAGTACTACGAACACCGCTTTCCCATTTGCCCCTGGGATTACGGCGAGCTGCTCAAGGTCGATGCGCCGCTCGATACGCAACAGGCCGAACAACTCAAATCCCTGGCCGATCGCTTCAGCACCCTGAGCTACCAGACCGATGCCCACAGCCTGGCGCGACCGCTGAAAGCAGAACTACGCGACCTGGTCAGCGATCCGGCCATTGCCCAAGCCATTGACCAACACCTGAAAAACTACGACTCAGTGACCCGCGAAGGCTTCCAGCGCCTGCACAACCTGCTGGAGCGCCAGAGCTATCGCCTGGCCAGTTGGCGCACCGCCGCCGACGACATCAACTGGCGGCGCTTCTTTGATATCAATGAACTCGGTGGGCTGCGCGTCGAGCGTCCCGCCGTGTTCGAAGCCACCCACGCGAAGATCTTCCAACTGGTGGCTGAAGGGCTGATCGACGGGTTGCGCATCGACCATATCGACGGCCTCGCCGACCCGCGGGGCTACTGCCGAAAACTGCGCCGTCGGGTCGACAGCCTGTCCGCGGGGCGCCACCTGCCCATCTATGTCGAAAAGATCCTCGGCGAAGGCGAAACCCTGCATCGCGACTGGTCGGTGGACGGCACCACCGGTTACGAATTCATGAACCAGTTGTCACTGCTGCAACACGATCCCCGGGGTGCGCAGACACTGGCCGAACTCTGGCATTACCACAGCGAGCGGCCCGCCGACTTCTCCCGGGAAGCACAACTGGCCCGTCAGCAAATCCTCAATGGCTCCCTCGCCGGGGATTTCGAAAGCGTCGCCCAGGCCTTGCTGCAAGTGGCCCGGGACAATCTGATGACCCGCGATCTGACCCTCGGCGCCATTCGCCGGGCCTTGCAGGCGCTGATCGTGCATTTTCCGGTGTACCGCACCTACATCAGCGCCCTCGGCCGGTCGGCCCAGGACGAGGTGTTTTTCCAACGGGCCATGGACGGTGCCCGGCAAACCCTGGGTGAGGCGGACTGGCCGGTGCTCGACTGCCTGGCCGGCTGGCTCGGCGGTGAACCCTGGCGGCAGCGCCCGGCCGGTCGCCAGCGCAAACGCCTCAAGCACGCCTGCGTACGTTTCCAGCAACTGACCTCGCCGGCCGCGGCGAAAGCGGTGGAAGACACCGCGTTCTATCGGTCGGCGGTCCTGCTCTCGCGCAACGACGTGGGGTTCAACACCGAGCAGTTCAGTGCGCCGGTTGCCGACTTTCATCAAGCCTGCATCGAGCGCCTCGACACCTTCCCGGACAATCTGCTGGCCAGCGCCACCCACGACCACAAGCGCGGGGAAGATTCACGGGCGCGGCTGGCGGTATTGAGCGAGCGCAGCGACTGGTACGCCGACCAGATCGGTCTGTGGCGCACTCTCGCCCGGCCACTGCGCAGTGACGATCAAGTGCCGTCGGCGGGCGATGAGTTGATTCTGTATCAAGCGATTCTTGGCAGCTGGCCGCTGGAGTTGGCTGTCGATCATCCGCCGGCGCTAGAGGACTACGCAAAACGCCTCTGCCAGTGGCAACGCAAGGCCCTGCGCGAAGCCAAATTGCAAAGCAGCTGGAACGCACCCAATGACCCTTGTGAGCAGGCGAGCGAGGACTTCATCCAGCGCCTGTTGCTCAGCCCCGAAGGCGAGTTGTTGCGTACGGCCCTGGCCAAGGCTGCCCGTTCGATTGCCGTCCCCGGTGCACTCAACGGTTTGGCGCAAACCTTGCTGCGCATGACCGTGCCCGGCGTACCGGATTTGTATCAGGGCAACGATTTCTGGGACTTCAGCCTGGTCGATCCGGACAACCGTCGCCCGGTGGATTACGCCAGCCGCCTGCAGGCACTGCAGCAAGCGGTGGACCTGCCGGACTTGTTGCTGAACTGGCATGACGGGCGCATCAAGCAAGCCCTGATTGCCCGCACCTTGGGCCTGCGTGCCGAGCATGCCGAGCTGTTTCGGCGTGGCACTTACCAGGCCCTGGAAGTGGTGGGCAGCGAGGCCCATCGAGTACTGGGATTTGTCCGTGAACGGGAGGGGAAACGCGCCATCGTGATTGTGCCGATACGTTGTGCCGAGCTGCTGGAAAACGGTGCCGAACCACAGGTCCACGCGCCGCTGTGGGGCGATACCCGGGTCAAACTGCCGTTCACCGTCCCTGACGAACATATAGAGGGACTTTTTTCCCGCATCACAGTCACACAACACAGGGAGCTGCTGGTCAGCGCCGCGCTGGGGGATTTCCCGGTCAATCTCATTATTCAAACTGCCCACACTTGAGTTCAGTTCAGGAGCATTACGATGAGTACCAACGACAAACGCATCCGCGAGTTCGCCTATCAGATCTGGGAATCCGAAGGAAAACCTGAAGGTCAGGAAGCCCGCCATTGGGAGATGGCGCTCAAACTGGCAGAAGCCGAAGCCCTGGCCCCGAAAAAGTCCACGAAGGCCCCCGCCAGCAAGGCAGCGCCGAAGAAAACCGCAGACGCAAAACTCAGCCCGGACAAGACCCTCAATGGCAAGACCGCCGCGCCGAAAGCCAAGGCCAAACCTGCGGCAGCTTCGAAAGTCATCCCGCCCGGAGAAAAGGCAGTCGAGAAAAAGCCCCGGGCTGCGCGAAAACCGCCGGCGGTTTGAGACTGTCCTGACAGGGCTTGTGAAGAGTTACCATGAATATTGAGCCTTATGGCCTCATCGCGAGCAGGCTCGCTCCTACATGGGATCTGTGTCGTTCAAAAATTTGCGGCCCGTTCCCGATAAATGTAGGAGCGAGCCTGCTCGCGATGGCGGCGTGCCAGTCGCCATAGGTTTTGAGTTTGCAGGAGCACTTATGACCAGCCCAAAGAAAGCCGCCACGCCAGCCCCGCGTGCCGAAGCCACGCGAATCCGCGAAGGCCTGCCCTTTCCGCTGGGTGCCACCTGGGATGGACTGGGCGTCAACTTCGCGCTGTTTTCCGCCCACGCCACCAAAGTTGAACTGTGCCTGTTCGACGACGCCGGCGAGGTGGAACTCGAACGCATCGAACTGCCCGAATACACCGACGAGATCTACCACGGCTACTTGCCCGACGCCCATCCGGGGCTGATCTACGGCTATCGCGTCTACGGCCCGTACGACCCGGCCAACGGCCATCGCTTCAACCCCAACAAACTGCTGATCGACCCCTACGCCAAACAACTGGTCGGCAAGCTGAAATGGTCCGAAGCGCTGTTCGGCTACACCATCGGCCACCCCGACGCCGACCTCAGCTTCGATAAACGGGACAGCGCGCCCTTCGTGCCCAAATGCAAGGTCATCGACCCGGCGCACACCTGGGGCCACGACCACCGCGTCAGCGTGCCGTGGGACAAGACAATCATCTATGAAACCCATGTGCGCGGCTTCAGCATGCGTCACCCTGCCGTCCCCGAAAACCTGCGCGGCACCTTTGCCGGGTTGATGGTCGATGACGTGGTGGAGCACATCCGCAAACTCGGCGTGTCGACCGTGGAGTTGCTGCCGATCCACGCGTTCGTCAACGACCAGCATTTGTTGCACAAGGGCATGACCAATTATTGGGGCTACAACAGCATTGCGTTCTTCGCCCCCGACCCGCGTTACCTGGCCAGTGGCAAGATTGCCGAATTCAAGGAAATGGTCGCGCACCTGCACGAAGCCAATCTGGAGGTGATCCTCGACGTGGTCTACAACCACACCGCCGAGGGCAATGAACAAGGCCCGACCCTGTCCATGCGCGGCATCGACAACGTGTCCTACTACCGCCTCAAGCCCGATGACAAACGCTTCTATATCAACGATTCCGGCACCGGCAACACCCTGGACCTGAGCCATCCCTGCGTGCTGCAAATGGTCACCGACTCCCTGCGCTACTGGGCCTCGGAAATGCACGTGGACGGTTTCCGCTTCGACCTGGCAACCATCCTCGGGCGTTACCACGACGGTTTCGACGAACGCCACAGTTTCCTCGTGGCCTGCCGCCAGGACCCGGTGCTGCGCCAGGTCAAACTGATTGCCGAAGCCTGGGACTGCGGCCCCGGTGGTTATCAGGTCGGCAATTTTCCGCCGGGCTGGGTCGAGTGGAACGACAAATTCCGCGACACCGTGCGCGCCTTCTGGAAAGGCGACGATGGGCAACTGGCGGATTTCGCCAGCCGCCTGACCGCTTCGGGGGAAATGTTCAATCAACGTGGCCGGCGGCCCTACTCATCGGTGAACTTCGTCACCGCCCATGACGGTTTCACCCTCAACGACCTGGTGTCGTACAACGACAAGCACAACGAAGCCAACGACGAAGACAATCAGGATGGCAGCAACAACAACCTGTCGTGGAACCACGGCGTCGAAGGCCCCACCGACGATCCCGACATCAACGCATTGCGCCATCGGCAGATGCGCAATTTCTTCGCCACCCTGCTGCTGGCCCAGGGCACGCCGATGCTGGTGGCCGGCGACGAATTCGCCCGCACCCAGGACGGCAACAACAATGCGTACTGCCAGGACAGCGAGATCGGCTGGGTCAACTGGGACCTCAGCGAAGACGGCAAGGCCCTGCTCAAGTTCGTCAAACGCCTGATCAAGTTGCGCCTGACCTACCCGATCCTGCGGCGCGGGCGTTTCCTGGTGGGTAATTACAACGAGGACATCGGCGTCAAGGACGTGACCTGGCTGGCGCCGGACGGCACGCAAATGACCACCAGGCATTGGCACGATGCGCACAATCGCTGCCTGGGCATGCTGCTCGATGGCCGCGCCCAGGAAACCGGCATTCGCCGCAAAGGCGCCGACGCAACGTTGATGCTGGTGGTCAACGCGCATCACGACATCGTCAATTTCCGGCTGCCGGAAGTGCCTGACGGTGGTTTCTGGACGTGCATGATCGACACCAACCAGCCGTCGATCCACGGCCAGGAGCGCTTCGAGTTTGGCCACAAGTACTCGGTCACCGGCCGCTCGTTGCTGCTGTTCGAGTTGCAGCATGAGGAAGAAGAGTAAAAGAGACTCCAGGCATTCATGGCCGCAACACCGCAGAGCGGAAAAATCATTCTGGATAAGCTCGCGACGCGACGAATAGCGTTACATGAGCAATACTCGATTCGCGGCAATCCAGGGTTAGGCTTGTCGCACATTGCTTTCAACGAGCCCTCACGGGTCTGCCGGCCCTGGCTCGCACACGACTGAGGGCGAAACACAACAAGGACGTAATCCCCATGAAATCCGTTTCCGTCAGCGAAGCCAGCCTGCCATCACAAATCTGGAACAGTGCCCCGCAACTGGACAGCATCCCGGTCATCAGCACCCAATCCCTGGTGCCCACCGGCTCACGCGCGGTGCTCATTGCCCCGCACCCCGGCGATGAAGTCGTGACCTGCGGCGGCCTGCTGCAATTGCTCAGCAACCTGGGCCACCCGCTGCAATTGATCTCGATCACCGACGGCAGCGCCAGCCATCCAGGCTCTCGGCAGTGGTCGGAAAAACGCCTCAGCGTATTTCGTCCCCAGGAAAGCGTGGAAGCCATCCGCCGACTCGGTTTGCCGATGCACAGCCTGAAGTGGATTCGTGGCGGGTTTACCGACAACGCCCTGGTGGAACACGAAGAACAGATCGCCCGATTCATCACGCGCTACCTGCGTCCAGGTGATGTGGTGTTCAGCACCTGGTGCGAGGACGGCAACCTCGACCACGACACCGTCGGCCGGGCCAGCGCCAGGGCCGCGGTCAACGCAGGGGCATCCTACAACGACGTACCGCTCTGGGCCTGGCACTGGCCGGCACGGGACCGGGAGTTGATTCCCTGGCATCGTGCACGCAAGGTGCGCCTCGATACCTGGACCGTCGCCCGCAAGAGCCACGCCATTCACGCCTACGCCAGCCAACTCGACGGCGAACCGGCCATCGGCCTCGCGCCATTGCTGCCGCGGGCGCTGCTCGAGCGTATCCGTTTGCCTTATGAAATCGTGTTGGTTTGACAGCGCACCCCATCAGACTGAACTGCCTGCCGACGCATCAGTCGCATACATAAGCAGCCCTGAATCAGAGGAGTGGATGTGGCCAGTCATTCAAAACGGCAGGTAGCCCAATCAACGCCATTGAACACACCCCCGGCGATTCATCGGCTTCGCGTGCTGACGGTCAACACCCATAAGGGGTTTACCGCACTCAACCGGCGCTTCATCCTCCCAGAGTTGCGTGAAGCGGTGCGCAGTACGTCGGCAGACCTGGTGTTTCTGCAAGAAGTCGTCGGCGAACACGACCGGTATTCCTCCCGCTACAACGATTGGCCACAAACCTCGCAATATGAATTTCTCGCCGACAGCATGTGGGGCGACTTCGCCTATGGACGCAATGCCGTCTATCCCGACGGTCATCATGGCAATGCCCTGCTGTCGAAATACCCGATCCGCGAGTACCGAAACCTCGATGTTTCCATTACCGGCCCGGAACGTCGCGGCTTGCTGCACTGCGTACTGGACGTGCCGGGGCATAACGAAGTGCATGCCATTTGCGTGCACCTCAGCCTGCTGGAAAGTCATCGTCAGCTGCAGTTGCAGTTGCTCTGCCAACTCCTTGAGTCCCTGCCCGAGCAGGCGCCGGTGATCATTGCCGGCGACTTCAATGACTGGCAGATGCAGGGCAATGCCGCCCTGGCTCGTCGCAATTATCTGCACGAAGCCTTCGAACGCCACCATGGCCGCCCGGCCAAAACCTACCCCGCGCGGTTCCCCTTGTTGCGCCTGGACCGCGTCTACCTGCGCAATGCCAGCAGCCACGAGCCGCAAATACTCGGGCACAAGCCGTGGACGCACCTTTCAGACCATTTGCCATTGGCGGTGGAAGTGCATCTTTGAATCACGGCCATTCAGTGCCAATTGACGAAAAATCGTCCCCCACCTGTTATTTCTGACAGTAGCCACGTTGGATCCATGCCTGCTACGTTGGTGACGCCCTGACGGATATCCGCAGGGGCTTGCGACACACACGTAGCGCCTTGGTTGCCGATGGTATTTGCGGGTCACTGTTTTTCCCGATGTTGTCTTGCAACTCGCGCTGCCGAGCACGTCTGATTCCTGGTCGTTCCTGACAACCCAAGGAACGGAAGTTGATCCCATCGCGGAGGCAAGCATGGAGTTTTCGACAGATCTGTCCAAGTACCGTTATGGCGCCTGCCTGTTCTCAATCTGGTTATGTGTGAACTGGCCCCAGCCCACCCAAGCAGCCTGCACAATCTCCCCCACCGCCGGTAACGACAACTTCGTGTGCGACAGCGCCACCAGCGGGCCGCTGACCGATTTGTCGGGCAATAACTCCCTGACCTTCCCCACCAATGGCACCGGCAGGATCAACGGCAACGTGACCTTCGGCGCGGGTACCGACACCGTGACCATGGCCTCGGGCATCGTGGCCGGCGCGGTGGATCAGGGCGACGCAGCGGACAGCTTCACAATCAGTGCCGGGCAAGTCACCGGGGAGGTCAGCCAGGGCAGTGGCATCGATAACTTCGTCATGTCTGGCGGGACCATTCAGTCCCTGGCCCAAGGGGACGGTCACGATACCTTCCTGATGACCGGCGGCACCATCGTCGGCGCTTTCGAGGATGGCGACATCGCCAAAATGACCGGCGGCACCATTGGCCGGGTCGACATGAAACTCGATAACAATATTTTCGATATGTCCGGTGGGCAGATCCTCGGCAACCTGGTGACCGGTTTGGGCACCGATACCATCATCGTTTCCGGTGGCCGTATCGGCGGCAACATCAGTGTCAGCAATGGCAACGACAGCATCACGGTTACCGGCGGGGAAGTCGTCGGCGAGATCCGCGCCGGCAACGGCGATGACAGCCTGGTGTGGGACGGCGGCGGGATCATCCACTCGCAAATTCTCCTTGAGGCGGGCAACGATAGCGCGACCTTGCGCAATCTCACCGAAAGCACCCTCACCCCGAGCCTCAATGGCGGGGTTGGCAATGACCTGCTGACCTTCGATCACACCACCTCGTCAGGCGCCACCCGCTACGTCAACTGGGAAACGGTCAACCTCGGCAACAGCTCGCGCTTTGATCTCGATGGCACTTTTCAATTGGGGGACAGCACCAGCGGCACGGGCGTGTTCAACGTCGATGGCAGCAGCACGCTGGCGTCGGTGCAGGGCAGCATCGCGCCATTGACTGCAGGTCGGCTCGTTACCTTGAACAACAGCGGGGTCATCGACCTCACCGGTGGCAACTCGCGCACCAATGACAGCCTGACGGTTGAAGGCAATTACGTGGGTAACGGCGGCCAGTTGCTGCTGCAAAGCGCCGTGGGCGATGACAGTTCTCCCAGCGACAAGCTGGTGGTCAACAACGGGACGCTGACCGGCAGCACCCTGATCAGCGTCACCAACGTTGGCGGCGTAGGCGCCCTGACCCAGCAAAACGGCATCCAGTTGGTACAGGCCAAAGGCACGGCAGTCAGCGACAACACTGCGTTCGCCCTGAAAGCGCCAGTGTCGGTCGGCGCCTTCGATTACCGCCTGTTCAAAGGCGGTATCACACCGGGCAGCGAAAACAGTTGGTACCTGCGTTCCTCGGTTGTGGCGCCGCCAGTGCTTGCGGTTGCCAATCCTGATCCCGCCTTGCCGCCGACGCTGGTGCCCATCGTGGCGGTGCCGGTGGCCGCGCCGGTGGTTGTGGCTTCCGGTGTTGATGGGGTTGCAACCGTCGAAGCCCCGGTGTTACCGGCCGCCGTACCCGGTGCCGCCCCGATCCCCCTGTACCGCGAGGCAGTGCCCACCTGGTCGGTGGTGCCGCCGGCAGCAGCACAGTTGAGCCTGACCGCCTTGGGCACTTTTCATGACCGTCAGGGCGATCAGCGCCTGCTGACCGAAACCGGTGCCTTGAGCGCCGGTTGGGGCCGGGTCTATGGCAAGAACCTCGAGCAGACCTGGACCGGCACCGTCAAGCCAAGACTGGATGGTTCGCTCAATGGCTTTCAGGTCGGCAATGACCTGTTCGCTTCGCAGTTGGCCAGTGGTCAAACCCAGCGCAGCGGTTTCTTTATCGGCCACAGTCGATTGCAAGGCGATGTCGACGGTTTCAACGAGGGCTTTGAAGGCAAACGCTCCGGCAAGGTGGAGTTGCAAGGTGACAGTCTTGGCGTTTACTGGACCCTGACCGATCCTGCCGGCGCCTATCTCGATACCGTGGCCATGTATACCTGGCTCAACGGTGACAACCGTTCCGAAAGTGGACTGAAGATCGACAATGACGGTCACGTCACGACGTTATCGGCAGAAGTCGGGTATCCGATTGCGGTGGCCGGTAGCTGGGTGATCGAACCCCAGACCCAGGCGATTTATCAGAAGGTCAAACTCGACAGCCAGGACGACGGCATCTCCCATGTCTCGTTCGACTCCGACAGCGCCTGGACCGCTCGCGTCGGCGCACGCCTGAAGGGTCGCTACGAGGTCAGCGGCCGGCCGTTGGAACCGTACCTGCGGGCCAATATCTGGCACACCTTCACCGGTACCGACACGGTCACCTTTGACCATGTCGATCAGGTCGAAACCGAGCAACGAACCTCGTCCGCCGACCTCGGTATCGGCATGGTGCTGAGCGTTGCAGCCTCGGTCAGCGTGTACGCCGGACTCGACTACACCAGCAATATCGACAGCAACCAACAACGGGGAACGTTCGGTAACGTGGGGGTTCGGGTGACGTGGTGAGGGTTGAAAAGCGCTCCGGCCTGATTTTTTTTTGACGATCCACCGAAGACGCCGCGCCCACGGCCTGGGACCAACTCTACGGCCAGCCCTCTCGCCAGGTACAAACCGATTACCTTTCCCTGGGGTTGGCCGTCCCCGGCACCCACGAACTCAAAGGCCCGGCGATATTTACCCTGCAAAGCGCCAGCGGCCATATGCAAAGGGTCGGTCTGGAGTCAGCGGCTTCGGCCGCAACGAGCAAGGGACCCGAAGAGCCACCGAGGGCAGTGCGAGGACGTTGTCGGTGGAAGGTGGTTTCCCCATCGGCCTTGGCGAGAACCGGGTGATTGAACCCCAAGGCGCAATTGATCAATCAGCGCATCACCCTGGACACCCCGTATACCGGCAACACCGTGACCCTCGATCAGGTCGACAAGATCAGCAGTAGCCGTAGTTCCTCGACCGTCGAACTGGGTCTGGGCCAGGTCGCCAAAGTGACGCCGACCGTGGGCCTGTATGTCAGCGCCGACTACAGCAGCGACGTGGATGACAGTGATTTGAACGGATTGATCGGCAGCCTGGGTGTGCGGATGCGCTGGTAAAAACTGGTATTTCTTACAGTATCCGCGGCCCTGCGGGTAATGCATTGTAATGGCAGGTCACTCTGATCGAGAGCATCACGAATGTCATTGGACTATGCGCATCACGGCACACCGAACCTTGCGGTTTCAGATCCCCGTGGCCTGGGGGTCAGGGCCATTCAATACCATCGGCGGCTGGCGGCCGATCCGCTTGAAGCGCGGGTGACGCATCAACGGTTCGATGCCGCCGGGCGGCCGCTGGCCAGCCGTGATCCGTATCTGTTTGCCTTGGCGCAGAACGATGCCTCGGTGCCGGCCAACCTTAGCCAGGTGTTCAGTTTGTCCGGCGTACCGTTGTCGAGTGACAGCGTGGACGCGGGGTGGCGAGTGGCATTGCACAGTGCAGCCGGGCAACGTGTCGAAGCTTGGGACGGGCGCGGCAGCCATTCCCTGACTGAGTTCGATGAACTGCTGCGGCCGGTGGCCGTGCATGAACGTGGTGAAGATGTCGCCGAGCATGTCCTTGAGCGTTTTACTTATGCGGGAGTCGATGCCGGCGCGGCCTCGCGTAATCTGTGCGGTCAGTTGATTCGCCACGACGACCCGGCGGGGACGTTGCACCTTAATGATCTCGGCATCGCTGGCGCACTGCTACAACAGACGCGGCATTTTTTGCTCGAAACCAATCCCGTGAACTGGCCCGACACCGTGCCCGCCCGCGATGCGTTACTTGAGCCTGCTGAGGGCGCCATCACCGCCCTGCACTATGCCGCCAGCGGTGAACTGTTCCAGCAAATCGATGCACTGGGTAATCAGCAGCGTTTTACCTACACCGTCGCCGGTGAATTGAGCGACACGCGACTGATCTTGGCCGGTGAAGGCCAAACAGAACGGACGCTGGTCAGCGATCTTCGCTACAACGCCTCCGGCCAGATCGAGTCAGAAACCGCCGGCAATGGCGTCGTCACCCGCCACCGCTACGATCCTGCGGATGGCCGCCTCATCGGCCTGAGCGCCCACAAAGCCAACGGCACGCCGCTGCAGGATCTGAAGTACCGCTATGACGCAGTCGGCAACGTTCTGAGCCTCGAAGATACCGCCCAGCCGATCCGCTACTTCAACAACCAGCGCATCGAACCGATCAAGACCTATCGCTACGACACCCTCGATCAATTGATCGAAGCCACCGGATGGGAGGCAAAGACTGGGCATGGCGGTCCCGCCCTGCCCGACCTGCAGCCCTTGCCTCTCGACCCCAACCAGGTTGCCAATTACAGCCAGACGTATCACTACGACGCCGGCGGTAACCTGCTGGACCTGACGCACGTCGGCGCTCAGGCCCATGGCCGCACCTTGACCCGCGCCCGATACAGCAATCGCTGCTTGCCCGAACGCAACGGCCGTCCGCCGACCGAAGAAGAACTGGCCACCGGTTTCGATGCCAATGGCAATCTGCGTGAACTACAAGCGGGTCAATCGCTCGCCTGGGACCTGCGCAATCAGCTGTCCAGCGCGCGCCCGGTCGTCCGCGAAGACGGCAATGATGACTATGAACGCTACCTCTACGACGGCGGTGGCCAACGGGTGCGCAAGGTGCGTGCAAGCCAGACCAACGCTCGCACGCTGGTCAGTGAAGTGCGTTACCTGCCCGGCGTTGAGATCCGCAGCCAAGGCGGCACTGGGGAAATCCTTCATGTGATCTGCGCCAGCGCTGGAAGTAACAGCGTTCAGGTGCTGCACTGGGTTGCCAATCCGTCGGAGAACATCACCAACGACCAGGTGCGCTACAGCCTCAATGACCACCTGCAATCCAGCGCACTGGAACTGGACCAAAACACTGACCTGATCAGCCAGGAATGGTATTACCCGTATGGCGGCACAGCGTGTTTCGCGGCCCGCTCGGCCACAGAAGCCAAATACAAGACCGTGCGCTATTCGGGCAAGGAGCGGGATGCGACGGGGCTTTATTACTATGGGTTCAGGTATTACGCGCCGTGGTTGCAGCGGTGGATTAATCCGGATCCAGCGTGGGGAATTGACGGCCTCAACTTCTATCGAATGGTCAGGAATAACCCCATTGCTCTTCATGATCCAAATGGCTTGTCACCACACGGGGATCTGGCACGAACAATCATGGCCTCCAAAAGCTTTCAAAAAAATTACTATAAAAATCCTGAGATGGCCCTGAGTTTCATGGCAGAGATAGCTCAGGAGCAAAATCATCCCGCAGAGGTGATTGAAAGAGCGATACGAAGGGTTCGAAAGGAAATGAACTCACCGCTTGAAGAAGTAACGACACAGACAAGTAGTTTAGCAATCGCAAAACCTGAAAAAGAAATTCGCAAACCATCGCAAGAATATAAATACATGCGCGAATTCAATGCCATCTATTCCACAAATGAAGGCTCAGCGGCAATCAATAGCGCCATGCGAACGGGAACCCAGATTTCCATTAACGGCAATGAAGTGCTACGTGAAATAACAAAGCGGCATGGAGACGAACAGTTTTCTGGAAAGACAGGTAAAGATATAGAAAGCTCCATCAAAGTTACCGCCAAAGTCTTTAACCTGCACAACACAGAACAAATCAGCTACCAACTCTACAATCAAAGTGAAGCATCACTAACCACCTATTATCGTGGCCAAGACATATCAGATAGAGGCCTAGACGAACTTTTCTCTGCAAAGGAGGAGGGAACCGTCCTTCATTCAACGAGCTTTCTTTCGGTAGCGAAGGAAAAGAGCGTTGCTGAAGGATTCATGCACGGGACCAAGCCACTCCTAATAGCGATAAATGGATTTAGCGCCGCAAATGTAAATTCACCATACTCGGTGCGAATTGAAAAAGATTTAGTATTTACACCGCATGCAGATTTTGTAGTGACCGGTATCGGAAAACGCGAGAGCAACCAGAACCAATACGTTGTTAACCTTAAAGAAATACGAGGACACACTGGCACTCGCACCGCAATGCCATATTAAAACTTTCAATGTAGCGCTGGAGTGTGGCACTGGGTTGCAAGCCCACTCCAGAGCTTCTACTTCAGGTCTGAATTACCCCTCCGGCCTTAACATCAACACCGCCAACGGCGGCAAATTCAGCACCAACGACAACGCCTGCCCATGGCTCGGCGTTTCCTCGGCCAGCGCCCCACCACTATTGCCGTAGTTGGAACCGGCATAAATCGACGAATCGCTATTGAGCACCTCACTCCACTGCCCGGCAAACGGCACCCCGACGCGATAAGCCTCGCGCGGCACCGGGGTGAAGTTGGCCACCACCAGCACAGGCCGGCCGTCCTTGCTCCAGCGCAGCCAGGCATAAACGCTGTTGATCGCGTCATCGCCGATCAGCCACTGGAAACCCTGCGGCACATCGTCCTGCTCGTGCAGCGCCGGCTCTTCGCGGTACAAGCGATTGAGGTCAGACACCAGTTTCTGCACGCCCTTGTGCTCGGAGTATTGCAACAGGTACCAGTCCAGTTGCTGGTCATGGTTCCACTCGCGCCATTGGCCGAACTCGCAGCCCATGAACAACAGCTTCTTGCCCGGATGCGCCCACATGAAGCTCAGGTAGGCCCGCAGGTTGGCGAATTTCTGCCAGCGGTCGCCGGGCATCTTGTCGATCAGCGAGTGTTTGCCATGCACCACTTCATCGTGGGAAATCGGCAGGATGAAGCGCTCGGACCAGGCATACACCAGGCCGAAACTCAGCTCGTTGTGGTGGTGGGCGCGATACACCGGGTCCTGCTGGATGTAATGCAACGAATCGTGCATCCAGCCCATGTTCCATTTATAGGCAAAGCCCAGGCCGCCCTGTTGCGTGCCCTGGCTGACACCCGGCCAGGCGGTGGATTCTTCGGCGATGACCAATGCACCGGGCGCTTCCAGGGCGACCACGTCATTGAGGTGGCGCAGGAAGTCGATGGCTTCGAGGTTCTCCCGCCCGCCATGGCGGTTCGGCACCCATTCGCCAGCCTTGCGCGAATAGTCGCGGTACAGCATCGAGGCCACCGCATCGACCCGCAGGCCGTCGACATGGAAATGCTTGAGCCAGTGCAGCGCCGACGCCAGCATGTAGCCGTGCACTTCGGTGCGCCCCAGGTTGTAGATCAGCGTGTCCCAGTCCTGGTGGAAACCTTCCTGCGGGTTGCCGTACTCGTACAGCGCCGTGCCGTCGAACTGGGCCAGGCCGTGGATATCGGTGGGGAAATGCGCCGGCACCCAATCGAGGATCACCCCGAGCCCGGCCACATGGCAGGCGTTGACGAAGGCGGCGAACTCGTCCGGCGTGCCATACCGCGCACTCGGCGCGAATTGCGACAACAACTGATAGCCCCACGAACCGCCGAACGGGTGCTCCATGATCGGCATCAGTTCGATGTGGGTGAAGCCCAGGTCTTTGACATAGGGAATCAGCCGCTCGGTCAGTTCCGGCCAGGTGTACTGGCGGGCCACTTCGCCCAGGTCGTCCAGCTCGCATTGCCACGAGCCGGCGTGCAATTCGTAGATCGACAAGGGCGCCGTCACCCGGTGGCGGTCGCCCCGGGCCATCATCCAGTCCTGATCCTGCCAGTCGACGTTCAAGGGTGAAGCGACTTTCGAGGCGGTGTCCGGTGGCAGACTGGTGGCCAGTGCCACGGGATCAGCCTTCAACGGCAGTATGCCGTGGGCGCCGAGAATCTCGTATTTGTAGGTGTCCCCGGCCTGCAGGCGCGGGATGAACAACTCCCAGACACCGGTGGGATGACGCAGGCGCATCGGGTGCCGGCGCCCGTCCCAGACGTTGAAATCGCCGACCACCGACACCCGCCGGGCATTCGGTGCCCACACGGCAAAACGCACGCCGTCGACACCGTCCACGGTTTTCAGTTGCGCGCCCAGACATGCACTGAGGTCGCGGTGATTGCCTTCGGCAAACAGGTACAAGTCCATTTCGCCCAGCAACGGGCCAAAGCTGTAAGGATCTTCTACGGTTTGCTCGCCGCCGGCCCAACGGGTGCGCAACAGATACGCTTGCGCATGCTGGAAATGCCCGACGAACAACCCCGGCGTCTCCGTGACTTCAAGGTGACCAAGCTCTTCGCCGGAGTCCCTGGCCAGCACCTGCACACTCAGGGCACCCGGCAGGTAAGCACGGATGAATTGCCCGCCGGCACCGTCACCATGTGGGCCAAGAATGGCAAAAGGATCGATATGCTCGGCGCGCACCAATGCATCGATATCCCGCGTGTTGGGCAGCAGCGCTTCTTTGTGATGACCCTGTTCCTTGTTCGAGACACTCATGACTACTCTCCACCAAGATCGGAAAAGGGTTTAAGCCCACTCAATAATCCATATAAACCGTGCAACGGCACGGGCAACCAGGTGGGGCGATTTTCCGCCTCATAGGCCACTTCATACGCCGCCTTCTCCAGACCGAACAACGCCAGCGCGGCATCCTCGCCTTCTGGATCTTGCCATGCATGGGCAAGACTAGCTGCCGCCAGCCGATAAGCGTCGACAAATGCTTGCCGCGCCTCGCTCAAATAGCGATCGGTGACCCGCAAGCGCGCAGCATCGGCCGCCGCGGTGTTGTCGACGCTCTGCACATTGATCGCCATCGCCGCCGCATAGTCGAAGGAACGCAGCACGCCGCTGACATCCTTGTACGGGCTGTGTTTGCCCCGTCGGTCATGCAATGGCCGGGCCGGTTCGCCTTCGAAGTCGATCAGGTAGGCATCGCCCTTGATCACCAACACCTGCCCCAAATGCAGGTCGCCGTGCACACGAATGCGCAAGCCGCCCGCGGTCTTCTTGCCCAGTGCCTGTACATGGCCGAGGATGGCTTTCCTGTTGTCCAGCAAACGGCTGACCAGGGTCTGGTCCGCCGTATTCAGTTGATTTTTATGCTGCTTGAGCAAGTTCAACGCGTCATCGATTTGCGCCGCGACATCCCTGGCCGAAGCCAGCGCCTCCTTCTGCGTGGTGACCTGGGGCAAGAAGTCCGGATTGGCACTCGGCGCCGCCAGCACCTGATGCATTTCCCCCAGGCGCTGACCGAGCATAGCGGCGAAATCTTTCAGTTCGCCGAGCGCGTTGTAGTGTTGTTCCTGCTCGGACACGGCGTCGGCCAGCTCATCGCGCAGCGCCCGTTCGAGGTTGTTCTGCGTCCACTCCCAGGCGTCGCCCTGGTTACTCAGATAGCCTTGGGCGATCATCAGCAGGTTGTCTTCACCCGCCCCGTCCCGGCGCACCACCGCACCCAGCAATGGCGAAATATTGCTGAACCCGGCTTCGGTCAGGAACGCGCTCATTTCCAGCTCCGGGTGCACACCGCAGGCAACCTTGCGGATCAGCTTCAGCACCAGGCTGTTGCCGATCACCACCGAGCTGTTGGACTGCTCGGCCGACAGGTATCGCACCGGGGACTCGGCATTGAGGCCGAGTTTTTCAAGTTCGGCGGTGGACTCGAAGCGAATGTCGCCATCACTGGATGCCAACACGGTGCCGGCCTGAATGCCCTGTAATACGGCATGCACAAAGGAGTCCAGGCTGAAGGCATCGGTGATCAGGCCGACCTGGCGCCCACGCCGTACCCGCGACAACGCCAACTGCTGGGGCAACGGAGTACCGACCTGATCCTCGGAAATAAAGCCGAATGGCAACTGGTAGCGGCTGCGCTGGCCTCCACTGGTGACATTGATCTCACTGAACAGCACCGGATGCTGCGGATCGCCGAAACGCACGCCATAGGCCAGATCGACCTGTTCAATGGCGGCGTCCTTGCCGGCGAACCAGCGGCGATTCTGCAACCAGCTCGGCAGGATGCTTTGCTCCAGCGTGGTGCGTGACGGCGCTTCGAGCAGCTCTTCCATGCGTTTTTTCAGCACCAGCGTGGTGAAGTCCGGCAGGCTTTGTGCGGGCTCCACGTGCCAGCTCGGCATCTGGTTTTCCGCGGCGAGGCCGAACCAGTAAAAGCCGTAGGGCGCCAGCGTCAGGAGGAAATTCAGCTGGCCAATGGGCGGGAACGCGTTACCCCCGAGCATTTCCACCGGCACCATGCCGACGTAGGCCGACAAATCCAGCTCGGCGGCCTGGGCACTGCGCGACACATTGGCCACGCACAGAATGACTTCGTGCTTGCCATCCACCCCGGTGTATTCACGGGTGTAGGCCAGAATCCGCCGGTTGCTGGGCGACAGCATTTTCAACGTACCGCGCCCGAAGGCCTTGGACTGCTTGCGCACGGCAAGCATGCGCCGGGTCCAGTTCAACAGCGAATGCGGATCGCCGGCCTGGGTTTCGACGTTCACCGACAGGTAGCCATATTGCGGGTCCATGATCGGCGGCAGCACCAGGCTGGCCGGGTCGGCGCGGGAGAAACCGCCATTGCGGTCGATGGACCATTGCATCGGCGTGCGTACGCCGTCGCGGTCACCGAGGTAGATGTTGTCGCCCATGCCGATTTCATCGCCGTAGTACAGGGTCGGCGTGCCGGGCATCGACAGTAGCAGGCTGTTGAGCAGCTCGACCCGACGGCGGTCGCGCTCAACCAAAGGCGCCAGACGGCGGCGAATGCCCAGATTGATCCGTGCGCGGCGGTCGGCAGCGTAGTAATTCCACAGGTAGTCGCGCTCCTTGTCGGTGACCATCTCCAGGGTCAGCTCATCGTGGTTGCGCAGGAAGATTGCCCATTGGCAGTTGGCGGGAATGTCCGGGGTCTGGCGCAGAATGTCGGTAATCGGGAAGCGATCTTCCTGGGCCAGCGCCATGTACATGCGCGGCATCAACGGGAAGTGAAAGGCCATGTGGCATTCGTCGCCGTTCAGGCCTTTTTTATCGGTGTCGCCGAAGTACAGCTGTGTGTCCTCCGGCCATTGATTGGCCTCGGCCAGCAGCATGCGGTCGGGGTAGTTGGCGTCGATTTCGGCGCGGATCTTTTTCAGGACGTCGTGGGTTTCCGGCAGGTTCTCGTTGTTGGTGCCGTCGCGTTCGATCAGGTAGGGAATGGCGTCCAGGCGCAAGCCGTCGATGCCCATGTCGAGCCAGTAACGCATCACCGACAGCACTGCTTTCATCACTTGCGGGTTATCGAAGTTCAGGTCCGGCTGGTGGGAATAGAAACGGTGCCAGAAGTATTGGCCGGCCACCGGGTCCCAGGTCCAGTTGGACTTTTCGGTGTCGAGGAAAATGATGCGGGTGCCGTCGTATTTCTGATCGTCATCGGACCACACGTAGAAGTCCCGGGCAGCCGAACCTTTTTTGGCCTTGCGTGCGCGCTGGAACCACGGGTGCTGGTCGGAGGTGTGGTTGATGACCAGCTCGGTGATCACCCGCAGGCCGCGTTTGTGCGCCTCGGCAATGAAACGCCGGGCATCGGCCATGGTGCCGTAGTCACTGTGTACGCCGCGATACTCGGCGATGTCATAACCGTCGTCGCGCCGTGGCGAGGGATAGAACGGCAACAACCAGATGGTGTTGACCCCAAGGTCGGCGATGTAGTCGAGCTTGGCGATGAGGCCGGGAAAATCGCCGATCCCGTCGTTGTTGGAGTCGAAATACGATTTGACATGAACTTGATAGATCACCGCGTCCTTGTACCAGAGCGGGTCCTTGATGAACGTGGCTGCCTTGGGTTTCTTCGCCATGTGAAACTCCTGGAACTCATTAAGGCCGCTCTCAAAACGCCCCCTGTAGGAGCTGCCGAAGGCTGCGATCTTTTKATCTTCGCTGTAAAGCAAAAGATCGCAGCCTTCGGCAGCTCCTACAGGGTGGTTTGCGGCGCATTCAAGCAGTGGTAATCCTCCAAATCCCGAACGGCTGATACGCCGGATCGATCCGCATCAATTGCTGCTTGCCGTACCAGGTCCAGCGATGGCCATTCATCAGGTCTTCGCCGTGAGTGCTGGCGTCATCGGGCAGGCCCATTTCCCACAAGGGCAACTCAAAGCTCGCTTCCTGCACGTTGTGCGGATCGAGGTTGACCGCCACCAGAATGAAATTGCTGCCGTCAAAGCTGCGTTTGCCGAAGTACAGGATATTGTCGTTCCACGCGTTGTAGACCTTCAGCCCCAGATGCGTGTGCAGCGCCGGGTTCTGTCGGCGAATGCGGTTGAGCTGGGCGATCTCGGCAATGATGTTGCCCGGCGCGTTGAAGTTCCTGGGGCGGATCTCGTACTTCTCGGAGTCAAGGTACTCCTCCTTGCCCGGCACCGGCGCCGACTCGCACAACTCGAAACCCGAATACATGCCCCACAAGCCTGAGCCCATGGTCGCCAACACGGCACGGATGAGGAACCCGGGACGCCCGGATTCGTGGAGGAACGCCGGGTTGATGTCCGGTGTATTGACGAAAAAATTCGGCCGGTAGCATTCGCGCCATGGCGATTCGTTGAGTTCCGTGAAGTAGCTCGCCAGTTCGGCCTTGGTGTTGCGCCAGGTGAAATAGGTGTAGCTCTGGGAATAACCGACCTTGCCCAGGCGCGCCATCATTGCCGGGGTGGTGAAGGCTTCGGCGAGGAAGATCACCTCGGGGTACAACGCCCGTACATCGGCGATCAGCCATTGCCAGAACGGCAAAGGCTTGGTGTGCGGGTTATCGACGCGGAAGATCTTCACACCCTCCTCGACCCAGCCCACCACGACGTCGCGCAGTTCCAGCCACAGGCTCGGAATCGCCTCGGGGGCATAGAAGTCGACGTTGACGATGTCCTGGTATTTCTTCGGTGGGTTCTCGGCATATTTGATCGTGCCGTCCGGCCGCCAGTTGAACCAGCCGGGGTGTTGCTTGAGCCAAGGGTGGTCCTGGGAACACTGGATGGCAAAGTCGAGGGCGATTTCCAGACCATGGGCCGCGGCGGCCGCCACCAGTCGCCGGAAGTCTTCGCGGGTACCCAACTGCGAGTGAATCGTCTCGTGGCCGCCCTCCTCGCTACCAATCGCATAGGGACTGCCCGGATCATCGGGGCCCGCCGTCAGGGAGTTGTTCGGGCCTTTGCGGTAGCTGCGCCCGATCGGGTGGATCGGCGGGAAATACAGCACATCGAAGCCCATGTCCTGAATCATCGCCAGCCGTGAATGCACGTCATTGAAGGTGCCATGACGCGCCGGACTGTCGGTGATCGAACGCGGGAACAATTCATACCAACTGGCGAACTGCGCCAGTTCGCGCTCCACATCCAGCGGGTACTCCGGGCTCAGGCTCAGGTAAGCACGATGATCGACGCGGGCCATGAGGTCGGCACTACGCTGGTGCAAAAACAGCGCGACCTGCTCGGCTTCGAGCAGTCCTGACAGTTCATGGTGCAAGGCCGCCAGTTGCTCGCTGAGTTGCCCTTCGCTGCGTTCGGCGGCTTGTTGTACATGAATCCGCCCTTCCTGCAATTCCAGGCTGACGGGCACCGCCGCCGCATGCTTCTTTTCCAGCTCATAGCAAAAACTGGCGAACTGATCGATCCAGGCTTCGATACAGAACAGATAACGGCCCTGGCTGTGGACCCGGAACTGCCCTTGCCAACCATTGTTGCCCAGATCGTTCATGACCGCGCTTTGCCAGACGTCCTCGTCCTCGGCCCGCCAGCGCACGCGAACCCCCAGCTTGTCATGCCCGTCGGCGAAGACCTTGGCCGTCACCACCACATCCTGCCCCTCCACGGCCTTGACCGCGAACTGCCCGCCTTCAAGGGTCGGCATGATGTTTTCCATGACGATACGCGGCAGCAACAACGCCTGCGACAGCGGCATGTGCGGGTTGTAGCTCAACTCAGTCGGTTTTTCAGCCGTCATCGAGCCTCTCTCCTGACGCCCCATGGACGCGCTTGTGTCTGGTCGCCATCCCGCTGGACTGTCCGCCCCGGAATGCACTCACTTAGGTTCCGAGCGACAGTCGCCGGGAAAGTTTCATCAACAATTTGCGCAATCAAGTCCTTCGCGCTGCGACCCACCCACTAGTCCACCAACTAAAGCACGACTCACGCCATGTGCCACCTGAGGTTTGAACAATGAACAATCCACTCCTGGCACGATCCCACCGCCAAGGGAAGAACCGCCAACGACGATGCCGCCGGTGATTGTGGATCCGTAATGAAAACAGTTGATCGCTCCTGCGTCGAAAGCAGGGAATATCATAAAAAATGAATGACTCTTCCCAAGAACGCGTAGTACCGATCCTGAAGCGCCAATTCTGCCCGCCCGACACTTTACGAAACGCACATCCCACGCCTTATATGGCCGTCACTCTGTCAGCCTTGAGCGTGGCCAGCCATGAAAACGTTTTTTTCCAGCGTCAGCGAATTCACAGACAACGCTAGCGCACAGCACCACGCGCTCAACCGTGAACGACCAACCGACGGCTGGCCTCCCTTTGAAAATATTCAACTACGAATTTCTTTGCTTCGAAGCCGAACGCAACCCCTCAGAACCATCAACCAGAAGCTCGATCATCAGGGATCTGGAGAATCATCTGCTGCACGGTGATATTGACTACAGCCAGCACGAACTCTCGCAAACCCCGAGCAATGAGCAGGAATCAGGTTGTGAAAAAACCTCCGCTGACAGGGTGAGTCCCTGACAGGCAGGCACGGTGGATGGACGCCGGCACTTGAAAGCCACCGACAGTGGTTCGGTGATTTGACTGAGCTAGCACAGTAGCTGCCGCCACTGTTTGGGTCAGACCCTTGGGCCCAGCTGCGGCGGGTGCTTCAAGTTGTCGCAGGCCGTGCGCCCAGCGCCATCTGATCTGCTTTTTAATGCAATACCTGAGTCTGTTATGCAAACAGATCGCCGCTCATAGTGCTCATGCCTGATGGAGGCTGATGAGCGAAAGACCATGAGCGAGAGAATCCCCGTCCGAACCGTAGAAACATTCGAGCCTTCGCGTCCAAAGATGAAGGCCAAATCCAGCGACAACCACATCCACACCCGCAGCTTCACCGGGTTGTTCCGCAACCTGCGCATCAGCGGTGCGGGTTTTCTGTTTTTGCTGTTTTTCGGCACCGTGTGGTTGAACTGGGGTGGCCGCCAGGCGGTGCTCTGGGATCTTTCCGAAAGCAAATTCCATATCTTCGGTGCGACCTTCTGGCCGCAGGACTTCATCCTGCTGTCGGCGCTGTTGATCATTGCCGCCTTCGGCCTGTTTGCGATCACCGTGTTCGCGGGACGGGTCTGGTGCGGCTACACCTGCCCGCAAAGTTCGTGGACCTGGATCTTCATGTGGTGCGAGAAGATCACCGAGGGCGAGCGCAACCAGCGGATCAAGTTGCAAGCCGCGCCGTGGGGCCTGAACAAGCTGATGCGTCGCGCGGCCAAGCACACCTTGTGGCTGGCCATCAGCCTGCTGACCGGCCTGACGTTCGTCGGCTATTTCACGCCGATCCGGCCGTTGGCCGAAGAGCTGCTGACCTTCCAGATGAGCGGCGTCAGCCTGTTCTGGGTGCTGTTTTTTACCGGCGCCACCTACATCAATGCCGGTTGGCTGCGTGAAGCGGTGTGCATGCACATGTGCCCCTATGCGCGGTTCCAGAGCGTGATGTTCGACAAGGACACCCTGACCATTTCCTACGACGTGGCCCGAGGCGAAAACCGTGGCCCGCGCAAACGCGAGGTCAAACCCGCCGAGGTCGGCCTGGGCGATTGCATCGATTGCCAGCTCTGCGTGCAGGTCTGCCCGACCGGCATCGACATTCGCGATGGCTTGCAGATGGAATGCATCGGTTGCGCCGCCTGCATCGACGCCTGCGATTCGATCATGGACAAGATGGGCTACGCCCCAGGATTGATCAGCTATACATCCGAACATCAGTTGCAGGGTGGCAAGACGCACCTGTTGCGTCCGCGCCTGATCGGCTACACCGCCGTGCTGCTGGTGATGATTGCCGCCCTGGTGGTGGCGCTGGTGGAACGGCCGATGGTGTCGCTCGACGTCAGCAAGGACCGGGGCCTGTTCCGCGAGAACAGCCAGGGGCAGATCGAAAACATCTACAGTCTGAAGGTAATCAACAAAACCCAGCAGCGTCAGGACTATCAATTGCGCCTGGTCGATGCCGATGATTTCGAGTTGCGGGGCAAGACCGGGTTGAGCCTGGCGCCGGGCGAGATTGTCGATGTGCCGGTGTCGGTGGCGATGCTCTCGCAGCGTCCGGCCAGCAGCTCACAGAGCATCGGCTTCAAGGTGGTCGACAACGATGAGCCCGACGTCTACAGCGTGGCGAAGAGCCGGTTTGTGGCGCCGATGAATCGCTGAACCTTTAAGATGTTGACCTTCAAAGATCGCAGCCTTCGGCAGCTCCTGCGCACGCAAGCCGATCCATTGTAGGAGCTGCCGAAGGCTGCGATCTTGGCGGTACGACCGTCCCCTTTCTCCAAATGACACCCAACCGGGCTTTTGATGAAACGCTACGAAAAATTCGCCGACGACATCGCAGAACTGATCCGCTCCGGCGTCCTCGGCCCGGGCCAGCGTGTGCCCTCGGTGCGCTATGCCAGCCAGACCTACGGGGTCAGCCCGTCGACGGTGTTCCAGGCCTACTACCTGCTGGAACGTCGCGGGCTGATCCGCGCTCGCCCGCGTTCCGGTTACTTCGTCAACGCTCATGCAACCCGGCCGTTTTCCGAACCGGTGATCAGCAATCAGGTCAACGAATCCACGGAAGTCGACGTCAGCGAACTGGTGTTCTCGGTGCTCGACTCGATCAAGGACCCGAACACTGTGCCCTTCGGCTCGGCGTTCCCCAGCCCGACGCTGTTTCCCCTGCAACGCTTGTCACGCTCCCTGGCCAGCGCCAGCCGCGAGATGGACCCGCGCATGGTGGTCACCGACATGTCGCCGGGCAACCCGCAGCTGCGCCGGCAAATCGCCCTGCGCTACATGGTCGGCGGGCTGATGCTGCCCATGGAAGAATTGCTGATCACCAACGGCGCGCTGGAAGCCCTCAACCTGTGCCTGCAAGCGGTGACCCAACCCGGCGATCTGGTGGCCATCGAAGCCCCGGCGTTCTACGCCTGCCTGCAAGTGCTCGAACGCCTGAAGCTCAAAGCCGTGGAAATCCCCGTGCACCCGCGCGACGGCATCGACCTCGGTGTGCTCGAGCAAACCCTGGAGCGCCATCCGATCAAGGCCTGCTGGTGCATGACCAGCTTCCAGAACCCCATGGGCGCGACTGTGCCCGAGGCAAAGAAGCAGCAGCTTGTGGAATTGTTGCGCCGCCACCAGGTGCCGCTGATCGAAGACGATGTCTACGCCGAACTGTATTACGGCCAACAAGCACCGAAACCGGCCAAGGCCTTTGATACCGAAGGCCTGGTGATGCACTGCGGCTCGTTCGCCAAGAGCCTGGCCCCCGGCTACCGCATCGGCTGGGTCGCCGCCGGGCGCTATGCGCAGAAAATCGAACGACTGAAACTCATGACCTCTCTGTGCGCATCAATGCCAGCGCAGGCGGCTATCGCCGATTACCTGCAGCACGGCGGCTACGACCGGCACCTGCGTAAATTGCGCCACGCGCTGGAAGACCAGCAAAGCGCCATGCTCGCCGCCATCGCCCGCTATTTCCCCGCGCAAACGCGGGTCAGCCAACCGGCAGGCGGGTACTTTTTGTGGCTGGAATTACCGGAGCAGATGGATTCGTTGAAGTTGTTTCAGATGGCGTTGGCACAGGGGATCAGCATTGCACCGGGGCCGATCTTTTCGCCGGCGCAGCGGTTCAGGAATTGTATTCGGTTGAATTATGGCAGCCCGTGGGACGAGGCTGCGGAGAAGGCGATGGAGACGTTGGGGCGGATTGTGCGGTCGTTCTGATGGTTGGATGTCGCCTGCTCTATCGCCTTCGCGAGCAGGCTCGCTCCCACAAGGGTTTATCCGTGTACACAATATCTGTGAACACTGGAATTCCACTGTGGGAGCGAGCCTGCTCGCGATGAGGCCTTATTCAACAACACAAAACTGAAGCGTTAACGCCCACCACCAAGATCAACAAAAGTCCCCGTCGCATAAGAAGCCTTGTCCGACAGCAACCAGACAATCGCCTCCGCCACCTCATCCGGACGCCCGCCCCGGGCCATCGGAATCGCCGATTCCAGTTTGCTGACCCGGTCCGGATCGCCGCTCAGGGCATGGAAATCGGTGTAGATGAAGCCAGGCCGCACGGCATTGACCCGAATCCCCTCGCCCGCCACTTCCTTGGACAGACCGATGGTGAAGGTGTCCAGCGCACCTTTGGAGGCGGCGTAGTCGACGTACTCGTTGGGCGATCCCAGGCGCGAGGCGACCGACGAAACGTTGACGATGCTCCCGCCCTGCCCGCCGTGCCTGGGCGACATGCGCAGGATCGCGTGCTTGGCGCAGAGGATCGGCGCCAAGACGTTGGTTTTCATGATTTTGAGAATGCGGAACTCGGACATCTCGTCGACCCGGGACTTTTGCCCGACGGTGCCGGCGTTGTTCACCAGCGCGGTGACCCGGCCCAGTTCGCTGTCTACCCGATTGAACAGCGCGATGACTTCGTCTTCGATGCTGACGTCGGCCCGCACCGCAATGGCTTGTGCACCGAGGGTGCGGACTTGCTCGAGCACGCCGAGTGCAGCCTGTTCGTCGGCCTGGTAGTTGATGCAGATCCGATAGCCCTGCGCGGCGGCCAACAGCGCGGTGGCGGCACCAATGCCGCGGCTGCCGCCGGTGATGACGATGACTTTGTCCATGCGAGCTTTCCCCCAATCAAAGCTTAAGCGGTCGGGGGCTAGAATAACCGCCATTGACGGTTTTTGCATGGCTTCACGTCAGCTGTCATGTCATCGACATTTCGCGCTCTGAACTGGCTTTCAACTGCTCGAACAATTGCTCCCCGCGATGGATTTCCACCATGAAGCCTGCGGCCGGCAACGGATGCCCCAGCAGGTACCCCTGCAACGAATCGCAACCGAGTTGAGTCAGGAAGTCCTGCTGCACACCCGTCTCCACACCTTCGGCGACGATGCGCAACCCCAGCGCCTGGCCGAGGGCGACGATGGCCGAAACGATGGCGGCGTCATCGCTGTCGTGCTCCAGGTCGCGGACAAAACCGCGGTCGATCTTCAGTTCGTTGGCCGGCAGGCGCTTGAGGTACATCAAGCTCGAATAGCCGGTACCAAAATCGTCGATGGACAGGTCGACGCCCATTTCCGACAGTTCCTGAAGCACCGTCATGCTCGCATCGGCATCGCTCATGGCGGTGGTTTCGGTGATTTCCAGGGTCAGGCTGTTGGCCGGCAGATGGTGTGTCGCCAGCGCTTTGGCGACGCTCTGGACCAGCCCGGAATGACAGAACTGGATGGCCGAAAGGTTCACCGCGATGCGCCAATCGGTGTAGCCCGACACGTACCACTCGCGCATCTGCCGGCAGGCTTCGTTGAGTACCCACTCGCCAATCGGGATGATCAGGCCGGTTTTTTCCGCCATTTCGATGAATTTGTCCGGCAACAGCATCCCTTGCGTCGGGTGCTCCCAGCGCAACAACGCCTCGGCGCCCACCGGACGGCCATTGGCGGCGTCGAACTTGGGCTGGTAATACAGGCTGAATTCCTGTTGTTCCACGGCATTGCGCAAGTCCTGCAGCAATTGCAGCTGTTTGCGGGCGTTGCTGTTCATCGAGGCATCGAAAAAACTGTAGCCGTTTTTACCCGCGCCCTTGGCGTGATACATCGCCGCGTCGGCGTTCATCAGCAACTCCTGGGCGGACTGCCCATTACCCGGGTAGAGCGCAATGCCGACGCTGGCGGAAATGTGCAAATCATGTTCGGCAACCCGGAACGCCCGCGCGATCAACCCGACCTGACGGGCCGCCAGGCTCAAGGCGTCGTTCTGTTCGCTCAATTGCACCAGCAACACGAACTCGTCGCCGCCGATGCGCGCCAAGGTGTCCTGGCTACGCAAGTCTTCGCGCAGGCGCAAGGCCACTTCGCGCAACAGCAAATCACCCATATGGTGACCAAAGGCATCGTTGACCGGTTTGAAGCCGTCCAGATCGATGAACATCAGGGCAAAGCAGCCACCCTCTTCCCGGACCCACGACATGGCCTGATCGATACGATCAGCGAGCAACATCCGGTTCGGCAACCCGGTGAGGGTGTCATGCAGGGCCAGTTGGGTCAGTTCACGGTTGGCCTCGGTCAGCGACTCGGCCAGGCTCGCGGTGCGGGCCTCCAGGCGCGCATCGAGGATCGAGGTCAGCAAAGCGATGCTCAGCACCGCCAGCGTGGTGACCAGTACCAGGTTGTCCAGGCCCTTGCCGCTCAGGCCATTGACCGCCGCCCCGCAAAAGCTGCCATCGGCAAAGCGTGCGGCGGCCATGCCGGTGTAGTGCATGCCGACGATGGCGATACCCATGATCACGGCGGCACCACCACGGATCAGACGGACATAAGGCGTGTGCTGGCGCAGGCGGAAAGCAATCCACAATGCCGCGCCCGAAGCACCGACAGCGATCATCAGCGAGGTGCCGAACAGCGTCGGGTCGTAGTCGATGCCCGGTTGCATGCGCATGGCGGCCATGCCGGTGTAGTGCATCGCGCTGATGCCGGCGCCCATGACCAACGCGCCAAAGGCCAGTTGCCAGGCCGGCAATTGCGGCTGGCTGACCAGCCACAGCGCAAAACCGCTGGAGAGCACGCCAATCAGCAGCGACAACAGGGTGATGGTGCCGTCGTACCCCAGGTCGATCGGCAACTTGAACGCGAGCATGCCGATAAAGTGCATCGACCAGATGCCGATGCCCATGGCAATGGCCCCGCCCGCGGTCCACAAATGCACGGCGCGGCCTTTGGCAGTGGCAATGCGTCCGGTCAGGTCGAGTGCGGTGTATGAGGCGAGAATCGCGACACAGAGCGAAATGATGACCAGGGTGGGGGAATAGCTACCGATGAGCATGGGGACTTCTCGCGCATGCCCCCGTCAATGGTATTGATTCTCGCTGGGGGGCAAATGCGGCGATTGTACTGATTCCAAATGAGAACGCACTCACAAAATGAGCAAAGGGCCATCAGTCCGATGAAACGCTTGTTTTAAGGTTTTACATTAACTCGCATCGGGCGCAAAAATCTGTAGAAGCTGCGGTGCGGCGATCCGACTTGCCAGCGAAGAGGCCATCAGGTCCAGCATTGTTGTCGCCTGACACACGGCTTTCGCTGGCAAGTCGGATCGCCGCACCGCAGCTCCTCCAGGGATTGCAGCGTTCGACCGTTATTGGCTATCGCTCACCTGAAGCTGTCCATCCCAGCCACCTCCCAACGCGGCAATCAACTGCACGCTGGCTATCAAGCGGCTTTGCAGCAGGTCCAGGTTACTGCGCTCATTGCTCAGCGCCGCCGCCTGGGTCACCACCACATCGATGTAGGCAATCAAACCGGCCTTGTACTGGTTCTGGGTCAAGCGTAGCGATTCACGAGCGGCGTCCAGTGCCTGTTGGCGCACGACGGCTTCGTCCTGAAGCACCTTGAGTTGCACCAGGAAGTTTTCCACTTCGCGGAAACCGTCGAGCACGGTCTGGCGATACTTGGCCACCGTTTCGTCATAGGCCGCTTCACTGCGGTCGACTTCCGCCGAACGTTGGCCGCCGTCGAACAGGGTCATGGCCAATTGCGGCCCGACCGACCAGAAGCGGTTCGGCAGGCTGATCCAGTTGGAATAGGTGCTGCTGCTGTAACCGCCGTTCATGTTCAGCGTCAGGTCGGGGTAATAGGCAGCCTTGGCCACGCCGATGTTGGCGTTGGCGGCCATCACCGAACGCTCGGCGGCAGCAATGTCCGGGCGCCGCTCCAGTAACTGCGAAGGCAGCGCCGACGGTACTTGCGGCAACGGCGGAATGTCCTGGCTTTCCGCCAGGCTGAACTGCGCCGGTGGCAAGCCGATCAGCACGGCAATGGCGTTCTCGAACTGGGCGCGTTGCCAGATCAGGTCGATCATATCGGCTTCGGTGCCCTTGAGCTGCGTCTGAGCCTGGGCCACGGCGTCCTTGCCGGATACGCCTGCGCGGTACTGGTTCTCGGTCATTTTCAGCGAACGCTGATAAGCCTCAACCGTGTCCTGGAGCAAGCGCTTCTGACCATCGATCACGCGCAATTGCAGGTAATTCTGCACCAGCTCCGACTGTTGACTCAGGCGCATCGCGGCCAAATCGGCAAAGCTGGCCTGGGCATTCGCGGTGTCGGCTTCCAGGCCCCGGCGCAGCTTGCCCCAGACATCCGCTTCCCAACTGACGCCCGCCTGGGCCGAGTACGTGTCGCGAATACCGCTGGACGAACTGCTCAGGCTGGAGTTGCTGCTGCCGGTGCCCTGGCTTGAGCGGTTCTTGCTGACGTTCAGGTCGACCGTCGGGAAAAACGCCCCGCGTGCGCTGCGCACCAACGCCTGGGCCTGCCGGTACTGGGCTTCGGACTGGGCGACGGTCTGGTTGGAGCTGTTGAGCTTTTCGACCAGGTCGTTGAGCTGCCGGTCACCATACAACTCCCACCACGCACCACGCGCCAAGGCATCGCTCGGATTGGCCTGACGCCAGCCCTCTGCGGCCTTGTACTGCGCCGGCTCCGCGGTTTGCGGGCGCTGGTAATCCGGGCCGACGGCGCAGGCACTGAGCATCGCCACGCACAGTGACAGGCTCAACACACGCGAGCCTCGGGCTGTGATCAGCGGTGCAGCCAGGTTGAAAAGCGAACGTTCAGTCATAGCGGAGTTTCCAGAGCAGCATCGGTACGCACCCCACGCCATTTATTGAAGCGATGGCGCAGTTTGTCGAGATAGAGGTAAACCACCGGGGTGGTGTAAAGCGTCAGCACCTGGCTGAAGATCAGCCCGCCGATGATGGTCAGGCCCAGTGGCTGGCGCATTTCCGCCCCTTCGGCACGGCTCAGCAGCAACGGCAAGGCACCGAGGATCGCCGCCAGGGTGGTCATCAGAATAGGTCGCAAACGTTGCAGGCAGGCACTGCGAATCGATTCCAGCGGTGCCATGCCCTGGTGTCGTTCCAGTTGCAACGCCAGGTCGATCATCAGAATGGCGTTTTTCTTCACCACGCCGATCAGCAGAAACAGCCCCAGCAACGAAATCAGGCTGAACTCGCCGCCCAACGCATAGATCGACAGCAACGCGCCAACCCCGGCCGACGGCAGCGTGGACAGGATGGTCAGCGGATGAATGTAGCTTTCGTACAACACGCCGAGCACCAGATACACCGCCACCAGCGCGCCGAGAATCATGAACGGCTGGCTTTTTTGCGTGGCGGCAAAGGCGTCGGCGGTGCCGGCCATTTTCACGATCACGTCTTCCGGCAGGCCGACCTTGGCAATCGCCCGCTCGATGGCGGCACTGCCCTGCTCCACGGTCACGCCTTCGGCCATGTCGAAGGCAATGCTTTCCGAAGCGAACTGGCCTTCGTGGCTGACCCGGTCGTTTTCCAGGCTGTTTTCGTAATGGGCAATGGTCGACAGCGGGATCCGCGCGCCGTCAGCGGTGATCACCTGGACCTGCTTGAGAGTGATCGGGTCCTGGGCGTATTTCGGATTGACCTCCATCACCACCTGATACTGGTTGAGGCTGTCGTAGATGGTCGAAATCTGTCGCTGACTGTAGGCGTTGTTCAGCACCGCCGTGACCATATCCATGTCGACACCCAGGCGCTTGGCCTGGTCGCGGTCGACGATCAGCGTCACCTGCCGGGCGCCCCGGCCTTCCCGCGCATCGATCGCCGTCAGTTCCGGCAAGGCCCGGAGCGCAGTGACGACTTTCGGATACCACTCGCGCAACGCCCCCAGATCCCCGCTTTGCAAGATGTACGAGTATTGCGAACTGGTCTGTTCGCGGCCGCCACCGAATTGCAGGTCCTGGTCGGCCATGAGCATCAGTTGTGCGCCGGGGACCTTGGGCATTTCCTTGCGCAGGCGTTCGATGACTTTCTGTGCGGAAATGTTGCGTTCCTTGATCGGCTTCAGGCGCACCAGCATGAAGGCGTTGTTGGTGCCGTTGGAACCGCCAATGAACCCGGCGACGCTTTCTACGGCCTCGTCCTTCAACACCGCCCGGCGGAAAATCTCCATCTTCGGCTGCATCACACTGAACGAGAGGCCGTCGTCGCCGCGCACGAAACCGATCAGCTGGCCGGTATCCTGCTGCGGCATAAATGTTTTAGGAACAACCACATACAACGCGATGTTCACACCAATTGTCACGAATAGACTGAGCAACGTCAGGCGCTTGTGGCGCAGCACCCAGTCGAGGCTGGTCGCGTATTTGCCGACCATCCAGTCGTTGGCCCGTCGGCTCCAGCGTTGCAGGCGGTTCTCCTGCCCCGGCGTATGCGGCTTGAGCCATCGGGCGCAGAGCATCGGGGTCAGGGTCAACGACACCAGCAGCGAGACCACGATGGCCGCCGCCAGGGTGATGGCGAATTCGCGGAACAGGCTCTCGATGATCCCGCCCATGAACAGGATCGACAGGAACACCGCCACCAGCGACACGTTCATCGACAACAAGGTGAAGCCGACTTCCTGGGCACCGAGGTACGCGGCCCGCATCGGCCGCACGCCTTCGTCGATGTGCCGGGAAATGTTCTCCAGCACCACGATGGCATCGTCCACCACCAGCCCGGTGGCCAGGATCAGCGCCATCAGCGACAGGTTGTTCAGCGAAAAACCGTAGAGGTACATCACGGCAAAGGTGCCGACCAGCGACACCGGCACCGCCAGCGTCGGAATCAGCGAGGCGCGGAAGTTACCGAGGAACAGGAACACCACCAGAATCACCAGCGCCACGGCGATCAACAGGGTCATTTCCGCTTCGTGCAGCGTCGCCTTGATGACGGGCGAGCGGTCCATGGCCAGGTTCAGCTTGACGCTGGCCGGCAACACCGCCTGCAATGCCGGCAGTTGCGCCTTGATCTCGTTAACCGTCTCGATGATGTTGGCGCCGGCCTGCCGGTTGATCACCAGCAGCACCGCCGCGTCGTTGTTGAAGAAACCGCTGTTGTAGCGGTCCTCGACGCCATCGCTGACTTTCGCCACATCCTTCAGGCGCAGGGCCGCGCCGCCGTTGTAGTGGATGATCAGCGACTCGTAGTCCTTGGCCTTTTCCAACTGGTCGTTGGCCTGGACCTGCCACAGCCGTTGATCGTCTTCCACCGAGCCCTTGGGCCGGCGCACGTTGGCATTGGCGATGGTGTTGCGCACATCGTCCAGGGCCACGCCGTACTGGTTGAGCGACTGCGGTTCGAGCTCGATACGTACCGCCGGCAGGGAACTGCCGCCGATCTGCACCTCGCCGACGCCCTGCACCTGGGACAGGCTCTGGGACAGGATCGTCGAGGCCAGGTCATAGAGCTGGCCTTTTTCCAGCACATCCGAGGTCAGCGACAGCACCATGATCGGTGCCTGGGACGGGTTGACCTTCTTGTAGGTCGGCATGCTGCGCATCCCGCTCGGCAGCAGGTTGCGCGAGGCATTGATGGCCGCCTGCACTTCCCGCGCCGCGCCGTTGATGTCGCGGTCGAGGTCGAATTGCAGAATCACCCGGGTCGATCCCTGGCTGGACCGGCTGCTCATGGTGTTGACCCCGGCAATGGCGCCGAAAGAGCGTTCCAGCGGCGTGGCCACGGTCGATGCCATCACCTCGGGGCTGGCCCCGGGCAGACTGGCCTGGACCACGATCACCGGAAAGTCCATTTGCGGCAGCGGCGACACGGGCAGCAAACCGAAGCTCACGCCACCCAGCAGCATGATCGCCAGGCTCAGCAACATGGTCGCGACCGGGCGCTTGATGAAAGGTCCCGAAAGGTTCATGGCTGCTCTACCGCTTCCACGGACTCAGGCTTGCGACCCCAGCGCCGACCGAGACGGTCGAAGTACAGGTAGATCACCGGTGTGGTGAACAGGGTCAGAACCTGGCTCAGCAGCAATCCGCCAACCATCACCAGACCCAGCGGCTGACGCAGTTCCGCGCCGGAACCGGTGGCCAGCATCAACGGCACGGCACCGAACAAAGCGGCCAGGGTGGTCATCAGGATCGGCCGGAAACGCAGCAACGCCGCCTGATAGATCGCCGTTTGCGGGTCCATGCCCTGATTGCGTTCGGCGTCGAGGGCGAAGTCGATCATCATGATTGCGTTCTTTTTCACGATGCCGATCAGCAGAATGATGCCGATGATCGCGATCATGCCCAGGTCATTGCCACTCAGGATCAACGCCAGCAACGCACCCACCGCCGCCGACGGCAAGGTCGAAAGAATGGTGATCGGGTGGATGTAGCTCTCGTAGAGCACGCCCAGCACGATGTACATGGTCACCACCGCCGCCAGAATCAGCAGCAAAGTGCTCGACAACGAAGCCTGGAAAGCCTCCGCCGCGCCCTGGAACTGGGTCTGCACGCCAATCGGCATGCCAATGTCCTTCTGCACCTGCTCGATGATCTCTACCGCATGCCCCAGCGCCACGCCGGGCGCCAGGTTGAAGGACATCATCACCGCCGGGAACTGGCCGATATGGGTGATCGCCAGTTGCGCCTGGCGCTCCTCGATATGCGCCAGGCTGGACAGGCGGACCTGACCGCCATCGGTGGTCTTGACGTGAATCTGGTTCAACGCATCCGGGCCGATCTTCTCGCCGGCCTGCGATTGCAGCACCACGCGGTACTGACTGGCCTGGGTGTAGATCGTGGAAATCTGCCGCTGACCAAAGGCGTCATACAGCGCATCGGTGATGTTCGACACCGACACCCCGACCCGCGACGCCGCATCGCGGTCGATCACCAGGTAGACCTGCAAGCCCTTGTCCTGCAAATCGCTGGCGACGTCGGTCAACTCCGGCCGGTCGGCCAAGGCCTCCACCAGACGCCCGCTCCACAGGCTCAGCAACTCCGAATCCGGCGACGACATGCTGAACTGGTACTGCGTGCGGCTGACCCGGTCTTCGATGGTCAGGTCCTGCACCGGCTGCATGAACAGGCGGATGCCGACCAGTTTGTCCAGCTCCGGTTGCAGGCGGGCAATCACTTGCGTGGCGCTCAGGTCGCGGTTGTGGTGCGACTTGAGGTTGATCAGCAACCGACCGCTGTTGAGGGTCGAGTTGTCACCATCCACGCCAATGTAGGAGGACAGACTCTCGACCGCCGGGTCGGCCAGGATCACCTTGGCCAGTTCCTGCTGGCGCTCGCTCATCGCCGCGAAGGAAATCGATTGCGGCGCTTCGGATATGCCCTGGATGACGCCGGTGTCCTGCACCGGGAAGAAACCCTTGGGCACCACCATGTACAGGAAAACCGTCAGTGCCAAAGTGCCAATCGCCACCATCAAGGTCAGCGGCTGGTGCTTGAGCACCCACTGCAACTTGCGTCCGTAAGCGGCGATCATCCAGTCGATGAACGCACCGCTGGCACGGTAGAAACGGCCCTGCTCTGCTTCCTTGGGTTCGCGCTTGAGCAACCGCGCGCACATCATCGGCGTCAGGGTCAGGGAAACCACCAGGGAAATCAGGATCGCCACCGCCAGGGTGATGGCGAACTCGCGGAATAGCCGCCCGACCACATCCGCCATGAACAGCAGCGGGATCAGCACGGCGATCAGCGACAACGTCAGGGAGATCAGGGTGAAACCGATCTGTTTGGCGCCCTTGAGCGCCGCGTTCAGCGGGCTGTCGCCCTCCTCGATGAAGCGCGCAATGTTCTCCAGCATGACGATCGCATCGTCCACCACGAAACCGGTGGCGATGGTCAGGGCCATCAGGGTCAGGTTGTTGACCGAGAACCCGGCCAGGTACATCACGCCGAACGTACCGATCAACGACAGCGGCACGGCCACCGACGGAATGATCGTGGCGCTGGCGCGACGCAGGAACAGAAAGGTCACCATGACCACCAGGGCGATGGCGATCAGCAATTCGTGCTGCACGTCCTTGACCGAGGCGCGGATGGTCTGGGTGCGGTCGGTCAGCACCACCACGTCGAGGCCGGCCGGCAGGTTGTCGGTGATGCTCGGCAACAGGGCCTTGATCCGGTCCACCACCTCGATGACGTTGGCGCCGGGCTGACGCTGGATGTTCAGCAGCACGGCCTGGTTCTCGTTGGCCCAAGCGGCCAGACGCTCGTTCTCGGCGCCGTCGACGATTTCCGCCACGTCCTTGAGTCGCAACGGTGCGCCGTTGGCGTAGGCCAGAATCAGATTGGCGTAGTCCTTGGGCGACGTCAGTTGATCGTTGGCATCGAGCATCGAGACCCGGGTCGGGCCGTCGAAGTTACCCTTGGGCTGGTTGACGTTGGAGGCGCCGATCAGGGTGCGCACATCCGACAGGTTCAGGCCGTTGGCCGCCAGGGCCTCGGGGTTGACCTTGATCCGCACGGCCTGGCGCTGGCCACCGGCAATGCTGACCATGCCGACGCCGCTGATCTGGGCAATCTTCTGTGCCATGCGCGTATCGACCAGATCGTTGAGCTTGGGCAACAGCATGGTCTTGGATGTGATGGCCAGAGTCAGCACCGGCGTGTCGGCCGGGTTGACCTTGTTGTACACCGGCGGTGCCGGCAGGTCCTTGGGCAGCAAGTTGGTCGCGGCGTTGATCGCCGCCTGAACTTGTTGCTCGGCCACGTCCATGTTGATGTCGAGGCTGAACCGCAGGGTCAGCACCGACGCCCCGCCGGAACTGGTGGAGGCCATTTGCGTCAGGCCGGGCATCTGCCCGAACTGCCGCTCAAGTGGCGCAGTCACTGCGCTGGTCATGACATCCGGGCTGGCGCCGGGATACAGGGTCATGACGCGAATGGTCGGGTAATCGACCTGGGGCAGCGCCGACACCGGCAGCAGCCGATAGGCGATGACGCCGGCCAGGATAATGGCCAGCATGCTCAGCGTGGTGGCTACCGGGCGTAGGATGAACAGCCGCGAGAGATTCATGCGCCGTCCTTTTTCGCCTTGTCAGTGGTCGCAGGCTCAGCCGCGTCGGCCGCCGACTTGCCTTGCAGGTGTTCGGTTGGCGTGGTCGGCACGTCCTGGCGGTCGTTGACCACCTCCACGTCGCTGCCGTCCTTCAGGCGGTCAGTGCCTTCCAATACGACCCGATCGCCCGCCGACAGGCCTTCGGTGACCACAGTGTTCAGGCCGTCACTGGCGCCGACTTTCAACTGACGGATCTTGACCTTCTTGTAACCGTCCAGGACATAGGCGAACGTGCCGTTGGTGCCGAACTGGATCGCGGCGGAAGGCGCCAGTACGACGTCCTTGAGGGTGTCGGCCAGCAGGCGCACATTGACGAACTGATTGGGGAACAGCGACTGATCGCGGTTCTCGTAACGGGCCTTGAATTTCAGGGTGCCGGTGGTGACGTCGATCTGGTTGTCCAGGCTCTGCAGCACGCCCGTGGCTTGCAGTTTGGTATCACCGCGGTTCCAGGCTTCAGCCGGCAGTTTGGCGCCGCTGCGATAACGGGCGAGCACGGTGTCGAGGCTGTTTTCCGGCAGGGTGAAGGCCACGCTGATCGGTTGGGTCTGGGTGATGATCGCCAATGCAGTGGTGTCGTTGGCCGCGACCAGGTTACCGACGTCCAGTTGACGCAGGCCGACGCGACCAGTGATCGGTGCGCGGATCCGGGTGAATTCGAGGTTGAGCTTGGCGTCGTTGACCGCCGCCTGATTGGTCTTGACGGTGCCCTGGAACTGACCGACCAGCGCTTCGGCGGTGTCCAGGGTCTGCTTGGCAATACTGTCTTCGCGGTACAGGCCGCGATAACGCTCGACATCGACCTGGGCGTTTTTCAGCTGCGCCTGATTCTGCAGCAAGGTGCCTTCGGCCTGGAGCAAGGCGTTCTGGTACGGGCGCGGATCGATTTCGGCCAGCAGGTCGCCGGCCTTGACCATCTGCCCTTCTTCGAAATAGATCTTGACCAGCTCACCGCCGACGCGGCTGCGGACATTGATGGTGTTCAGCGCCGTGACCGTGCCCAGCGCCTTGAAGTACAGAGGGAAATCACCAGTGACTGCCGGCGCCACTCGCACCGGTACCGGCCCGGACGCCCCGCCGAATCCAGGTCGCATTCCGCCTGACCTGCCGGTATGCCCCGCGACGGCTTTCTGCCCCGCAGCCTCTTTGGTTGCAGCGCTGCCGGGCCAGAATTTCCAGCACAGGGCGGCGATGACCAACAGGACAAGCAGGCCGAACAGCCAGCGACGAGGACTATGGGAAGCGGAGGATTGCATTGAGTGATCAACCATTGGGCGCGTGGGCTTTTTTACATGAGGCTGAACGATAAGCACTGGCGGGTTTTAAGCAAAGCGCCTTTACCGGCAATTTACCTTTGGCTTACGTAACAGGAGTTTTGTGTAAGACACTGAAGCACAAATGAAAACGGCCTGGACAGAGGGGGGCGATCTTAATTGATTTCCACGCCGCGCCGGGCCTGCTGTTGTGCAGGGCAAGGCACGAGAAGCGCGGTTTGGTCATTCCAAATAAGCTTCGAGCAACGCAGCCCTGCACAACAGCAGGCCCGGCCCTTCGGGTTGTGCCTTAAAACGGGCCAGGCTGCGTTGCAGGCCTTGGAAAGGGAACAACCATTCCCAGCGGCCTGCGCCTTGCCTGGCCCGTTTTAAGGCGACAACGCGGCGGGGAAATCAATTAAGATCGCCCCCCCCTAGGCCGTTAATAAGTGTAAAGCTACGCTTATTTCAGAACAGCAAGTGCCGCTTCGTAGTTCGGCTCGTCAGCGATTTCGCCAACCAGTTCGCTGTGCAGCACGTTGTCGTTTTCGTCCAGAACCACAACGGCACGAGCGGTCAGGCCTTTGAGCGGGCCGTCGGCGATGGCCACGCCGTAGTTCTGGATGAACTCGGCACCGCGCAGGGTCGACAGGTTCTGTACGTTTTCCAGGCCTTCGGCGCCGCAGAAGCGGGCTTGGGCGAACGGCAGGTCAGCGGAGATGCACAGTACGACAGTGTTGGCCACGTCGCTGGCCTTGGCGTTGAACTGGCGCACGGAAGTGGCGCACGTCGGGGTATCAATGCTTGGGAAGATGTTCAGTACTTTGCGCTTGCCGGCAAAGTCTTTCAGGGTGACGTCGGACAGATTGCCGGCAACCAGGGAAAAGGCTGGCGCCTTGGAACCGGCTTGTGGCAGTTGGCCGTTGACTTGAACCGGGTTGCCTTTAAGAGTGACTTGAGCCATGAACGGAGTCCTTCTGAACGTTGTGGTGGAGAATTTTGACGAGGCCGAAGTTAACCACGAAATTGTCCTACGACCTATGGTCAAACATAAATTGTCATGTATCAGCGTACAAAACTGGATACAAACCTTACCCCCGTGGGAGCGAGCCTGCTCGCGATAGCGCTATGTCATTCAACATCGCTGGTGACTGATCTGACGCCATCGCGAGCAGGC
Organism: Pseudomonas sp. P1_C12; assembly: GCF_056406435.1. Classification (NCBI taxonomy): domain Bacteria; kingdom Pseudomonadati; phylum Pseudomonadota; class Gammaproteobacteria; order Pseudomonadales; family Pseudomonadaceae; genus Pseudomonas; species Pseudomonas sp. P1_C12. Next base: position 68,422 of record NZ_JBFUAE010000011.1, on the reverse strand, counting down.
TCGCTCCCACAAGATCACGGCGCTACTTAAGCAATTGCAGCATGTTCCGATGTCGCGCCTCGAAAATCCGCCGCATATAGGAATTCACAAGCAGCGCTTCCACCAGCGCACCGCCAATCGCCGAATACGTCACCCGGTCGGTGTATAGCGTACCGCCCTCTCCCGCCTCGACCCGATGTTCATGACGAAAGGCACGCATCGGTCCCTTGAGCATCTCGTCGATGAAATACATTTCACCGACTTCACGGATCACTACCGTCCAGCTCGACGGAATCACATTGAACATCCAGTGGCGAAAGCGGAATTGCCGCCCGGCTTCAATCCGCAGGTCATTCAGATTGATATCGCCTAGCGGGGTAATGCGCTCAGGGAAAATCTTCGGAAAGTTGACCCCTTCCAGGCAGAAGTCGAGGACCTGTCCGGGCGTGCGGCCGGGGATGAGTGTAGTGAGTTCCAGAATTGCCATACGGGACACATTCCTTTGATCGTTGGACAGGCTCGCCAGAAATACGGTGTAGCGAAATGGCGGTCGAAAAGAAACCTGCCAAAGTGTCTTCTACAACAATTTTGTCGAGGGGCTGTCGATTTGCACTACAGCCATTCGACCATTTAGCGAGTCACTCAATAACAACGGAGAATACACCATGCGATTCATGATCATCATCAAGGCCAGCGCCGATTCCGAAGCCGGCGTGATGCCCAGCCAGGAACTGCTGACTGCCATGGGCAACTACAACGAAGAACTGGTCAAGGCCGGCATCATGCTCGCAGGCGAAGGCCTGCACCCCAGCAGCAAAGGCACCCGCGTAAAGTTTTCGGGGGAGCAACGCTCCGTCATCGACGGCCCCTTCATCGAAACCAAGGAACTGATCGCCGGCTTCTGGTTGTGGAAAGTGAGGTCCAAAGAAGAAGCCATCGAGTGGGTCAAGCGCTGCCCCAACCCGATGCCGGGCACCGAAGCCGAGATCGAGATTCGCCAGGTGTTCGAGGCTGAAGACTTTGGTGCCGAATTCACGCCGCAACTGCGTGCGCAGGAAGAACGGGTGTGGGAGCAGGCGAAGAAGAACTGAATCCCCTGGAGCGAGCTTGCTCGCGAAGGTGGCAGATCAGCCACCATCAGCGTTGAATGTAAATCCGCCATCGCGGGCAAGCCCGCACACACTGGATCAGTGTGCGCCACCGATCCCCTGTGGGAGCGACGGTGCGGCGATCCGACCTGCTCGCGATTGCAATCGCTCATCCACCACAAAATTCGGCACCTTGCTCCTTTGCCTGATCGACACAAGTACCCTCGCCGCCGAACCCGAACTGCGGGTCAGCGTCAGCCTGCAACCCGCCGATCCCGTCATGGTCGGCAGCCTGGTCGAACTGCAACTGGGTATCTGTGGACCCGACGCAGCCGTCGCAGCCTGACGGCCCGCGCCTGCAAACCTTCCTGCGGGCCTGTTACGGCCGTGAACCGAACAAAGATCAAGCGCTGCGCCAAACCAGGGAATCCTTGTCTACGCTGCATAGTCAGGCCGGGCGCAACAGAGAATCAGTCACTTGTGCACTGCATCCGCCCAACCCCGTTCACGAGAAGGATTTCCCATGACGAATTCGATATCGTTGCGCCATCACTGCGCATTCAGCTTCCTGCTGACCCTGGCTTTGAGCCTGCCGTTACTGGTCCAGGCGGCCGAGCCGCTACCCTCCTGGAACGATGGCCCGTCGAAAAAGCAGATCATCGAGTTCGTGCAGACGGTCACCGATCAAAACAACAAGGACTTCGTCAAGCCCGAGGACCGAATTGCCGTGTTCGATAACGACGGCACCTTGTGGAGCGAGCAGCCGATGTACTTCGAGTTATTGTTCGCCCTCGAGGAAGTCAAACGCACCGCATCGCAGCACCCGGAATGGAAAACCACCCAGCCCTTCCAGGCGGTGCTGGAAAACGATCACAAGGCCCTGGCCGCCAGTGGCCTTGAGGGCATGATGAAAATTTTCGGTGCCACCCACACCGGGATGACCACCGAAGCCTTCGATGACTACGCCAAGACCTGGCTGAGCCAGGCCCGCCATCCGAAAACCGGCAAGCCGTACACCGAGATGATCTTCCAGCCGATGCTGGAGATGCTCGACTACCTGCGCGGCAAAGACTTCAAGACCTACGTCGTGTCCGGCGGCGACACCGGGTTCATGCGCGCCTTCGCCGAGAAGGTCTATGGCATCCCGCCAGAACAGGTCATTGGCACCACCTTTGTCACTGCCTATCAATTCAAGGACGGCCAGGCGTCTATCCTGCGCACGCCAAAACTGGCCCACAACGACGATGGCCCGGGCAAACCGGAAAGCATCGACGCCGTGATCGGACGCCGGCCAATCCTCGCCTTTGGCAACTCCGACGGTGACTTGCAAATGCTCCAGTGGACCGCCGCCGGTCCCGGTAAACGCTTCATGGGCCTGGTGCATCACACCGACGCCAAACGCGAATGGGCTTACGACCGGCAATCGCAGATCGGTCGTCTGGACAAGGCTCTGGACGAAGCAAACAAACGTCGCTGGACGGTCGTCGACATGGCGTCCGATTGGCGTCGGATCTATCCGTTCGATGCCTCCACAGCCGAGCAAGTGCAATAAAAAGACGTGATGCAGGACTGCAATAAACGTTTTTCGCAGTACATTACCGGTGGTTTTTCGGGGAGTGATTGGGTGCCTTGCCCGCGAAGGGGCCATCAGCCCAACGCAACGTCATTTGACACACGCCGACCATCCGGCAAAGCTGCATCGAGCTTCATCGCGCACCGCAAGGCAATCGCACCTGGACCATGGAAGTCGTGATGCCGAAACATAAAAATAAAGCTGCAAACCCACACCCTGTTTCGCAACCGACCCTGATCAACCGTTATCTGTTCCCGGTCACCATCGGCATCTTGCTGCTCGCAGTGGTAGGTATTGGCTGGTTTTTGCTGAGCAGTACACCGACGCAGCTCCAGCCAGTCCCTGTCAGCGCCCCTGTCGTCGAACCGGCCAAGCCGCAACCGGTCGCTCTCGTGCCTGCGAAAATGGTCGACGAGCAACAATGCCAGGGCTGCCACGGCGAGCAGGTCAAGGACTGGCAAGGCTCCCATCACCAGTTGGCGATGCAGCAAGCCAACGCCGACACCCTGCTCGGCGACTTCAATAACGTCACCTTCAAGACCGAAAAAGAGACCACGGTGTTCTCGCGCAAAGGCGACGAATTCCGGGTCAACACCCCCGGCGTCGACGGCAAGAATGCCGACTTCAAGGTGGCCTATGCTTTTGGCGTCGCCCCCTTGCAGCAATACCTGATCGAGGTCGGCGAAGGCCGCCTGCAGGCGCTCGGCGTAGCCTGGGATACCGAGAAGCACCGCTGGTTTCACCTGTATCCGGGCCAGGGTGTGAACTTCAAGAACCCGCTGCACTGGAGCAAACCGAGCCAGAACGCCAATTTCATGTGTGTCGAGTGTCACACCACCGGTTTCAAACGCAATTTCGATGCGGCGAAGAACACCTTCGACAGTCACTGGAACAGCCTCGGTGTCGGTTGTCAGGCCTGCCACGGTCCGGCGTCCAGCCACCTGGAATGGACGGCGAAGAAAACCGACCTGATCCATGCCGGATTTGCCGTCGACCTCAAGGACAAGAACGCCAACTTCGAAATCGAAACCTGCGCCCGCTGCCACTCGCGCCGCGCACCATTGGACGACGGTTACACAGTCGGCAAGCGCCTGATGGACGACTACCTGCCGAGCGTTCTGACCCGTGAACTGTACGCACTGGACGGCAAGATCAAGGACGAAGTGTTCGAACACGGCTCCTTCGCCCAGAGCAAAATGTTCGACAAGGGCGTGCGTTGCAGCAACTGCCACAACCCGCACAGCACTCAATTGAAAGCGCCAGGCAACGGCGTTTGCCTGCAATGCCATAACACCGCCGGCAAAACCACCGTGGAAGGCGTCGACAGCAAGGGCCTGCAAGCGAAAAACTACGATTCAATCGAACACACGCGCCACACCATGGGCCAACCGGGCTCGCAGTGCGTGGATTGCCATATGCCCGGCAAGTTCTACATGGGCAATGACTTGCGGCATGACCACAGCTTCAGCATTCCCAACCCTGAGCGAGCAAAGATTCTCGGTACGTCTGACGCCTGCCTGACCTGCCACCAGGGCAAGGCCGGCGACAAGATCACCGGGCAATTCAAACTGTGGAACACCGCCAACGCCAGCGCGGTGCAAGCCCCGCGTTACGACGAAAGCCTGTGGCTGATCCGTAACGGTCAACCGGGTGCGGCGCAGGCGCTGTTCGAGCAACTGCAACGCAGCAATCTGCCGGCGATCCAGCGCGCGACGCTGCTCGGCGAATTGTCACTGTATCCGAGCGAACAAGCGTTGAAACTGGCCACCAGGGACCTGAACAACCCGGCGCCTGAAGTACGTGAGAGTGCCATACGCGCGCTCAGCGCATTCCTGCCGCCACCGGAACGCGCGCATCTGCTGACCCCCTTGTTGAATGATCCTGTCAGAGCAGTGCGCATCGCCGCCGCCCGGGATTTGCTCAGTGTGGCGCGCAACGGCCTGGGCACGGCTCAGGACAACTGGAATGCCGCTATCGTCGAATACGAGGCGGTGCAAAAGAGTCTGGCCGAGCGTGCCGAGGCCAACCTCAACCTGGCCATGCTCTATCAGGCGGATGGCCGCAGTGCAGAAGTCGAAGGTTTGCTGCGTACCGCCTTGCAGCGCGATCCGGACTTCTACCCGGCGCTGGTCACCCTGGTGCAATGGCTAGAGGCCAACGGTCGCCGTCAGGAAGGCCATGTCCTGCTGGCGCAAAGCCTCAAGGACCACCCCGACTCAGGCCTGCTGCAACACACCCGGGGCCTTGCGCTGATTCGCGCGGGCAAGGCCGCACAGGCCATGCCGTACTTGCGCAAGGCCGCGCAACTGGAGCCACAGAGCGGACAGTTCGGCTATGTGCTGGCGGTGGCCCTGCATGACAGCGGCAAGATTGACGAGGCGTGCGCAGAGCTGGAACGGCTGTTGAAAGAACAACCGTCCAACCGCAATGCCCGCTTGTCGTTGATCCAGTACTACCTGGACAACGGCCAGGAGCCCAAGGCGCAGGTTCTGTTGCAGGGCTGGAAGAAAATGAACATGGGGGACCCGGCGTTGAAATAACAGCTGGCGTCACACCTCAAACGCTTTGCTTGCCCTGGCAAAAGTGTATCGAAACCAAGGCGTGAAATGCTCCGGGTCCCGGAGCAGGCGCGCCTCTATTTGCCCTCGGGACAGGTAACAAAACGCTTGGGCTTCATCTGGGTTCAGTACCGGCAACTGGTCGCTGACCCCATAAAATACGTGACCGTATTCGTGCTCCACCAAGCCTTGGTCAACCTCCAGCCGGTACTTGATCTCAAAGCCCTTGTGTAGCGTACACCTGAGGCCCATTTCCTCTTCAAGTCGCCTCTGTGCCGCTGCAAGTGTGTCCTCCCCTGGGTAAGGATGACCACAACAGGCGTTACTCCAAAGCCCACCACAGTGGTATTTGTCCGCGGCGCGCTGCTGGAGCAAAAGCTCACTGCGCGAGTTGAACACGTACACCGTGACCGCTCGGTGCAACAGCCCCTTTTCGTGGGCTGCCAGCTTTTCCATCTCGCCCACCGGATGGTCATTTTCATCAACCAGAATCACTTTGATCTCAGCCATCACAGCTTCACCAGATGCAACTGGACCATGCGCAAGGTACCGACAACGTACAGTGGATCATCCGCAATATGCGCCAGCTGGGCAAGAATGGAATCAGCCTCTTGCCCAGTACACAACCCCATCGAGATCAAGGGTTGATGAATTTGCGTAAATGAACGCCAAAGCAGGCTTTTCTGGCGGTCGGTGGCCAGGATCGGCTGGCTGAACGAATAAGCCTTTACCCGGACACTGTCCAGTGCATGAACATAGCTCCATAACGGATCAATACAGTCAAAACGCAAGCCCATCCTCGAGGTCAGTGCTTGTCCGAGGGCGTTCGCACGATCGAGCGCTTCATGGCGTGGATAACAGAAAAAGGGAAATCCCGGCTCTTCGATCAGCAGTGAACCGCCCGGCTTACAGAGTGCCAGAGCGTTATGGAAGAAGGTGTCCCACTCTCTCAAATGCAATAGGAGATAGCGGCAATAAACTGCATCTGCCTGTGGAATATCCCGGGCAGGGTCCAGCACATCATGACGATGGAAGCTGACGTTCGGCACGTCAAGCGCCACCCGGTTCTGCTCACAGATAGACAGCTGCTCATCCGATAGATCCAGCCCGTAGACCCAGGACCGGGAGAACGCCTTCGCCGTCCAGCATGTCAGTTGGCCGTGACCACAACCAAGATCAATCAGAGTACTTGCCTGAGCTGGCAGATGACGTTGCAGAAAGTCCTGGCTGCCTGGATCGTAGATGCTGGCCAGCACTTCGAGGCGCTCGCGATCGGCATCGCCCACGCGTAATAGATAGGACCGGGATTGACTGTCCAATTAAAGCTCCATCTTCAAGGTTTATATCCGGGTAGGGTCAACGCTTGCTCAGCAGTACCGGCACATGCGAGGGGCAAAGGGTGAAGGCGTAAACTTCACTCGTTTCAACGGCGTCCGGGTCCGGTAGCACATGGAAGTTCCTGGCCAATGTACTGATGGCCATGAGGCACTCCAGTTTCGCCAGGCGATGACCGGGGCAATACCTCGGCCCGGATCCAAAGGGCATGAAGGCCTTGTGGTTGTCATCGATATAGCGGGCGTCATCGAGCCAGCGTTCGGGGCGCATCTGCCAGGCATCGGTAAAGCAGCCAGGCTGCTGTCCCAGGTGGCCCGGCAACAGGAATAACGGGGTGCCTCGGATCACCGACACATTGTCGATCACCACATCCTGGTTAGGCTCAAGCGTCAGGAGCGGAAACACCGGTTTGAGACGCATGCTTTCCTGTATGACTGCGTTGACGTAGCGCAACTCATCAATTTGCTTTATGTCGCTCAACCGGGTGCCGGCACCGATGACACTGTCCACCTCGCGCTGCATCTCACGCTGAATATCGGGGTGACGGGCCATGTAGTAAATCGTCCAGGCAATCGTATTGGCAGTGGTGTCCTCTCCCGCCAACAGGAAAGTCAGCACATTGCCGACAATCTCGCCATCGCTCAGGGCTCCGGTGTCATTGTTGTTCTGGTAGGCAACCAATGCTTCAACCATGTTACCCGGGCGCTCGCAAAGCGAGGGATCGGCTGCAATACGCACGCGCGCCTGCGCGATCATTTCATTGACTGTCTGGTTTATTTGCGCAAGGGATGCGTCGAACTTGCGGTCCAACCTAGACTTCAGGTAACGCCAATAGGGAAATATCGCGGCCTGACGCCGCGCAGCCGTGTGCAAGAACTGCGACAGGTGCCCCTGCAGCACGCTGTTCCTGTCATTCAAGGTGTTCAGGTCATGACCAAAGGCAAACCCCGCAACGATGTCGACCGTATAGCTCATCGAATCCTGGCGAATATCAAACGCCTGCCGGGCGATAGCGCGCGCGCGCCAATGGTTCTCAAGGCGTTCCGTGACTGCCTCCAATCGACTCCAGAAATGTTTGACATGCAGTTTGTCAAATGCCGGCACAACCAACTCGCGATGGCGTCGCCACTTCTGCCCCTCGGCCACAAACACGCCATCGGCTCCAACTTCCAGCCCCAGCTCTTCCATTTTGCTCCATCGACGAAACTTTTCCGGACGATTGCGCAACAACTCGCCGATCAGTGCCGCATCGGAAATAACCAGAATACGGCGCCAACCGATTCTGAATGTATAGATAGAGCCATATCGGTCCGCCCACTCGCATAGTTGCCTGTAGACCTGCGATGACTTGAGTTGCAATGCATTACCGAGCAATGGCAACCCGACGGGTCCGGGAAGTTGTTCAATCGCAGGCATTGCGACCCCCTGGTTCAACATCATTTCGAGAGGTCAGGCGTAAATAGGCATTTTTTAATGTTTGATCGAGTTGCCAATCCTGACTGGCACCTGTGCGACCTCTGCTCTGGACGAGTTCAGCGAGATGCAGACTGTCTTCTTTTCCTTTCCAGTTTTTCCGGTACTCACCCGATTTGTATCCATTGCGTTGTCGAAACACATGCAATTCATATTTTTCGCGGTACGTTGAAACTACAGCGTCCCAGTCACTCAGCCCCGACAGGCAAAATATGCGCTCCAGCACAGGCAAGGCAGCCACTCCAAAAATCGCCAGGCCCGCGAACCACTCCAATAGCTGCAGGACATCACAGGCCTTCAGGTCAATCACGCGCTTGTCGAACAGATAATGTTTCACTTCGGGATCTGATTGCCCGACCAGGGCGCGAGCGGAAATACTCAGGTCACCGCGATTTTCACTGATGTGATGGGAGAGGAAGAAGCTCAATACATCCATGAGTTCATATTGAAACTGTTGCAGATCGGGGGCCTGGGGAGTCCACCACTTCCAGCCGTGATGGTCCATGGCCTCGGCGGTTTCAGCCAGAACGCCACGCAGATAAGGATACCGAGCACGGGACCAGTCCGGATCCACCAGGCAATTGAGACTGTTCTGCCACGAGACCAGCGACAGAGCCTGTTCAAACGAAATTCCCTCCATCCGATGAAACCTCTTCGATCTGACCACCCATTCAAGAGTTGAACAAAGTGTCATCTCGGAATCAGAGCCACTATCAGCTTTTTCGGATATGTACGTAGGAAACCACGTTACAGATTCAGCTACCCTGATCGCCGCTCCCACAGGGTTACCTGCCAATCACAAAATTGACAACAATCAGCTGCGCTCGCGAGGAATCAGACTCTGCAACTGCTGCGCCAGAAAGTTCGCATCGAAGGCAAAGGTGTCCGGGTCTTTCAGGCCATTGGTCTTGCGCCACTGCCAGCTGTCCGACGGCGGCAGGCAAACCAGCGAAACACTGCCATACCGCGCCGCCGTGAATCCCATCACCGCCAACGAAATCTGTCCGCCGACACCCATCACGTCCGGTACGAATTCCACCGGTTTGCCGGCGATCAGGATGCTCAGCTTTTCGGTCTTGAATGGAGAGGTCTCCACCGGAGCACTCGGCCCCGACGCGACATACGCTTCGCGGTTCACTTCGAGCAGGTCAGGTGCCTTGACCGGTTCCAGCCACTGCTGGATCTGATCGAACAGCCCACCAATACGCGCTGCCCAATCGGCCGACCGGGACTCAAACAGTTGCTTCTTGTGCGCTTCGCTTTGCGCATAGTGGCGCAGCATTTCACCCAGTTGCTGTACATCGTCCATTGCAGTGTTCCTTTGGTTGCAGCAGTGCTACGGACATTGAGCATGGCAGATGCGTGCAGCCGGTGTGCAACTAACAGCCGGGAGGTACGCCAGAGGTTTGCCCTGGGTGGCTGACTCAACCGGCCTTGGGCGGGCGACGCAGGCGCGCCATGCTCAAGGTGTCCACCAGCACGCCGTCGCGCACGGCGTAATCACGGAACAGGCCCTCGGTTTCGAAGCCGAACTTGCGGTACAGGGCAATGGCCGCTTCGTTGTCGGCGTACACCGAAAGCTCGATGCGCTGCAGATTCATCCAGTTGTCAGCGATATCCAGCGCCGTCGCGAGCAGCTTCGAACCCACGCCCTTGCCCTGCCACGCCACCGCAACGCCCATACCGAAACTGCCGGCATGGCTGCGACGAATGCGTGAGAACTGCTCCAGGCCAATGTTGCCGATGACCGTCCCTTGATGCAGGGCCACCACTTTCACCAGGCGTTCGTTATCCTGCGCCAGAGCTCGGTGGACTGAAACGGCATTTGCAGGGTTTGTCGGGCGATCTCCGGGGCGTTGTACAGCGCCGTGATGCCTTCGATATGGGACTCGTTGAAGCGTTCGAGGGTGATAACGGGTTCGGTGGCTGGCATGGGTGAATCATCCTTGAAGCAGACATGGTCGCTCACTCTATAACGCTACCTTCGGGTGTGGCGAGAACCAATGTGGGAGCACTCAGCTTTCAAACCACGCCCGGCGCTCGCTGAAGGTGTTTTCGATCAATTCGACGATCATCTTTACCTGCGCGTCGTCCCCGGAATGGGCGTTGACCGCCATCCACACCTGACGTCGCATCGGCTGGTCAAACAGGCCCGGCAAGGCGATCAGCCCGCGGTCGAAGTGGCTCATGTAGTGCGGCAGCAGGCCGATGCAGGCACTGCAACGGATCATCTCCAGCATCAGCTCCCAGGATTGCAGTTGCACCGCTCCGGCCAGGCGCTGATCCACCAGCGCATTCCATGGCCGCAAGCTTTCTACATGCCCGTCCTGCTGCCATTGCACCAGGAGAAAATCGGCCAGGTCATCCAGGCATTCCGGCCTGGAAGCGACCCGCGAGTAGCGCTTGGCAATGTGCGGCAGGTAATCCAGTTGCACCAGACGCCGGGGTTCAGTGGTGGCAAAGCTTGGCCCCGGTAACGGCGACTCGGTCTCGCCCAGCCACACCACCACGTCGGCGCTGACCGCCTGCAATGACAATTCGCTGTCGAGCGTGATGATGTCCAGCCGCACGCTGGCGTTGCGCCGCAGCAGTGCAACCAGGCCGCGTCCGAGAATGTCATGCAGGATCGAATCCGCCACGGCCAGGCGAATCAACGGCTGCTCGATCACCGGCAAATTGCGCTCATGGGCCAGGGCGATCAATTGTGCGTGCAAACGCAAGCCATCGCGGCTGAGGCTGAAACCATTGTCTGAATGGTTGAACAATGAACACTGGAGCTGCGTTTCCAGCAGCACCAGTTGCCTGCGCAGGCGGGTGGCCTTGAGGTTGAGACTGCGGGCGGCCTGCATGAAGCAACCGCAACGGGCGCTGACGGTGAAACACAGCGCCAGTTCGGGGTCGATACCTGCTGCCAACTGGCGCCAGGAGGTGTTTTTATCAATGGCTACACGATACTCGGTAGCCCCCTGGCGGGTGCTGGTTTCCATGACTGACATCGAGGACTCCCTGTCGATCTGACACTGACATTTGCATCCTGCGGGTCGTTCATGAACCTGCCATGACAAAGACTCAGGCGCTGGGCGTCTGACGAAAGCTCACGGCCAGACGGTTCCAGCTGTTGATGGTGGTGATGGCGATGGTCAAGTCGACCATTTCACTTTCAGTGAACTGCTCCCGGGTTTGCGCGTAGACATCGTCCGGCACGTGGCTTTCGCAGAGCAAGGTGACCGCCTCGGTCCAGGCCAGCGCGGCTCTTTCCCGCGGATTGAAAAAATTACTGTCGCGCCAGACCACTATGGAATAGAGGCGCCGATCGCTTTCGCCCAGGCGCCGTGCATCCACCGAATGCATGTCTGTGCAAAAGGCACAGCCATTGAGTTGCGAAGCACGAATCTTGATCAGGTGCAGCAGGCCCTGCTCGATGCTCAGGCTGCTGGTCAGGGCCTCCATCGCGATCATGGCTTTCATCGCTTTGGGGGACGCGCTGTAGTAATCCAGGCGGGGGGTCATGGAGCGATCTCGTGCAGCAGTGATGTGACCTTCACGGTAGTCGCTGGCGCGCAGGCATGACAGATCCAATCAGGCGATTTCCCCGGGGACCACCGCCACCAGACCAATTGACGGTTTTTCCACTGCACAACTTCTGCACGACAAGCGGATAAGGGTAATCTTGCGCGACGCACACGCGCCTCAACAGACCCGGAGCCTCGCCGGTATGGAACTACATGTTGTCATCAACGGCCGCAAGGACCTGGCCGGCCAGCTGTACAACCAACTGCGCAGCGCCATCGAATCCGGTCGCCTGGCCGCCGGGACGCAACTGCCGCCCAGCCGCTTGCTGGCCGGGCAATTGGGTATTTCGCGCAAGACCATTTCCGATACCTACGCCCAGCTGACCTACGAAAACTTCCTCACCGGCGTGGTCGGCAAAGGCACTTACGTCAACGCGCGCACTTCAAAGGTGCAGCGTAAACAGAGCCATTGCGAGCTTGCCGGTTTCGAGGTGATCGAGTCCTGGCGCAACCTGCCGGTGTTTCTGCGTCACCCGACGCTTGAGGGCTCGCTGCGCTACGACTTCATCGGCGGCGCCACCAGCAAGGGCCAGTTTCCCCAGGATGACTGGCGACGCTGCACCTCTCACGCACTGCGCCAGATTGCCGGTTCCAAAGGCCTCTACAGCCTGCCAGAGGGTTTGCCAGCCCTGCGCAACGCCATTGCCCGGCACATCGCGTTCTCGCGCGGGGTCAATTGCCAGGATGAGGATGTGGTGGTGTGCAACGGCGCGCAGCAGGCGCTGGACCTGATCGCACGGGTGCTGATCAGTCCAGGCAGCCTGGTCGCCATGGAGGACCCCGGTTACCCGCCGGCGCGGCTGCTGTTCGGCACCCATGGCGCCACGGTGATTGGCGTACCGGTGGACGCCGAAGGCATTGTGGTGGACCAGATTCCTCGCGGCACGCGCCTGATCTATGTCACCCCTTCGCACCAGTTCCCGCTGGGCATGCCGATGAGCCAGGCGCGCCGGGAAGCACTGCTGGTCAAGGCCCATGAGCTGGGCGCAATCATCATCGAGGACGACTACGACAGCGAATTCCGCTATGAGGGCCGACCTGCCGATTCCCTGCAAAGCATGGATGAACGGGGGATCGTCGCTTACGTCGGCACGTTCTCGAAAACCCTGTTGCCGGAGCTGCGGCTCGGCTATGCGATCCTGCCACCAGCGATCCTCGAGGCCGTGGTGCGTGCCAAACAGCTCACCGACCTGCATACCTCGACCCTGCCGCAATGGGCGCTGGCCAAGTTCATTGCCGAAGGCTGCCTGCTCAAGCACATTCGACGCTGCCATACGATCTATGCCGGGCGCCGCGAGCGGATCCTGACGCGCATGGCCGGCGACCTTTCGCCCTGGCTGGAAGCGGTGCCGTCCACTGCCGGATTCCACATGGTGGTGATGTGCAAAGTGCCGATGGATATTCCATTGGTGATCGAACTGGCGAAAAAAGTCGAAGTCGGGCTCTATGCCATCGACAGCTTTTTCTATCAGCAAGCGCCCAGGGCCGGGCTTTTCTTCGGTTTTGGCGCCATCGAAACCCTCGACATCGACATCGCCCTGGACCGTTTGCGCGACATCCTGCAGCAGGTAGCCTGACGAATTGGCCTGCGCCTTTATCCGGCGATTGGCTATTGGCGGTCCCCGGGGGCAGGCCTATCCTGCATAGGCGTTATCCCTCAATGAGCAGGATTCGTCCGGCCTGATTCAGGAGTGTGAGCAATGTCCCATGAAGTGATCAATACCGTACAGGTACAGGCCGCCGCCGGCCGCTCGGATGAACTGGGTAAGCAACTGCAAAAGATTGTCGAAACCCTGCGTGAACTACCGGGCTGCGAATCCTATATGGTCGACCGCTGCCCCGAGGACACCAATCGCTGGACCGTCAGCGCCCACTGGCAATCGGAAGCGGCCATGCGATCGCATTTCAACTGCCCGCAGGTCCAGGGTTTTATCAGCCTGATCGATAGCCAACTGGCCAATGCCGTGGACTTCAACAGTTTTCCGATCGTTTAAAAACAAGATCAAAAGATCGCAGCCTGCGGCAGCTCCCACACGGAATTCTCCGTAGGAGCTGCCGCAGGCTGCGATCTTTGCTTTTAACGCCGGTTAATTGGTCCCCTCGCCTTCCCGAATATTGGCTGTTTGATCGTTACCACTTGCGCACTACTGTGGATTGCAACAACCAACCACCGCAGGTAACGAACCATGAACGTGTTGCGCTTCTGTGCTGCCCCCCTTGCCGCCCTGGCCCTGATGTTTTGTGCATCGGCTTTTGCCCATGATCCTGCGGAAAAGGTCACTGTCCTGCAGGACGAAATGCTGAAGAACGTCCCCGGTAAAAAAGCGCTGATGATCGAAGTCGATTACCAGCCCGGCCAGTCGTCCATCGCCCATAAACACGATGGCACCACCATGGCCTATGTCATTTCGGGAGCAATCGTTTCTCAGGTCAAGGGCGAGCCGGCGAAAACCTACAAGGCCGGTGAGTTCTGGTATGAGCCAGCGGGGTCGGAACACCTGGTGTCGAAAAACGCCAGCGCAACCAAGCCTGCCAAGTTGCTGGTATTCATGGTTTTGGCCCCGGACGAGAAAGTGTTGATCCCATTGGAACACTGATGGCTGAACGTACAGCTATAAATAAAAAGGCTCGAATCACGGATTCGGGCCTTTTAATTTCCTCACGCAATTAACCGAAAACTTTTAAACCAAACAAAACTATTGGCCACCGGACAAGTGCAGGTATTGGCTATTTAAATAAATCATTCAGGGTTTAGTCTTGAGTCACCGCCGGTACCACGCCGGCAACTTTAACTTTCGACTGAAGTTGTTTCACTGGAGAAACACCATGAAACTTGCGCTTGCCAGTACGTTGACCATGGCTGTTGTTTTAACCGGCTGCTCGATCCCCACCGCGCCCACGGCGATCTCTTCGCTGAACGGTATCTTCACCGAACCGGTGGGCCGCAGCGGTGCCACCAGCATTACCAACGGTAGCCAAGTTTCGTTGGGCGTTATCTACAGCCAATCCACTCAGACCAATCGTGCCTACCTTCGGGATTATCAAGCCAACGCCGGCACCGGTTTCGGCCAGAGCCTGCTGGTGCAGCCGATTCATGACGCCTACGTAGCCACCTCCAGGCCAGACCAGGCGGTGGATTGGGTCAAGGCCTCCCTGCAGCGGCAATTTGGCTCGGTTATCGTATACCCGGACATTCAGAGCCTCAGGGCAGCGAAACCGGATGTAATGGCAGTGATTGACACCCGCAGTCAACTGATGACCTCCCGCAGTTCGGATATCCAGGCGGATGTCCGTGCGGACTTTTATGACAAGAACTTCAACTACATCGGTACTGCACAAGGCCATGACGCGAAAGCACTCAGCCCGGTGTGGGCCGACTATAAGCGCAGTGAAGAGATAGTTGCGGATATTAATCAACAACAGAACGTGCAAGTAAGGGCCCTGCAAAAATTTGATCAGTCGCTCAGTAACTTACTGACCAGCCCGACAAGTAATGTCTCGATGAGCACTGAAAATTCTTCAGTCTTCCAGTAATTAGTTGATCCTTAGTCCCCCATCGCGGGCAAGCCCGCTCCTACAAGGTTCTTCGGTGTTCACAAAACCTGTGGGAGCGGGCTTGCCCGCGATGGGGACCTACCCTTCACTGCAAAAATTCAGGAAAAAAAACCCCGCATCTTTCGATGCGGGGCTTTTTCATTCAACGCCTGATCAGGCAGCCGGTTCCAGCTCGGCGGCGACAGCGGCAGGCACTACCGCTTGACCGCTCAACGCCAGGTCCAGCAGTTCGCGGTTGGCCACCGCGTACATGGCGTAGTCGGTGCCGCTGGCAGCACGGATTTCCACCAGCATGACGCGCCAGCGTTCGATCATGCTCTCGTGCTGATCCATCCACAGCGCCAGGCGTGTTTCCACGTCCCGGGTACCATCGCCCTGTTGCAGGACCGAGATGGTGATCGCACGTTGCTGCCAGTCGACGTCATCGCGGAACGCTTCACGGGCCAGGGCCTGCCAGTTGTTTTCAACCGGCAGAGCGCTGATCTGTTGGATGTACCAGGTGATGTCCAGCGCGCTGCCCACGGCGAAGTAGGCCTTGGCCACCTCTGCCGGGTCCTGGCCAGTCACGTCGGAAGCCTCGATGATCGGCAGCAGGGTATACAGGTGCGAGGTGCCAGCCACCATACGCGCCAGAAGCTCCGGAACACCGGCTTCGACGTAAGCCTGATAACGGCTCTGCCAGTTTTCACGGATCTCGCCACTGAGCAGCTCGTCGAGCTTCAGACCCAACTCCTTCAGGTGCGGACCGAAGTGCGCGACGTCACGTGCAGCGTTCTGCTCGTTGCGACGGGCACGCAGGAACCAGCGCGTGGCGCGGCGGCCCAGACGCATCAGCTCGTCCATCAGCTCCAGTTGCACGTCGGCGGAGACCTGGTAGTCCAGGTTCTCGATCTGACGGAACCAGTGCGGGAGGTGGAAAATGTCGCGCACGATCACGTAGGCGCCGGCCACGTTCGCCGGGCTCATGCCGGTCGACTCTTTGAGTCGCTGAACGAATGTGATGCCCATGTGGTTGACCAGGTCGTTGGCGATCTGGGTGCTGACGATTTCGCGCTTCAGACGGTGACGACGCATCGCCGCGGAGAACTTGCTCACCAGGGTTGGCGGGAAAGCGGTTTCCATGTCGCGGGTCAGGTAGTCGTCGTCCGGCACCAGGGAGCCCAGCAGCTGCTCCTTGAGGTCGATCTTGCTGTACGAGATCAGCACCGACAGCTCGGCACGGGTCAGGCCATGGCCTGCCGCGATGCGCTCGTTGATTGCATCTTCGGCCGGCAGGAACTCGATGGCGCGATCCAGCTTGCCACGGCCTTCCAGGTCGTTCATCAGGCGCTTGTATTCGGCAATCCGCGGCAAGGCGCGACGGGCTGCCAGGGACAGGGCCTGAGTCTGCTTGTAGTTGTTGCCCAGCACCAGACCACCGACTTCGTCGGTCATGCTCGCCAGCAACTGGTTACGTTGCTTGTCGGTCATGTCGCCGGCCTGAACCACTTCGTTCAGCAGGATCTTGATGTTCACTTCGTGGTCGGAGCAGTCCACGCCACCGGCGTTGTCGATGAAGTCGGTGTTGGATCCGCCGCCATTGAGGCCGAACTCGACGCGACCCAGTTGGGTCATGCCCAGGTTACCGCCCTCGCCCACGACTTTGCAGCGCAGTTCGTTGCCGTTCACGCGCAGTGCATCGTTAGCCTTGTCGCCGACATCGGCGTGGCTTTCACTGCTGGCTTTGACGTAAGTACCGATACCACCGTTCCACAGCAGATCCACCGGAGCCTTGAGCAAGGCGTTCAGCAGTTCGGTCGGGGTCAGCTTGTCGGCCTGGATATCGAAGCGCTCTTGCATCTGCGGGGAAATCGCGATGCTTTTCGCGCTGCGCGAGAAGATGCCGCCGCCTTCAGACATGATGCTCGTGTCGTAGTCCGACCAGGCCGAACGCGGCAGGTCGA
The DNA here is from genome assembly GCF_056406435.1 of Pseudomonas sp. P1_C12. Taxonomy (NCBI): domain Bacteria; kingdom Pseudomonadati; phylum Pseudomonadota; class Gammaproteobacteria; order Pseudomonadales; family Pseudomonadaceae; genus Pseudomonas; species Pseudomonas sp. P1_C12. The sequence continues at coordinate 51,346 of NZ_JBFUAE010000011.1, read as the reverse complement.
ACAGGCGCTGACGCTCGGCGAAGCTCGATGCCGTCTCCGGGTTCGGGTCGATGAAGATGTGCAGGTGGTTGAACGCTGCGACCAGTTGCAGCTTGTCGGACATCAGCAAGCCGTTACCGAACACGTCACCGGCCATGTCGCCGACGCCCACCACCGTGATGCTGTCTTCCTGGACATTGATGCCGCGCTCGCGGAAGTGGCGCTGTACGCCGACCCACGCGCCCTTGGCGGTGATGCCCATCTTCTTGTGGTCGTAACCGGCCGAACCACCGGACGCAAACGCGTCACCCAGCCAGAAGCCGTAGTCGATGGCAATGCCGTTGGCGATGTCGGAGAAGGTCGCAGTGCCCTTGTCCGCAGCCACTACCAGGTACGGGTCATCGTCGTCATGACGCACGACGTTGGCCGGCGGCACCAGGGCGCCGTCCTTCAGGTTGTCGGTGATGTCCAGCAGGCCGGAAATGAAGATGCGGTAGCAGGCGATGCCCTCGGCCGCGATCTCGTCACGGCTGCCGCCCAGTGGCAGGCGACGCGGCAGGAAGCCGCCCTTCGCACCCACCGGTACGATCACCGAGTTCTTCACTTGCTGGGCTTTTACCAGGCCCAGGACTTCGGTACGGAAGTCTTCTTCACGGTCGGACCAGCGCAGGCCGCCACGAGCCACGTTGCCGAAGCGCAGGTGCACGCCTTCGACGCGCGGCGAGTAGACGAAGATTTCGAACTTCGGTACCGGCTTGGGCAGCTCGGGAATCAAGTGTGGGTTGAACTTGAAGCTGAAGTACGACTTGTTATGGCCGTTGGCATCGGTCTGGTAGAAGTTGGTGCGCAGGGTGGCCTTGATCAGGTCCAGGTAGCGACGCAGGATGCGGTCTTCGTTCAGTACCTGAACGTCGTCCAGCGCGCTGAGAATCGCGTGTTCCAGGCGTTGCTGCTTGTCGTCCAGATCGTCGCTGGCCAGCTTGCGTGCCAGGTAGAAACGGGTCTTGAACAACCGGGTCAACTCGCGGGCGATGTCGGTGTGGTTGTTCAGGGTGCTGGCGATATAGCCCAGGTCGAAGCCCAGACGGATCTGCTTCATGTAGCGGGCGTAGGCACGCAGCAGCGCCACGTCGCGCCATGGCAGGCCGGCGGTCAGTACCAGACGGTTGAACCCATCGTTCTCGGCATCGCCACGCACGATGTGGACGAATGCGTCCTGCAGCGTGTCGTTAAGCTGCTGGATGTCGAGTTCCAGGCCTTCGGCGGCAGTGAACGCGAAATCGTGAATCCAGAACTCGCGACCACTGTTGTGGCGCAGGCGGTACGGGAACTCACCCAGCACGCGCAGACCGAGGTTTTCCAGGATTGGCAAAACGTCGGACAGCGCCAGCGGGGTATCGGCGTGATACAGCTTGCAATGCAGTTCGCGCTGGCCGGACACCTGGCCCAGCGGCTGGTAGAAGCTCATCACCAGCGGATTTTTTTCGCTCAGGCTCAGCAGGTGCTGCATGTCGACCACAGCCGAGTGGGCTGCGAAACGCTCGCGGTAGCCGGCCGGGAAGCCTTTCGGGAAGTCGGCCAGCACGTTGGTGCCGTGGGCTTCGCCGAAGCTTTCGACGGTCAGGGCGGCGTAGTCGTCCTGCCAGCTGCGGCAGGCCTGCACCACTTCTTTTTCCAGCAGCAGCGGGTCGATGTCGAGGCGGTTTTTCGGGTCGACGCGCAGGATCAACTGCACGCGGGCCAGCACGGACTCGGAGAAGAAGGTCCAGAACTCGCAGTCAGTGGCTTTCAGGCGATCCATCAGCACTTGCTGGATCTTCTGGCGCACTTCGGTGGAATAGATGTCACGCGGCACGTAGGCCAGGCAGTAGCAGAAACGGCCGTACGGGTCTTTGCGCAGGAACACGCGAATCTTGTTGCGTTCCTGGATCTGCACGATCGACATCACGGTGCTGAACAGCTCGTCCACCGGGGTCTGGAACAGGTCGTCGCGCGGCAGCACTTCGAGCACCTGCGCCAGTTCCTTGCCCAAGTGAGCCTTGGCCTGGAAGCCGGAGCGGTGTTCGATTTCCTCGACCTTGCGGCGGATGTACGGGATCACCCGCACGCTCTCGCCATACACCGACGAGGTGTACAGGCCCATGAAACGGCATTCCTTGATGACCTTGCCATTGGCGTCGATTTCGCGGATCGACACGTAGTCCGGGTAAGCCGGACGGTGCACACGGCTTGGGTGCGCGGCCTTGGCGAACGTCAGCAGGGTCGGTTCGCGCAGGTAGTTCACGGCGTAGTCTTCGATGCGCAGGTCATCGTAGGTCAGGCCGGCGCGCAGCAGCTTGGTCAGGCCAAGGAAGGAGTCATTGTCGTAGACGATGTGGCCGCCATCGGCTTCATCGCTGACCACGAACTCTTCGTAGCCGAGGAAGGTGAAGTGGTTGCCCACCAGCCATTCCAGAAAGCTCTTGATTTCGTTCTTTTCGTCGGCATCGACGGCGAACTGGCTGTTGTCCAGCTTGGTCAGGATGTCCTGGACCTTGGCCTTCATCGGCTCGAAATCGCCAACGGCAACGCGGACTTCACCGAGCACCTGCTCCAGCTCTTTGCTCAGGACATTGAGCTCGGCAGTGTTGGCGCAGCGGTCGATTTCCAGGTACATCAGCGACTCTTGCTGAATGTCGTCGCCCTGGGTGCCTTTAGGCAGGATTTCCAGCAACTCGCCCTTGCTGCCACGACGCACGCTGAGCACGGTGGTTTGCAGGGTATGGATGCTGTAACCGCGGCGGTTCAGTTCGGTACGCACCGAGTCCACCAGGAATGGCAGGTCGTGGTGCAGCACTTCGACCGCGGTGTGGGTCGACTGCCAGCCGTGGCGTTCGTAATCGGGGTTGTAGACGCGCACTTGCGGCTGCGCGTGATCGAAGCGCTCAAGCAGGCGCCACGCAGAAAGGGTGCAGCCAGCAAGGTCGGACAACCGACGCTGCGTCAGCTCGTCAAGGGAAATGATGCCGAAGAATTGTTCAGCGAACAGCGCCACTTGTGGCAGTGCCTGTTCACTGATGTGCTGCGCCAGTGCCGCTTGCAGTTGGTGCTGGAAGTCGGCTTTGCTGGCTGCGGTGAAGAACGCCATCTGTGGTACTCCGCTTGGGCTTGTTATTGATGGAAGCGTCGCGTGCAAAACCCCTGTTCGGGGCTACCCGTCACCCTGTTCCTGATTCTCGGGCAGAGGAAACAGGGTGACAGGTGGGTGAAGCTGGACGAGACACTCAAGTCACATTCACCTTCCGTGAATGGGCATCTGCAAAAACGACTGGGCCGGGTGCAGCGCAATGTCTTTACGGGTGCTCATCCGTTGCGCAGCTTAACGAGTGCGGCAAGGCCCATGCTTGCGGTGCTGCGACATATTCGGTCATCGGTACGCAGCTCAAGGCACGCGCATCGAACAACACTAGCATTCGCACAGAAAAATGACGGTTATTTGTCCGGTTTTACGGGACATGCGTACCAGAAATGACCAGCAACACTCTGGCCGTTCGCAACCCGGCCATTCACACGTGGACGAGCAGAAATGTGCGCGGGCTGGCAGAATCGCCCTTTGTTGCGTTTACCACGCCCGCCGGGCCAGGAATTTCCCATGAAAATGAATACCGCCCTCTTGATCGTCAACCCTTGCGACGACGAAGAAGACAACATGGCCATGCTCTGCTGCCACAGCGACCAGGGCGAAATGTTCCTGATGAGCCGCTACCCGGACGAAGACGAGCTGGAAATCACTCTGGACGGTGAGCCTTCGACCCTTGATGGCGTGAAAGTCACGCTCAGCCCTTCCCTGCTGAAGATAGAAATTGCGGCGGCGGACGCAGATGCGCTTAATGGGGATGATGTGCTTGAGATCACCTTTGATGCTGATATGACGGACCTGGCCGAAGTGGAAGAAACCTTGCAGAACATACTGAAGGGGACTGGAACCTATATCAGCCAGATTTGAGGTGTTTGATCTGCCCTCATCGCGAGCAGGCTCACTCCTGCAATTGATCGTCGTACACCGTCAATGTAGGAGTGAGCTGCTCGCGATGGGGCCGGCACAGCCACCCAATCACTCCCCTGCTACAAAAATCCAGCAATTACCCCAATCATTTCCCGCACTTTGCGCAAAATGCCGTTAGTCGCCGCCCCCCGCGATGGATTAAAGTAACGCCCCCAGCCCTGGCGTATTTCGAACGTCCTCGGCCACCCTTTTGCAGGAACAGTCATCGATGGAACATCGTGAAGCGCTGCTCGCGCTGCGAACCTTTCTTTCAACGCAGATTCTCGGCCAGGAAAAACTCATCGAGCGCTTGCTCATCGCCCTGCTCGCTGACGGCCACATGCTGGTCGAGGGCGCCCCTGGCCTGGCCAAGACCAAGGCCATCAAAGAACTCGCCGAAGGCATCGAAGCTCAGTTCCACCGCATCCAGTTCACCCCTGACCTGTTGCCAGCCGACATTACCGGTACGGAAATCTACCGCCCGGAAACCGGCAGCTTCGTGTTCCAGCAAGGCCCGATCTTCCACAACCTGGTATTGGCGGACGAAATCAACCGTGCCCCGGCCAAGGTCCAGTCGGCGCTGCTCGAAGCCATGGGCGAGCGGCAAGTCAGTGTCGGGCGCAGCACCTATGAGCTGTCGCCACTGTTCCTGGTGATGGCCACGCAGAACCCTATCGAGCAGGAAGGCACCTACCCGCTGCCCGAAGCCCAGCTCGACCGCTTCCTGATGCACGTGAAGATCGGTTTCCCGGACGCGACGGTTGAACGCAAGATCCTGCAACAGGCCCGTGGCGAAGCCCTGAACGGCGAAGCCAAGCCTGAGCGGCGGGTTACCCAGCAGACGATCTTCGCCGCGCGCAAGGAAATCCTCGGCTTGTACATGGCCGACGCCGTGGAGGAATACCTGGTGCAGTTGGTCATCGCCACCCGCACCCCGGCCAAGTTCGATCCGGAAATGGCCGAGTGGATCGCCTACGGCGCCAGCCCGCGCGGTTCGATTGCCCTGGACCGCTGCTCCCGCGCCCACGCCTGGCTGGCCGGGCGCGACTTCGTCAGCCCGGAAGATATCCAGGCCGTGCTGTTCGACGTGCTGCGCCATCGCATCATCCTTTCCTTTGAAGCTGAAGCCGCTGGCATCGACCAGGACCGGGTGGTCCAGCGGATTCTCGACGTCGTAGCCGTCGCTTGACCCCGATGAACGCCAGCCTGCCGCCCGAGCCGGGCATCCGTGTCAGCCTCGCCGACCTGATCGAGATGCGCCATCGCGTGCGCGAAGTGCAGCTGTTTTCCACGCCGAGCCAACGCAGCCCGCTGATCGGCCTGCACCATTCCAAATTGCGCGGCCGTGGCGTCGACTTCGATCAAGTGCGGGTCTATCAGGCCGGCGACGATGTGCGCACCATTGACTGGCGCGTGACCGCACGCACCCAGGAGCCTCACACCAAGCTGTTCCACGAAGAACGTGAGCGGCCGATTTTCATCATGGTCGAGCAAAGCCGTCGTCTGTTTTTTGGCTCGGGCCTGATGTTCAAGTCAGTGCTCGCCGCACAAGCCGCGAGCCTCATCGGTTGGGCAGCCCTGGGGCATAACGACCGGGTCGGCGGGCTGGTCTATGGCGACAATCAGCACTACGAAATCAAGCCTCGGCGCAGCAAGCAAAGTCTGCTGCAACTGCTCAACCGGCTGGTGCGGGTCAATCAGTCGCTGAACAGCGAAAGCGAGCCGGACCGTGATGCCTTTGGTATCGCCCTGCGCCGCGCCCGGGAAGTGTCCCGCCCGGGCAGCCTTGTCATTGTGATTTGCGATGAACGCGCGCTATCGGAAAGCGCCGAGCAACAGCTGAGCCTGTTATCGCGTCATTGCGACCTGTTGCTGCTGCCGGTGTCCGACCCGCTGGATCATGCCCTGCCCGCCGCGGGACTTTTGCGTTTCGCCGAGCGCGGAGCACAACTGGAACTCGATACGCTGAATTTCGACCTGCGCCAGACTTACCGGGCCCAGGCCGAAGCGCGCATCGCTCGCTGGGAGCTGCTCGCGCAGAAACTGCGCGTCTTGCTGATGCCCCTGAGTACCCAGAGCGAAATGGTCGAACAACTGCGCGAGTACCTGAACCCACAAAAGCCGGGGAAAGGTCGATGAGCGGACTGGAACAACTGCAACCGCTGATTTCTCCCCCGCCGATCGACTTTTGGCCGCCTGCGCCGGGCTGGTGGTTACTGCTGTTAGTGCTGCCGCTAGCCGGTTTCGGGCTGTGGAAGCTACGGCATTTCATTCCTCGTAAACGCCCCGTGGTGCGCGCCGAACAGCCGCTGGACCCGGTTCGCCTGGCTGCACTGGCCGAACTGGCGCTGATGCCCAAGCCGTATGACGGAGCACCGGCCGGTGCCTGGCTGCAGCAACTCAACGGTTTGCTCAAACGCCTGTGCCGCAACCATTACCCCTACAGCCAGAGCCACACCCTCAACGGCCGCAAATGGCTGGCGTTCCTCGACAACCGCTGCCCGGCGGCCGGGCTGACTCGCTGGATGGTGCTTGTGGAAGGCGCCTACAAACCCGAATGCAAGCTCGACGACAAGGCGATCGCCGGCCTGACCCAGGCCGTCGACACATGGATTCGCAAGCATGTTTGAATTTGCCTGGCCGTGGATTTTTGCCCTTCTGCCGCTGCCGTGGCTGATGCGCATCGTATTGCCGGTGGCCGACAGTGGCGAACCGGCACTCAAGGTCAGCTTCCTGAGCGATCTCGAAGGCCTCGCCGGGCGTCGCGCCCGGGCCAACCTGCCGGCATGGCGCCAACAGACGCCGTTCATTTTGCTGTGGCTGTTACTGCTGGTCGCGGCGGCGCGCCCGCAGTGGCTCGGCGAACCCTTGCCGATCGCCGCCAGCGGTCGCGATCTGCTGGTCGCGGTGGACGTTTCCGGCTCCATGGATTTCCCTGACATGCAGTGGCAGGACGAAGATGTGAGTCGACTGTCGTTGGTCCAGCACCTGCTCGGCGACTTCCTCGAAAGTCGCGAAGGTGACCGCGTCGGCCTGATCCTGTTTGGCAGCCGGGCCTACCTGCAGGCACCGCTGACCTTCGACCGCCACACCGTACGCGCCTGGCTCGACGACGCGCGCATCGGCATTGCCGGCAAAAACACCGCCATCGGCGATGCTATCGGTCTGGCCCTCAAACGCCTGCGTTTGCGTCCGGCAACAAGCCGCGTGCTGATACTGGTCACCGACGGCGCCAACAATGGCGGTGAAATCGATCCGCTCACCGCCGCCCGACTGGCGGCCCAAGAAGGTGTGAAAATCTACCCGATCGGCATCGGTGCCGATCCGGAACAAAGTGGCTCCGTGGGGTTCCTCGGTGTCAATCCGAGCCTGGACCTCGACGAGCCGTCCCTGAAAGCCATTGCCGAAGCCACCGGCGGCCAGTATTTCCGCGCCCACGATGGCAAGGAACTGCAATCGATCAAGGACACCCTTGACCAACTGGTGCCCGTGGCCCAACAACCTACCCAGGCCCGCCCGACTCAAGCGTTGTATCACTGGCCGCTCGCCTTGGCGCTGTGCTTGAGCATACTGCTGGTGGTTCCCGTACTCTGGCCGGACAACCCGTTGCAACGCCTGTTTACCAAGGATCTGTATTTGCAAACGCAATTGCTGTCCGACTGGCGCCAGCGTCTTAAACGCCTGCGTCTGCGGAGGCGCCGATGAGTGCGCTGTGGCCCTACTGGTTCCGGCCCTGGTGGTTACTGTTGCTGCCGGTGCTTGGCTGGTTGCTCTGGCAACTCTGGCACCGCAAGAAGCGCGCCGGGCGCTGGCAGATGATCCTGCCGCCGGCCTTTCACTCGACACTGCTCAGCGGTGGCAGTGGTCGCGACAGTAAACTGCCCTGGGTCGCGCTCGGCGTGGCGTGGCTGTTGACCGTGCTCGCGCTGTTGGGCCCGGGTTGGGAACGCGTCGAGCAAACCAGCCAGAAACCCGCGGACCCGTTGGTGGTGGTTCTTGAACTGACCCCGGAAATGCTCGCCACCGACGTCACGCCCAATCGGCTGGAACAGGCACGACGCAAGCTGCTTGACCTGCTGCAGATCCGCAGCGACGCGCAAACCGCCATCGTCGTCTACGCCGGCAGTGCCCACACGCTGGTACCGCTGTCGGATGATCTTTCCACCAGCCGCAACCTGTTGGATGCACTGAAACCGTCGTTGATGCCTGAACCCGGTCATCGCGCCGATCTTGCGGTGCTCAAGGCCCTGGCGCTGCTCGAACAGGCGGCTTTGGGCGACGGCCGGATCCTGCTGATTGGTTCGTCCCTGACCGAACCAGAGCGGCTGGGCATCCGTCGCGCGCTGAACGGCAAATCGACTCAGTTCCTGATGCTCGGCATCGGCACCGCCGAAGGCTCGCCGATCACCCAGGAGGACGGCAGCTTCCTCAAGGATGAACAAGGCGCCATTCTCGTGCCGCGCCTCGACGAGCCCGGCCTGAAAGGTTTTGCCAACGACCTGGATGGGCGCTATCGCCAGGCGCGCCTGGACGATAGCGACCTGCACGCCCTTGGCCTGCTCGACGGTCCACGCAATTTGCGCAACGACGGTCAGACCTTGCGCCTCGATACCTGGGCCGACCAGGGTTACTGGCTGCTGCTGCCACTGTTGCTGCTCGCGGCCTGCGCAGGACGTCGTGGTTGGTTGCTGTGTCTGCCGCTGCTATTCGCGCTACCGCAACCCAGCTATGCCTTCGACTTCGCTGACCTGTGGCTGCGTCCTGATCAACAAGGCGTGCAATTGATCAAGCACAAGCGTCCGGCGGAGGCCGCCCGGCGCTTCGAAGACCATCAGTGGCAAGGCGTGGCGCTCTATGAAGCCGGAGACTACGCCGGCGCCGCCGAGCGGTTCGCTGAAGGCAACGATGCCCATGCCCACTACAATCGGGGCAACGCCCTGGCCAAAAGTGGTGAGCTGGAGGCCGCCCTGGACGCTTATGAACAGGCACTGGAACGTCAACCTGATTTGCGTCCGGCACTGACCAACAAGGCGCTGGTGGAACGTCTGCTCAAGGAGAAAAACACTCCACCCGCTCCTGAGCCAGACGCAGCCAGCAACGCCCGGCCCGAAGCCGAATCGCAGGAACCACCGCCCGGTGCTGCTGCCCAACCCTCGAGCAGCGAAGATGGGCAACCGCCCAGCCCGGGTGAGCAACAACCGCCCACCACACCGCCGAAACCGGGGACCAACGAAGTACCAGGCAGCGAACTGGGTGACGAACAACACACCACACCACCCTTGCGCCCGGCCACCGACGGCATCGAAGGTGAACAGCGCCAGGCACTGGAGCAGTGGCTGCGGCAGATTCCGGATGACCCTGGTGAACTGCTCAGGCGCAAATTCTGGTACGAACAGCAACAACATCAGGATCAGGAAGAAACTCGATGACCCGCTTCACCGTTTTATTGCTCGCGCTGTTGCATGGCCTGTTGTTCTGCACCGCCCAGGCGCAGGCAGCAGAGCTGGTCGCCAGTGTGGACCGCAGTCGCCTCAGCTCAGGCGAGACGGTCGAGCTGACCCTGGAATCCACCGATGTCACTCAGTTCGGCAAACCCGACCTGACACCGCTGGAGCCGTTGTTCGAAGTGCGCGGCACACGCCAGGTCAACCAGTTGAACACCCTAAGCGGCGAAAACCAGGCTGCCACGCGGTGGATCGTCACCCTCCTGCCCCGGCAAAACGGCAGCGTGGTGATTCCGGCACTGCAACTGGGCGAACTGCAGAGCCAGCCGATCGCCCTGCAAGTGGTCGAGAGCGAGACACCGGACAACCCGAACAAACGGGCCCCGGTGTTCATCGATGCCAGCCTCGATCAAACCAGTGTGTACGTACAGGCCCAGGCGGTCCTGACCCTGCGTATCTACCATTCGGTGTCGCTGTACGACGACAGCAGCCTGCCACCCTTGCAGATACCTGACGCACGTATCGAACAATTGGGCGACTCACGCACCTACGAAAAAGACATCGATGGTCAGCGCCACGGCGTGATCGAAATGCGCTATGCGATCTACCCGCAACACAGCGGCGAACTGATTATTCCGGCGCAGGTCTTCAACGCCGCGCTGGTCGATGCGCAACCGACACAGGACGCCACCCAAGGGCCGAAATCCGGCAAGCTGATGCCCGTCACCTCGAGCGAATTGCTGTTGACGGTCAAGGCCAAACCCATCACCTATCCGGCCGACGCACCCTGGCTGCCCGCACGCAGCCTGAGCCTGAGCGAGAGCTGGAACCCGGAGCCGGATCACACCCAGGTCGGCGATTCACTGACCCGCAGCCTGACGGTGGAGGCCGAAGGCTTGTCCAGCACCCAACTGCCACCGCTGCCCGGCACCGATGTCGGCGGCTTGCGCCGCTATCCGGATCAACCGGTGCTCGGCAACCAGAACAGCGAACGCGGCCTGGTCGGCAGCCGTGAAGACCGCGAGGCCCTGGTGCCGACAAGGACCGGCGCCATCGAGCTGCCCACTGTCGATGTGGTCTGGTGGAACACCTTCGAAGACCATCTGGAACACAGCAGCCTGCCCGCGCGCACCTTGCACGTGGCGGCCAATCCGAGCCTGGTGGTCGACACCCCGGCCAGCGCCTCACCGGTCGATGCCAGCGCCGACAGCGAAACGCTCTGGCGCTGGAAGCTCAGCACCTTGATTCTGGCCTGCACCACCCTGCTCGGCTTCGGCCTCTGGTGGCGTGGCCGCTGGCAACCGGCGGTGGCGCGCGCCGCTCAAACCGGCCCGAGCCCGCGCACCGTACTCGACGACCTCAAGCGCGCCTGCCAGGCCAACGACTCCCACGCCACCCGCCAGGCCCTCGACGCCTGGGCCCGGCAACAGCCGGAAACCCTGGCCGACATGGCCGCCCGCTTCGTGCCGCTGTCCAACGCCCTCGACGGCCTGAACGGCGCGCTGTACAGCGAAACCGGCCAGTACTGGCAAGGTGACGAGTTGTGGCGGGCGATCAAGGCAATCCCGATGGCCGAACGGGTGCAGGACCCGGTTGGTGACAGTGGGTTGCCGCCCCTTTATCCGAAGTAAAAAAAAGATCGCAGCCTGCGGGGAGCTGCCGCAGGCTGCGATCTTTTAAGGCTCTCCAGCCATTTACATTGAATCTGCCTACAGATCAGGTGTGTACTTTCCAAAGCACATTGTCGCCCTCTCCAGGCGCCCACTCCTCTACGTGTGCCGTATGTGCCTGAATGCAGGACCAGTTCTGTCCGCCGTGGCGCACCACGTCATTTTTTGCATACACAGTACCCAGCTTCCACGCCGGATACTCGCCCCCGCCACCCAGGGTTCTGACGCTCAGGACGTTACTGGACAACGAAAGCTTGTTGTTCAGGTCGCGGGCTTTCACCGCGTAACGGTATTGGGTGTCGGGTGAGAGGTCAGAGTCGTCAAAAGAGGTCTGAGCGGCGCTCACGGATTTGATGTGAATGCCGTCCCGTTCGATCAGGTAATCCATTATTGGCGCACTGCCGGTGGAGGCACCCCACATCAGGCTGACGCTTTGCGCAGTCTGGCTCATGCTGTGCAGGTTCGTCGGTGCGGTAGGTCCCTCTCCACCTTCTGGCAAGGTGTGCACTTGAATTGGCCGGCTCGACGCCGAGACATTGCCGTTATCATCGACTGCGCTGATGGCATAGTTGTACTGGGTTTCAGGCGCCACGCCGTTATCTGCAAAAGCAAGATTCGGAGTGTCCACATGAACCAAAAAGCTTCCGTTACGCAAAATGCGGTAGGAAGCGATCGGAAACGGGCCGGTTGCTGCATTCCATTGCAACAGTACCTGCTTGTCAGTGACCTTGACTGCGGCCAGTCCGGTCGGTGTATCAGGAAGTTCACCCCCGCCATCCGGTGGCAGAAAATTCAGATCAATCACTTGGTAAAAAGCCATCGAAGTGTTGGCAACTTCCCAAACCGCCAGACAGACCTGGTACCCATCCCGTTTCGGTAGTGGGACGGCATGCGTGGTGGGTGAAGTGGGCAACATTTGCTCGCCATGGGCCCAATGTGGTTGCAGGTTGATTTGCGCTGTGTAAAACGGTACGTCTTCAAACTGGCTGCGCGACAAGACCTCGTCAGGATCCCAATCTGCCTTCGTCATGAAATAGTTCCAGCGCCGAGTAGCGTGCTTCGCGCTGAAATGCCAGGAAATATCCAGCGTTTCGCCACCTCTCACATCATGTTTTTGCCAGTGACTTCCTGGTTCATCCAGTAATGCGCCGGTCAGTTGATCCGCACTGGCAATTTTTCCATCCGGAGGTGGTGGGACGTTGGCTACATCATCTTTTGCAAAAGCATCTACCACTCCGCCGGAGGTGAGCGGAAAAAATTTTCCGGACTCGCGTTGATTCAAGGCCCCTTCGTCCAGTCGCCCCGCAAGCCATTCGAAATGAGCCCGTGAAGAGGGGGAAAAAACGTGGCCATGTTTCGGACTGTTACTTCTACTGATAGCGTTCGGGCGATCCTGTGACATAGTGTTTCTCCATTAAGGTAGCTTCGATAATCTTCGAATCACATGTAACGCCCTAACCACTTCAGGCACCGCACGACCTACCTCGCCTCCCTTCTATTGAAAGGCACATCCTGTCGATTGCACCGCAAGGCTCCATGCTCGAATCCATTAAATACCCCGCTCGCTGGTACGCCTACTGACAGATCTGACAGTAGGGACAGGCGGTCGCAAGTTTTCCTGCCGACTGAAAGCGTTGTGGCCTTTCAAAGGTGTTCTGCAACCACAGTCTTTTGTCAGTAAACTCTCTCCCCTTTCGCCGCCTTCATTTTTCCCGCGGCCATTACCTATTTTGTAGCGGAGTTCGCCTTGCGCTTGTTTCACACCTCCGACTGGCACCTCGGGCAGAACCTGCACGGCCAGGATCGCGATTTCGAACACGGCTGTTTTCTCGAATGGCTGCTGCGCCAGCTGAAACTGGATCAACCGGATGTGCTGTTGATCGCCGGCGACATCTTCGACACGGTCAATCCGCCGGTCAAAGCCCAGGAGCGCCTCTACGACTTCATCGTCAGCGCCCACGAACAGCAGCCGTTGCTGACCATCGTGATGATCGCCGGCAACCACGATTCCGGCTCACGGATCGAACTGCCCGCGCCTTTGATGCGGCGCTTGCGCACCCATGCCCTCGGTCGTGTGTTGTGGCTGGATGACGGGCAACTGGATGCCGAACGCCTGTTGCTGCCCTTGCCCGATGCCAGCGGTGAAATCGCCGGCTGGTGCCTGGCGCTGCCATTCCTGCGCCCGGCGGAGGTCACCGGCGCGCATTTGGGCGACAACTATTTGCGTGGGATCGGTCAGGTTCACGAGTGGCTGATCGAAGCGGCCAACGCCAAGCGCCAGCCGGGTCAGGCACTGATCGCCATCAGCCACGCGCACATGGCGGGCGGCTCGGTGTCGGAAGACTCCGAGCGCAGCCTGATCATCGGCAACGCCGAAGCCCTGCCCGCCAGCCTGTTCGGGCCGAGCATCAGCTACGTAGCCCTCGGCCACTTGCACAAGCCGCAGAAGGTCAACGGCGAGGAGCGCATCCGCTACAGCGGCTCGCCGATTCCGCTGTCGTTTTCCGAGATCAGCTATCAGCACCAGATTCTCGACATCAAGCTCGACGGCGAGACCCTGCTCAGCGTCGAGCCGAAACTGATCCCCCGCGCGGTCAACCTGCAACGCATCGGCCCGGCGCCATTGAGCGAGATCCTGTTGCAACTGGCGGACCTGCCGAACATCGACCTGTTGGCCGACATCCAGCGCCAGCCATGGCTGGAGGTGCGGGCGCGCCTCGACGAGCCGCAGCCCGACCTGCGCAATCAAGTGGAAACCGCCCTGCAAGGCAAGGCCGTGCGCCTGGTGCGCATCGCCGCCGAGTACGCCGGCAACGGCGGCCGTGACGGTGCCGACGAAGGCAGCACGCTGATCGAACTGGACCAGCTCACGCCTCAGGAACTGTTCAACCGCGCCTGGCAGGACAACTACGGCAGCGAGGTCGACGAGCAGACCCTCAAGGACTTCGCCGAGCTGTTGCAGGACGTGCAGATGGAGAGCGAACAGCCATGAAAATCCTCGCGATCCGCCTGAAAAACCTCGCCTCCCTGGCCGGGCCGTTTGAAATCGACTTCACCGCCGAACCCCTGGCCAGTGCCGGACTGTTCGCCATCACCGGCCCCACCGGCGCTGGCAAAAGCACCTTGCTCGATGCCTTGTGCCTGGCGCTGTTTGGCGCTGTACCGCGCCTGAACAACACCGGCCGTGACGCCAAGGTGCCGGACGCCGACGGCGAGATCGGTACCGGTGACCCGCGAACCCTGCTGCGTCGCGGCACGGGTGAAGGCTATGCGGAAGTGGATTTCGTCGGTGTCGACGGCCGCCGTTACCGCGCCCGCTGGGAAGCCAATCGCGCTCGGGACAAGGCAGGCGGCAAGCTACAGGCCAGCCGCCAGAGCTTGCGTGACATCGATCAGGATCAATTGCTCGCCAGCCAGAAAGGCGATTACAAGACTCAGCTCGAAGCCGCGCTGGGCCTGAATTTCGAACAGTTCACCCGCGCGGTGATGTTGGCGCAAAGCGAGTTCAGCGCCTTCCTCAAGGCCGACGACAACGACCGCAGCGAATTGCTGGAAAAACTCACCGACACCGCGCTCTACACCCGCCTCGGCCGTCGGGCCTTCGACAAGACCAAGGAAGCCCGCGAGGCCCACAAACTGCTGCAGGATCAGGCCAGCGGCGTGACGCCGCTGGCGCCCGAAGCCCGCGCGGAACTGGATCAGCGTTTCAACGAAGCTCAGCAGCAACTCAAGGCCCGACAGGCTCAACTCAAGCAGCTTGAACTGCAGGACACCTGGCTCAAGGACCTGCGTCGCTTGCAGGACGAGCATCTGGCCGCCAGCGAACAACTGCTATCGGCCCAGACTCACTGGGAAGCCCTGACCAGCGAGCGCTTGAGGCTCACCCGCCTCGAACAGTTGGGCCCGCAACGGCACCAGTTCGCCCGTAAAGCCGAGGTCGACGGACTGCTGACGCCGTTGGCGGCGCACATTGCCTTGCATGCGCAGCAACATGGCGAACTCGGCGAGCGTCAGACGCAGCTCGAGCAACAGCTTAGCGACGCCCGGATCGCGTTGAACGAAGCGCAACAACGGCAAACCGCCAGCGCGCCGTTACTGCGCCAGGCCTTCGAAGCGCAAAGCACCCTCGCCCGCCTCGCCAAGGACACCGCCCTCAGTGCCGAGGCAAAGCAAAATGCCGAGCAGGCCTGCGGCCAGGGCCAGAGCACGATTCAGACCTTACTCGATCAGCAAACCCGTGGCGCCGGGGACTTGCAGCGCATTGCCACCGAGCTGGAGCAAAGCACTCATCTGGCACCGTTGAGCGATGCCTGGAATGCCTACCGCGATCGCCTGCAACAGTTGATGTTGATCGGTAACCGGTTGAATCAGGGCCAGGCCGAACTGGCCAGCCTCGAGCAAAACGCCACGAGCGCCGAACAAACGCTCAGCGCACAGAAGCAGCAACTGGAGGTGCTGTTCAAGGAGGCCGGCGCCGAACCGGATGCCGTCGCCGAGCAGATCGGCATCTTGGGCAGCCTGTTGCAGGACAACCGCAAGCAACTGCGCGCCGTCGAAGACCTTGCGCGCCTGTGGGCCAGCCAGCAGGACCTGGACAAACGCGGTGCCGAGCTGCAACAACGCCAGCTCACCGCGCAGCAGGAACGTGAACGCCTGACCCAGGACGGGGTCAAGGCCAAGGCTGATCTGAGCGTTGCCGAACAGACCCTCAACGTCACCCGCGAACTGCTGGAGCGCCAGCGTCTGGCGCGCAGTGCCAGTGTCGAAGAGCTGCGCGCGCAGTTGCAGGATGACCAGCCATGTCCGGTGTGCGGCAGCAACGAGCATCCCTATCATCAGCCTGAAGCCCTGCTGCAGAGCCTCGGCCGTTTTGATGAAAGCGAACAGGCCAACGCCCAGAAGGCCGTTGACCTGCTCAAGGAAAAACTCACCGACCTGCGTGCCGAAGTCGGCGGGTTGATCGCCCAGCAAAAGGAACTGCTGCAACAGCAGGAGCATCTGGCGACCCAACAGCAAGCCCTCGCCCCAAGTCTGGAAGCGCATCCGCTGGCTGCCCAACTGCTGAATCAGGACGCCGTCAAACGCGACGCCTGGCTCACCCAGCAAAACAGCCAGCTCAACCAGAGCATCAGCCAGGACGAGCAACGGCAGAGCGCGCTACTCACCCTGCAACAGGATGCCGCACGCCTGACCCAGCAACTGCGCCATGCCGAAACCGCGCACCAGCAAGCGACCCAGCACCTGGGCAACCAGCAACGCGAGCTGGGCAACGACCGTCAGCGCCTGGACGAAGAGCTCAACGCATTCGCCAATCTGCTGCCAGCTGAAACCCTGCAAGCGCTGCGCGTCGAACCGGCCGCGACCTTCATGCAGCTCGACCGGCAGATCGCCGAGCGCCTGGCGCAACTGGAACAACAAAAGGAAGAACTGGCCGAGCAGCAACAGCGCCAGCAAAACCTGGAGAAGGAACAGGATCGCCAGCAGAGCCGCGTGCAGCAATTGCAGGCCGCCGAACAGCAGTTCACCGGGCTGGCCGAGCAGCAACAGGCGAGTCAGCACACGCTCGGGCAATTACTCGGCGAACACAGCAGCGCCGAGCATTGGCAGCAGCAACTGGAACAGGCCGTGGAACAGGCGCGCAGCGCCGAAACCAGTACCGCGCAGACGCTGCAAAGCGTCGTTACGCAATCAGTACAAATCGCCGCCGAGCTCAAGGCCCAGCAAGAGCGCTTGCACGCACTGGAAGGCGAAGCGCATGAACTCGCCAGCAAGATCGGCGACTGGCGTGCCCGCCATCCCGAGCTGGATGACGATGGCCTCGAAGACCTTCTGCGGGTTGACGACACTCAGGTCAGCGAACTGCGCCAGCACTTGCAACACAGTGAAAAAGCCATCGAGCAAGCCAGCGTCCTGGTGCAGGAACGCGACAAGCGCCTGCTCGATCATCAAGCGCAACACAACGGCAACCTCGACGCCGAGCAACTGACCGCCGCACTGGTCGACCTGCAAAACCTGTCCGCCACCAGCGAGCAACACTGCGCCGAACTGCGTGCCGAGCAGGCCGAGGACCAGCGCCGGCAGAACGCCAATCAGGCCCTGGCGCAGCAGATTGCCGACGCTTACAGCGAGTATCAACGCTGGGCACGCTTGAATGCGTTGATCGGCTCCGCCACCGGCGACACCTTCCGCAAGATAGCCCAGGCCTACAACCTCGACCTGCTGGTGCATCACGCCAACGTGCAATTGCGCCAACTGGTGCGCCGCTATCGCCTCAAGCGCGGCGGCAGCATGCTCGGCTTGCTGGTGATGGACACCGAAATGGGCGACGAACTGCGTTCGGTGCATTCGCTGTCCGGTGGCGAGACGTTCCTGGTGTCGCTGGCACTGGCCCTTGGTCTGGCGTCGATGGCGTCGAGCACGCTGAAAATCGAATCGCTGTTCATCGACGAAGGTTTTGGCAGCCTCGATCCGGAATCCCTGCAACTGGCCATGGACGCCCTCGACGGCTTGCAGGCCCAGGGCCGCAAGGTCGCGGTGATTTCCCACGTACAGGAAATGCATGAACGGATTCCAGTGCAGATTCAGGTCCAACGCCAAGGCAACGGCCTGAGCACCCTGGAGGTGAAATGAACACCCTGTATTCCTTCCGCCGCTGCCCGTACGCCATGCGCGCACGCATGGCCCTGCGCTACTCGGGCGTCGCCGTGGACATCGTCGAAGTCAGCCTGAAGGCCAAGCCCGCCGAAATGCTCGCGCTGTCGGGCAAAGGCACGGTGCCGGTACTGAGCGCCGATGGCCGGGTGATCGACGAAAGCCTCGACATCATGCGCTGGGCCCTGGCCCAGAACGATCCGCAAGACTGGCTGCTCAAGGATGATCCTGTGGCAGCGGCGCAAATCGCCCCGCTGATCGAACAGAACGATCAGGTGTTCAAGGTGCACTTGAATCGCTACAAGTACGCCGAGCGTTATCCCGAGCAGCCGATGGCGGTTTATCGCGCCGAGGGCGAGGTATTTCTGCAAAGGCTGGATGAGTTGCTGGAGGGACGCGACTACTTGCTGGCCAGCCATCCAAGCCTGGCCGATGTGGCCTTGATGCCCTTCGTGCGCCAGTTCGCCCATGTCGACCGCGACTGGTTCGCGCAGACACCGTATCGGCGTTTGCAGGATTGGTTGCAGCGGTTTCTGGAGTCGGACTTGTTTACCGGTGTGATGCGCAAGTAAGCCCCCTCGCCACAAAAGCCCTCATCGACAGCAGGCTTCAGGCCAACACCTCACACATCCCGATCGCCGAGCAATCGACCTGGAACGGCCCGAAAACCACGCCTTCATTCCTGATCGGTGGATTGCCGGCCAACATCCCCTGGGCACTGGCGCTTTCGATGCTGCGGGCAATGTTGTGGTTGGCTTCGATGGCCCGTGCCACCGAGCCTGCCGAGCCCTGTCCGATCCCCAGCAGGGAGGATCCGTTGGTCATGAACGCCAGGAAGGCAATGACCCAAAGTCTGTGCCCTTTCATGCGCCGGCGACCCCTGCGAGTTCAGCCTGAGCTGAAAGGCTGACAACCAGCACCATGGCCAGGTAAAGACCGATCGCCACATAGGCGCCATGTTTGGCAGAAGTGAGAATTGTGCTGGCCATGATGTTCTCCGCAGGCATGTTTCAATGCCCACAGAATCGATCAAAAAAGCCTGGATAACCACTCAGGGTTATCCATAGTAACCATCAACTTCATTGATCATTAAGCCAGACTATTTCAGTCTTCAATAAAACTGATCAAGCGCTCGCGCGCAGCATCCGGCTCACCCGGAACAGGCTCGGCTGCCGACAAAATGGGGGTGGAATAGAGAAACAGAAGAACCAATGCCAGACGCGTCACCATGCTGCCGATCCTTGCCGTGAGGAGGAGTCAAAAAATCAGCGTCAATTTAAACGTATGGCAATGTGATATCAAGCGAGACATTTATGGCAAAATGATACTGTCGTAAATGCGTTATGCAGGAGCGACATCACTCTGATCGTTTCCGACACTCGGGTTTTCAACACAAGTGTCTTCGATCATCAGTGACTTCGCTCCTGCATAAAGGCAGGGGTAAACGCTCAGGCTTGGGTTTTGTGATCCAGCGCGGCGTAGAAGTTGGCGCTCTGTTGCAGGTACTTCTGGGTGTAGCTCTGGGTGTGGGCTTTTTTGTCGCTGATTTCAACGTTGGCACTGGCTGGCAGCGCAACGGTGGCAGAAATGGCGGAAGCGGCGATGACAGAGAAGATGTTGAAGTTCATGGCGGTATTCCTCGGATTCAGTTGGCTTGCTTGCCCGGTGGGGCCGTGAAGCAAACTTAACCCTCGAGGGTCCGTGCCTTGAAATGCTTTGTAGCAGTACCAGATATCAGCGCCATTGATAAAAGCAGGCAGGCCCCATCAACCGGGGCCTGCGGCTTATTGACGCAGCAGAAACCTGAGATCGCTCGGGGCGTCCATCGGCAGTTTTTGCACGGTCTTGCCCAGCAGACCAGTCTTGGCATCGCGTTCGACGACGACAATCTGGTTGCTCTTCTGGTTGGCGATCAACAGGAATCTGCCGCTCGGATCGAGGCTGAATTCCCGCGGATGATCGCCCTCCACCGCCCGACGTTGCAGCTCACTGAGGTGGCCGGTCGCCGGATCGATGGCAAACACCAACAGTTGATTGGCCGTGCCACGGTTGCTGACGTAGAGGAACTTGCCGTCAGCCGAGGCATGCAACGCCGCTGCAGCCTTGTCCGAGACCGGTTGCCCGGCAGCCAGATCGACCATCTGCGTCTGCTTGAGTTGGCCGTCGTGGTAATCGAACACCGCCACCTGGGCGCTCATTTCCATGGTCAGCCAGGCGTGTTTGCCATCGGCGCTGAACAGCAGATGACGCGGTCCGCTACCGGGCGGCAGTTGCACGAATGCCGGGGTCGCCGGAGTCAATGGTAGTTCGGGGTTGGCCTTGGGGTCGAAGCGATAGGCAAACACCTTGTCGGCGCCCAGGTCGTTTGCGAACACGTATTGGCCATCCGGCGACGGGATCGTCGAATGCACGTGGGCCGAGGCCTGGCGCTCGGGATTGACCCGGCTCGCCGGGTGGCTGCTCATCTGCACCACCGGTTTGAGCTTGCCATCGACCGCCACCGGCAATACCGCGAGGGTGCCGCCCGGGTCCTCGGCCACCGAGTAATTGCTGACAAACAGATGGCTGCCATCGGTGCTGAGGCTGGAATGGGTGGGCTCGTTGCCCAGGCTTTGTACCTGGCTGATCAGGCTCAGCGCATGGGTCTTGGGATCGATCGCGAAACTGCTGACGCGCCCTACCGGATCGGTCTGGCCCGGGCCGTTTTCGTTGACCACGAACAGGTGTCGCTGATCCTTCGACAGGGTCAGCCACGACGGGTTTTCGCTCTTGATCACTTGCAGGGGCGTGGCATCGATCTGCCCGATACTACTGTCGAAAGCCAGGCGGTAGATGCCCTGGCTTTGACCGGCGGTGTAGGAGCCCACCAGCAGTTGATAGTCATCGGCGGATGCGACCTGGACGCCTATGGCACCGATGCTGCCGGCCATCAATAGTGGCCAGAGTTTAAGCATCGCCATTCGCATCTTCGCTGTCATCGTTGTCACCGCGGGATGCAGTCATGCACACCAGACGGTGCTCGCCGGAATCACCGATGATCAGCCAGCTTTGCAGTGTCGGATCGAAGCTCGCCGTCTGGATCTGCGCCGGGGTGAACTCCCAGTGCAGCGCCTTTCGACCGTCCATGCATTCAATGTGCAGGTTATCGTCCTCGTCGAGGGAGAATTCGAACGCGTGCAAGCCGTCGATTTCCACCATATCGCAGTGTTCGAGGACGTTGAGCAGGGTGTCGGTTGCTGAAGTCATGGCAGTCAATCTTTGAATGGGAAAACGCCAATGATAGCTCATGCACCACATCCCCTGTAGGAGCGAGCCTGCTCGCTCCTACAGGGATTGTGGTCAGCGGCTACAGCGCCTCGCGGGACGATTGCCCATCCACCAGTCGCTGGATACGTAGCGGATTGCCGTTCTTCAGCGCCTCCGGCAGCAAATTGTCCGGATAGTTCTGGAAGCACACCGGGCGCAGGAAACGATCGATGGCCAGTGTGCCCACCGATGTACCGCGCGCATCGGACGTTGCCGGGTAAGGCCCGCCGTGGACCATCGAATCGCAGACTTCCACGCCCGTCGGATAGCCATTGAGCAGGATGCGTCCGACCTTCTGCTCAAGCAACGCCGTCAGTCCGGCAAACTGTTCGAAGTCTTCCGGCTCGCCAATGACGGTGGCGGTCAACTGGCCGTGCAGGCCATTCAAGGCGGCCAACAGTTGCGCATGATCCGCCACTTCAACCACCACCGTGGTCGGACCGAACACTTCCTCTTGCAACACTTCATCGCCATCGAGCAGCAGGCTGACATCGGCCCTGAACAATTGCGGCTGCGCCTGATTGCCCTGCTGCGGGTTGCCGGCCAGATGCTCGATCCCCGGATGCACGAGCAGTTTTTGCAAGCCCTGGCCGTAGCTGCTCAAGGTTCCGGCATTGAGCATGGTTTGCGCCGGCTGGTCACCCATCAACCCGGCCACTTGCTGCACAAAGGTGCTGAACGACGCTGAGCGAATGCCGATCACCAGACCGGGATTGGTGCAGAACTGGCCGCAGCCCTGAACCACCGACGCCGTGAGGTCGCGCGCGACGGTGCCGGCCCGCGCCTGCAACGCCTGGGGCAACACGATCACCGGGTTGATGCTCGACATCTCGGCGAACACCGGAATCGGTTGCGCACGGGCCGCGGCCATGTCGCACAAGGCCCGACCGCCCTTGAGCGAACCGGTGAAGCCCACAGCCTGAATTGCCGGATGCTTGACCAGCGCCTCGCCGACGCCCCCGCCGTAGATCATGTTGAACACGCCGGCCGGCATGCCGGTTTTCTCGGCGGCGCGGATGATTGCGTCAGCCACCCGCTCAGCCGTGGCCATGTGACCGCTGTGGGCCTTGAACACCACCGGGCACCCGGCGGCCAGCGCCGATGCGGTATCGCCGCCTGCGGTAGAGAACGCCAGCGGAAAGTTGCTGGCACCGAACACCGCCACCGGCCCGAGGCCGATACGGTATTGACGCAGATCCGGGCGCGGCAACGGTTGACGCTCCGGCAATGCCCGGTCGATCCGTGCGCCGTAGAAATCACCACGCCGCAGCACTTTGGCAAACAGGCGCATCTGGCCGCTGGTGCGTCCACGCTCGCCTTGAATCCGGCCAGCGGGCAACGCCGTTTCGCGGCAGACCACCGCGACAAAATCATCACCGAGGGCATCCAGTTCATCGGCAATGGCCTCGAGAAACTGCGCCCGACGCTCCGCGCTCAGCATGCGATAGACCGGGTACGCAGCCGCCGCCGCGGTGGCCGCCGCATCGACTTCCTGCGCTGTCGCCTGAGAAAAATCCTGGGGCAAGGCCTCGCCCGTTGTCGCATCGAAACTCCGCAACTTGACGCTGCCAGCGGCGCTGCGTTGGCCGCCGATGTAGTTGTGACCAAGAATCCGGGTCATGGGTAAGTCCTCAAAGTGTGCCGACGGTGCCGGGTTCGAAAGCCGCTGCGACCGGTGCGATGCCATTGATCAATGGCGCGCCGAATTCGGCCTGGGTGATCTCGAACACGTCGCCCGGTTGTGTGCGAATGCCGTCGGCAAAGGACAGGGTCGCGGTGCCGAAGAAGTGAATGTGAACATCCCCCGGGCGCAGAAACTGGCTGTACTTGAAATGATGGAATTCGAGGTTGGCGAGGCTGTGGCACATGTTCGCCTCGCCACTGAGAAACTCGTTCTGCCACAGCACTTCGCCGTCGCGCAGGATGCGGCTGGTACCGGCCAGATGCTGCGGCAGTTCGCCGACCCGCAGTTCCGGGCCATAGCTGCAGCTGCGCAGTTTCGAGTGGGCCAGATACAGGTAGTTCTTGCGCTCCATGACGTGATCGGAGAACTCGTTGCCCACAGCAAAACCCAGGCGATACGGCTTGCCGTCGCGACCGATGACGTACAGGCCAGCGATCTCCGGCTCTTCACCGGCATCTTCGGCAAACGGCGGCAGGGGAAACGGCTGGCCCGGCCTGACGACGATGCTGCCATCGCCTTTGTAGAACCATTCCGGCTGCACACCGGCTTGATCTTCTGCCGGTTTGCCGCCCTCCACGCCCCATTTGAAGATGCGCATGGTGTCGGTCATCGCCGATTCGTCGCCACTTTGCTGGTGCATCTTGTCCCGGGCCGATGCACTGCCCAGATGGGTCAGGCCCGTGCCACTGACCAGCAAGTGCGCCGGGTCCGGATGGTCCAGGGGCGGCAGGATGCGCCGTTGCGTCAGCAGTTCGGCATAGCCGTGGCTGATGCCCAGCCCCAGACTTTGCACCTGTTGCTCAAGATTGGCGCCTGCCTCGATCGCCGCCAATGCCAGATCGCGCACGGTGCGCATGTCCTGCACTTCACGAACCAGCCCCGCCTCGACAACGCCGACACGGCGTTCGCCGTTACTCAATTCGAACTGAACCAAACGCATGAATTTTCTCCTGTAAACAATACTTCAGAACACCGCAGAACTCCTGTAGGAGCTGGCTTGCCAGCGAATGCGATTGAACATCCAACATTCATGCTGGCTGACCCACCGCTTTCGCTGGCAAGCCAGCTCCTACAGGTCCGTATCCTGTCAAGTGCGGGAAGCCCCACGTGCACTTGCTGCAAATTGATCGGCTGGCAGGACGTGTTTGCGTTCCAGCAGGCGATAGACAACGCCAGTCAGAATCAGGCCAAACACCATCACCCCGGAGAGGAAATACAAGCCGGACGCAAGATTGCCGGTGTACTCCTTCAACGCGCCGATCACGAATGGACCGAGGTAACCACCGAGGTTACCCACCGAGTTGATCAAGGCGATCCCCGCCGCCGCACTGGCGCCGGCGAAGAAGCGACCCGGCAAGGTCCAGAACACCGCCGTGCAGGAGAACAATGCGAATGCCACCAGGCACAACGCCGCCAGTTGCAGCACCGGCACCGACAGCCAGGCGCTGAGGAACAGGCCAATCGCACCCAGTACGTAAAGCACGGCGAGGTGGCCGTAGCGGTCGTTCAAGCGGTCGGAACTGCGTGGAATGATCAGAAGGCCAACGATCCCGAAGATGTACGGCACTGCGGAAACGAAACCGGTCACCAAGTCGCTGCCACCGAATTGCTTGATCAAGGTCGGTAGCCACAAACCCAGACCATAGATGCTCAGGGTCACCGGCAGGTAGAACAGCGCCAGCAGCAGGACGCGTTTGTCCTTGAGAGCGTGCAGCGGGTTGCCATGGCGGGTCTGGCCGTACGCGTCCAGGTCCTTTTTCAGCTCGGTGCTCAGCCAGTCCTTTTCTGCCTGGTCCATCCACTTCACTTGTTGCGGGCCGTCCGGCAGGTAACGCAGCACCGGCCAGGTCAGCAGGATCGCCGGGCAACCGATGACGATGAACAGCCACTGCCAGCCATGCAGCCCCAACACGCCGTCCATGCCCAGCAAGCCACCGGACACCGGGCCGGTGACCATCATCGCAATGGGTTGCGACAGGATGAACAGCCCGAGGATCTTGCCGCGATGGCGCACCGGGAACCATTGGGTGATGTAGTACAGAACGCCCGGGAAGAACCCGGCTTCGGCGGCGCCGAGCAAAAAGCGCATCACATAGAAGCTGTTCGGCCCCTGGACGAAGGCCATGCCGATGGTGATGGCGCCCCACGTGACCATGATCCGCGCGAACCAGCGCCGTGCGCCGAAGCGGTCGAGCATCAGGTTGCTGGGGATCTCCAGCAGGAAGTAGCCGATGAAAAACAGCCCGGCACCAAGACCGTAGGCGGCATCGCCGAGGCCGATGTCCGCGCCCATGTGCAGTTTGGCGAAGCCCACCGCGGAGCGGTCCACATAGGCGATCAGGTACAGCAGGATCAGGAAGGGAATCAGTTTCAGCGTGATGCGACGGATAAGCCGCAGTTCCTGGCTCATGAGATCGGTCTCCGATTGTTGTTGTTATGGAACCTCGGGGGACGCCTCTCGCGAAATAGTCGCCAGGGCCATCCCTCCGTTTGATCCGACTATATAGTATTACTATTTACTCAACAACACTTCCAAACAACGCAATTTGAGCCTATGTTACGCCTCAGCTAGAACAAAATAGTCATACAATAAGAGAATCGATCATGTCTGATAAGAAACCCACCCTGCGCTCCGCCCAATGGTTTGGCACCGCCGACAAGAACGGCTTCATGTACCGCAGCTGGATGAAGAATCAGGGCATCGCCGACCACCAGTTCCATGGCAAGCCGATCATCGGCATCTGCAACACCTGGTCGGAACTGACCCCGTGCAACGCGCACTTCCGCCAGATTGCCGAGCACGTCAAACGTGGGGTGATCGAGGCCGGCGGCTTTCCAGTGGAGTTCCCGGTGTTCTCCAACGGCGAATCGAACCTGCGCCCGACCGCCATGCTCACCCGCAACCTGGCGAGCATGGATGTCGAAGAAGCCATTCGCGGCAACCCGATCGATGGCGTGGTGCTGCTGACCGGTTGCGACAAAACCACCCCGGCCTTGCTGATGGGCGCCGCCAGTTGCGACGTGCCGGCCATCGTCGTCACCGGCGGGCCGATGCTCAACGGCAAGCACAAGGGCAAGGACATCGGCTCCGGCACCGTGGTCTGGCAGCTCAGCGAACAGGTCAAGGCTGGCACCATCAGCATCGACGATTTCCTCGCGGCCGAGGGCGGCATGTCCCGCTCGGCCGGCACCTGCAACACCATGGGCACCGCCTCGACCATGGCCTGCATGGCCGAAGCGCTCGGCACTTCCCTGCCCCACAATGCGGCGATTCCGGCCGTGGATGCGCGCCGTTATGTGTTGGCGCACATGTCCGGCATGCGTGCCGTGGAGATGGTGCACGAAGACTTGAAGCTGTCGAAGATCCTGACCAAAGAGGCCTTCGAGAACGCCATTCGCGTCAATGCCGCCATCGGCGGTTCAACCAACGCAGTGATCCATCTGAAGGCTATTGCCGGGCGCATTGGCGTGGAACTGGACCTGGATGACTGGACCCGTATCGGTCGCGGCATGCCGACCATCGTCGACCTGCAACCGTCCGGGCGCTTCCTGATGGAAGAGTTCTATTACGCCGGTGGTTTGCCGGCGGTGCTGCGTCGCCTCGGTGAAGCCAACCTGATCCCGAACCCGAATGCCTTGACCGTCAACGGCAAAACCATTGGAGAGAACACCAAAGACGCGCCGATCTATGGCGAGGACGAAGTGATCCGCACCCTCGACAACCCGATCCGCGCCGATGGCGGCATCTGTGTGTTGCGTGGCAACCTGGCGCCACTCGGCGCGGTACTCAAGCCGTCCGCCGCCACGCCCGAACTGATGCAGCATCGCGGTCGCGCGGTGGTGTTCGAGAACTTCGACATGTACAAGGCACGGATCAACGATCCGGAACTGGACGTGGATGCCAACTCGATCCTGGTGATGAAAAACTGCGGGCCGAAGGGTTATCCAGGCATGGCCGAAGTGGGCAACATGGGCCTGCCGGCCAAGCTGCTGGCCCAGGGTGTGACCGACATGGTGCGCATTTCCGATGCGCGCATGAGCGGCACGGCATACGGCACCGTTGTCCTGCACGTTGCTCCCGAAGCCGCCGCTGGCGGGCCTTTGGCGGCGGTGAAGGAAGGTGACTGGATCGAACTCGACTGCGCCAGCGGCCGCCTGCACCTGGATATTCCGGACGCCGAACTGGCCGCGCGCATGGCCGATCGGCAACCGCCACAGCCATTGTTGGTGGGGGGTTATCGCCAGCTGTACATCGACCACGTGCTGCAAGCGGACCAGGGTTGTGACTTCGACTTCCTGGTCGGCTGCCGCGGGGCTGAAGTGCCGCGTCACTCGCACTAACCCCACCACCTCCCTGTAGGAGCTGGCTTGCCAGCGAAAGCGGATAGTCAGTCGACATCAATGTTGGCTGTGCCGCCATCTTCGCTGGCAAGCCAGCTCCTACAGTGTCTTTATCCCTGCCTCAAGATTGCGCCGCGCCTGCTATCATGCGCGACACCTATTCGCACAGGACCGCGTCGTTCCCCATGGATTACCGCAAACCCTCCGACCGCAAAAGCATGCACTCGCGCATCGTCCAGGAACTGGGCATGCAGATCGTCTCGGGACGTTTCCTGCCCGACGACAAGCTGCCCGCCGAAGCGCTGTTGTGCGAAGAATATGCGGTCAGCCGGCCGGTGCTGCGTGAAGCCACCCGGGTCCTGGTTGCCAAAGGCCTGGTGTATTCCCGTCCGCGGGTCGGGACCGTGGTCAAGCCGCGCAAGGACTGGCACATGCTCGATCCTGACGTGCTGCACTGGTTGATGCAAAGCAGCCCGCAGAATCAGTTTTTCGACCTGCTGACCAGTGTGCGCAGCATCATCGAACCGGCCGCCGCCGCCCTCGCCGCGCAATTCGCCACGCAAGCGGACATTGCATCCATCGGTGAGGCCTACCAGCGCATGGAAGCTGCACCGACGCCGGAGGCGCTGTTGCAGCCGGACCTGGACTTCCACAGTCGCATTGCCGATGCCACGCACAACGACTTGCTGGCCAACCTGTGCAACATGCTCTCGGTGGCCATCGCCGAAGCCTTGAAACACTCGAACCAGCGGCCGAACCTGCATGAACTGGCGCTGCCACGGCACAAGGCAATCCTGACCGCCATCGAGAATCGTGATGCATTGGGTGCGCGGCATGCGACGCTGGTGCAACTCGATGATGCGCGCAGTGCGTTGAATGTGGTGCTGGGTAGCGATCCTTCGTAATGGCAAAGTCAAAAGATCGCAGCCTTCGGCAGCTCCTACATTGATCGAATACACCCACAATTAATCGGTGTAGGCAATCCCAAGTAGGAGCTGCCGAAGGCTGCGATCTTTTGATCTTCGCCCAAATAAAAAAGCCGCAACCCAAGGTTGCGGCTTTTTTGTTTCAGCGACCGATCAGTGGGCAAACAACGAGTTGCCCTTCTGCCCCGCCAGTTTCTCCGGTTTGATCAGGAACCGTGCCAGTGCCGGCAACAGCCACAGCGCACCGAACATGTTCCACAACAGCATGAAGGTCAGCATCAGACCCATGTCGGCCTGGAACTTGATGGCCGAGAAGATCCAGGTGCACACGCCGATGGCCAGGCACAGACCGGTGAACAGCACCGCCTTACCGGTGGACTTCAGCGTCTGGTAGTACGCTTCTTGCAGCGGCAGGCCGGCACGCAGGAAGCTTTCCAGACGGCTGTAGATGTAGATACCGTAGTCCACGCCGATCCCCACCCCGAGCGCCACGACCGGCAGGGTCGCCACTTTCACGCCGATGCCCATGAAGGCCATCAGGGCGTTGCCGAGTACCGAGGTCAGCACCAGTGGCAGCACGATGCACAAGGTCGCCGCCCACGAGCGGAAGGTGATCATGCACATGACCGCCACGCAAATGTACACCAGGATCAGGATGGTCAGCTCGGACTTCTTGATCACCTCGTTGGTGGCCGCCTCGATCCCGGCGTTACCGGCCGCGAGGATGAACTCCAGGCCTTCCTTGTTGTTCTCCTTGGAGAACGCCTGCACCGCATGTACCGCGCGATCCAGGGTCTCGGCCTTGTGATCGTTGAGGAACACCAGCACCGGCGCCAGGGAGCAGCTGTTGTTGTACAGGCCGTCAGCGCGGGCAATGGAGTTGTTCAATACATCAGGGTTACGCGACAGGGTTTCCCATTTCAGGTTGCCCTCGTTCATGCCCTTGATCATCTGCTTGGACACGGTCACAAGGGAAATCGCCGATTGCACGCCCTCGGTGTTCTGCATCTTCCACATCAGCTCGTCGATCGGCGCCATGGCTTCATAGCGCGAGCAACCTTCGGCCTTGGTCTTGACCATCACCACCAACACATCGGAACTGGTGGAGTAGTTGTTGATGATGAAGTTGTTGTCCTTGTTGTAGCGCGAGTCCGGACGCAACTCCGGGGCACCCTGGTCGAGGTCGCCGATTTTCAGGTTCTGGCTGTACCACAGGCCGCCGCCAAAGGCGATCAACGCCAGCAGGATGGACACCGGTGCAACTTTGGCGCTGGCGAAATTCGCCAGCAGGCGCCAGAACGGGTGTTCGCGCACCGCGTCTTTCTTGCTGCGCTCGACCGCACGCTTGCTGATGCCGACATAGGAAATCGCCACCGGCAACAGGATCAGGTTGGTGAACACGATCACCGCCACACCGATGGATGCGCCGATGGCCAGTTCACGGATCACGCCGATATCGATGATCAGCAGCGTGATGAAACCCACGGCATCGGCGAGGATCGCGATCATCCCCGGCAGGAACAATTGACGGAACGTACGGCGCGCGGCCGTCAGGGCGTTGTCCGCCTCGCTCGATTGCAGGGCGATCCCGTTGATCTTCTGCACGCCGTGGGAAATACCGATGGCGAAGATCAGGAACGGTACCAGCATCGAGTAAGGATCGAGCCCGAAGCCGAAGAAGTGCATCAACCCCAGTTGCCAGACCACTGCCACCAATGTCGTGCTCAACACGGCGACGGTACTGCGCAGGCAGTTGGTGAACCACAGCAGGAGGATCAGGGTGATGACGAAGGCGATGCCGAAGAACATCACCACCATCACCAGGCCGTCGATCAGGTCACCGACTTTCTTGGCGAAACCGACGATGTGGATCTTCACATTCGGGTTCTGCGCTTCGAACTTGGTGCGGATCTTGTCCTCAAGCTCGTGGGAGAACTGGCGATAGTCCAGCGCCAGCAGCTTGCCCTGGTCTTGCGGGTCCGGGTAGGACTCCAGCAACGGAATGTCGACGATGCTCGACTTGAAATCGTTGGACACCAGGCGCCCGACCTGGCCGGACTTGAGCACGTTGTTGCGCAGCAAATCGAGGCTGGCCTGGGAGCCGTTGTAGCTCTGCGGAATCACTTCACCGCCGGCGAAGCCCTCTTCCGTCACTTCGGTCCAGCGAACACTCGGGCTCCACAGCGACTTGAGGCCGGAGCGGTCGACACCGGAGATGTAGAACACCTCATCGTTGATCTGACGCAAGGTCTCCATGTACTCCTTGGAGAAGATGTCGCCATTGGTGGCTTCCACCGAGATCCGTACAGTGTTGCCCAGGTTCGCCAGATCGTTGCGGTGCTCCATCATCTTCTGGATGAAGGGATGCTCCAGCGGGATCATTTTTTCGAAACTGGTGGACGGACGGATCAGCGTCGCCTGCCAGAACAGGAAAATACTGACCAGCAGACAGATCGTGATCACTGCCGGGCGGTTGTTGAAGATCAGGCGCTCGAGGAACGTCGCCTTGTCCTGGTGATGAGAACTCAAGGAAGTCATAGCTCCGCCTTCTTATTATTAACCCGGCTCATTTGCCCGACTCGGTACCGTTGGGCGAAGTGACGCGAACGCCGCCCTGCCCGGCCAGAACCAGATTGCCATTGCCTGCCGCAGTCACTGCCGAGACCGAAATACGGTCCGCACGGTTGACCACTTTGAAGGTTTCGCCATTGTCGCTGCTGCGGATCACCGAGCCGCCGTTGCCGACAATCACGATGGAACCGTCGTCGAGCAGCGTGCCGCCGGACAGCCCGAACTCCAGGTCGCCACGTTCAGCCTTGAGCTCGACCTGCTCCCAGGTGGTGCCGAAGTCCGTGGAACGGTAAAGGTTGCCACGCAAGCCGTAGGCCAGCAGCGTATTGGGCTGCGCCGTGCCGATCACGCCGAACAGCGAGCCTTCGTACGGACCTTCGAGTTTCTCCCAGGTCTGGCCCCAGTCCGCGGAGCGGAACATGCTGCCCTGCTCGCCGACGATGAACAGCCCGGCGTCCTTGACCGCGGCAATCGCGTTCAGGTGGTACTGGTCTTCATTGTCCAGACGGTCGCTGGCGTCTTCCCAATGCTTGCCACCGTCGGTGGTTTCCATCAGCGAGCCGTAGGCGCCCACGGCAAAGCCGCTGTCGACGTCCTTGAACCAGACATCGAGCAGCGGCGATTCGCGTTTCAGATCTTCGAATTGCCTGGTCCAGGTAGCGCCGCCGTCCTCGCTGGCGAGGATCTGTGCGTCATGACCGACGGCCCAGCCGTGTTTGTCATCGACAAAGAACACTGACGTCAGCAGGGCCCGGGTCGGGACCTTGGCCTGGGTCCAGGTGGCGCCCTGGTCATCGGA
The DNA here is from genome assembly GCF_056406435.1 of Pseudomonas sp. P1_C12. NCBI lineage: Bacteria > Pseudomonadati > Pseudomonadota > Gammaproteobacteria > Pseudomonadales > Pseudomonadaceae > Pseudomonas > Pseudomonas sp. P1_C12. The sequence continues at coordinate 19,951 of NZ_JBFUAE010000011.1, read as the reverse complement.
ATACAGGATGTGCCCACGATCCCCGACCGCCACCAGGCGCTTGCCGGCGTGGACGACATCGAGCATCAGGCTTTTGGCAGCCTTGGCAGATTCAATGGAATAAACAACATCGGATGCTGGCGCCGCTGCGGCCAGCGCAGGTGCCGACAGCATGGCAGAACCCAACAGCGAGAGCGCTGTAGCCAGCAACGCGAATTTGCGCAGTGCCGGCGGGCGGCAGATACCCACACCCATGACAGGCTCACTCATAGACCTTCTCCCATTATTATTGTTAGGTCGTTCAACCTTTCTGGGCGCCGCAAGGGTGCGTGTCTGGACCGGCTGTTTCAGAGCATAGTCCTGAAACCCGCAATCCAGAGCCCCTTCGGAAGCTGGCTTATCCTATCGGTGTTTTTTAATGTCTGACAATCGACGCCACGTTATGTTTTGTTAACCGGGGGGGATGGGGGGGTGTTCTGAATGGTTGAGTATCAGGTGGGGTGTTTGGTGTTTGGTGTTTGGTGTTTGGTGTACATATCCGTTGCTGCGGTAACGGCCGCTATTGGTTCCGCCCTTACGGCGGGTCACTTTCGAAAAGCCTGCGCGGCCCGGCGCAAAGTAACCAAAGCGCTTTGCCCCTGACATTCGGTGCCTCGCTGTGGCTCGGCATGCCCTCGCTCCGGTCCTGCTCCGTGGGCCCGCCGCCATCGGCCATCCATGGCCGGGGGCGGCTAACCCGGCATCCATGCCGGGTTGCCCACTGCGCAGAACCTCCACTCGGCCTCACGAGGGGGCGTGTACCGCAAAAGCAAAAACGAGGCGGCCTACCGGCCGGCCTGGTTCTGATGCGTGCGTGTTTCCCTGTAGGAGCTGTCGAGTGCAACGAGGCTGCGATCTTTTGATTTTTGACAATGTCGAAGGGTGCGGAAGATCAAGATCAAAAGATCGCAGCCTGCGGCAGCTCCTACAGGGGGAATGCGTTTAGCCGAAAGAGATTGGTCGGCCATAAGGCCGCCTTCGCGAGCAAGCTCGCTCCCACAATGGGTCGGCGTACACCAACTGCTCTTCACCACTCAACAGGCCGAGCGTTAGCTCGCCTGCAGCTCTTGATCTTGATCCACCCGCCCCCTCGGAAGGCTGAGCGGAGGTGTTCATCCGGGGATTGGCGCGCAGCGCCGTTCGACGCAGTCGAACTCATCGCATGTAGGTCGAAGCGAAGCCGACCGGAGGGCAATGCCCCCGGATGAATACCGCAGCGAAGGAACGCCGAGCCTTAGCGAGGGGCCGTACGTTCGGGGCGAGCGTTTTTTTGGTTACTTTTTTTAGGCGCTTGTAAAAAAAGTGACTCGCCGTAAGGGCGAAACCGCTAGCCGCCGTTACCGCAGGAATGGATATGTACCCAATCAACCCATGACCCTGGTCGGCCCGAAGGCCGCCAAGGTCAACAACAGACTCAAGCCAAACTCTTGCTGACCACCTCAAACACATCGCTAGACAGTTGCCCCGAAGCCCGAATCCGCTCCAGCTCCCCCTTCATCAAAGCCTGACGAGCACTGTCGTACTTGCGCCAGCGAGTCAAAGGCGCCAACTGGCGAGAAGCAATCTGCGGATTGAAGCCATTCAACTCGATCACCAGATCCGCCAGGAAGCGATACCCGGAACCGTCGGCCGCGTGGAAGTTGATCAGGTTCTGCCCGGCAAACGCACCGACCAGTGCCCGCACCTTGTTCGGGTTCTTGATGTTGAACGCCGGGTGCTGCATCAACGCCTTGACTCTCTCCAGGCCCCCAGGCAACACACTGCCAGCCTGGACGCTGAACCACTGGTCCATGACCAACGGGTTGTCCTTGAAGTGCTCGGCGAAGCTGGCCAGCGCCTTGGCCTTCTCGGCTTCGTAGGGTGAATTGACCAACACGGCAAGTGCGGTCAGGCGCTCGGTCATGTTGTCGCACGAATCGAACTGCTCCAGAGTCGCAGCCACAACTTCCGGCTTGCCGCTGAGCATCAGGTACGACAGCACGATGTTCTGCAAGGCACGACGGGCGAAATGCTCGGCTTCGGCCACATACGGAGTCTGCTTCGACAATTCGCGATTGGCCTGATAACGCAGCCACAGGCCTTCGAACAACGCACCGGCCAATTGCTTGCGAGCGAACTCACGAGCAGTGTGAATGGCATCGACATCCGCCACTTCGCTGATCTCGGTCAGGTACGCCTCGCTTGGCAGCGAGAGCATTTCAGCGACCATGGCCTGATCCAGCGACTCGTCCGAGAGCACAGTACGCAGTGCCGACACCAGCCGCTGATCGAGTACCAGCGCTTCGCCCTTCTGCTGCTGGGCAATCAACTCTTGCAGCACCTGCACCGACAGTTGCTGGCCGGCATCCCAGCGATTGAAACCGTCGCTGTCGTGCTGCATCAGGAACATCAACTGGTCGCGGTTGTACGGGAAGCTCAGTTTCACCGGCGCCGAGAAGCCACGCAGCAACGACGGCAGCGGTTGTTCGGCGATGTCGACGAAGGTAAAGGTCTGCTCAGCCTCGGTCACGGAAATGACTCGCGAAGTGCCTTGCGCGACGGCTTCACCAGCAAGGCGCAGGGCAATCGCTGCCCCTTTGGAATCCAGCAGGCCCAGCTCGACCGGGATCACGAACGGTAGTTTTTCGACCTTGTCCGGAGTTTGCGGGCAGCTCTGGCGGAAGGTCAGGCTGTAGGTTTTCGCCGCTGCATCAAAGGACTCGCTCACCGCCAGACGCGGTGTACCGGCCTGGCTGTACCAGCGTTTGAACTGGGTCAGGTCGACACCGTTGGCATCTTCCATGGCCTTGATGAAGTCATCGCAGGTCACGGCCTGGCCGTCGTGGCGTTCGAAGTACAGGTCGCTGCCTTTGCGGAAACCTTCGGCACCGAGCAAGGTGTGGATCATGCCGACCACTTCCGAGCCCTTCTCGTACACAGTCAGGGTGTAGAAGTTGGAAATCTCGATGAAGCTGTCCGGGCGCACGGCATGGGCCATGGGGCCGGCGTCTTCGGCGAATTGGTGGGTGCGCAGGTAGGCCACGTCCTGGATGCGCTTGACCGTGGCCGAGTTCATGTCCGAGGAGAAACCGGCATCGCGGAACACGGTGAAGCCTTCCTTCAGCGAGAGCTGAAACCAGTCGCGGCAGGTCACGCGGTTGCCCGACCAGTTGTGGAAGTATTCGTGGGCGACAATCGCCTCGACCCGCTGGTGCGCGGCGTCGGTGGCGGTTTCGGCCTTGGCCAGCACGGCGCTGGAGTTGAAGATGTTGAGGCCCTTGTTTTCCATGGCGCCCATGTTGAAGTCATTCACGGCGACGATCATGAAGATGTCCAGGTCGTACTCGCGACCGTAGACCTCTTCGTCCCAGCGCATGGATTTCTTCAGGCTGTTCATGGCGTGCTGGCACTTGTCGATGTTTTCCGGCTCGACGTAAATGCGCAGCGCCACATTGCGCTCGCTCATGGTGGTGAAACTGTCTTCGACGCACCACAGGTCGCCGGCCACCAGCGCAAACAGGTACGCCGGTTTCTTGAACGGATCTTCCCAGGTCGCCCAGTGCCGGCCGTCTTCGCCGGGACCGGAAGCAATCGGGTTGCCGTTGGACAGTAGCACCGGATAGCTGTGCTGCTCGGCGACCACCGTGGTGGTGAAGGTGCTCATCACGTCCGGGCGGTCGAGGTAATAGGTGATCTTGCGAAAGCCTTCGGCCTCGCACTGGGTGCAGAACATCGTGCCGGACTTGTACAGGCCCTCCAGCGCGGTGTTGGTTTCCGGGTGGATCCGGACGCTGGTGTCGACCGTGAAGGTGGCGCTGGTCGGGTGCAGGGTCAGGTGATTCTCGGTCAGCTGATACTGCGCCTCGGAAAGCTCCTGGTCGGCCAACGTCACCGCCAACAGCTCAAGCTGCTGGCCGTCGAGCACCAGCGGCGGCAGGCCCGGGCCACGCTCGGGGTTGCGGCGCATCACCAGTTGCGCATGGACCAGGCTGTGGTCCTCGTACAACTCGAAGGTCAGGTGCGTTTCGTCGATCAGGTACTCGGGCGCCTGATAGTCCTTGAGGTAGATCATCTTCGGTTGTTCGGTGCGCATGCTGGAGTCCTTACTGATGCACGGCGAGCTGGTAAGCCGTGTATTTACGAATATTGATCACGCCGGTGTCGAAGATCAGGTATTGACCCTTGACCCCCATCAGCGTGCCTTCGGCAATCGGGTTCTTGTCCAGGTTGAAGCTGACGATCTTCGCCGGGTACTGCTCGACCGGATAGCGAATTTCCAGCGGTTCGACATCGGTCACCGGCTGGATCGCCTGCAAGCCAAATCGCTGCTGCAACCCCAGCAAGCCTTCAGCGCAGCTGTCGAACAGCTGATCGCGGACTTCGGCCAGGTTCACCGCCGCCGCATCGCCCTTGAGCAAAGCACGCCAGTTGGTCTTGTCGGCCACCTGGCTGCGGAACAGATCCTCGACGAAACCGGACTGCTGACGGGTCGATACGCGCATGATCGGCAAGGCCTGGCTCGCACCCTGGTCGAGCCAGCGGGTCGGCAATTGGGTGGCACGGGTAATCCCGACTTTCACCCCCGACGAGTTGGCCAGATAAACCACGTGATCAGTCATGCAAAACTTCTCGCCCCATTCCGGCTCGCGGCAGGTGCCGGCGTCGAAGTGGCAGCGTTCCGGGCTCATGATGCAGACGTCGCACTGGGCCAGTTTGGTCATGCACGGGTAGCAGTAGCCCTGGCTGAAACTGGTCTTGGTCTTGCGTCCGCAATGGATGCAGTGGATCGCACCCAGGTATTCCAGACGCACCGTGGTGCCGATCAACGGATTGACCGGGACCTCGGTTTCGCCCAGACGCAAAGCGTATTGCACGTTTGGCCCGTCCAGGCGCGCCGACATTTTGCTGATTGCACCGCGGCCAATCTCGATCAATGGATGGCATCCGACTTGAACAGGATATTCGGCACTTCGATCGACTTCGAGGCGCATTCCTGCGGCCCCATGTAGCCGGTACGCTGGTCTTCTGGCAGGTTCTGGATTTCCCAGGCGATCATCGCCTGCAACGACAGCTCGCGTTGTTCGGCGGTGAGCTTGCCACCGTCGGACCATTTGCCGATTTCCACGGCCAGTTTCAGGCTCTCGTAGATATCGGAGGTGATGTTGTTGATCATTTCGTTAAAAGAGGACATTGAGTCTCCGTCTCTTCATTGCAGGTTCTGAATTAGGCGGCCAGTTTACGGCGGTTATACAAACCGCCCAACAAACCGCTGAAGCATCCGATGAGTAACCCGCTGACGTGGGCCGCGTTGGCGATTTCGCCGAAGCCGATCATCGACACCAGCCCGGACAGGCACAACAACAACCACACCAGCATCATCACCAGCACGCCTCGCGGCAGGCGATAAGCCGGGTTCGGCGCCAGCAGCTGGAAGATCCAGCAATGCCCGAGCAAGCCGTACAGTACACCGGACAAACCACCGAACAAGGTCGGGCCGCTGAAGTAATACTGGGCGTAGTTGGACACCAGGCTGAACAGCAGGGTCAGGCCGATCAGGTTGATACTGCCCTGACGCGACTCGATGCGCCGCCCCAGTTCCCAGTACCACATGCCGTTCATCGCCAGGTGCAGGATGCCGAAGTGAATCAGCATCGGCGTGAACAGGCGCCACCACTGCCCCGCCGCCAGGCTGTCGGCCAGTGGCGTGAAGTGGAGGTACTCGCCGACCACGCGGAATTCGAGGAAGGTCAGCCAGCGCATCGTTTCAAGGTTGTCGCCGAGCAGGGTCACTGCACCGACAATCACGCTCAGCAACAGCACCAGCGCGGTGGCCCTGGCGTATTTCAATTGCTCGACGAACCCCGGGCGCTTGATGGTCTGCGCCAGCGGAATGTCCAATTGCTGATCGGGATCGCCCGCCGGAAACCGTTCGTACAACGCGCGCACGTCTTCACTGATGTTGTCGGGCACCCACAGCACTTGCTCGCCTGCCTCTTCACTGACCCGATGGGGCACTTGCATGCGCTTGAGCAGGGTGACGAACCCGCTCAAGTCCACCGCCAGGGGCAGACGCAATACCGCTACAGCACTCATTGCAGCACCTCCGGCCGTTCGACATCGACCCAGACGAATTTATGCGGATCCAGGCGGGTTTCCTGATCCAGTCGGTAGGCAACCAGCTTGCCGTACAGCACCGCGCTGTAATCCAGACAGGCCAGGTTCGGCCGGATCGGTGCCGGTTTGCCGCTGCGCCAGTAATGGCCGACGAACAACAACGGCTCATCGATGCCATAGCGCAGCAAACTGTTCTTTTCGGTGGGTGTCAGCGGCGTCCGGGCCACGGGTTCGGGCAGTGCATCGGGCTGGAACACGATGTCGCCGTAGGTTTTCGGATCGTCTTCCCAGAATTTGGTCCGGAAGAACGAACGCACCAGCCCATCGCCGCTGGTCATGGTCAGGCCATGGGGCAAGCGCATGTCCGTACCGCGCAGCAGCCGGTCGAACACGGTGCAGGCAAACGAACCCGCCTGCGCCGAAGCCTGGAGAAAATGCTCGTCGACACAACCGCTGGGGAACAACGCCCGCAGCGGCTCGATCAGCCCGGCGTCCCAGCAGGCGTGGACCACGCGAAAACGCCCGGCATCGACGAACAATGGCAGCTTATAGAACCATTGCTGGAAGTCGTGCCAGTCACCCGGATGGTGTTCGAACTGGGTCAGGGTTTCGTGTAGCAGGCGGGCATGGCGCGGCGTGTGCTCGCGCACGAATTGCTTGCCGCTGCCGGGCAGCGCCGGCGTGCTCCAGCCCAGCGCATTGAACTCGTGGTTGCCCATGATGCACAGCGCCTGACCGGCCTCGACCATGTCGTGGACGATATGCAGCGCCTCGCGAATCCGCGGGCCGCGATCGATGATATCGCCGACGAACACCGCCATGCGCGACGCGTGCCGCCAAACGCCACCTTGCTTGTGATAACCGAGTCGGTCGAGCAAGTGCTCCAGGGTCAGAGCGCAACCGTGCACGTCACCGATCAGGTCGTAGCTACGCGCGGGATCGAGCATCAGTCGCCTCCACCCCCCAACTTGCTGCCCCAGCCGAGCTTGGTCCGGCAAACTTCATAGTAGTTGTGGTCGAGCGGGTGAATCAGCCGCAGTTTCTGGGCTTTCTTGCTGACGGTAATGGTGTCGCCGGGCGCGCAGGTAAAGTGGTTCTGCCCGTCACACGAGACTTGCGGGTAAATCTGCATATCCTTGGACACGACGATTTTCAGCTCACTGTTGCCATCGACCACAATCGGTCTACCCGACAAGGTATGGGGGTACATCGGCACAATCACAATAGCGTCGAGCTTGGGATGCATGATCGGCCCGCCGGCAGACAGTGCATACGCGGTGGAACCGGTCGGCGTGGCGACGATCAGGCCGTCGGCCTTCTGGCTGCAGACGAACTGGCCGTCGATGTACAGCTCGAATTCGATCATTCGCGTGGATTTGCCAGGGTGCAGCACCACATCGTTCAGTGCATCGCCCTGGCCGATGGCCTCGCCGTGGCGACGGACTTCGGCCTGCAACAGGAAGCGGTTTTCCACCAGATAGTGGCCATCCAGCACTTCGGCGACCTTGGTTTCCAGTTCATCGGGGCGAATGTCGGTCAGGAAACCCAGGCTGCCCCGGTTGATGCCGAGCACCGGAATATTGTGCCTGGCCAGCGCCCGGGCGGCACCGAGCAGACTGCCGTCACCACCGACCACAATGACCATGTCGCAGACTTCGCCGAGCATCTTGCGCGACGAGGTTTGCAGGCCGTGCCCTGGCAGCACTTCGGCGATGGTGTCTTCGAGGATCACGTGCAGGTGACGATCGAGCAGAAACCGTTTCAGTCGGCGGACGGTATCCAGCACCTGGGAACTGCCCAGGCGACCGATGATGCCGATATTGCGAAATTGCTCCATGGGGCTCCTGCGGGGATCTGTGTGGCGGCGAAAACCACGATTATGGGCGAAAGCCGCCCGTAGACAAAATCCTTTCAGCTTCAAGGGTGTGCCCGGGTTTCGGGCTATGCTCGCAAGATGATGCTATTTCCTGATTTGCTCCACCTGCCCCATCAGTTACGCCATCCCGAAGTGCGTGACCTGGCGTGGGTCATCCTCGCGCCGCCCATGCTGGACGATACCCCGTGGCCGCAGCGTCACCCGCTGGCCGGCAGCGACTGGGTGCAGGCACCGCAACGGCTGGAGCATTGGCTGCGGCAACTGGACCGGGACAGTTATAGCTTACTGCACTGGCTGGCCCAGGCCCGGACACGGCGTCTGGGCCTGTATTACGAACGCCTCTGGCAATTCGCCGTGCAGCATGCGCCCGGCATTGAACTGATTGCTGCCAATATGCCGATTCGCCGCGAGGGGCACACCCTGGGTGAACTGGACATGCTGCTGCGCGACCGCGACGGCGTACATCACCTGGAACTGGCGATCAAACTTTACCTCGGCCCGCAATCCGGCGACGGGCATGACACTGCCCAGTGGCTGGGTCCGGGGTGCCACGATCGGCTCGACCGCAAGCTGGCGCACCTGAGCCAGCATCAATTGCCGATTTCCGCGCGCCCCGAGAGCCGTGAGGTGCTGGCGGCGCTGGATATCCAGGCCTTCAGCGCGCATTTGTGGCTGGGGGGTTACCTGCTGTACCCGTGGCCCGGACAGGCCACCCCGCCGTCGGGCGCCCATCCGCAGCATTTGCGGGGTCGCTGGCTGCATCAAAAGGATTGGCCTGCATTGTTGGCCCAGAGCCCGCCCGGTCGCTGGCAACCCCTGCCCCGCCATGCCTGGCTGGCGCCGGCGCATTATTCGGCGGAGCACACCTGGAACCCCGGACAGATGCAGGCCTGGCTCAATGACCTGGACCCTCTTGCGCCGGCACAATTGCTGGTGCGCCTGACAGAAAATGCCGAAGGTGACTGGGAAGAGGCCGAGCGATTGTTTCTGGTGGCGGATCTCTGGCCGAATGTGCCGGGACAAAGCTGAGAGTTGTGTTGTTTGGCCGGGCCTCTTCGCTGGCAAGCCAGCGCCTACAAGTTGTGCGCATAACCTGTAGGAGCTGGCTTGCTAGCGAAGGGCCACCCCGGTCTAACCTCGCCGAATCACTTCACAAGCGAATCACATGCCCCTCGACCGGTGCCACCTGGCCATGGAACAGACGGGAAATGACGTTTTGCGCCGCCTCGTAACCCCGGCTTTCAACGACTTCCAGCAATGGCTTTTCGCTCACCGTCAACTGCTGAAAAAACCGCACCAACCCTTCGCCGATATGCTGGCTGACCCCTTCCGGCCCCCATTCGGCATTGCGCTTGCGGATCTGCACCGGGGCAAAGAAGAACACCGGTTGCGGCCCCTCGATGGCCGTCATCTGCGCTTCATCGGTACTGTGCGCAGAGCCAGCGAAGCAACTGTAGACCAGTTGCCCGGCAAAGTGCTGGTGGACCTGATCGCGTAGTCCCAGGTCGCCGGAAAAATCCACGTACAGCGTAGGACGGTCACCGGCGAGGTTGGCCAACTCGGCATAAGACACCACGTATTCGTAACAGCCGAGGTTTTCGACAAATGCTTTGTTGCCGGCGGACGTCAGCGCCACACGCTCCAGTTGCGGATGATTGTGCAGACACACGGCCGTGCCGTAGGCGGTTTTGCTGGACGCGCTGGAGAACACCAGGCGGGTCGCATCGAAAAACCGGTTGTCTTGCAGGAAGTCCGCCAGCATCGATGAAGTCAGAAATAGCGGCTTGAGCAGAATCTGCAGGTTTTCGGCTTCAGGGCTGTAGTACGCATCCCAACTGCAGCGCGTGTATTGGTTGTACGCCGAGGTCAGCCACGACCGGTGTTCGGCCCCATCGTAAAAGCCGCGCTCGGTGACCTGTTCCGGGCGCACCCACAGGTGGCTGGCCAGCGGAAAGGGGTGATCATGGCCTGGGGCGGTCGCCGCTATTGCGTCACGGCGCAACCGGCGGCGGAGCAAACTGCCGCCTGGCTGTCGGAAATTGAAACAATGATTTGTAGCCGGTTATCCAGCGCTTCGTAGGACAAAGCGCTGGCCAATGAATATCAAACCTTCTTGTGCTGCTCGACCCATTGCCCATACGCATTGATGAAATTTTGCAGGAATGGCTTGACCGACTCTGACAGTTTGCCCGCCTCGTCGAACGCCGAACCGGCGTTCCCCAGATAGGCCTCCGGTTGCTGCATCAGCGGCACATTGAGAAACACCATGGATTGACGCAGGTTGTGGTTGGCACCAAACCCGCCGACGGCCCCCGGTGAAACACTGATAACGGCGCCCGGTTTGCCGTTCCAGGCACTTTTGCCATACGGACGCGAACCGACGTCAATCGCATTTTTCAGCGGCGCCGGCACCGAGCGGTTGTATTCCGGGGTCACGAACAGCACCGCGTCGGATGAGCTCACTTGTTGCCGGAAAGTGCTGTAGGCTGCCGGCGGTGAAGCGCCATCGATATCTTCGTTATAGAGCGGCAGGTCGCCAATTTCGACGATGTTAAGCTTGAGATTGGCCGGCGCCAGTTCTACCAGGGCCCGTGCGACCTTGCGGTTGATCGATTCCTTTCTCAAGCTGCCGACCAAGACGGCGATCGTATAGACGTTGCTCATGGGAGATTCTCGACTGTCCAATATGAAGAGCTTGTAGTTATAGATGACGATTCAAGCAGCGGGCGACTGAAAACGCCGTCCCTGACTATTTTTTTCCTGTAGGAAAACTTACCTCGCCCAAGCACGGTCTACAGAGCCGCAAATTGAGTGATTTATCTCCAGAGGTTCTAAGCAGATGGCAGCAGTACTCGTCGGTCAGTTCCATGCAAGAGACGCGCAAGGCCGTATTTATTCGGTGCACGAGTTCCAGGACTCCACCCCGGCGGTAGACGGTTCAGGCCCTGTCACCACCTACAAGCTGGCCATTGGCGACCGCGTCAACAAGGTCGACGACAATGAATTCATGCTGGTGCAAACCGGCGTGACCATTACCCGCGAACCGCAAACCGTCAGCGTTTCATAACCCGTCGTTATGAGCAGAAGTCATATGCGCGGACTTGGGGTAGGATTCAGCCACTGACTCCTCCACCTGCTGAACATGGACTTCATGCATGCGCTTACGCCATATCGAAGTGATCCAGGCGCTCTTGCAGACCGGTCACCTGGGCACCGCCGCCGAATGGCTGCAGTTGCCGGTGACCGAAGTCGAGCGTTTGCTGCGCGACGCCGAGGATCAGTTGGGTTTCATGCTGTTCGCCAGCGTTCGCGGACGATTGCAGGCCACCCGCGAGGCGCGGGAACTGCAAGTGGAAATTGCCCGGGTCTACGACGCGCTCGACCCCGTGCAGCGTCTGGCCAACAGCCTCAGGCAATACCTGGCGCCGCCGCTGCGCATCATCTGCACCCCGCCTCTGGCTAACCAATTGTTACCACACAGCATCGCGGCCCTGCGCCGACGCCTGCCCGACGCGCCTTGCACACTGCTGAGCCAGCCCACCCGCGACATCGTCAGAAGCCTGCTGCTGCGTGAAAGCGATCTGGGGCTGAGCCTGCACGACCCTGATCACGCCGACCTCGATTGCCAGGCGATTGCCCAGGGCAAACTTCAGTTGCTCGCACCCCATGGCTGGCTGCAACCGAAACAGAAATACATTTCACTGCAGGATCTGGCCGGTCAATCGATGATCGGACTGGAGGGGCACGACCCGCTGAGCCCGGCACTGGAAAACAAACTGCACGGTTTGCGCCCTGCTCCGGTGATTCAAACCCGGGTCCAGACGCATCAGATGATGCGCAGCATGGTCGAGGCCGGCGAAGGCCTGGCCATCGTCGACCCCTTCACCGCCCTCGGCGCCAAAGCCTCGGGACTGGACGCCTGCCCGCTGGCGCCGGCCGTTCCGATCAGTCTCTACGCCTTGTCGCTGAAAAACGTCGAACCGTCTCCGGCGGTTCAGGCATTGTTGGCCATCGTCACGGAACAAGCCGCGGCGATGCTGACGAACTGAGCAGATTTTCCAACGGATTTTCGAACATTCGATACCAGAACAGCGCCACTTCGGCGGTGTTCGGATCGATGCCGCGATAGCGCAGATGGTCGATCCCGCCCATCACGTAACCGCAACGCTCATAGAGCCTGCAGGCCCCCAGGTTGTTGTTCTGGGTTTCGAGCATGATGCCCGGGAGCTTTTTCTTGCGGCTCCAGAACTGCGCCACATCCAGCAAGGCCTTGGCCACGCCGTGCCGTCGGGCCGGTGCATGCACCGCCAGTTCGTCGATATGGGCAAAGCCGTTCCAGTTGGTGCTGACCACCAGATGCCCCACGGGCTGGTCATCCAGATAGGCCATGAAAATCGCGCTGTCGGCGGCATCGCGAAAGCTGCTGAACTCCTCGGGGTCGATGCCGTAACACTTGCGATATGGCGTGATCCGAGTGACCGGCCACTGTGCCACCGGTGCACCTATTTCGGCCGCACCGTAGACCGCGACTTCAAAACTGAAATCACTGCCCCAGATATAGGCGGCAAAACCTTCATCGGCAACCCGTACCGACAACCCTGGGTAATTCGGATTTATAACCGGCTGCATACTGGGAAAGGTCCTCACTCCTTGATGCAATCGACGGTATAGCACCGCCCACTGCCCTGATCTTCGTGTTGCAATCCGTGCACATCAGCAACGAACCCCGGGAAACTGCTATCGAACGTACGGGCAAATGCCAGATAATCGATGATCGAGCGGGTCGACTCGGTAAAGCGCTCGCCCGGCATGATCAACGGAATGCCTGGCGGGTATGGCACCAGCATCACCGCGGCGATCCGCCCGTCCAGCGCATCGATCGACACCGCTTCGACTTCACCCCGCACCAATTGATCATAGGCGTCCGCCGGCTTCATCGCGACCTCCGGCAGTACGGTGTACATGCGCTTGAGGTGCCTGGCGGTGGCGTTGCTGCGATAACAGGCATGCAACTGATCGCACAGATCACGCAGGCCCATGCCCTGATAGCGCGCGACATTCTCTTGCGCCACGCAAGGAAGGCAACTGGCCAGACTGACGTTGGCGTCATAGCTGCGCTTGAACTCCAGCAATTCGGTGAGCAGCGTGCTCCACTTGCCTTTGGTGATACCCATGGAGAACAACACCAGGAACGAATACAGCCCGGTCTTCTCGACAACCAGGCCGCGCTCCCAAAGGAACTTGCTGACCACCGCCGCCGGAATCCCGTGCTCGCTGAGGGCGCCACCGGCCGTCAGCCCCGGCATCACCAGCGTGACCTTGATCGGGTCGAGCAGCACATAATCTTCGGTCACGCCGCCAAAGCCATGCCAATCGGCATCGGGTTGCAGCAACCAGTCCTCGGTGACGACCCGCTCGATGCCTTCCGCCGACGGCGGTTGCCAGATCGAAAACCACCAGTCATCCGCGGCAATGTGCTGTCGCAAGTTAGCCAGCGCCCGGCGAAAACTCAGGGCTTCGTCGAACATTTCCTGCAACAGCGAACGCCCGGCCGGTCCTTCCATCATCGCCGAAGCCACATCCAGCGAGGCAATGATGCCGTACTGCGGCGAGGTGGAGATGTGCATCATGAACGCTTCGTTGAAGCGATCCCGGTCCAGTTGCCGCGCGCCGCCATCGCGCACGTGAATCATCGACGCCTGACTGAAAGCCGCCAGCAACTTGTGGGTGGAATGGGTGGTAAACACCAACGGGCTGTCTTCATCACGGGACGTGCCCATGCCGTAGCGCCCGGCAAAAAACTCATGAAACGCCGCATAGGCGTACCAGGCCTCGTCGAAGTGCAGCACCTCGACGCTATTGCCCAGTTGCTGCCTGATCAGCTCGGCGTTGTAGCAGAGGCCGTCATACGTCGAATTGGTCACCACCGCGAGCTTGACCTTCGGTGCACGGCCCTTGGTCAGCGGACTGGCGTCGATCTTGGACTGGATCGATTCGCGGCTGAACTCGCTCAGGGGAATCGGGCCGATGATCCCCAGCTCATTACGCTCCGGACACAAGTACAGCGGGATCGCGCCGGTCATGATGATCGAGTGCAGCACCGACTTGTGGCAATTGCGATCCACCAGCACCAGGTCATCGCGGGCGACCACCGAGTGCCAGACAATCTTGTTGGCCGTGGAGGTGCCATTGATCACGAAAAAGGTGTGATCGGCGCCGAAATTTCGTGCTGCACGGGCCTCGGCTTCAGCCAGGGGACCGGTGTGGTCGAGTAAAGAACCGAGCTCCGGCACCGACACCGAAAGGTCCGAGCGCAGGGTGTTTTCCCCGAAAAACTGGTGAAACGCCTGCCCGACCGGACTCTTGTGATACGCCACGCCACCGCCGTGACCGGGGGTGTGCCAGGAATAGTTGGAATCCGCGGTGTGTTGCACCAAAGCCTTGAAAAATGGCGGCAACAGTCCATCGAGGTATTTGCGCGCGGCGCGGGCCACCTGTCGGGCGAGAAAGGGCACGGTGTCTTCAAACAGGTAAAGAATGCCGCGCAACTGATTGAGCTCGGCCATGGCGTCGGCAGGCGCGTTTTCCAGGGTCACTGTTTCGCCCAAGGCGAAGATCGGCAGATCCGGTGCACGCACTCGCGCCAGACCGATCAGTTCGGCCATGTTTTGCAACAAATGGGAGTGGCTGCTGGCGTCCTCGGAGGCAATCAACATGCAGGACAGGCCATGGTAAGTCGACGCCACCAATCGTCCTTCGGTGTAGTCCACCGCCGAAACGACACTGAACCCTTCCTGCTCCAGCTCCCGGGCAATCCCCCGCACGCGGTCGCCAGCGACGCTGTCGGCCTTGATGTCGCGATGGACAATCAGGACCGGGAATTTCAAATCTTTATACATGAGGCTCAGTGTCCTGAGGCGGCAGACCATAGCCTGCCAATCACCTCAGGGTAGAGTGTTGCAGAGGATGTGGCGAGTGTCGCGCCCTGAAATGGGTCATCGGATGCATGCCAGCGGCGCGGCTATTCGAAGATCCTTTCGAAACATCTACGCCTGCGCTTCAGCCTCAGCCAGCTGCACCCACAACGCCGGAGCACCTGCGGATTTGCCGATGATTTCCAGGCGCGCCGCGTGGCGGGCGAGGTCGTCTTCGCTGGCGCGGATGATGCGCGTCGGCTGGCGATCTGCTGGCAAACGGCGGATCTCGGTGGCCGAATTGTCCGCCCCATCACCGGAGCCATTGCCATCGGAGGCGTTACCGGCCAGGGACAGACTGGTCTGCCCCCCGGTCATGGTCAGGTAGACGTCGGCGAGAATCTCGGAGTCGAGCAAGGCGCCGTGCAGTTCACGGCCGGAGTTGTCGACACCATAGCGCTTGCACAATGCGTCGAGGCTGTTGCGCTGCCCCGGGTGACGTTCCCGGGCCATCATCAGGGTGTCGAGGATCGAGCAGTGCTGCGTGATGTCCGCGCGGTCCTGCTGCCCCATCAGGGCGAATTCGTTGTTGATGAAGCCAACGTCGAACGCCGCGTTATGGATGATCAGCTGCGCGCCCTTGATAAACTCGAAGAATTCTTCGGCCACTTCGGCAAAACGCGGCTTGCCCACGAGGAATTCGTTGGTGATGCCGTGGACGCCGATGGCACCCTCGTCACTTTCGCGATCGGGTTGCAGGTACACGTGAAAGTGCCGGCCCGTCAGGCGTCGGCCGATCAACTCGACACAACCGATTTCGATAATCCGGTGGCCGTCGGTCACCGGCATGCCGGTGGTTTCGGTGTCGAGTACAACGGATCTGGTGGCCATCAGTGCTCAGCTCTCAATCGGTCAATCGTGCAAAAACGCGAATATTAACATGCTCGCGGGCCACCGCCATTGCGCTGCTGCGAACACAATCCTTGTAGGAGCTGCCGCAGGCTGCGATCTTTTGATCTGGCTTTTGATTTTCTGCGGCCTAAAAAAGATCAAGATCAAAAGATCGTCCGATCGCGGCCCGAGCCTTCGGCAGCTCCTACGGCAGACATTGCGATCAGCCCTGCTTGTACCCGCGCACTTCATCGACGCCACGGTTGGCCAACTGGTCGGCCCGTTCGTTGCCGTGATGGCCAATGTGCCCGCGCACCCATTTCCAGGTGACCTTGTGGCGGTTGACCTGCTCGTCGAGCAACTTCCACAGGTCAGCGTTTTTCACCGGTTCCTTCGCCGCGGTTTTCCAGCCGCGCTTCTTCCAGTTGTCCATCCACTCGTTGATGCCTTTCATCACGTACTGGGAGTCGGTCACCAGCAGCACCTCGCAGGGACGCTTGAGTTCTTCCAGGCCACGGATTGCACCCATCAGTTCCATGCGGTTGTTGGTGGTATTGGCTTCGCCGCCCCAGAGTTCCTTTTCGACGCCCTTGCACACCAGCAGTGCGCCCCAGCCGCCAGGGCCAGGGTTGCCCTTGCAGGCGCCGTCGGTGAACAGTTCTACGCTATCGCTCATGCCAATCTATCCAGAAAATGCGCTGGCCCGCCGATCGCTGATCGACGACGCCCGAAGCCGGGACAGGCCCGGCCGCAAATGAAAAGTGTGTATTACGGTTCGATGTTGCGACGGTTGACCTTGGCCATCGGCAAAGGAATCAACTTGCCCTTCGGCTCGCGCCGCTCCTGACGGACCGGTCGCAGGCCCACCACGATCTTGCGCGCCACCAATAAATAGAAGCCGCCGCCCGACAATTGCCAGTCACCGGCCTTGCGCTCCCAACCGGCCAGTCGGGTCTGCCACGCCGGTGACGCAAGCGGCGGACGATAGCACCCGAAGCGGCGTTTCTCCAGCGCGAAGCCCAGCAGGTTCAGCCAGTCCGCGACCCGTGACGGCGAAATGCAGCGTGCCTTGCGCAACGCATCCTGGGCAAACACATGCCGCAGACCCCAAGTGCTCCAGGGATTGATGCCGATGATCAGCAAATGCCCGCCGGGCCGTACGCTGCTGGCCGCCTCGCGAAGCAAACCATGGGGCGACAGGCAGAAATCCAGACCATGCTGCAGCACCACCACATCGGCAGCATGTTCGCTCAACGGCCAGGCCTGTTCCTCGCAGACGATCTCGACCCCCGGCAACGGCGCGCCAAGGCGCACATTGCGCTGCACCTGCGGCGCTGACGGCGGGGTCTGGGCCGAGGGGCCGTAATGCACCAGATAGCCACCAAAGAACCGCCCGAGCTCGTCTTCGAGCATGCGCTGCTCTTCGTCCAGCAGAAATTGCCCGATCGGACCTGCCAGCCACTCGCGGGCCGCGCTGATCAACGCGAGCCAGTCAGGATCAGCCTGTGCGAACGCTTTATCAGTCATTGCATTCTCCAACACGCCAGGAAGTTCTAAGATGCGCTATTGTTTTCCGCTTGGCGAATCCGACGATGATACAGATCACTGCCCTGCCCGCCTTCTCCGACAACTACATCTGGTTGTTACAAGACCACGGCAGCAAACGCTGCGCGGTGGTGGATCCGGGTGATGCCGCCCCGGTACAAGCCTGGCTCGCGGCCAATCCGGGTTGGATACTGAGTGATATTTTGATCACTCACCACCATCATGACCACGTCGGCGGCGTCGAATTGCTGAAGAAAGCGACAAACGCGAAGGTCTCTGGCCCGGCCAGCGAAAAGATCCCGGCGCGGGACGTTGCGCTCAAAGACAACGACAAGGTCAGCGTGCTCGGCCTGGACTTCGATATCTTCGCGGTCCCCGGCCACACCCTGGGGCATATCGCCTATTACCACCACGGCTTGCTGTTCTGCGGCGACACACTGTTCGCCGCCGGCTGCGGACGCTTGTTCGAAGGCACTCCACAGCAAATGTACAGCTCGCTGACACGCCTCGCCGGGTTGCCGGATGACACGCGGGTGTACTGCACCCACGAATACACCCTCAGCAATCTGAAGTTTGCCGCGGCCGTCGAACCGAACAACCCGGACACCGCCGAACGCCTGGCCAAAGTCACCCGCCAACGGGAATCCGGGATCATGACGCTGCCGTCGACACTGGCACTGGAAAAGCTCACAAACCCGTTTTTGCGCTCCGGTGAAACATCCGTTAAAGAAAAAGCGGACGAACGGACCGGCACCGATAACTCGGTGCCCGATATGGTTTTTGCTGCGCTTCGAGCGTGGAAAGACAGGTTCTAAAGGGGCTTCTCAAGATTGCAACAATTCTGAAAGGTTGACCGCGCAGGGTGCGCTTTCTAGAATCGCCCGACATTTTTGCCCGGAACTTACTTCCAGCCAATGTCGTCACCTATTCGCAAAGCCATCAGTTCAGACGCATTGACCCGCTTGGCTCAAGCCATTGCGGTGGCTGTGTCCGCCACCCTGGCGGGCTGTTCCAGCCAAGCGCCGCAGACCGATGCGGCGCACGCGCAGAACATCGCCGCGCGCGCCAAGCAGAAGCCGGTCTGGCTCAGCGAAAAACCCAGCCCGCAAATTCCCCAGGACGTCTGGGAGCGCATGCGCCAGGGCTTCCAGCTGCAGGACGGGCTGGGCGTCAACCCGCGCATCGAGCAACAACGCCTTTGGTTCGCCAGCAATCCATCTTTCCTCGAAAACGCCGGCGAACGTGGCAGCTTATACATTCATTACATCGTCGAACGCCTTGAAGAGCGCAACATGCCGCTGGAACTGGCACTGCTGCCAGTGATTGAAAGTGCCTACAACCCGATGGCCTATTCCCGGGCCGACGCGGTGGGCCTTTGGCAATTCATCCCCTCCACCGGTCGTTACTTCAACCTGCGCCAAACCCGTTTCTATGATGGCCGTCGCGACATCACCGCCTCGACCACCGCCGCGATGGATTACCTGACCCGCCTGCACGACATGTTCAATGGCGACTGGTTGCTGGCCCTGGCGGCCTACAACGCCGGCGAAGGCACCGTCAGCCGGGCCATCGAGCGCAACGAGCGTCTCGGCCTGCCGACCGACTACTGGAACCTGCCGCTGCCCGCCGAAACCCAGGCCTACGTGCCAAAGCTGCTGGCACTGTCGCAAGTGGTGATGGCGCCGGAAGCCTACGGCGTGAACCTCAACCCGATCGCCAACGAACCCTACTTCCAGGTCGTCGAAATCAACCAGCGCATGGACCTGTCCAAGGTTGCTGAAGTCGCCAACATCGACGAAGACGAACTGTTCCAGCTCAACCCGGCCTTCAAGCAGCGCACCACCATCGACGGTCCGCAGCACCTGTTGGTGCCGACTTCCAAGGCGCAACTGCTGACCAGCAGCCTGCAGACCATGCGCCCTGAAGAGTTGATCAGCAAGAAATCGCTCAAGCCGGTCTTCGAAGGTGCCGATGATACCCAGGTCGCCAGCGTCAAGCGTTCCTACCGGGTCAAACGGGGTGACAACCTCGGCTCCATCGCCAAGGCCAACAACGTTGACGTGCAGGACCTGCAACGCTGGAACAAACTGACTGGCAAGAACCTCAAGCCTGGCCAGACCCTGGTCATGCAGGACAACAGCAAACGCAGTTCCGGGCGCGTCAACACCGTGATTGCGGCGAATACCAGGAAGCAGCAGACCACGTACAAGGTCCAGCAAGGCGACTCGCTGTACATCGTGGCCAAGCGCTTCAACGTGGAGATGCAGCACCTCAAGCGCTGGAACCCGCGTGTCGGCCAGGCGCTGAAGCCTGGTCAGATGTTGACGGTGGCCAATCCGCACTAAGAAACAGCCCCCGAATCCTGGGGCTAATGAGATGGTCACCCCCACACCCTGCGAGGGCTACGCTTTCGCAGGGTGTTTTGTTTTCGGAGGCCATCATCATGATCCAGTCAGCACTGATCGGTATCGATCTCGGCAAACATAATTTCCACCTTCACGGCCAGGATAAATCAGGCCGCGAGGTGTTTCGCAAGAAGCTCTCTCGGGCGCAGATGATGCAGCTTTTCGGCAACGTGCCGAGTTGTATCGTGGTGATGGAAGCCTGTGCGGGG